>NZ_NPBI01000006.1:0-898976 GCF_002272715.1 Paenibacillus sp. 7516
TTTTTAATATCATATGGATAAATGTGTGAATTGTAATTTGATTTTCGAAATTTAAACTTCCGATTTCTCTAGTTTTGTTAAAATCCAAGCCACACAGGATTTTATTCCTGCACGGCCGTAATTTTAATCAATCCCAAACAACTTCTGTACCTGACGATGAAATCATGAATTGCAACGTTTATATTCACGCACGGCCACCATGATTATAGCCTGTACGGAATTAATTAATTTTATGTATACCTAATAGCATAACTAAATTCCCCATTCCTATCTTTTAAAGCAAGTTCAAATGAAAACTAATCTTTGTGAAATTTTTATCAATATTCTCATTAAAATAGTACTCAAATATTTCAAACAGCCACTTATCCCACAAAAATCGCCTAAAGCGCTTCTTCTCTTTAAAATTCTATCTTTAACTATGGCGTACATCAATCCAATTACAGCAAAGATCCCCCCTACTATCTAAACGCCATCTCTTCCATCAAAGTTACAATATTTTGTAATTAGATAATGTCACCTTTTTTGCACAAAAAAAGCCATATGGAATATGGCTTCATCTTGAACTTTATATTATAGTCCTATGCTACATATGGAACGCTTTCCAAAACGAACCCTCGGTATTAATAATGTCCCTGATCTGGACAAAAGGAATCGTAAATGTCGGGAATCCCGCTGCGTACGGAGCGATCTCATAGGGATTGAAATATAGATGCAGCGCGTCTGCCGTCACGAAAAATGGTTGGTTCGGGCTAATTCCTTCATAGGTATCCGGAAATACATAAGAATACTGAGGATCATTTTTGATCTGATCTCCTACAATTTGACTTAATACTTTTACGTAGTCGCTATTCGGCTTAAACAAGTCCTTTAATTCATACAGCTGCCCGCTGCTTAGATTAATAATGGCATAGATCATCGTAGGCATTCCGTGTGCAGCCCCAAAGGGATAGTTATATCCCGTAAGCTGCAGCTGAAGCAGCTGTTGCTGATAAAATGTAATATCAAAATCCCCTGTGTAGCTGTAATCCAGCTTTTGGTCTGGAGAAATCGGTTTGACTTGAGACAAGTTCCTCAATTTCAAATTAAGTGCCAGTTGTGCGGCCTGGTCGGTTAATCCTTCCACCTGCGGATAATAAACCAGATAATCGATATTAGGTTTATACTTCTCTTCACGAACACGGTAAGGTGGCTGAAGTGGAACGATCGTATTTTGCCGCCAGATGATCTGTCCGGCTCGATTGACATACAAAAGACGCTGATCAACGTTTGCTTTGATCAAATCCGGCGCTACGACTTCCAGTGTACCGGAACCTTCTACACGGGGATATCCTGGTGCTGGGCGTCCGCTCAGATCAAGCAGAACAGACTGTCTTCCATCCGAAGCAGAAGCGAGCCCCCCTTTATAGTCGCCTATGTCCCTGTAAATGAACTCTGTAAGTCTCCTGCCATTAACATCTGCAATCGCATACAATGAGCCAATGAAAGGTTGCTCCGGATCAATGGCCTGCCCCAGCGCAAAACGCTGCTCCCCTAGATCTCGGATATCATTGTACGCCGGTTGAATGACAAAAGCCCCTTGCGTGTTAATGACACCATAAATGGATTTGTAGTCCTCTGCTGTATTCACAATCGCGTGCCCACCGTTGAAAGGAAGTGCTGTAGTAAATTTAGGTTCTATTCGGACCTGACCTCGTTCATCGATATATCCGTATTTACCGGGTGTCTCCTTCTGGAAAGCAAGTAAACCGTCTCCTAACGGTCCCACATACGCGTAAGGGTATGTAGCCAGTCGGTTTCCATTACGATCTATGAGTGCAAACTCATTGTCTTTGATCTGCACAACGGCTTTTCCGTTGCTAAAATCGTAGGCTGATACGAATTGTGCTCGGATCACCTCATGGCCGGCAGCGTCCAGGTAGCCGTAACGACTGACATCTCCACCTGCCTGACCTCCGGAAGTATCATAGAAAAGCGCTCGCCCATCCTTCATATTCGCGATGAAGGGATAAGCCCGTTTCGTAAGCACATGACCTTGTTCATCGATCATTTTAAAGCCCTGAGCGTCAATCACAATTGCCCGTTCTTCTTCGAATGAATTAATGGAATCATATACAGGCTGAACAACATACTGGCCATTCAGATTAATCACACCAGCCTTGCCATCTTTCACAACTACAGCCAGGCCATTTGGCTGAAAATCACGAGCGTCATCAAGTACGGGCTCCAGCCGGATTCGACCTTGTTCATCCATATAGCCCCACCGGGTTCCCTGAATCGTTCTTACCGAAATCGGGAATAACCAGGTAGTTTCACGTACATGACTACCTCCCATACTTTGTTTGATCTGCTTCTCCAATTCAAGCAGCGCTTCCCGCGATGGGTAAGGCTCGTTGAAACTTAATGCTTTTTGAACTGAAATCAGAGCAGCCGGTAATAACCCAGCGCGATACTGGGCGTCGGCAAGATAATACCAGTAAAAGGTGTGGTCCGGATAATGCTGAGTTAATTGTTCGTAGTACTGCACAACCTTGGGAAAGTAATACATGTATACGTCTGTGGCAGGTACCCATTTCCCATTTTGCCACCGGATAAGTTCAACCTGATAAGCCTCCCCGGTATCATGTGTCCAAAGGGCAATCTCCACTTTCCCATCTCTTCCATGCTGACCGGGCATATCAATAATCTCCGCATGACTGAAATATAGATCAGCTGGGGCTACGTCCGTTAACCCTGCTTCTGTCCATTCATATACAGCAAGTTTGGACCAGATGGAACCGAGCTGCCAGCCGACCATAAGATTGTTTCTTGCCGTGGATGTTACAGGTGCAGCTGTCAGCAAGGTTGTGTTGTATCCCAAGCCTTTGGTGACCGACATCTTCGTCCATTGTCCTTGCACAAATTTCAAAATCAACAAGGTTAATTCTCCATCCAGTTTATAAACCGCAGCGATCTCCGGCATCCCGTCTCCGGTGAGATCTGCCGCATAGATGGCTGGATGTTCGACAGGTTTAAGTATAGTGACGACATTAGCGCCGGCCGGAAGTTGTTGTTTTACGATTTGAGTTAACAGTGGCTCGCTCATCGACATGTCTGTTTCCTCCCTTATGACCGCATTCGCCTAATGGTATGCATCATAAACCGGGATATGACATTTAACCGAATATTACTAATGAATCGTGAGCGACATGGTGGATAGTATACGGAGAAGGATAGACCCGGTAAAGCAAACCAAATAACACTTTCTCCACAAAAAAAGATTTGCAGAGGCACACGCTTCTGCAAATCTTTCGGATAGCTTCAGGATGTCTCCTGAATGCTTAGTTGTACATATTGGGTTAAGCGACAATAATGGTTCAGCAGAAGCTCCTCGTTACCATGACCAAGAGCCAGGCTGCGTCCTTCCGCTATCAGTAGCCCTACAATTTCCTCAAGGAATGTCAGTTGAAAGCGTTTGATCTCCACAAGAAACTGTTCTAACACGCCTACATCCTTCAAGGTAAATTGGGATATCCCGCGCAGCAGCAATTCTTCTGCCCAGCCGCCGATCTGCTGCATGAACTGATTATAGTCTTCCAAGTCTACCCGTCCTTCCATAGCCTATATCCAATTTCAGGCTGATTACCCGTTGTCCCTTTAGAAAGCTGATCGGATAGAATTTGTTCTGTTCAATGCGAACAAAAGCATAAAAGTGTTCCAGCGAGGCGGCTCCGTATCCTGACTCGAGACGCTGGATCATCATTTTCCAGTCCATCGAGTAAGGAAGCGTCAGGTGAAGCAGCTCGCCTTCTTCCGTTTCAATGGTAAGGAGAAGTTGTTGAGTTCGTTTGTCAAAGCTGTGATCTACGATCCGGGCAACCCGAAGGATGGCAAGACGCTCCTTCGGGTTGGTAAATAGCTCAAATGCCCTTGAATCCTCTAGAAATAGAGAAGGAACATCCTGCATGTATTTGCCCAGATTCACATCTTCCACTTTTGTTCGCGGCATTAGTTTCAGCTTCGCACTCTCCCCTGAAGAGAGCCTGCGGTCGTTGTTCACTTTTACCGTTTGGAACTGCAGCTCTTCCCCAGCAAATTGACGGAAGGTCACGTTGGTGAGCCATGGTGTAAATGCCCCATAATGCTCTGCATAGGAAAATGAATTATCTTCATAGTAAACGGCTCGTACATCGCTGTACGTGTATATTTCTTCGTCTTCAAAACAGTAGAAATAATACGTTATGCCCCGGTAACCGGACCTGGTTTCCCATGCATCTGCTCCTAAACCATACAGATGTAACTGTGGAACTGTGTAATACTTGCTGCGAAAGCTGCCAATAAGCTGGCACTGCATATAAGCGGAAGTACGCTCTTGCTCCAGGACCTGCAATGCGAGATACAGCTTGGACACCCGATCAAGCATGGTTTGCATGGAGAAACGAATATGTCGATTGAAGAATAGCTCTAATTCACCCTGAATTCCCCGTAAACTTCGTTCAACATCAGGGAGGTTACCGCTATGCGCAGCAACAGCGAGCGTCTCCAGCTGGGCCATATAGGACTGTGGCAGCCTGGCAAGCCCGGTTTTTAACAGAACGGCCAGCATGTTCCGGCATTCACGGACGGTTTGAATGGAGAACTTGGTATCATATACTCTTCCACTCAAGACATCCTCATCGTCCACATGTTGTTGTCTGCGATATCGAAGCAAGGCTTCCAGCTTCGCCATATTTCCAGCCGTTTGTTTAACCTTACACAGCGCCTTCGCGAGACTGGGTTCCTGGGTGAATGAAACCTCGATGTCTTGTCTTACAAGTCGCACGGTAAGAAGGGAATCCTCCAGAACTTCGATCTGCTCGGGATACTTCAACCGGAACCAAACCTCTTCGATCATCGAGGAGCTATACAATTTGATTAAGATAGACAGATCGGACTCTGTCATCCAGCGGAAACGGGATTCATCACCCGTTATTAACTCCTCTGCATCCATAGCAATCGAACTGGAATTTGAATTATTGTCAGTCGCTTCAGATGAATGGTCTGCCTCCGCCTGCATGTCTTGCCCTGTAACATCTTCATCCGTCTGATATTCACGCTGATAATACAGAATCGAGATCAGAACATGTTTGCAGATGTGATCCGACGGACAGGAGCAATCCCAGTGATCGAGTGTACTTTCCAGTGTACAGAGAGTTCCATCACTCAACAGACAGCTCACTGATGATTCGTTCCACGTATATTGCACGCTCACACCGTTATCCATGTCTTTCAAAGACCTTTTGTATAATCCCTTATTCGCATGCCTTATGAGGTAGTCTTCCGTGCACAATTTCGAAAATGTCCTGAATTTCTGTTCGAATTCACTCACGTAATCAACGCCCCGACGCTCTTAGGATATCGTAGAGTGTCTCACTGAAGACGCGTCCCGGAATCTGACCCAGAGCAATGCTTTTGTTATTGCTGTAGTAATAATTTCTCTTGTTCTCCGGTCTGAAGAAATGGAGAGATTCCAGCGTAATATCGTCCATCCCCTCATAATACGTGATACTGGTTCCGCTGAAACGCAGTTCAGCTACGTATTCATCGTACTCCTTGTAAAATTCATGATACCAGCCGCCGTCCATTGCCGGCCCTTTGATCCAACCGAATTTCTCCAGTGCTTTCGGGAAAGCTGTCGGTGAAAACTCCGATTCTGGAAGTCGGGAATACTCCTCTAGCTTGATGTCTTCTTCTTCAAGCAGGTGAATTTCACGGTTAAGCTGCTCGAAAGGCTGCTTCACTTCGTAGTCTTCGAGCTGTGTTTTCCAGCCGTCCAGAGCGGATGCTTCAAGTTCAAGAGGGTGTACGAGTCCTACCTGTGTATTCAGAGGCAGTTCATATTCATCCTCATCGACCGTGTTAAATGTACCATCTTCCATATAGCGGAAGGTGCTATTCAGCTGACCATCTTCATATGTGCCCCAGATCAGACCTACAGCGAATTTTTGCATGATCACATTTTCAACAAAGAGTGCTTTCCACTCTTCAGCGGACCACAGACGCTGCTTGGACAATGATTCCTCCAGGCGCTGTGCCTGAATGCCCACCATGGTTTTGAGATCTTTCTTCAGCTGCGTAAAACGTGTTTTGGATTGTGCAGCGAGCTCTGCATCATCCTTCTGTGCTGGTGCAGGCAAGCTTTTCACTGTTTTACCCGTTTCTTCGTTCAGAACGACGACCTGCAAATCCCCATTCACTTTAATCAGGAATGAACGCTCACCGTAACTTAACCTCATCGTTCCTGACTCGTCAAAACCAAGGGTGGTCACAAGCCGGTCTTCCAACTGTTCCGGCGTAAGTCCCAAGTTGTCGGCCGCAAGCTGCAGTGCTTCTTCTGCCGCACCTTTCACCTGACGGTTCTTCACGCTGCGTTTAATTTTATCAATGGCCATGAGAGCAGATGGTTCTTTCAGATAAGCTAGTACCTTCACAGCATCTGCCGCAATAGCTCCACGGCTGTTTTCGGTCCATTCCTTAATCTGAGGCGTTAGAATGTGAACGATTTGCACACTGCCAAAGAGCGCAGAGATATACATCACCCATTTCTCCTTCGCTGGGGCACCGTCCTGAATCCATAACTGGAGCAGTTCAGTCGCGAATCGAGATAACGATTCTTCATCAGCATACTCGCGCAGTTCATTCAGCCTTTCGTTCGGTGCAGATGTATGATCGACCGATTGCACCAGAATATATTGCTTGATTCGATCATCCAAAGGTTGATTGTCTTCGGAACGAATAAGCGAAGGCAAGTCCTTCAGGGATAACCAACTGAATCTAGCCAGCTTTTTGGCATCCGCCTGATCAGCAAGTGCAGCATGCGCATATTCCGGGCTTTGATCTGCGGTATCCAGCAGAATTTGGATCAAGTTCTTCCATTCCGCCGATTTCTCTCCCTCCAGAAGCTCACGATATAGCTCCTTCTTATGATCCAAACTGCGAATTGCACTAAGCGCCATTTCTTTCACGCTTGCTTTTTTCTCTGAACGATAGATCGTTGTAAACAGTTCCGGATCAGGTACACGATTGAATTCGGATAATGCGAGACTGTTGGCTTTTTTGGATGAATCCTGCAGTCCAGCGCGAATCGCCTCGGCAAGTTTCTCCGTCTTGAGTTCACTTCGCTGCTCGAAGGTAATCTCCAAAATTAAAATACGTGTGTCGGTTGGGAGCTTTTTATACTGTCCCAGAGCATAGTCCAGATTTAGCTGAATGATCCGGCGGTACTCATCCTGAGGCATTGCTTTGTACCTGTAATCCGTCATACCGTTTAGCGAGATCAAACTGGTCAACAGCTTATCCTGCTGTACCTCTGGATCTTGCCCATAACGCTGCAGCAGCTTCTCTCCGCTGAAAGCGTAGGAACGATACATATCCGAGACGATATCCAGCGTCCAGTCCGGATAGGTAGCCAAAATTACAAACCGGCGCATTGCCTCCGAATCCACTGGCAGGAAGCTGATGGCAATGAGACTCTGAATACGTTTTTTGTCACGATTCAGATTGTTAAACAGACTGCGGCTGTTTGAGTCTTTCCAGTAATCTTCAAACGAAGTTTGACCTTCGAGATACCGTGCGATGGCAAGACCACTGCGACCACCATCCAATGGCTCCCGGAGTACTGCAGAAACGGCTTGTTCAAGCGTACCGTCCTCATCAGGGATTTCTCTACCTTGATCTTCCATTATCTTTTGGATAACCAACTTGAGGTATGGGGTTTTGAGAATATGATAAGCTCGTATGGATTGTTCCGGATCACTCATAATGGCCGACTGGATCGACTGCCATGATATCGTATACATATTCAATTCGTTATTCAACAGCTCGATCAGTTGGTATGGTTCATCCAGAGGAAGCAGACCAGCGAGCAGCCCGTCGGCATTTTTGGCTCTGGAATCCATGCTCATCAGATACATGCGCGTCTCAAACGGATAGATTTCATGCAGCTGAGTTATTGCTTCCAATAGAGCACGGCCTGTTTCGCCTTTGTTTTCGAGGAAACGGTCCTTTCCCCCATGGACATTGATCAGATACAACAACGAGCTGCTTATCAAGATCATGGTCTGATGGAACACATTCTGAGACAATTGTTCTTTTTTATTCAATGAAGTGTCCGGGTACAGCTCTTCCATCAGGCGATTTCGTTTTTGCTGAAGAAATTCCGGTTTCAGATCATGCACAGACCGATTAGACCTACTCTGCATGGAGCAAACAACCAGTGGCTCAATGAGCTTATGTAACGCCGGGCGGAGCTGCTCTGCATCCTCAGCAACTACCAGTTGAAGTAACTCAGGCAGGTGATTGCTTAGTAATTGCAACTGTGCTGCCTGTGAGGGGACACCGTTCAACTTGGAATACAGTTTCAGTAGAAGCAAGGCGTCGATTATTTCTCGCTCATGGTTACCATATCCGTTGCCTTTTTTGGACTCAACAAATACCTGTACACGGCTTAGCCTGCTTTTGAGTTCATCTACAATTTCTTTTTCTCCGGCAAACTTACGTATTTTCTCCAATCGGGACAGCAGACCACCGATCCGATCTGGGCTTTTGCTCTTTCCACTCAAACCGTAGGCTTCAGAGTCATTGCCGAGACATATGGTGAAGCCATCCGTAGCCCACGAATTGCGTCTGGAGTAGTGGGATTCCAGGTGAATGACAATAGCCCCTGCCCGGAAAAATATATCTCCATCATCTTTCTTGGCAAGCTTCATGAGCGCATCAATTGTATAGTAGACATAATGGCTGGAATTCCCTATCATTTCAGGAAATTTGTCAGTGTGTCCCAGCACATAATCAATGATTTCCTGACTCCGATCTGTTTTTAGGGAGTAATCCTTCGAGCACATCTCAGCAAACTTCTCAACTAACGCCTCAACAGCGCGATCTGTAGTAAGCATTACACATTCCTCCTTAAATTTTGAGTGAAAAACCTGGTTATAAACTATTACGTGATAATCTCACCGATCCATTCTGCGAGCTCGTTAGGGGTAATTGCGGCGACATGTGCTCCCATATTGGTTAAGGTTTGTGCGGCATGTTTGTTATAGACGGTATCCCCATTAAAATCGAGTGCCGTGAGCACAAGCAGTTTGCAACCAGCATCCATAATATCCTTACACGCTTTATACATTTGTTGGATCGGATATCCCTCTTCCAGATCACTTACAAGGATGTAGATCGTTTTGCCAGGATTATCAATCAGCGTCTCACCATAACGCAGAGCCTTGGTAATATGAGTTCCTCCACCAAGCTGTACACTCATGAGCACGTCAACCGGATCATCCAACCTGTCACTTAGATCGACAACCTGGGTATCAAATATAAACAAGTGGGTACGCAGCGCATTCAAACGATAGAAGATACTGGCCATTACTGAGCTGTAAATGACCGAGTCCATCATGCTGCCGCTCTCGTCAACAGCAATGATGACGTTCCATTTATTATGCGGCTGGATATTACCGTCGAAATAAAGACGATCAATCACCAATCTACGGTTGGTTCGATCAACATTTTTCAGGTTCTTGGTAATGGTTCGTTTGAAATTAAGATTACGCAGGGACTTTACGGAACTTGGTGTGTAACTGCTGCGTTTTCCCATGATGCTGGCTCTGGTCTGGGACTCCAGTTTACGCTGAAGGTCCTCAACTACAGTCCGCACGATCTCCTTCGCACTCCGCAGCACATCCCCTTTCATTCGTCCTTTGAATTGCATGATGTTTTTCAGCAGGTTCATGTTGGGTTCGAGAGACTCGAGCAGTTTTTTGTCGGTTAATAGCTCCGTTAGACCATAACGATCCAGTGCTTGTTTCTCCAGCAGCTCCACGGTTGGCTTGGGGAATAATTCCCGAACCTTATGCAGCCAGTTTGGAACCGTAAGATTAGAGGATCCGCGTCCTCCTTCTTTCCGATATCCCTGTGCTTCGCCGTATTCCCGGTTGTAGAGGTAACCCAGAATTTCATCGATTTCGGTATACTTGAAATGCTCCGCATCGTATGCATCCGTATTCGATAAGCCTTCTTCTGCAGAATCGCCCAAGATCAATCGCCATCGGTTCAGCGTTTCAGCCTGATTGGAATCAGGAAGGGACTTCAATGGATCAGGAGTTCTCGCCCCTCTGTTCAGATCAGCTTCCATGTCTCAAACTCCTTCCGGATGGCTTCATCCCAGGATTTCACCTGAATCAGTGTGTGTTCATCGATCCCCGGTATCGCCATCTCATTGGAGTGAACCTGATGCAGCTTCGCAACCCGATCCGCAATCAGTGTTGTCTCCATAGGTGTAAAGTAGGTGAATGCAAGCCTTAGTTCCGGGATCATCAACATAAAATCATCATGATCCAGCTGCTCTATCATGTAATTCAGCTCGGATAGCAGCTGATCTTCATATAAAAATGCATCTCGTGCCACGGAAAACACACCCTGTAAATACAGTGCTGTCTGCCGCATTTGATCCGGCGTTCCCCGAATGTATCCCCGAGCACGATCAACGATCTCTTCCCTTGATCGATCACCGAGTCCAGAGGAAATGGCCAGGCATACACCTTCGAGTTGAGCAGGAAGGTCGTGATCTGCCAGCAATTCATTCAGATGAGCTCTGAAGGTTTCATCGCGGTAACGTTCTTCGGAAGATTCCGCCAGCATCGCGAGCAGCTTCAGCCCCTGTATAACAGGCTGATGCTCATCAGGATTCGTTCTCGCGAGCTGCAGCAATTTGTCCACTGCGTTATTGTAGGCTTCGGCAACCAGCTCGGGAAGATGGCTGTCATCCGATAATCCAAGCAATCTTCGGTGCTGATGAATTCGGTCCAGAGTGTGAAGACTCCCACAGAGCGAAAGGAAATTCCCGTCTTTTCTCAGTGCTGATCGGACTTGATCATACAATTGTGCTGCTGTATCCTGTAAACCCATAAGCAGAGCCTGGAGCATGGATCTAGCAAGCTCACCGCTATGATGATCCGGTATATTCTGCATCTGTTCCGCCATTTTTCGGGTTGCCGCTTCCTGAATGGTACCACCATAAAGTGAATTTTCAATTAATCTTGCTTCAATCCTTGATGAATAGGTATAGATCCAGGTTTCCCGGACCAGATTCATATCTCGCTGGGCAATCCAGTCTGGTCCGGATTGGCGTTTCGCGAATTCAGGAACCAGATAGGTAATGCATTGGAACAGTTGACTAAGCTGCCGATGCTCTGGTTTGGCATATAGATCAAGTACTTTTTTATGCTGACCGGTCGTACGAATCTGCAGCTTTGATACCGCACAACGGGCTTTGAAATCTTCAACAATCGGAATGTTGAATGAATTGGGGGCCACACTTCCTATGGCATCTCCGGTCAGAAGAAGCTGGAGCTCTTGCAGCGGTTTTTCTGTAGCCAGTGTAAGCTCACCTTTGACAAAGGAAGATGTTGCTGCGTCCATCAGCTCATAGACCCCTCCTTCTCTTTTGTCCCGAAGCGCTGCAAGCCCCTGAACCATGCTGTATGCCTCAATCGCGTCACTGGTCGATACGTGCTCATGGCCCTTACGGAGTGCACGTGTAAGCTTGGACAGCAGATTTACTGCCGTTACATTGTATGCGGTACTTTTCTTGCGGAGCAGCTCGCTCCATATCATGTCGTAGTAATTCACATATGGCATTCCACTCGCGTAACCATTCAGACGGTCCGCTTCTGCAAAGGTGTACACCATGGGATACATCTGCTGATGTACCGTATTTCTGGCTCCAGAGCTTATATTCTTCTTCACAGGCTTGTCTGAAGATTTGTGCGAAGCCGAGTCTGTATCCAAGCCCAGTAGTCCGTACGTATGGAATCCACCTGTAATGACGAGTACGCGATCATATTTCAGGGAAGCCTCACGGATGCAGTTTCGCATGTGTTCTTCTCTGACAAGATCACCGGAACGGTGTAACCGATCAGCTGTGTAACACATACGAGATAACGTACAATACGTGAACACATCCTGTACAAATTCCTGTGTGGATTTTTCGAGGCCGCCGATCTCAAACACTTTCTCCCATAGCTCGTCGAAACTGCGGCAGTTCATTTTTTGACACAAACGGTTGATAAAGTCCGAACTGGCCAGCAGCGTCTCATCTTGAACAGATATTTCATGCTGTTCTGCTTTCTCCTTGTTAGCGAAATGATAGTAATCGAGATCAATGAACTGTGCAGGAATGTTAAGCCTTGAAGCTTCACGTAACGCTACATATTCTGGGGAATAACGAAGCATCGGATAATAACACGCCGCGCGGTCATCCTCGCTCTCATAGGTATAATACAAGCTGACCGGAGGGATCGTTGCTTCATCAGCCAACACGGAGAGAAAGGAATTCCCGCTCTCGGGTCCTTCGATCAGAATACTGTCCGGCTGATATGCCTCAATCAGTTGTAACAAATGATAAGAGCAAACCGGACTATGATGCCTTATCGGAAAATAAACCGTACCATTGTTCAGGTTACACACCTGAGACTCAAAGAGGGGTTGTAACTGGGTAACATCCGGCTCCACTTGTGGCGCTACCCGATCCATTTTTTCTCCTCATAATAGTCCTTCCAAATTCCCTCTTCTTTGGAGCGCTCCTTCACAACCTTGGAGAAGTAGGCTTTCAGAACAGACAAATCCTTGTCATTTTCCTTGGCAATGGTTCCAAGCATGTTCTGAACCAGGCGATCCAATGCAATACCCTTATCCTCGTAATAATACGAAGTCATTGCACTCTGTACGTATACGGAAACGGCTTCTGCAGTACTCATGGAAGCTTGTGGCGTGTCCAGCTTGTAACCTTCACGGCTCATGCCGGTACGCAGCTCCATGAATGTCGTGGCAAGAAGCTCGACCACATCCGGATTAATTTCAATATCAATATCGCTATGTAATAAAAGGCTTCGTGCCTGGGATTCAATAATTTTCGCTTCCATCTTCACACTGCTGATCGGCTTGATCGTTTCGAAGTTGAAACGGCGTTTCAGCGCACCACTCATCTCGTTAACACCCTTATCACGAATATTCGCTGTAGCAATAACGTTAAACCCCGGCTTGGCAAACAGCACACCACCATCAAGCTCAGGAATACTCATGACTTTGTCGCTTAGTATACTGATCAGACTATCCTGTGCTTCAGCGGGACAACGTGTAATCTCTTCGAAACGGGTGATGATGCCTTTCTTCATGCCGCTGTATAACGGCGCTGGCACAAGAGCTGCTTCCGATGGACCTTTATCAAGCAGCATTGCGTAGTTCCAAGAATACTTGATCATGTCCTCCGTTGTGCCTGCCGTACCCTGAATGGTGTTCAGACTGGTTCCCGAGATCGCAGCTGTCAGCAGCTCACTGAGCATCGTCTTCGCTGTTCCCGGTTCTCCCACCAGCATTAAGCCGCGATTGCCCGCCAGCGTTACCACCGCACGTTCAATTAAGACGTCATTCCCATAGAATTTTCGAGTAATTGGTATGGCTTCTCCATCCAACATGGCGGGTTTGTCCCTGCCAATAATGAAATCTCGCACATATGCGGGAGATAATAACCAGTTGGGGGGACGTTTTCCCTTGTCTTCCTCCCGAAGTGCGCGTAATTCAGTCTCATATAATGTCTCAGCCGGCGGCTTAAGCATTTCCATCGTTATCCTTAATCTCCTTCCACAAAACAGATCGTATGTTCTTATTCCTCTTATTTTATCACAGTGGTTTCTGAACCACCTTAGAAACCGGGAAAAATGGTTGAAACGTCCCTCTTATCAGAACTCTGAACTAAGTCTATGGACATGGAATATAGCGCATTTATGTATTCATTAGACGACTAGTACCTGTGTTGAATCTATCTATAAAAAGACAAATAAAAAAACACAGACCGACGGCCTGTGTTTCGTTCTCGTATAAGAAAAAATGTTTCCGCTAATACGCAATCCATATGTCTCCTGCTTACATTCTTCTTCCACAGGACGCTGAATATAGCTCATACCATTCATGTCGCGTTAGTTCAATCCGGGTAGCATCACGGCAAGCTCGGATACGTTCCGGTCGAATTGAACCAATCACAGGTTGAATGCCTGCGGGATGTTTCATTAACCAAGCGAGTACAATGGATTCAGCCGTTACGCCCCGTTCCCTGGCAATCTTATTCACGACCTGGACAGTATGTTCAATCTCGGGTCTCTGACCTTCGACTACCCTGCCCGTAAATCTCCCTTGTGCAAGTGGACCCCAAGCCTGCAGCTGGATATTCTTGGCCTGACAATACTCCATCGTACCATAAGGGAAGACTTGATCCTTGGCTTGTGGACGGTTCACGGTAACCCCCGCTTCCACGAATCCGATTTTGTCCAAACTCATCTCGAGCTGGTTCACGATAAGAGGCACCGAACTATTGAGTTGCAGCAGACGAATCTGTTCCGAACCCATGTTGGATACACCAAAATGTCTGACTTTTCCGGATTGATGAAGTTTTGCCAGTGCTTCACCAATCTCCTGAGGATGCGCGAGAGGGTCAGGACGATGAAGTAACAGAATGTCCAGGTACTCCACGCCGAGCCGAGATAAAATACCGTCAACACTGGCTTGAATATGCGCACCAGATGTATCGTAACGCTGCGGTCCCTCGTCTTCCAGGGCCAGACGTATACCGCATTTGGATTGAATGATGATTTGATCTCGCAATCCTTTTCTCTCTGACAGGATTCGTCCAAATACATGCTCTGCTTTGCCACGTGTATAGATATCAGCCAGGTCATAATGATTAATGCCGATCTCCAGAGCTGCCTCAACGGCCTGGTGACCTTCGTATACTAAATCATTGGTGATCGGAAGTCCGTCCCACTCGCCTCCAAATCGCATACAACCTAATACAAGCGGACTCGCTGGAATCTGATGACGATTCAGAGGAAGCCGTGATTCATTCATGATAGATTGCTCCTTACTTTGATATTTCACTAAAATTTGATTCACTACTGCTTCTCTCCTCAGACTCTATTTTCCTCCTCCTTCCAAAAAAATCCTCCTCTCCATGGGTATATCTTCTGCCCTGCTCCTCCACAGGAAAAACCGATTTGAATGAAAACAAGGTTTCTACGCTCTTCATATTGAATATATAGAGGGTGCAGGCTTTAGGTATCAAGCCGTAGAAGCATACATATGATCCTTTAAACAAAGGACTTCATATTTGAGCTCTTGGATGAGAGGAGAGAATTGAATTGAATACGAATGAAACGTCACAAACGGCATTCTTCACCAAGGAATTCACTCAAAACCCCTACCCCGTGTACGAAAAGTTGAGAGAGACAGACCCTGTTTTCAAAGTCATGTTTCCTCATGGCGAGTTCGGATGGATTATAACCCGGTATGAGGATGCGGTTGAAGTACTCAAGGATCAACGCTTCAGTAAGGATGTAGCCAAACGATATGGACCTGAAAATCAAACGGTTTTTGTGAATAACATGCTATTCTCCGATCCGCCGGATCACCGCCGCCTGAGAGGACTTGTACAGAAAGCGTTCACGCCCAAATTGGTTGCGGATATGAGAAGCCACATTCAGGACATCGCCGATGATCTGCTGAATAAAATAGGCTCCAGAGACAAAATGAATTTGATTGATGAGTATGCCTTTCCACTTCCGATTATTGTCATTAGTGAGATTCTGGGTGTACCTGTTGAGGATCAGGACAAGTTCCGCGTATGGTCCAATTCGATCATTGATGCATCAAGTTCGGATCACGCGGAGATGTTTGAGCAGCATGCGAAGGAGTTTACCGAGTACCTGACCGACTGGTTTGCCAAAGTACGCGAGAATCCAGGTAAAGACCTGATAAGCCAGCTTGTGATTGCAGAGGAATCCGGACAACAACTCACTGAAAATGAATTACTCGGTGTTGTCTCCCTGCTCATTATTGCTGGCCACGAAACCACGGTTAATTTGATTGGCAATGGTGTATTGGCCCTTCTTGAACACCCTGAGCAGCGAGATCTGCTGATTCAGAAGCCGGAGCTTATCCATAATGCAGTTGAAGAGATGCTGCGGTACAATGGCCCTGTTGAATTCAGTACGTCACGCTGGGCGCTGGAGGATGTTGAATTTCGTGGACAGAACATTGCCAAAGGTGAGCTCGTGATTGTGGCGCTTGATTCTGCGAATCGGGATACTGAGAAATTCAAGGATGCCGATATCTTCGACATAACAAGAGAGAAGAGCCAGCATCTTGCTTTTGGTAAAGGCATTCATCTCTGTCTTGGAGCCCCTCTGGCACGTCTGGAAGGCGAAATCGCCATCAGTACATTGCTAGCTCGTTATCCTGAGATACAGCTTCAAACGGATGTTACCGAACTGGAGTGGAGACCCGGCATGATTGTTCGAGGACTGAAGGAACTCCCGGTTCAACTCAAATGATTAAATGATTCACACGTAAAGAAAGAGAGGCCTTCTACATCATGGAAATCAACACCATTTTTTTAATCGTTTTATTACTTCTAATTGTGATACTACTCACCAGAGTAATCAGTCTGCAAAGCCAACTGAATGAACTTAAACGGGATGTGGAACGTATTGAGAATGGTGCCGGCATAACGCCACGTTCCTCATTGAATTATCCTGTTTCATCATCTACCCAGTCATCATCGTCCGAACATCCAACGGAGTTGTCAGAGCTGGATCAGGAATTGATCCTAATGATTCAACAAGGCCATAAGATCAAGGCCATTAAAAAGCTTCGCGAAGCCAGAAACCTTTCTCTTAAAGATGCCAAAGATTATGTAGATGCATTGGATCGTACTTCATCCTAATCTGCTTGTTAACTCTCCAAACCGATGCTGCCAACGCTAAATGAGCAATGTCGTAGTAATATGAAGTATGTGAGTAAAGACAAATAAAGAGACCCTGTATACGTACCGGGCCTCTTTATTTTTTATCCACTATTATTGGGCAGTCACTGCGCCGTCAATCGGATACACAGCACCATTGATGTAAGGAGCTTCATCACCAAGCAGGAAGGCAACGAGATTCGCGATCTCTTCCGGCTTGCCAAGACGTCCGGATGGAATGCTGTCTACGGTTGCTTTGAATACTTCCGGGTTGTCCTTGCCGAATTGAATAACCATTGGCGTCTCGATTGTTCCTGGTGCAATCGCATTGACACGAATGTTGTCTTTGCCATACTCAATGGCTGCTGTACGGGTCAAACCAACTACGCCGTGCTTGGTAGCCGCGTAAGGAGCAACTGCCGGAACACCGACAATCCCTGCCGTTGAAGCCGTGTTCAGAATGGCACCGCCACCCGTTTTCAGCATTTCGGTGATGACATATTTCAGTCCATAAAATACGCTTCTAAGGTTAATATCGATAATCTGGTCGAACTGCTCAATCGTGTGTTCGATGAGCTTAATACCAGGCCCTGCAATCCCTGCGTTGTTGAAGAACATATCGATTCGACCGAACTCTTCAACTGTTTTTTTGACATAATTCTCAACTTCACTCGCCTTGCTAACATCTGCCTGTACGAAGATGGCTTTGGCACCGAGCTTCTCAATCTGTTTCACTGTTGCTAGACCAGTCTCCTCGACGAGATCAACAACCACAATGGATGCGCCCTTTTCTGCCAGCTTCAGTGCAGCTGCTTGACCCAATCCACTTCCTGCTCCGGTAATAATGGCTACTTTACCTGTGTGACTCATTCTGATCTCCTCCAGTTGTGTTAGTCATCTTGTCATCGGATCGGCTCATTGCGATGATATGTAATTCAACAATTTGCGACATATGTAGATTAAAACTGACATAAATCCTGCCTGACTTTATCTATTTTAATGGACTTACGACGTAAAAACAAACCATATCATATAAGTACATACCATGATTTGGATCACAACCTTGCCATCTCGGAAGGAGAGTATTCACCATTCGGTGAATTTACGCTCTCCATTCAAGTGAGATGTGCTATAGAGCAAGAGATTGCGCATTACACGCAAATTATCTGAGCAAGTTGGTTTTGGCAAGCTCGATCAATTCATCACCACGCCCGTTGAGCACCGCCTTCATCATCCACAACGTAAATCCTTCTGCCTGTTTGATATTAATCTTCGGAGGCAAGGACAATTCCTGACGATTCACGACAGCATCGATCAGGACAGGTCCATCATGCTGAAGTGCACGTTCCACCGCTCCCTCCAGTTCTGCGGGGTCTTCCACCCGAATACCTTCAATGCCCATCGCTTGTGCAACCATGGCGAAATTGGGATTTACGAGTTCGGTGCCAGATTCAAGGAATCCTGCCGCTTTCATCTCCAGCTCCACAAAGCTCAGCGCACCGTTGTTGAACACGACTACTTTGACCGGAAGATTATGCTGCTTGAGCGTGAGCAGGTCCCCCATCAACATCGCAAGCCCGCCATCTCCGGACAGCGAGATCACTTGCCTTCCCGGATTGGCTACCTGTGCGCCTATCGCCTGTGGAAGTGCATTTGCCATGGTACCGTGATTGAATGAACCCAGTAATCTTCGGTTACGACTCATTTCCAGGTAGCGTGCGGCCCATACCGTAGGTGTACCTACATCACAGGTGAAAATGGCATTCTCCCCAGCAGCATCGCTGATTACTTTGGTTAGATACTGCGGATGAATCGGTTTTTTTCCGGGTTTACCGACAGCAAGTTCATCCAGCTCCTTACGTACCTTCAGAAAATGGTCCACACTTTTGCGCAGATGTTTGTCATGATGCTCATGCGTCAGTAAAGGCATCAAAGCCTCAATGGTCGATTTGACATCTCCGCACACCCCATAGTCCAGCTTCGTACGCCGACCAAGATGGGATGACTGTATATCAACCTGTAGCACGATCGCATCCTCCGGATAGAATTGACGATAGGGAAAATCTGTTCCAAGCATTAACAAGACATCACAGTCCATCATGGCATGATAACCGGATGAGTACCCGATTAAGCCGGTCAACCCGACTGAATAGGGATTGTCGTACTCCAGATACTCCTTACCGCGCAAAGCTATAACCATGGGGGATTTCAGACGATCACACAGCTGCATGAGAGATTCCCGCGCACCTGCACATCCCGCACCACAGAGCAATGTGATTTTTTTGTCCTGATTCAGGTAATCGGCCAATTTCCGCAATTCCTGTTCAGAAGGGTGAACAACAGGCTGTGTCACATGGTAAACATGCTCGGGAACGGGCAGGTTAGCTGCCTCAAGACCTGCCACGTCTCCTGGAAGAACAATGACGGATACGCCTGAACGCGAGACCGCAGTTTGCAGCGCCATCGTAACCGAACGAGGCATTTGCTTGGCAGTCGTAATGACCTCGCAATAATGACTGCATTCCTGGAAGAGATATTCAGGGTGAGTCGATTGAAAATAATCGCTTCCGATCTCATCACTAGGAATATGAGCAGCAAGAGCAAGTACGGGCACACGGTTTCGGTGACAATCGTACAAGCCGTTAATCAGATGCATGTTTCCTGGCCCACTGCTCCCAGCACAGACTGCGATACTTCCACTGACCTGCGAATCTGCCCCAGCGGCAAATGCCGCCACCTCTTCATGACGAACATGAATCCATTCGATTTTACCCGAACGCCGGATGGAATCCAGTACGGCATTCAGAGAATCTCCCACGATACCATATATTCGTTTAATTCCTGCATTTAATAATGCCTCAACCAATACATCTGCGATTGTTTTTTTCATAACGGATCTCCTTTAATCGCTTATTTTGAGTTATGTTTCCACCCGGTTAATATACCTATTCTAATACCCCAATCTTTCGAAAACCGAATCAAAATCATATGTAGTTTTGGATATATAAAACAAAACACCCCTAAGCCATTCCGTCTACACGGAGCTAGATAGGGGTGTTTCAATGATTCTTTTCAAACAAGATATACGTATATAAGTCATTCAATTAACTTATCTTCTATCACATCTTCAAATCAAATAGCTGGCATCACGTTGCCACCACTGACCGGGATATAGGCACCTGTAATAAAAGAGGACAGATCCGAGGCCAGAAAGGCTACCGCATTGGCTATCTCCTGATCTTCACCCCTGCGTTTCAAGGGAACTGTACGCGTGTAACCCTCATCATGACCAGGCTCGCTGTTACGATCACGTTCGCTTATCGTCCAGCCTGGAGCGACTTGGTTGACGGTAATCTGATACTCTCCCACTTCCTTGGCAAGAACCCGATACAGTCCATCCATCCCACGTTTCCCAGCGGTATATGCCGATTGTGTCGCAAAGTTCTGCATGGCACATTCCGTGTTAATGCCGATAAATCGACCACCTCTAGCTTCCTTCATGTACGGAATGAATGCCTTGGCGAGATACACACTCTGCAGCACACAAGATTCGAACTGGCTGATGTAGTCTTCGGGAGATTGTTCGAGCACAGTGGTCCATTCATATTGAATAACTGCATTAGCGACCACAATGTCAACTCCAGCGACGCCAAGACCAGCCTGAATCTGATCCCGCATTTGCATAGCCGTTTCCTGTTTCGTAATATCTCCTTGAACGATAACTGCCTGTCTACCACTCGCCTCAATCTCTTGCTTAAGTTCGAGAGCTTTCGTTTCATTGTTTATGTAATGCAGCGCGAGATCGGCACCACAACTAGCCAGCGTACGGGCGATGACTCTCCCGAGTTGTCCAGTGGAGCCAGTGACCAGCGCGGTCTTGCCTGTAAGATCCAATTGCATGGCGACAGCACCTCTCTGGTTCTATATCAATGAATGAAACCACTGCAAATGCAGCATGATGAACTAAAACGGTTTCGAAACGTGTCATTCCCTGACCTAATCATTAAAGAGTTACATCATATTGCGTGATTAATCAGATCAATTTCCTGAAAACGACTAACTTCCTTCTCCCACCGTTCCTCCACGTATTTGCGGTGAACCGGGTGCTCATTGTAAGCATCATAAGCTGCTTGATCGGCGAAAACCATTGAGAAACCGTAGTCAAACTCATTTTTGGCGCTTACCTGACGCAGGACCTGAAAGTTCTCCACGCCCGGAATGACTGCAAGTGCTTCCGCACTTTCCTTCAGAAAAGCTTCTGCCTCTGCTGTATCCTTGCCAGCGTAAAGTGTAAACGTAACCATATGTGTAATGCTACTCATCTCTATTTCCTCCTCCAATATGATTTCACTCATGTCCTAGTTTACCTCCGAATGATATGTAAGCGCAATCCTTAATAAAAATTGTCAGCGTTTGGAGTCTTGGTAGACCTACAAATGATGTTCAAGACATAGAAAAACCCCGGAAACGAATTCCCGAGGTTGATCTTGTCATCTATGGACAAACTAGTTTTTGAGGTTGTATTTACGGTTGAACTTGTCAACACGACCACCGATGTCCACGTTTCTTTGTTTACCAGTGAAGAAAGGGTGGGATGCGGAACTAGTGTCCACACGGATTACAGGGTAAGAGTTACCATCTTCCCATTCCATTGTCTCGTTCGAGAATTTAGTCGAAGAGCTCAGGAATTTGTAATCAGCACTTGCATCGTAAAAAATAACCGTTTGTGTCTTTGGATGGATATCAGCTTTTGGCATAATCTATTTACACTCCTTTAAATGGGTACTTTCTTGAATAGAACTAAATTTTATTATACTCTTTTTTTGGACAAAGTACCAGCAGGATTTGAAGAAACGATAAATATTTACCTATTCGCCACAATCTGCACCTGATCACGTTCTAAGTTATTCCCTTCTCCAGTACATCCAGCATGTACTCCAGAGCCTCCAATTCATCTCTTCCTCGCGTCTGCAATCTGACTATACTGCCATGACGAATCGGAAGAAGCGCCATACCAAGCAGGCTTTTGACATCTACACGATGCTCATGCTCAGACTCAACAAACGACAATGAAATATCCGAGGCAAAACGTGACGCTTGAGAAGATATAGACATCAGATCATCCCGGTGAAAATCAGAGTGAATCGTAAATTCATGTGTTCTCACAACCTTCAGTTCCTTTCGCTAAGTAGCTTACCAACCAGAGTGGTTTGTATCCATTTATATATTAAAATCTTCATGAATTATACCATGTTATGGGAGCTTGTATAATCATTTATTTAGTGAAAATGAAAATAAAGAAGTCCCTGAATCGGGACTTCCTGAGTAGAGAATTAAATGCCGTTGGGATAAACCATCACTTTCAGACTGCCGCTCTTATTGTGAAGCGCCCGTTCCATCGCTTGTTGAGTTTCATCCAGTGAATAACGATCAGTGATCAAGGACAATACATCGTGCTCACCGGAGCTCAGGAACTCAATTCCCGCTGGATAGGTGTTGGCATAGCGGAATATCCCGTATATATCAACCTCGTTATCGGCAATAAAAGGAACATTCAGTGCAATCTCATCCTGTGCCGGCAGGCCCACAATGGCAAGTTTGCCTCCCCGCCGCAGTGAATACAATGCGGATTGGAGCGCTTTGGGGTTCCCTGCAGTTTCCCAAGCCGTATCCACACCGATTCCATTTGTTAACTCGCGAATGACCGTCTGTGCATCCTCGTTTCTCACATTGATCGTATGCGTGGCTCCCATGCGCCGAGCAGCTTCAAGTCGAACTTCCTCCAGATCCGTAACCATAATTTTGTCGACTCCGAATGATTTTGCAGCAGCAACAGCCATCAGCCCAACAGGTCCCATGCCCATGATCGCCAGCGTGGTCCCAGGAGCAAGTTTACTTCGACGCGCAGCATGAATACCTACCGAAAAAGGCTCGTTCATGGCAGCTTCCTCAAAGGACAGATGATCCGGGATTGGAAAAACCATATCCTCACGAATGGTCATGTATTGTACAAATGCGCCATCAACAGGCGGGGTAGCCAGGAATTGTACATCTGGACACAGGTTATAACGTCCTTCCTTACATGCTACGCAGCGTCCACAAGTAACGCCTGGTTCGATGGCAACCCGGTCACCCGCCTTCAAGCGCGATACGTTCGAGCCTATAGCCGCTACAATACCTGCACATTCATGCCCCAGAATAATGGGCTTTTCCACTACAAATCTGCCGATTCTTCCGTGTTCAAAATAATGCACATCCGACCCGCACACGCCTACTGCCATGACCTGAATCAGAACTTCGTCCTCGGCAGGCTTCGGTACAGCCTGTTCTTCGATGATGATTCGTCCTGGTTCAGTCATTACAGCTGCTTTCATCGTCTGTGGTAATTGATGCTGTCCCATTGGATTTTCGCCTCCTCTTGGTTGCCAATGCTGCTCTTTCATTCAATAAAACTAGGCAGGTGTAGCTGAATTTCAAATTAATAAATGGTTCGTCCCTGCTCATCCTCAATACCACTCTTACGATAGAAGTACGTATTAATCATGTCCCGCCATTCCTTGGCATGCTCGGCCTGATTATCCTGACGCAGAGCTACGGTTTCGAAAATTTCCGGGTCCACTTTACCTTCGAGCTTTCTCCAGGTTTCCGCTAAAGCTTGCGCCTGTTCCGCACCCTTGAAGTGTGTATCATAAATGTGCTGAATGACGGTCTTGCCAGAATGCAGCACATGCGTATAAGGAACATGGTGGAAGAATAACAGCAGCTCATCCGGACAGGTCGTGACATTTTCATATCGTTCTGCATTTTCCGTATGATACTGCGATGTATAACCTGTACCGCTCTGTACGGTCCGATCTACTCCAATGCCCTTGCAATCTGCGAAGTGATACGTTCCCCATTTGGAATATTCATAACCGTCCACATTGGGACCATAATGATGATCCGGATTAACCATCCAGCCTACTCCGAGCGGAGCCGTATAATTTTCATAGATGTCCAGAGAGTCCAGAAGCATGCCAGAGATCAGACGAACGACTTCTTCGTCGTGCCCAAACGTCAGTCTAACCCATTCGTCCGCAATCTCTTCCGAAGACAGTTCGGGATTCCAGGCGAGTCTACCATAACCGTACAAATTGGCCTGAGCAAGTGGATGTCCTGTCCAGCATGCATCTGCACCAATATTCGAAACAGCGGCAAAACCGCTATGAGGTCTGTTATACAGGGAACCATCCGCAATACGTTTAACTTCCGATCCTTGTCCCTTCGCATAGGTGTCGAAATCCAATACTTCTTTCCACTGTGGAATCAGATAACACAAATGCCGCTGCTGACCTGTATATTCCTGGGTGATCTGAAATTCGAGCACCTGATTGGTCTTGTCCATTGCTCCGAACAACGGAGACACGGCTTCCCTGACCTGAAAATCCATCGGACCATTTTTGATCTGCAAAATGACGTTATCTGCAAACCGGCCATCCAGAGGCTTAAAGTGACCATAGGCAGCACGCGCTCGGTCTGTGGAGCGATCTCGCCAGTCCTGCTTGCAGTTGTAGACGAAACAGCGCCATATAACCAATCCACCAAATGGACGTAGTGCTTCGGCAAGCATGTTCGCTCCATCTGCATGGTCCCGATTGTAGGTGAATGGACCCGGGCGATTTTCGGAATCCGCTTTGATCAGGTATCCGCCAAAGTCAGGGATGGCCGCATACACTTTGGCAGTCTGAATGTTCCACCATTCTCGTACTTGCTCATCCAGTGGATCTGCAGTAAGCAATCCGCCGATCTCCATTGGGCTTGCATAGTTGGCGCTTAAGTAAAGTCGGATGCCGTACGCTCTGAATGCAGAGGCCACACGAGCTACATCACTCAGAAAGCGTTCTGTCAGAAACAATGTTTCGCGCTGATGTACGTTGACATTGTTGATGGAGATGGCATTGATGCCAGTCGAAGCGAGCAATCGTGCATAATCCCGAATGCGTACGATATCTTGCGTGAATTCTCCATTTTCATAAAAGATAGATCTACCAGCGTATCCGCGTTCAATGCTTCCGTCCACGTTATCCCATTGATTAATCATCCGCAGCGCATTCCGTGGCTGCTCAATCACATGACTCCATTTATTCGGGGATGTATCCGCCTCACTTGAATTCCCCTGTGCCAGAACCAGCTCTCTGAGCAAATGGAATGTACCATACAGTACACCTTGAGGTGTCTCTGCACCAACGAAGAGTCTGCCTAGTTCCTCGTCTTCACGGATGACGAACCCTTCACCATGAACAGCGGCGCGTTCACTCTCGCTGAACGCCTCTGCAAGAAGTGAATTGCCTGCCCACGTGCCAATCCAGATACCAGGATCCTGGGAAGCCTGTTTATCCGCAAGGTCGGTACCGGATAAGACTGTTATTGGTTTATCACCGAACAATTTCTCCAATCCTTGTGTAAGCTCTTCCAGAGCTGTAGAGATTACTTCATGCTTCTCTATTGCATATATACGTTTCGCCCAAGCAGGAACAGTCTGACTTGCAGTACTCTTACGACTGTATTCACCAGAGAGATATCCAAGCCACGCATCATACTGCGGGCCAGCCAAGTTTTGTTGAACAATTGAACGATTCATCGTACCGCCTCCTTGCTAGCATAGATCTGTTCCAAACGAGTACCTTTGCCTTCCAGCAGCCAAAGGATGGATGTTACGCCGCGCGGGTAATATTTGCTGCCTACGGCAACGCCCGACAGGATCTGGTCACTCCAGCACCAGTAAGACTCTTCGGGATGCAGCAGCCAGTTCACATGCGCGGCATCGGATGCCTGCCCTGATTCATCCCATTCCATGCCCAGTATTTCTCTAGTGATAAACTGGGATAGATAGATTTTGCTTAACCACGAGTTATTACTTGTCGAGGACAGCTTCCATCCCCCATCTTCGAATAGGCAAGTACCTGGTACTAGAACGGTCTTCAAATGGGTTCGGAGTGCCTGCAGGTAAGAACCAAACCGGCCATGTGGATCCAGTGCACCTTCACAACCTGTAAAGTAAGGGAATACCAACCCCTCTATAGCAGGGATGATACGGGAATCGTTATTCTCCGCAATAACAGCCGGGATGTAGCCTCCTTCTGTCAACTGGGCTGCAACACTCGCGGCACAGCGATCAGCCTGACGTCCGGCCCGAAGGGATAAATCCGAGAGTTTCTCCGCGGCAAACAGCTTTTCAAGAGCCACATATACGGCCCAACATTTCCCTGCCAGATAAATATTGTTACGGGATTGACCGAGTGACACATCAAGGCTGTCATAAGTCGTAATTTCTGCTCCACCTTTTGTACGACTGCTATCGAGTCCCATCAGACCGTTACGCTGATCTTCATCCGGGTGATCCCGGTTAAGCATGCTATCGAAGCAATCCTGAATTACAGGAAGCATCTGCTTCACAAATTCCTGATCCTGGGTTTGTTCAATGTATACGGTTGCACAGCACAGCCAGTTCACAAGCTCTTCATGACTCATCTGGGAAAAGCAATCATCTATCCCCACTAACTCATAGGCAGAATATCCTGGACGGGAGAACACATTCGCCACACCAATATCATGGGTAAAGGTCAAGCCGCCTGGATACAATTGATCTTCCCCAGGGAAGCGAACCTGATCGGTATAGCTGTAACGTTTCACAAACCACTCGAGCTCGTTGCGGACCGTCCAAGGGTTCAGGGCAAGTTCAAAATATAACTGATCTGCTGTCAGATCAAGGGTGTTCATCATCCGATATTCGCCTTCATTGACAATCCAGAACGGTTCACCATCTGCGTCCAGCAGCTGCGTGCTTGCATAATAACTATGAATGGAATGGGCGAGCATAAATGCCTGATCATCCGACAGTGAGCTGGTATCCAGACGCTGTTCTGCTTCCTCGCAAGATGATGTCAATGCGTCGAAACGATCCAGAGCATACTGGCCGGCTTCCTGGATATCCGCGAAATATCGGGTATACCAGTACGTCGTATCCAAACCGGAAGTGACGATGCCACCGCGATAAAAACAAACTGCGAAGTGATATGTACGTTTCTCTCCAGCAGGGACTTCCATTAGCAATGCAGCTGTCCGACCTAATCCAAAAGCCAAATTCTCCACATGTTTTTCCTGTAGGATTTTATCTAACGTGAACCCAAGTGCAGGGTACAGTCCATCATCTGATGACATAATCGCTGTAAGCCTTCCTTGTCCGACACCTGTGAGCTTTCCGCCCTCGGGTCCGCCGATCATGCGCATTGCCGAATACGGATCATTACCCTGATATCCGAAATATGCTCTTCGTGACTGCTGCCCTTGCGTGTTATCAATCGTCATCTCCACGAGAACCGCTGGAACCAGAGCATCCTTTAATTGTTCAAGATCACCATGCTTCGGTTCAGGTACAGGACGAACTGGGGAATAGATCCGGAAAGTCAGATCTCCCGCTATCCAGGTGTCTGTACCGGGCTTGAATTCACGTGTAATTTCTTCATCACGAAATGCTGCAATGAGCGGACGCTTAGATTGGTTTGAAGAAGGCTTCTGGGACTGCGCCTGTGTTTCGGCTCCCTCTTCGATTCCGTTTTCCGCATTGTCCAGTTTCTCTACATCGTAGCGAACACTCTCATCCTCGGTCGCTGCAAAAAAGGGCAGTGCCTCATAATGTTCGCCATCGCGAGATTGTAATCCTATATATATATTTTGGTCTGCAGGTTTTCCCAGCTCCAGGCCGAGTCCACCTTTGGCACCTTTGTATCCAAGTGTAAAACTTGCAAAAGCCCCGATCGGTGAGTGGTGGGCGTTATAAAAGATCGATTTGGATGTGCTCATGAACGATGACCCCTCTCAATATGGTTTGCATGCGTTTTCATAGCCTCATCCTAACATGCCCATTCCGCCCTAGACCATGGACAAATCAATCGGATATTTACCCAAATCAAGCTGATCGTTTATAATCAATTAAAGCGATTACATTTATTTTCGAACATGCCAGCCTTGTAAGCTGACTGCCCATTTTATTAGTTTCTATTATAAAGGAGGTCTCCGATGTCTTCTACTTATTTGCCTCCCGCTCTGGGTGAAAGTGTACATGAGGTCTTCTACCCGGATGTACAGACCACCGTCAATCTCTTTGCCATTCATCTGCGGAGTGTCGGTGCGGACTGGAATTATCCGGCACATGAACACCCCCAATACGAGCTGAACTATGTGACAGAGGGTGTACAGCTCATGTCGGTGAACGGACAAATGTACACACAAAAGGCTGGCGAACTGCTCCTCATTCCTCCAGGAAGCGTTCATTCCAGCCAGAGCCAGGACGGTCAGGGATTTACGTATTTCTGCATGCACTTTGATATCGATGATCAGTTGTTCCTCTCCTTGCTTGCCCGAATCAAGCAGACTCTCTTCCATGCAGACAATCCGGTTACATTAAAAATTGAGCCGGTTCTGAGCAAATTAATGAATTCTGCAAATGAAGAATCGACACCGAATACAATGGTTCAGCGCATGCAGCTGCAATCCGCTGTATTCGAATTATTCGGGCACTTGTGGGAAGCCGTCTCTCAGGAGGCAGCACATCTGTTCTCCGAAGGATATGAGCGGATTGAGCTTGCTCATCAGATCCGGAATCGACTGCAAGGGCTGGTAAACCAGCAGTTTAAGCAAGGCAATGAAACCGACAGCCACTATGGAATTGATGACATTGCTGCTGAACTGGGGATTAGCTCCTCTCATTGTAACCGTGTGTTCAAGCAGGTATTTGGTCAGTCTCCGCGCGTGGCGCTCTCCGAGATGGTTTTGCACGAAGCGAAGGTTCTGCTTGGTAATCCGAAACTGTCAATTCAAAGTATCGCTGCAATGCTCGGTTACAAGGATATCGCTCACTTTAGCCGTCAATTCAAGCGTTGGTCAGGCATGTCACCGTCTCAATTCCGACAGGAACAGCCTGCTCTACAGTGAGTCTGTCAGAATGTTGAGCGAAATAAATGATTACGAGCTTCCTCTGCTTATGCAGCAGTGCTTATTTCAACAAACGCTTGATTGTCTTCAGCTTGCCATCGTACGGCGGGTACAAAATGGACAAATTCAGTTTGGTGCTCTTTTTCAGCACACTTTTCATATGTGAGAAGGTTTCGAGGCTGTACCGCCCATGATAAGAGCCAATACCGGAATGTCCTACACCGCCAAATGGCAGCCGTGGATTGGCTACGTGAGTGATCGTATCATTAATACAGCCGCCTCCAAAAGAAACCTCGCTGAGCACTTTATCCTGAAGCTGTATGTCTGATGTGAACAAATAGAGAGCGAGCGGCTTCGGACGCTTCAAGATCCCTTCAATGGCTTCATCAATGCTGCGGTAACTGATTATGGGCAAAATCGGTCCGAAGATCTCATCTTCCATGGTGGCTGCATCCCAAGATTCAGCATCAATCAGTGTCGGTGCAATGTAGCGATCCGCTTCATCAGCATGACCGCCATAGATCACTTTGTCCTGGTCCCGTTCGATGAGGTTCGTTAATCTTCTGAAATGAGCCTGATTGACAATGCGCCCATAATCGGGATTATGCTGAATGTCTGTACCAAAGAAGGTCTCCACAGCTCTTTTCATCTCCGAGATCAGCTGCTCCTTCACTTGTTCATGCACAAGCAAATAATCCGGAGCAATACAGGTCTGTCCCGTGTTGAGCAGTTTGCCCCATATGATGCGTTCAGCAGCAACTTTGATATCTGCTTTCTCATCCACGATGACAGGACTTTTCCCTCCAAGCTCCAGGGTAACAGGAACGAGGTTTTTGGCAGCAGCCTCCATGACGATTTTACCTACCGGTACACTGCCCGTAAAAAAGATGTAGTCAAACGGAGCATTAATCAGTGCTGTCGTTGTGTCCTTAGCGCCTTCCACGACTTGTACATAACCCGGCTCGAACACCGAAGCGATTATTTCACGTACAACGGCCGAAACAGCAGGCGTGTTTTCGGAGGCTTTGAGCACCGCAGTGTTCCCAGCGGCAATCGCACCAACCAGAGGTTCAATCAGAAGCTGAAATGGATAGTTGAAAGGTCCAATAATCAGCACGGATCCATATGGCTCAGGAATAATGTAACTTTTGGAGCCGACCAGGGCCATCTGCGTTTTTACCTTAACGGGTTTGACCCATTTTTTTATTTTTCCTATCGTGTGTGTGATGCTGTCCATCATAAAACCAATTTCGGTTGTATAGGATTCAAACTCACTTTTACCCAAGTCCTGATGCAGCGCTTCGGTGAGTTTGGACTCATAGTTCTGAATAGCCTGTTTCAGCCGGGTTAAACGCTCGATTCTAGTCTCCGCTGAACGCGTAGCCCCGGAACGGAAAAACTGGCGCTGCTGCTCCAAAATCAGCTTAACCGCATGATGATCTAATTCCTGCAAGGTGCTCATATCATATGTCTCCTCTACTTATATTGATGAAACGTTTAAACAAACGAACGTAACGAACGGAAGACTACGTGCTTCATTGTTAAGATTCATCGGTTGTCTACAGACACTCTTTCTCCAACGCAGCAACCAGTTCTTTCAACAGTTCAACGGATGGCTTCAGGGAAGCAGAATAATACCGCTGGGTACCCTTCTGTTCCACGGAAATAAGCCCTTTTTCAAGCAGTAACTTGAGATGGTGAGAGATGGCTGGTCTCGACAGACTGGATTGTTCTGTAATCTCGTTTACGGTCATCTGACCCCGCTCGGTTAGGATTAACAAAATATTTTGACGGTGGTTATCGCTTAGCACCTGGAATAATGGAATGCAGGACTGGAAAATACTTATCGCTTGTTGACCCATATGTTCACCTCAATTTGCTCGATCATTGTATACATTCATATACATAGGTTTAAGTGTTTAAACCTATTGACCTCTATTTTATCTCTACTTCAGATAAAACTCAATTATTCATTCAATATTCCATTTGAAATGTAATAAAAGCGCTTCCATACTACCATACAAGTATGGTAGTATGTCATTGAAGGAGTTGAAGTTGTGGAATATATCCCAAAGTTTTCGTCCAAAGCCGGTTTGTCGTCTTCCCTAAACGGTCTGTCGTCCATGAATAAGCAAGCCTCCTCAACACGGGATGTCGTCTATGCTACGTTGAAGCAATTGATTCTAAGTTTAAAATTGCCTCCTGGCACGGCTATCTCCGAGAAGGAAATATCGCTGGAGTTTCAGGTAAGCCGTACTCCTGTTCGAGAGAGTTTTGTAAGACTTGCACAGGAAGGTTTGCTTGAAGTGTATCCGCAGCGCGGTACGTATGTTTCTCTTATACAGGTAGACCTCGTTGAAGAAGCACGCTTCATGCGTGAGCAGCTGGAACGGGCCGTGATCCGGCTTGCATGCGAGCATTTTCCGGATCAGGAGATGATTTTATTGGAGCAAAACCTTGCTCAGCAGCAAGCATGTTTGCTGCAACCGGACGATGAACGAATGTTTCAACTGGACGAGGAATTCCATAGCACCCTTTTTGCAGGATGCAACAAAAGCAAAACATGGACCGTGATCCAGCAGATGAATGTACACCTCAATCGAAGCCGGATGCTTCGTTTGTCTTCGGATCATCAGTGGGATCATCTGATCCAACAGCACCGGTCCATGGTGAAGGCCATTCAGCAGCATGATGCCCAGACGGCAGAACGAATTATGCAGGAACATCTTCACCTGACCGTCACAGATCTGGCCATCCTTCAGGATACATATCCTTCCTATTTTCAACAATGACATGTCTGGCTTATTCTAATTACACTTGATGAGGTGAACGTGATGAAAATGGTTTTTCGCTGGTTTGGCGAAGGCAATGATACGGTGACGCTGGATCATATTCGGCAGATTCCGGGAGTGGAGGGCATTGTGTGGGCACTGCATGATGTTCCGGCAGGCGAAGAATGGCCCATGGACAAAATTCTGGCTGTCAAAGCGGCAGCTGATCGTGCAGGATTACATTTGGATGTAGTAGAAAGTGTCAATATTCATGAAGATATCAAACTGGGCCTGCCTACTCGGGACAAATACATCGACAATTACAAAAAAACGATGGAAAAACTCGCCCAGGTTGGCGTAAAAGTAATCTGTTACAATTTCATGCCCATCTTCGACTGGCTGCGTACGGATCTTCATAAGGAGATGGAAGACGGATCTACTGCCCTCTTCTATGAAAGCAGCAAGCTCGCAGATATTGAACCACTGGAACTTGTTCGGCGCATCACCGAAAATTCCGCGTTAACGATGCCAGGCTGGGAACCGGAACGATTGCAGTACCTGACTGGCCTGTTCGAAGCTTATAAGGATGTGACCGAGGAAGATATGTGGGAGCATGCCCGATATTTTCTCCAGGAGATCATTCCTACGGCTGAGCGGCTTGGCATTCGTATGGCCATTCACCCGGATGATCCGCCATGGCCTATTTTCGGTTTACCAAAGATCATTATCAGCCAGGATAACCTGCGCAGATATCTGAATCTTTATGATAGCCCTTACAACTCTGTAACCCTGTGCAGCGGATCTCTTGGAGCTAACCCGGATAACGATATTATTGGTATGATTCATGAATTCCGCGACCGGATTCCGTTTGCCCATATTCGTAATGTCAAAGTGTATGATAACGGTGACTTCATTGAGACTTCACATCGCAGCCAGGATGGGAACGTCGATATTGCAGGTGTAGTTGAAGCTTACCACGACATTGGATTTGAAGGTTATGCAAGACCGGACCACGGGCGTCACCTCTGGGGCGAACAATGCAGACCTGGTTATGGTCTGTACGATCGTGCTCTGGGTATCATGTATCTCTGGGGTGTATGGGATTCGCTACAAAGGAGGACAAAAGCATGAGCGACTATGTATTTGAAACATCTTCCCGTCTGGAAGGAAAAACAGCGGTAATTACAGGTGGTGCCGGCGTCCTCTGCCGATCCATGGCCGAAGAACTAGCTCGTCACGGGGCCCGTGTGGCCATTCTCAATCGCACGGTTTCCAAAGGTGAAGAAGTTGTTGCAGCAATTGAAGCTGCTGGGGGAACCGCCATTGCCGTTGCTTGTGACGTAACCCAAGTGGACAGTGTGAAGGCCGCGGCGGAAATTGTACAGGAAAAGCTGGGTCCATGCGACATCCTGATCAATGGGGCAGGCGGTAATCACGCCAGTGCCAATACGACGAATGAAATTTTCAGATTGGAAGATCTTGAGCAGCCTGATGTCACCACGTTCTTTGACGTCAGTGTGGATGGATTCCGCCAGGTCATGGATCTGAATTTTGTGGGCTCCCTTATTCCTACCCAGATCTTTGCAAGACAAATGATTGATCGTGATGAGCCTGCAACAGTCATTAATATCTCGTCGATGAGTGCACCTTCGCCGATGACCAAAGTGCCTGCGTACAGTGCGGCCAAGGCTGCCATTAACAATTTCACGCAATGGCTGGCAGTCCATCTTGCCGAATCGGGAATCCGGGTTAACGCCATTGCACCAGGATTTTTCCTTACAGAACAAAACCGAAATTTGCTGCTTCATCCAGATGGCTCCCCTACTGAACGTTCCAGCAAAATCATTGCACATACGCCAATGCGCCGGTTCGGGAAGCCTGAAGATCTGCTGGGCACGCTAATGTGGCTTGCGGATGAGAAGCAGTCTGCATTCGTTACAGGCACGGTTATTCCCGTCGACGGAGGATTTATGGCTTATGCTGGCGTCTAATTGTCTGATTGATCCTTCTATATAGGCTACCTTATTAATAAAGCGTTAAAATTAATTATTAACATGTAGTAACGACCCGTAATCAGGAGCGTGTATCCTGGTTTCGGGTTTTTTCATATTCCGAATAAGATCATCCAGCCGAGGAAAAGCTTTGTACTAGTCCCACAATATCAATTGGCAGCTTGAAATGATGTTGAAGTACGCCAAGTGTAGGAAGGTGATACATACATGATGGAAGAAACATGGGTTGTGGCTGTACGCTCCATAATTGCTTTTTTGACCCTGATCATCTATACAAGAGTACTCGGCAAACAGCAAATGGGTAACCTTACGTATTTTGATTACATCAATGGCATTACCATTGGTTCCATTGCGGGAACCTTCGCTACTGATTTGTCTTCCAAGGCATGGATTCATTTCGTCGCGCTAACGATTTTTACAATCATTACGATTATTTTTCAATACATAACACTTAAAAATCGAGCGATCTCCAAGCTGATTGACTCTGATCCTACAGTTGTCATACAGAACGGTAAAATTCTTGAACAGAACCTTCATAAAATGCGAGTGAAATTCGATGAATTGACCATGATGCTGCGTCAAAAAGACGTATTTGACATCACGACACTGGATTATGCAATCCTTGAACCGGACGGCAGTCTCTCCGTTATTTTGAAACCCGAGAATCAGCCAGTTACAGCCAAAGACATGCATATGCACCCTCCAAAAAGCAAACTGATGACCGAGCTCATTATTGATGGTGTCTTGATCAAGCAAAACCTGAAGGAGAGAAACAAGGACATAAATTGGCTGACTGAACAGTTAAAAAAGAAAAACATTACGATCCAGGACATTGCTTTTGCGGCCATCTTGCCTAACGACAAATTGTATGTCGATCTTTTCGAAGACCAATTCTCAGAAAAAACGGATATGGGTGATTATAAAGGACCCTTCTGATTTTCTTTTACTATCTGCATGGAGGCGGTTGAATGAAAACACGTTTCTGGTTGCTGTATGTACTGCCCATATTTTTGCTTGTTCTGTTTGTAGCCATCATGGCCACAGGGTCATTTCTCAAAAAACCATTTGGTACACAGGATCGCTTGCTTGAATCCGTACAAACCTTGGAAAAGCAAGTAGAGAAGAAACAGTGGACTGAGGCCAAGTCTCAAGCTGAATATGCAATGCAAGCCTGGGATCGCATCGTCAATCGTATTCAGTTTAGTGTGGAACGTGAGACCATTTACGATATTCTGGGTACGCTTGCTCGAATCAGGGGAGGCGTTGCTGCTAAAGATGATCAGGCGATTATGGAGGAGATTTATTATTTCTATGTCCTATGGGATAATCTTGGGGATTAATAAGATATACAAAATCACAAGTGACGCAGAAAGGCACCTCCTTTATCCCAAAAGGAAGTGCCTTTTCTGAATGCATCTAAGCGTTGCGCGAACGTACACCACGTGATCGTGGACTGCGAGATGTACCTTCTTTGCGGAAAAACAGACTCAGCGCCCCTTTTGCGCACCACAGTGCAAACAATGCAAAAAGTGTACCCCAGAACAGGGCTGGCAGGAACGTCTGTTGAGCCAGATTTGCTGCATCGCCTGCCCGTGATGGCTGTGTCCAGGACATGAAACCGACGTACATGGCACTAACCACAGACTCTTCCAATGTTAAGAAAGCAAGTAACAGATAGTAGTACTTCACGATTTTGGCGCCAAAGATCATAATCACGACATTCAGAGCAATGAAACCTGTAAGCCATAACATGCCGAATTCTCCTCGTACATATAACAAAAGGGAAACCAGCGCTACAGCAGTCATGATACCCAGCCCCCACATATGCAGCCCTTTGCGGTATAGATAGAATAACAACCATGCAAAAAGGGAGGCCGTGACATACCCTGCCAATGACACCAGAATGGATCTGCCTGGTGTTAACATAGATGAGTATGTGACGCCGCTGTGATCGGCGTATAATTCGATTCGTAATACTTTCCCGGATAACAGCAGGGTCATTAAAGCATGGCCGAATTCATGAATCATCGTGTCCAGATTCCGGAACAACGAAGAAAACGGAATAAAACGTGTTAGAAAAACTGAAGCCACCAAAAACAATATGGTTTTGAGCCATTTATTCAATTCCGTGTTCCCTCCCCATCACCGACTAAACATGCCCATCGTTATACTACGTATCAACCCTCTTCTCGTTTCTCATGAAAAAGTGGGCTGCACAATATTCCATCCACCAACAGAAGCTGCGATTATGCCCAATGAAGAAAGAAGACAAATCATAACGTCCCTTCTCGACCTCGAGCGTAACGAGCAGACGATTTCGCATATGCTTCAGTGCATATTGGACGAATTGATCGGCGGTTTCACTCTGCACTAGTGTAACATAGGCATATAACGAATGGTCTATCGGTTCATCTAGCGGACTTACTCCGGCACATGAAAACTCGGTCCCAACACCGGCTTGCTGAAGTGAGGATAAGGCTTCAAGCAGCTCCGCATCTATTTCTACACCGTTCCACAGCACCGTTCTTTTCGCAGACACAGTATTTTTATCACGTTCCGTCCAGTGCAGCAGCTCCTGCTTGCGTCTTCTCCATAGATGAGGCGGCTGCTGACTTAGCAATACTTCCTGTTCTTCACTTAGACCCATAAGCTTCTTCTCCCCCTATCCCTCATTGGTCTTCCGATCGTCTGACACAAGAAAAGAGCACATCGCTGTGCTCTCTGCGTGGCAAAAGGCAAAGGAATGGCACGGCCATTCCTCAGCATGTTGTACCATTGTACCTTTTTCGATGACTGGTATCAAATGGGTTTTAATTATTCATTCAAAGCCAGTTTGAGGGCCTCCAGATTCTGCTCCATAACACCAATGTAGTCCAGACCCGCAGCAATTTCCTCTTCGGTTAATCCTTCAATGGGATTCAATACGGCTGTTTTGGCACCCACTTCACTGGCGATGGTCTCGGATACTTTGGAAGATACCAGTGTTTCGAAGAAAATCGTTTTGACCTGATGTTCCTTGGCAAAATCGATTACAGATGCCATCTGTGCTGCAGATGGCTCTTGCTCGGGAGACAACCCGGCGATAGGTACTTGCTGCAGACCATACTGCTGAGCAAGATAGCCGAACGCTGCATGCTGTGTAATGAAATCTTTCCGTTTGCTGTCGGATACAGCCGCTTTAAATTCTTGGTCAAGTGTCTCCAGCTTGGCGATGTACGCATCCGCATTTTGCTTGAATTGTTCGGCATGTTCCGGTGCAGCCTGTGTCAGTCCGGCTTCGATGTTCCGCACTTCCTGAACAGCCAGAACAGGTGATAACCAAACGTGCGGGTCAAGTCCGCCATGATCGTGTGAATGCCCTTCTTCGGTGTTGGCACCATGTTCATGGTCGTGTTCTTCTGTCGTCACTTCATCTGTATGATCATGGTCATGCTCTTCTGCAGCAGCTTCTTCCCCATGCTCGTGATCATGGGCATGCTCTTCTGTCGTTGCTTCATCTGCATGATCATGGTCGTGTTCATCTGCACTAGAGTCCCCATGATGATGGCCGTCTTCTACGCCTTCCAGCAGATCAATGCCTTGGCTTGCTTCAACTTCTACCAGCTTGTCATTACTCAGACTATCCTTTACCTGATCAATCCATGATTCCATGCCAGCACCATTATAGACGAGTACATCTGCTTTCTCGATGCTTGCTATATCCTGAGGTGTTGGCTCCCAGTCATGAGGCTCCATACCAGCAGGAACGAGTGTATGTACATCAGCCAGATCTCCTGCTACATTTTTGGTGAACTCATACATTGGATAAAAGCTGACCTGTACGTTCAATTTTTCCTCAGTTGCAGCCGGAGTACTTGTTGAAGCTGCATCCGAATCGGATGCGGGTTTGGTTTGTCCGCAACCTGCTACAATAAGTGTGAGACTGAACAACAGTCCCATTGCTGATTTTTTACTGAATTTCATGTGGTGTATTCTCCCTTGAATGTATTAATATCCTTGCACGTTGCTGTTTTACTTCCTTGCGGTGCCGTTTACGATTGTATAGTTGAATCAGCTTTTGTGCTGATATTCCAGTCAATAGAAAGGCGAGCAAAATGAGTGCGATCGTCCCGCCTGGCGGTGTATTCAAATGGTAAGATGTCGTCAATCCGCCAAAAATGCCAATTAACCCGGTAATGACGGCAATGACCAATGCAGCAGCGAAGCTGTGAGAGATTCGAAGTGCCAGCGCAGCTGGCAGCACAATCAACGCGGATACAAGTAGTACGCCAACGATTGGCATGGCCGAAGCAACCGTCAGACCTGTCAATACGGCGAAAGCAAATGATAAACCTTTTACCTGAACGCCCCCAATAGAGGCTGTCTCTTCGTCAAACGTCAGATTATATAATGGTCTCCGTAGAACAATGAAGAAAAACAAACCAATGATGCATACAGCTGCCATCATCCATAACTGAACATTGCTGACTGCAACGATAGAACCGAACAGATAAGAACTGAAGGTTTTGGACAAGTTAGTTTTCAAACTCATAAGCACCACAGCCAGTGCCAGACCTGAGGTCATGATAATCGCTACAGGAACTTCGCTATACGTACGATAGCTTCTCCGTAATTGTTCGACCAGTAACGCACCAATGACAGCGATCGCGAACCCGCAGATTACCGGGTTGAGATTCATGACCGAACCAAGGGCCACCCCCGCCAGAGAAACATGGGACAGCGTATCGGCCATCAGCACCTGCCTCCGAAGCATCAGGTAGACACCAAGAATCGGAGCAATCATGCCAATCAGTCCGCCTGCCCAAAAGGCTCGCTGCATGAATTCGTACTCAAACACTGCCATTCCTCACTTTCTTGACGCTCCAGGGTGATCGTCCGGTCCAACCGGTTGCCCATCTCTTCAAGGCCATGTGTCACCATAATAATGGTCAATCCATGTACATCTGCATAGTGTCGCATCAGATCATAGAACCCTTCCCGGCTGCGGCGGTCCATGCCTGTTGTCGGCTCATCCAGAACTAGAACTTGAGGCTGTCCTGCCAGAGCTCTGGCGATGCAAATGCGTTGCTTCTGTCCACCCGACAACGCGCCTACCCGTGTATTGCGATATTCCCACATACCGACTTCCCGAAGACTACGTTCGACTATGGCTTCCTGGTCGGGTGAGAATTTTCGGAATAGACCAAGCTTGCGGTAACATCCGGATCGCACCAGTTCAATGACTGTACTGGGGAACCCGCTGTTGAATGATGCCATCTGCTGGGGCACATACCCGATCTCCAGTTTGTTGCCACGGTTGTTCTGAATATTCATATGTACCGTGCCGCTCCAGGGCTGTAACAGCCCCAGCAGCAATTTCAGCATGGTTGTCTTCGCCGAACCATTGGGTCCAGTAATGCCTACAAACTCTCCCACATGAATATCCAGCGATAATTGATCGATGACGGGTTCTTTGCCATATCCAAAAACTACGTCGCGCATGGAAGATAGAATCATGGTAGATCCTCTTTTCGTAAATATTACGATTTAAAAATGACAAAAAAATTTATCTCGTTTCCCGGTGAATCGTCATTTTCTTCAATCGTGGTGAATATTTTTTCATTTCAAGACGCTCCGGGTGGTTACGTTTGTTCTTCGTCGTGGTATAGTTGCGATCCCCGCACTCTGTACATGCTAAAGTTACAATGACTCTCATGGTTGTGACCTCCTCGCTTTTAATCGTAATTATTACTGTTTAATGATACTATCCTATCCATTTTCTATTGTCAACCCCATGATGGAAAAGGATCTTTCAGTTCACGCCAATTAAGCTGCATTTCTTCTTCGGTAAGCAACGTATCGTCCAATGTTCGCTCAATCTCAGCGCGGTCCATATCAATTCCGATAAATACCAATTTCGTTACCCGGTCTCCCCACGTATCATCCCAATCCGGAATGGCTGGTAACGTATCTCCAAAATGCATTTGTCGTTCCTCTTCGCTCATCGCACCTACCCATAAGCCAGCTGGTCCAAGTTGCTTGGAGGTGCCTGCGTGACTGAAAGAGATGGCCATATGGTTCCGTGTAGCCAGCCACATCAAGCCCTTGGATCTGACAATATTCTCCGGCCACTTCGCAATCCAGCGCAGCAATCGTTCCGGATGAAACGGACGTTTCCGATGGTATACAAACGAGTGAATGCCATACTCTTCCGTTTCCGGGGTGTGCTCTTCCTTCATTAATTCGCGGATCCAGCCTGCAGACTGACTGGCTTTTTCAAAATCAAACCGTCCCGTGTTCAATATCTCCTTCGGATCAATCTGCCCGTGAGTCGTTCGAATCAGCTTGGCTTCGGGTTGCATCGCATGCAGAGCTTTTTCGAGCTTCAACAATTCCTCCTCAGAGACGAGATCACACTTATTGAGAATCAGCACATCACAGAATTCAACCTGATCGGTCAGTAGATGCACGATGCCCCGGACATCGCCCTCTCCTGCTTCCTGTCCCCGATCCATTAATGTTTCTTTTGAATAAAAGTCCCGCCAGAACTGCGCCGCATCCACAACGGTTACCATGGTATCGAGTCGGGTAAACTTCGTTAAATCAATTCCGAGTTCTTCATCGATATATGTAAACGTCTGTGCAACGGGAACAGGTTCTCCAATACCCGTCGATTCAATCAGAATATAGTCAAAAGAACCATCCGTAGCGAGACGTTCCACTTCTTTTAGGAGATCTTCCCGAAGCGTGCAGCAGATACAGCCGTTGGACATCTCCACGAGCTTCTCGTCAATACGTGATAATCCGCCTCCATCTCGAATTAACCCGGCATCAATGTTTACTTCACTCAGGTCGTTTACGATTACGGCGACTCTCATACCTTCCCGATTATGCAGCACATGATTCAATAGGGTTGTTTTGCCTGCGCCCAGATAACCGCTTAATACGGTCACCGGTACCCGATGATTCTCTTGTTTTTCAGACATATCTATTCCTCCACTTCAAGGTTCTTAATAAAAGGAAGAACCCATATATTTTTCGATTTTGTTAATCGTAATAATTACGATTAACAATCAACACTATACTTGACTTTACTTTCGCTTGTCAACTTCTCGATTCAACACTAACGAATAAATCGTAAAATTTATGATTAAAAGACCAAACTGCGTATGTTGCTTAAGGTACAAGCATATAGATTACTAAAAGTCCGGTTGTGGAGGTCTGTTGTATGAAGCTTGCAGCCAATATGAAGCTCCTGTCCATCCTGGTTCCCTGCGCCTTTCTTGTTCCCGTGCTTATCACGATGTCCTCTGATCTGAAACAGGCGTGGAACAGCGAAGCTTTGCAAAATATGAAAACCGTATTCATCGGCATTTTCCTCGAAGCTGCCCCTTTTCTACTCATCGGTGTACTGCTCTCTTCACTCATGCAGTGGTTCGTGTCGGAAGAGATGGTACGCAAGCTGACACCAAAGAACCCCATTGGTGGAGTACTCGTGGCTGGTTTACTCGGAATCATATTTCCGATCTGCGAATGTGGCATGATACCGGTTGTTCGCCGTTTGATGCATAAAGGCATGCCTGCATACATTGCAGTTACTTTTATTCTTAGCGGTCCTGTAGTCAATCCTATCGTGTTTACCGCAACATTGCTCGCTTTTCCATCTCATCCCGAAATCACGATAGCCCGCATGGGGCTGGCTTTTGCCGTCGCAGCTTCGATAGGCTTGTTGGTATATTTGTTTGTGCGGCAGAATCCTCTGCGCAAAGCCAAGGCTGCTGTGACAGAGGTCAAGACTCACTCTGGATTCAAAATGGCACACTCACCTAAGCACGACGACCACGACCATAACCATGAGAGAAATTGGCGCAGCTTCTTTATTCATGCCGGAGATGAATTTGTGGATATGAGCAAGTATTTGGTCATTGGTGCATTGATTACAGCCTGCATTCAGACGTTTATTAGTCGAAGTGACTTGATTGCGCTTGGAAACGGCCCGGTTGCCTCCTATGTGTTTATGATGGGATTTGCTTATGTATTGTCTCTTTGCTCCACTTCCGATGCATTTGTGGCTTCTGCGTTCTCGCATACCTTCGCTCTCGGTCCGCTCATTTCATTTCTTGTTCTTGGTCCCATGCTCGATTTCAAGAGTACACTGATGCTGCTATCCACTTTCCGCACAAGATTTGTCATTGGGTTAAGCATAGCCATCATTGTTCTCGTCTTCGCTGGATCTTGGCTAGTTAACCTTCTGGTATAGCGTATAGCTCACTTCATTGAAAATTGAAAAGAGGTGATTAGATGATTCATCCTGCATCCTTTCACACCCACAGTCACAATTCAAGGAGACACTCCATCCAGTGGCATTCATTAATACGTGCGGTATGGATTGGTGGTCTTGCCATATACATCTTCCATTTGAAGGAAAATGATTCTTTACATTATTATCTGGCACCTACGATGCAGCGTTTGCTGTTATGCTGCCCCATACCACTACTGTTCATCGCGGTCATTATGGCTTGGCATGGACTGTTCGGTCAGGGCCAGGTCCATTGCGATTGTGAACATCCCCCTCCGTCTGGAGGTCTTCGAAGCTTGGTGACCTACGCCTTAATCATGTTTCCTCTGCTGCTCGGCTTTTTGCTGCCCGACCAGGCACTCGGCAGTTCCATGGCCAGTCAGAAGGGCATGTCGCTGTCTTATGCTCCTCCCGAAATCAGGCGTAAAGATCCTGTACCAGAGGAAGGTGCCCGCCTGAATATTCAAGATTTTGCCCAGAATCAATCATCTGCTGCTTCCGGGGCAGCGGGTAAGGTCCAATTCATTCCTCCTGATGAATACAGCCGTGAATTTGCTGAGCTAGCGGAAAAATTGTATTCAGAACCGGTCATCAAGGTTTATCCTGAGATTTTTTCGGAAACGCTTGGCACCATTGACATGTTTCAACGACAATTTGCAGGCAAGCCGATCTCCCTTACTGGCTTTGTCTATCGGGATGAAAGCATGGATCATGAATCACACTTTGCGCTTGGACGGTTCCTCGTCATGTGCTGCCCAGCAGATGCAGCGCCATTTGGCGTAATGATCCACATCCCAGAAGCCGACAGTTTTCCTACCGACAGCTGGGTACAGATTGATGGCAGCATCGGATCCGCCCAGGTGAATGGCAAGGATACCATTGAGATCCGGGCAGCGAAAATTACTCCTGTTTCTGAGCCATCCACGCCTTATATTTATACCAATGCAGATTCCGTAATGGCCTATGATAAGCTGCAGGCGAAATGAGAGGGATGGTTTAAACCTAAGTTAAGGCCCAGACCGAGTCTCATATTCATTGAACGAGAAAAAACCCGAAGCCATAAATCCACGGCTTCGGGTTTTTCAATTCAAGAACAAGACATATTGTACTCGGGGGATCTGATTAATTATTCTGTTACGATATCATGAACGAGCACTGGAGCATCGGCGTGATCAGCGATGGTAATGTTCTCTTTGATCTTTGCGATCACGTCTGCCACATCCTCACGATTGGCATGGATGGTTACCAGCGATTCACCAGCTTTGACCTTGTCGCCAACTTTTTTGTTCAGCATCAAGCCTACTGCAAGATCAATCTCTGATTCTTTGGTAGCACGACCTGCACCAAGCAGCATCGCAGCAGTACCAATCTCGTCCGCGACGATTCCAGCGACATAACCGTCCTGGTCAGCTGGAACTTCGATCAGATATTTCGCCTGTGGCAGACGATCTGGATGGTCGACGACAGACGCATCGCCACCTTGGTTGGTCAGGAAAAGCTTGAATTTCTCCAGTGCCTTCCCGTTCTGGATCACTTCTTTCAATTTCTCTTCCGCTTGTTCCAAAGAGTCTGCTTTGCCAGCAAGGAATACCATCTGACGTCCAAGGGCAAGACAAAGTTCTTCCAGATCTTTCGGTCCTTTACCCTGCAGCGTCAGAATAGCTTCTTTCACTTCAAGCGCGTTACCGATCGCAAAGCCCAGTGGTTGAGACATGTCGGAGATGACAGCCATCGTTTTGCGCCCTACATTGTTACCAATGCTGACCATGGCATGTGCCAGTTCTTTTGCATCTTCCGTCGTTTTCATGAATGCACCCGCACCCGTTTTTACATCCAGTACGATGGCATCTGCACCTGCAGCAATTTTCTTGCTCATGATGGAGCTGGCAATGAGCGGAATGGAGTTAACTGTTGCTGTTACGTCGCGGAGTGCATAAAGCTTCTTGTCGGCTGGTGTAAGGTTACCACTCTGACCGATAACCGCTACCTTATGTTCATTTACCAATCTAATAAATTCTTCCTTCTCCAGCTCGACGTGGAAACCGGCAACGGACTCCAGTTTGTCTGTTGTTCCGCCAGTGTGACCCAGACCGCGTCCGGACATTTTTGCTACAGGAACATCCAGAGCAGCAACGAGCGGCGCCAACACCAAAGTTGTTGTGTCACCAACGCCTCCGGTGGAGTGCTTGTCTACTTTGATGCCTTCAATGGCGGATAGATCAATCGTTTCACCCGAATTAACCATCGACATCGTTAGATCCGCGCGTTCCTTGTCCGTCATATCCTTGAAGAAAACGGCCATCGCCCAAGCGCTGACTTGATAATCCGGAATTTCTCCTTGGGTATAACCTTGAACAACAAAATCAATTTCAGCTGTTGTCAGTTCTTTTCCGTCACGTTTTTTGGCAATAATGTCTACCATTCTCATGATGATCTCTCCTTTGTTGTGAGTGATTTAACTTATATCCGAGGGTGACCGTTCCGGTTACGGATCGTTCTTCCGATCGCTGTTGTCTCTAAATTTCTTTGAATTACTTTTAGTTAGGTAGAAATTCGGAGACAAAGGCGAACGCTAACGCTTCTTCAGAATCGATTCCGTTCCCTTCACTACCTTCTGATTTGTCAAAAGTTGTCGCGATGCCTAAGGCTGACGCTTCGCTTCTTCAGGTTTATTCTACCCTCTCCGTTATCGTGTAAATTTGTATATTATTGTGGTGGTAAAAAACTCGAAGACAAAAGCGAACGCTTCGCTTCTTCAGAATTGATCCGTTTCCTTCACTACGTGCTAATGACAAAGTTTCAATTCAAATCAATGGATATTAGCGTAATTTACAGCGTGATTGCTGTTTCCAGTGCAACGACCATCATGTCGTTGAATGTTTTTTGGCGTTCTTCGGCAGAAGTTTCTTCGCCGGTTAGCAAGTGGTCGCTTACTGTCAGAATGGTCAATGCATTCACGCCAAACTTCGCTGCGATCGTGTACAGTGCTGTCGTTTCCATTTCCACGCCCAATACACCGTGCTGCATCAATTTTTCAGTAACTGAGCGGTCGTCACGGTAGAACGAATCGGAACTGAATACGTTACCTACATGGATTTTCATGCCTTTTGCTGTCGCGCGGTCATACGCTTCTTTCAGCAAGGAGAACGTTGCGATTGGGGAGAAATCATATCCGCCAAACACAAGCTTGTTCATGCTGGAGTCCGTACAGGACGCTTGAGCCAATATGACGTCACGAACACGCACGTGCTCCTGCATACCTCCACATGTTCCCACGCGAATGAGGTTTTTGACGCCATATTCGCTAATCAACTCATTGGCATAGATGGCGAACGATGGAATTCCCATGCCTGAACCCTGCACCGAAATGCGTTTTCCTTGATATGTACCGGTAAAGCCCAGCATTCCGCGAACTTCGTTATAACAAACGACATCTTCCAAATACGTATCCGCAATATATTTAGCGCGTAATGGATCTCCTGGCAAAAGGATCGTTTCTGCGATATCTCCGGGTTTGGCTCCAATATGTGTACTCATGGTTAAATCTCCTCCAGTTTATCCATTAATATAGTCATGCCAGATCCCGGGCAGCCGAAGCTGCTCCGGTGTTCTGCATATCTTTTGTTTACAATTTCATTATTCATCTGGTTTTAGCTTGACCGACGAACGACGAGATCTATTTTAAATCTTTCAGGAAGCTCGTACCATACTCCGGCAATTGTACACCGAAGTTATCGGCTACCGTAGCACCAAGATCTGCAAATGTACTGCGCAGTTCAAGCTGCTTACCTTCAGTAAAGCGTGGAGAATACACAAGCAGTGGCACATACTCACGTGTATGGTCCGTGCCACGATACGTTGGGTCATTACCATGGTCAGCCGTAATAATCAGCAGATCATCGTTGGTCATTTTCTCAAAAATCTCAGGCAGACGTGCATCATAATCCTCAAGCGCTTGAGCATATCCTTGTGGATCACGGCGATGACCGAACAATGCGTCGAAGTCTACCAGGTTCAGGAAGCTAAGCCCGGTGAATTCTTCATCCATCGTCTCGGACAATTTGTCCATGCCATCCATGTTGGACACTGTACGGACAGACTTGGTCACCCCTTCACCATCATAGATGTCAGCAATTTTACCAAGGGCAATAACATCGAATCCCCCGTCCTTAAGCTCATTCATCACCGTACGGCCGAATGGTTTGAGCGCATAGTCGTGACGGTTCGCTGTACGTTTGAAGTTACCGACTTCCCCAACGAACGGACGAGCAATGATACGGCCCAGCATGTATGGATCATCAAGCGTGATCTCCCGGCAGAATTCACAAATTTCATAGAGCTCTTTCAACGGCACCACATCTTCATGTGCTGCAATCTGCAGAACGGAATCCGCGGATGTATAGATGATGAGCGCTCCGGTTTTTACATGCTCTTCACCAAGCTCATCAATGATTTCCGTACCACTGGCTGGTTTGTTTCCGATGACTTTGCGGCCTGTCTTCTCTTCGATGCGCTGAATCAGCTCATCCGGGAAGCCATTCTCGAATACACGGAACGGCGTATCAATATAGAGTCCCATGATCTCCCAATGTCCTGTCATCGTATCTTTGCCGCGGGATGCTTCCTGCATTTTGGTATAATATGCTTTGGGTGCATCCGCGACAGGAATGCCCTCAATTTCTTTAATGTTGGATAGTCCGAGACTTGCCATATTCGGCATGTTCAGACCTCCACGTTCACGTGCAATGTGACCAAACGTATCCACATCGTAGTCATCAAACTCTGCCGCATCGGGCGCTTCACCAATACCTACAGAATCCATAACGATCAGATGTACTCTTTTGAATGTTGACATAACTTACGCACTCCTTCCAATTATCCGGCTTACAAGAACAGTCCGGCGATGATCGCAGACAGCACGCTGACAAGCGAAGCACCGTAAAGCAGCTTCAGACCGAATCGGGCCACCACATTGCCCTGTTTCTCATGAAGTCCCTTGACCGCACCGGCAATGATACCGATGGAGGAGAAGTTGGCGAACGATACGAGGAAGACCGACACGATGCCCGTCGTACGGGCAGACAGTGCGGTTTGTTTGGTTAGATCCAGCATGGCAACGAATTCGTTCGATACCATTTTGGTTGCCATAATACTTCCCGCCTGAATCGCTTCTTTCCAGGGAACGCCCATAATAAACGCAAAGGGTGCAAACACATAACCAAGCAGTTCCTGGAACGAAATGCCGAGAACAGCACTAAATATGCCGTTAATGAGCGCAATCAGGGCAACGAAACCGATGAGCATTGCTGCAACAACGATCGCCACTTTGAAACCGTCCAGAATGTACTCACCCAGCATCTCGAAGAACGATTGTTTTTCCTCTTCCTGCACTTCCAATATATCTTCTTCCTCGGTTACCCTATAAGGATTCACGATGGAAGCAATGATAAAACCGCCAAACAGGTTCAGCACAAGCGCTGTAACCACATATTTCGGATCAATCATGGACATATAGGCACCAACAATGGACATCGATACCGTGGACATGGCTGAGGCACATAGTGTGTACAGCCGATGCTTCGGCAGCAAACCGATTTGTTTTTTTACGGAGATGAACACTTCAGATTGCCCCAGAATGGCGGAAGCAACCGCGTTATATGATTCCAGTTTGCCCATTCCGTTGATTTTGCTTAATACCAGACCAATATATTTTATAACAAAAGGTAAGATTCGGATATACTGCAATATACCAATCAGAGCAGAGATGACGACAATCGGCATCAACACCGTCAGGAAAAACGGGCCACTCCCGCCTTCTGCTCCAACGTTTACTAAACCGCCGAAGACAAAGGTAATTCCTTCGTTTGCATAGTCCAGAAGGTTTTTAAATATCGTGGAAAATCCGCCAATCAGCCATGTTCCCACTTCGGTGTTCAGCAAAGCATAGGCGAGTATAATCTGTAAAACAATCATGACGGCCAGCGGCCGGTAGCGAATTTGCTTCTTGCCGTTACTTGCAATGTAAGCCAGTCCAAAAACAACAAGTAAACCGAGAATGGCAATCAAAAATTTCATTTAATCTCTCCTTTGAAGGTAGTTTAGCCCGATGTTGAATTCTGTTCAAAGGCCATACCGTAAAATGAAGCTTTCAGAAAAGTTATGAAGCGCTTACAAACTGTTCATTTGATAAAGGTTGAGGACCTGTTCCCCATCATCGGTGTACATACCGGTTTCTGGAGAACAGATCAACGACCTGGTTTTTAGTAAGAGGATGTAGATTGTCCACCTTGCATGATTTTCACGCCGGAGCTTGCACCAATCCGAGTTGCTCCTGCTTCAATCATTTTTTGCATGTCTTCCAGGCTGCGTACACCGCCCGATGCTTTTACACCCATATCTGGTCCAACTGTTCGGCGCATCAGAGCGATGTCTTCAGGCGTTGCCCCACCTGTAGAGAAACCTGTGGATGTTTTGACAAAATCGGCGCCTGCTCTAACCGCTGCCTGGCATGCACGTACTTTCTCTTCATCTGTAAGCAGACACGTTTCAATGATGACTTTTACCAATGCTTTACCCGCTGCCGCTTCAACAACAGCACGAATATCCTGCTCCACATAGTCATCTTTTCCATCTTTTAACGCGCTGATGTTGATCACCATGTCCACTTCTGTAGCACCTTTAGCGATTGCATCTGTCGTTTCGAACGCTTTGGTCTCGGAAGTAGAAGCTCCCAGAGGGAATCCGATTACTGTACAGATATCCACGCCACTGCCTTGAAGCTGCCCTGCTGCATAAGAAACCCATCCCGGATTCACGCATACAGAAGCAAATTGGTACTGTTTCGCTTCTTCCGTCAATTTGTTGATTTCGCTTTGTGTTGCGTCCGCACGAAGCAAGGTATGATCGATCATTTTGGCTAATTGAGCTGTAGTCAATTGAATCTCTCCCTTATCTGAACTGTTTATTTATAGCCTTACACTAACATGAACATATGTAAAAATCAATATGAACCTTTGTTCACTCTCGTTCACCCGCTATTGTGAGCGAAACAACGCTTATAGCTTCTGCCCTAAAAAAGCAAAACATCCACCATTGTTCCGTGGCAGATGTTGTCATCCTCAGATTTAGAATCGAAGCAAAGCCTGGGCTGTGTACTGGTCTGTTACCAAAATGTTAGCATAGTGTCCTTTGAGCGCTGCGTGGATGGCTTCAATTTTGCGTTGACCACCGGCAACAAGAATGGATTTCTCTTTGTTCCGTAATTCGGCCAGGTCAATCCCTACGGTTCTGCTGTTGATCTCTTCACTAATCAATTGACCCTCAGCATCAAAGAAACGTGAACAGATATCACCTGCACCCGAATTCATCAGCAATTGCTGTTCCTCTTCGTTGAAATAACCCAGCTTGAACAGGAGCGCATCCTCCTTCACCGTACCCACAGTGAAGATCGCGATGTTGGCCTGTCTGCCGAGCTCTACGATGCGTCCGATGTGCCGGTCTGCTTCCACCATTTTCTTGACTTCAATATTGTCAAAAATAACAGGCAGGGGCAAGTACCGTGGAACGGTATGGAACGCTTCCGCGAATAAATGCACAATCTCCGCTGCATACGTGTTTACGTGAGAATGACTTACGCCTCCCTTTAACTGAACGACTTCAACACCTTTAACCTGTTTGGCCCGAAGCTGTTTGGCCACCGCGTACATCGTTGTTCCCCATGTCACTCCAATAATATCTGCATCCTGTACGGTATCCTGCAGATAGTCCGCAGCTCTTTTGCTGATATGCCTCTGTATCTCTTCATCACTCTTCAATGGTGCAAAACAGACGAGTGCGGTATCCAGATTATATTTGGCTTTGAGTTCCCCGGCAATGATATCAATGTCCTCCAGCGGGTCCATAATTTCAATACGGACATAACCTCGGTCCTTGGCATACTGGAGCAACCGGGATACGGTTGGACGAGACACGCCCAGCCTAACGGCGATATCCTGCTGGCTGTAATCCGACTGATAATACAATTTGGCTGCTTCAATGCTTAATCGTTGTTTCTCCAGATCCATTCCCATCTGCAATCATCTCACTCATCCATGGTATCGTTTGCAATTCTTGTTCCATACTGATTAAACTTTCAATTCACTGCTAGTTCAGTTTATTATACATCATGAAGTACCAGGTCACTATTCCTTCTGTAGCTAATGACATATGAGAAGATTTGTGAAATCCAAGCATAAAAAGAACTCTAGGGTGCATACTACAGCGGTCACTTTATCGTTTGAGGAATTATGAATTCACCAAAATACATGACTGAGAGGAAGTATTGCATGCCAACCCTACTGTATATTACTGCCCATCCACATGATCATGAGACCTCCTTCAGTATGGCCACTGGTCAAGCTTTTATAGATGCATACCGGGAAAGCAATCCATCGGATGAGGTTGTCCATCTCGATCTGTATCGCTCCAACATCCCGCATATTGATGCCGATGTGTTCAGTGGTTGGGGTAAACTCCAATCCGGCAGTGAACTCACTGCGGATGAGCAATCCAAGGTAAGCCGTCTGAATGAGCTATCGGATCAGTTTGCATCAGCTGACAAGTATGTTTTTGTTACTCCAATGTGGAATTTCTCGTTTCCTCCAATCATGAAGGCGTACATTGACTCCATTTGTGTGGCTGGCAAAACGTTCCGCTATACAGAGCAAGGTCCGATCGGACTTTTGACGAATAAAAAGGCACTGCATATTCAGGCCCGTGGCGGCATTTATTCCGAAGGATCTGCAGCTCAAATGGAATCCGGGCATCGATATCTGAGCATCATCATGTCATTCCTGGGTGTACCCAAGCTGGATGGGATCTTCATTGAAGGTCACAACCAATTCAGAGAACGGGCGGATCAGATAAAACAGGATGCAATGGAACAGGCTCGAACTGTAGCGAAGCAGTTTTAATCATGAAATGAAAAAAGTAAAGCCCGCTATGCTCCCTTATTCGTACGAAGGGGCACACAGCGGGCTTTTATATAATAAAGAATGATATCTGATTATTGATGACCGGCACTGGCACGGCTTATGGTTTCAAGTTTGCGGGTAATGGCATTACGGTCCACTTTCAATCCCCAGAGCATTTCAACGATTTGCTCTTTCTCTTCAGCGGAATCGGCATGTTTGAGCTGCATTAAGAGATCATGCATCTGTTCATTAATCCCTTCAAACTGGGTCCAGAGATCCTGGCGTACTTCTTGAGAATCCAAGTGACGATTAGCGTCCACCTCTTCTTTTAGTGCTTGCAGAATGGAGTTCTTCCACTCAACGTCACCTAACTGTGTCGCTATGTTCAGGAGATCCAGATAATCGTCAACAAGAAGTGAGTTCAATTCAGCATGTGTTTTCATCGTTTATTGCATCCCCTTTTCGTCTATTTACCAAGTATTATACTCGGTTTTTCAGGATTTGCAATAGGTGTCGGAATAAGGTTCAGCTTTTTGCTGTTTATGTCGAATCATGACGAAATAGTTCGAATACACTCGATATTAGCACTCTTGATATTATGACTTGAGCTGTTGCAACAACTGGACACGATACGCTTCACTGTCCAGAGATTGGATCTCCTTATATTGTTCAGCCGTAAGAACCCTTGGTTCTCCAGCTGCCTTGGCAATCATATACACTTTTGCACTTTCCTCGACCACTTGAGTTCGATAATAGGCTTCGCGCAAATTTTTTCCTGTCGTGACCAGTCCATGATTGACAAGGATGAGGGCCGAATGTGAGTCCACCTTAGCAGCGACTGCATCGGCCAACAGTTTGGTTGTGGGAAGAACGTAAGGAATGAAACCGACGTCCCCTACAAGTGCAGACTGATCCGGAAAAAGGTGAGGCAGTTCATCGTACACGAGGCTCAGAGCGATCGTATATGCAGGATGCGTATGAACAATCGCTTGAATATCGGGATTCACGCGATAGCTGTACAGATGCATTAACACTTCTGAGGAAGGACGTGTTGATCCCGCCCGGGTCTCACCTGTCCCGATATCAACCGCAATCCATTCCTCCGGTTCAATATCCTCAAGTGCATAACCACTCGGAGAGAGCAGCATCGTCCCTTCCGAACGGGCGCTCAGATTGCCTCCAGGTCCAACCACGAGACCCTGCGCTACCGATCTGCGGGCATATTTGGTCAGTTCTTCTCTTACCAGCTGTTCAGTCATGTGTTCCTCCACTCCCTTATCTTCTTTTTATTTCAATCCCTTCGCTAAGCGCCCATTCAGTTTTTGATAGATTTCATAGGCTTCCTGCCATAGCAGGCTATCCTCTGGCTCATAGGTTTTCAGAGTGAAGGAAGCGGCGGCAATCTCCCTGACCTCAGACAAACTGCCTACTTCGCCATGGGCCATGAATTGTAGCATGCAATTCCCGGCGGCTGTTGCCTCCACTGGCCCTGCTACCACAGGAATACCGGTGGCATTCGCTGTAAACTGACACAGTAAACGATTCTGAACACCTCCACCTACCATGTGAATGACGCTCGGCCGACTCCCCGTGACAAGTTCAAGTTCATCCAGTGTCTGCCTGAATTCCAGAGCCAGACTTTCCAAGATGCAGCGTACAATCGCTCCGATAGTTTCCGGAATAACCTGCATGGTGGCACAGCACTGCTGACGTATTCGTTCAGGCATATCACCCGGTGTTAGATATATCGCATCTCCCGGCAGGATAAAGCTTTGTAGCGCTGGAGACGATGCTGCGAGGTGAACCAGTTCCTGATGACTGAAAATATGATTTTCCCGTTCCCACTGCCTTTTGCACTCCTGCAGAAGCCAGAGACCTGACCGATTCTTCAAAATTCTTGTCTTGCCATTAACCGTCCCTTCATTGGTGAATCCCAGACCTCGGCTGCGTTCATCGAGTACCGGGGAGTCGCGTTCCATGCCCATTAATGACCATGTTCCACAGCTGATAAAAGCAAAATTTGAATCTGACGCAGGGATGGCTGCAAGTGCTGATGCCGTATCATGCGAGCCTACAGATATGACTTGCATGGGTTCAATCTGTAACTCTGCGCACAGATCATCTGTTAACCTTCCCAGCACAGTGCCTGGCCGAACAATAGGTGGGAAAAGTGTTTCAGGTAAACCGAGGCGGCCAAATAAGGATTCGTTCCAGCGGTCCTCTCCGGCATGCAGAAGTCCGCTTGTACTGGCAATTGTATATTCACAGGCCTGCTGTCCCGAGAGATAAAAGTGAAACAGATCCGGCATGAATAACATCCGTATATCCGGACGTAATTCAGCGTTTTCCCGTAAGCTTCCAACCAATTGGAACACCGTATTAATCTGCTGAGGCAGAACGCCGGACATGGTATACAGATCTTCTTCATTAATCATACGCAGTGTCTCTTTCATCCAATCGGCATTACGCGATTCCCGGTAATGACGTGGGTTCCCGCATAATCTTCCTGTTCCATCCACCAAGCCATAATCAACGCCCCAGGTATCAACGGCAATGGAACGTACAGGGTGAGTTAATCCCTGAGTGCCCTTTACAATGCCCTGTTTCAGTTCATGGAACAGTCTTAGAAAGTCCCAATACAATCCGTCTGCAAGCTGAACGGGATCATTACTGAATCGATGTACTTCCTGTAACGAGAGCATCTCTCCGTCAAAACTTCCCCTGACCACCCGGCCGCTTCCGGCACCATAGTCAGCAGCAAGCACATGGTTTGCCTTATTTCCCATCTCTCTTGCCTCCTCCTTTGGAAGAACGCCACATTCTGATTAGGCAGAATATGGCGTCTGACAGGATAGTCTAGCGGTATAAAGGTCCAAATACGCTGCAAGCACGATAATCTGCACTCTCCGGTTCACTTGTTCCAAATAACCCCCATGCCCGTGGACGGAATATTTCGGACTCCGGTACATTATGCATACTCACCGGAATCCGCAAGATTGAAGCCAAGGTTAGGAGATCTGCTCCAATGTGCCCATATGAGATCGAGCCGTGGTTGGCGCCCCATTGGTTCATGACTTCATAAACGGAGGTAAATGCGCCTGTTCCTGTTAAAATAGGGGCGAACCAAGTTGATGGCCAAGTCGGATCCGTCCGCTGGTCCAGCGTATTATGCACTTCATCAGGCAGATCTACGGTGTAACCCTGCGCAAGCTGCAGTACAGGACCAAGACCCTTTACCAGATTGAGACGTGTCATCGTGACGGGCATACCGCCTTTGGTCAGGAAGTCAGCGGAGTAGCCGCCCCCTCTGAAATATTCGACTGAGGCAGGTCTCCACGATGTCGACTGCAGGCAGTTCTGAACTTCTTCATCGGTAATTTCCCAGAACGGCTTCAGAGCAGGATTACCGTCTCTGGATTGCTGCCCAGTGCCATCGAGTGCCGCGGAGCCGGAATTGATCAAGTGGAGAATCCCGTCCTTTGCTTTTCCCTCCAATTGGTGTCCTGTTACCCGAGCTACCGAATCCGGACTCCAATAGGTACGTACATCTGCAAAAATTTGGGCTGTATGAGTGAGCAGGGAGCCGAACAGCATGGATACACCATTCAGGCTGTCATTTTCTGTGGCTACCAGATAAGGAGAGCGTTTGCCATTCCAGTCAAAGGATGAATTCAGGATCGACTCCAGGAAATCGCCATTAGGCGAATGATCCGTCCACTGCCGCTGACCCTGGAAGCCGGATACAATGGCGTGATGACCCATCGATTCTTCTGTAAAACCGAGTTCTGCCAATCTCGGATTGCCTGCCATCAGATCACGTACGATCTGAGTCATTTTCACGACAGTTTCCCATTCATACTCTTTCCGCTTGCGGTCTGTTTGCAGATGGGGCGGGTTGTTATCCGGCCCTTCAATGCAGTTTTCTTTCACCCAAGCCAGTGCCAACTTGTATTCTTCCGGATCATAGATTTCTTCCTCAATCCGCCGGGTCAGCTCGCTCATATCCACATATTCGTTCCTCATGCCGAGATATTCCTGGAAAAAGGAATCGTTCACAATGGATCCGGCAATTCCCATGGATACCGAACCAATGGACAGATAGGCCCGCCCCTTCATCGTAGCGGCTGCAAGACCCGCCCGGCTGAAGCGAAGCAATTTCTCACGGACGTCATCTGGAATGGTCGTATCCCCGCCATCCTGAACATCCTCGCCGTAGATCCCGAAGGCCGGAATCCCCTTCTGAGCATGTGCAGAGAGTACGGCTGCCAGATAAACTGCGCCAGGCCGTTCCGTACCGTTAAAACCCCAGATGGCCGTAGGTATGGATGGAGACATATCCATCGTTTCCGTACCATAACACCAGCATGGAGTAACCGTAATGGTGACTCCTACATTCGAACGGTTGAACAGCTCTGCCGCCGCAGCTGCTTCGGCTACACCGCCGATACAGGATTCGGCAACGACGCATTCGACCGGGGAGCCGTCCGGATAACGAAGTTCTGCCGTAAGCAGCTCAGCTACCGATGTTGCCATTCGCATCGTTTGTTCCTCCAGGGATTCACGTACTCCCTTGCGTCTGCCGTCAATGGTGGGACGAATACCAATCTTGGGAAAAGCCTGTTTATAACGGTAATCCTGATGTGTCATACTAATACGTCCTCCTTCAAGTGGTTTCTGGATAGGTACGAATTGATTTCACGTTGTCTTTCAGGATGCAGTTAAAGCGGTCAGACCTTGACGATGTAATCCCGATACCCATTGGTGCGTCAGTCCTGAACAAGAGAGCAATTCATTAAATGAATACGTTTACAATTTTAAATTGAACAAAAGTTCATTTTATGTATGGATCTCCATGATGCAGTCCTCTTTCTCTGCAGGAACGGATGTATAGAGCAAAAAAGAATGCCTACTGTAAATGGTTTGCTGAAAAAAGTGGTTTGTTTTGTATTTTGGGTTATCGGTAACCCTAACATAGCACGCGCCCATATTGCTGTCAATCGGCATTATCCTATAGAATGGTAAGACTATGTTATGAGAGGTTAGATTCTATTGATCACTATTTATGATATTGCCAAGAAAGCCAATGTTTCTGCCATGACGGTCTCCAAAGTGATTAATCAAACAGGTCGCATCAGCACGGCCACCAGGGAACGCGTACAGCAGGTTATTGATGAACTCGGGTATATACCGAATTCGAACGCACGCAGTCTTGTACTTCAGCGAACACAGATGTTATCTCTACTGATTACAGATATCACCAATCCATTTTATACGACGCTCGCACGCGGAGCCGAGGATGCAGCTAACGCTCGTGGATATCGTCTGTTGTTCGGGAATAGTGATGAAGATTACCACAAGGAGAAGAACTACGTGGAGACGATTCTGTCAACGCGTGTAGACGGAGTCCTATTTGCCCCTACGGGCGACCGTTCCCTTGAGCATCTGCAGCAGTTACATGAGAGGAACATCCCGTTTGTGATCTTGGATCGCACAGTACCGGGGATTACATCGGATGTTATTGCGGGGGACAGTCGGCAAGGTGCACTTCTACTGATCCGATATCTGACGGAACTGGGTCACCGCCGCATTGCGCTCGTTAACGGCTCTTCCGAGGTTTCTACGGCCAGATTACGTGAAGAAGGATATGCTGAGGGGTTACGTGAAGCAGGAGTTAAGGTTGATCCGAAGCTTGTCCTTCGGACAGGTTATCGTGATTTCAGTGATGAGGCTGGAATGGAACAGTTACTTACACAGCCGAATCAGCCAACGGCTATTTTTGCAGCCAATAATATGCTCGCGATTGGGGTCATTCGTCTGCTGCGTAAAAGAGGGCTGCGTGTACCGGAGGACATCTCGGTCGTCTGTTTTGATGATCTGGATCTGGCTTCCGCTTTTGATCCTTTCCTCACGGTAGCAGCACAGCCTGCCTATGATTTTGGAGCCAAAGGCATGCATATGCTAATCGACAGAATTGAAGGCACCGCACCAACTGATCCGCAAACGGTCATACTTCCATCTGAACTGCGTATCCGTGCTTCAGCTTCCCTGCCACTAGGGCAATCGAAACCATTGGAATCATGATAGAATCCGTATGACTGGACTTAAATTAATATAAAAAAACAGGACGCCAAGGAGTTACTCATCCCTTGCGTCCTGTTTTACCATTCATGCTTAGATACCACAAAAATTTAACCTTCGGACTGCAGCGCCAGTGCCACTTCACGTACGAGACCCGGAAACCAGTCCATCAGTGCTTCAAAGGTATATCCGGCCTGCTCTGCCTTGGTTGTGTCCATCGTCCACGATTCCGAGATACCGAAGGGGGACATATCCTCCTGAACGGTTTCGCGTAACACTTGAGACTGCATGCCTGTCACAGTCTCAATCAGGTCCATCATGGCAGACAGCGAAATGGATCCTTTCGAAGCAGCGTTTATAGGTCCGGTAATCGACGAATGCCCCAACCAGGCAAGAAATCTGGCTGCTTCCGTGGAATTGATAAATCCAATCTCGGCCTCCGGATTCGGCATGCCAATTGGCTTTCCTTTTTGCACATGTTCAATATGAAAATGCAGTCTTCTCGTATAATCGTCTATTCCGAGAACAATTGGAATTCTCATCGCCACGACAGGGAAACTCGCTTCCTGAAAAAACACCGCCTCCGCTAGCCGCTTGCCCTCTCCATACGTAAAGTCTTCGTGATTCCCGTATTTCAATGGATACGTGTATGGATCAAAATCCTCTTCCGTAAATCCCGGTTGGGGATCGCCATACACGGAGAGTGTTGATGTAAGCACATATCTTTGGGTACGGCCCGCAAAAGCCTCACACGCCGACTTCGCCGCATCCGGTGAGTAACAGATGTTATCATATACCACATCCCACTGGTCAATCTGTGCCACTTCCGCTAGAGATTGCGGATCCTCCCGATCCATCTTGATCCGGTTCACTTCCGGCCCAAAGTCCACGTTCGTTTTGCCGCGCGTCGCAACCGTAATTTGCGATTTGCCTTCCCACAGCAAATGATCGACCAGACGTTTGCCGAAAAAGCGTGTCCCGCCAAGAATGAGTACCTTTTTCATCCGATAGACCTCCTACCCTCTTCTGGTGTTTCGTATATTATAGCGAGGTTTGCAATACTACAACAAATATACCCCTTAACGCAACAGTTAACCTGCGTTTCAAGGATGGAAAGACCTCTTATCACATGACTCAGGATTCAGGTTTTGTAATTTTGAGCATCGTATGAGCTCCTTGCTGAAATTCATACGTCGTACTGACTTCTGTAACACTGAATCCAAGGTTCTTCAGAAAGGACTTGATCTCGTCCATATGTTCATAGCGTTTACCAGACAGATCGACTGTAGGGAAAATCCGCAGCTCCTGTCTTGTTACGCGCAGCAATTCAAGAATGGTTTGCTCATGGAAGCTGTAGTCCAATCGATCTGCATACGTAAACAGAAAATGCGCAGATAACGTCATATCGAATTGTTCGTCAGTGAAAGGCAGGACTGGAAGCTCTGCATAAACATACTGCTCTGGAAAGTTTCTCATATCTGCCGTACAATCCCGAAGAGCATTCATTCTTGCTTGCTTCAAACCATCCATTGAACCAAAATAGTCCCATCTGTAGCTGTCACGCACCTGTTTCAACTGCTGCATGGTGTGTTCAACGTCTTGCTGCCCTTTCAGTTCCAAATTGCCGATTTCGTGTTGGTATGCAATATCTGCTGCCATGGAATCCATACCATGCCTGCGGGCATGGCTGCTGAATGAACAAGCCCCACCCGGACAGTCCAGAATGGTTCTGCCATGGAGATCTTCTGCTGTAAGGTTGAACATTGACATATATTCCTCATACGTTCTTCCAATAAAAATAATCTTCTCCAGTTCAAGACCTAAACTCTTGTTCTCTCGCTGCTCTTCTCTACTCATCTCTTCTCAGCTCACTTTCCTGTCATTCCATTAATCGTTCGGGAAAACCAGACCAATCTGATTGCGGATCTGATCCATCACCTGCATGGTTACATAGGAGCGCTGATAGCTGTTCAGCTCGGACTCCTGTTTCCCCTGCTGAACGAGGTTAACGAATTCCTCCACCTCGTAATACATGGCTGGATAGGTCTGCTCAGCTGTCAACGGTTCTACCGTACCGTCATTGTATCGTATTTCAGCATGTTCGGGGGAACCGATTTTATCAATGATAATGCTGCCGCGCTCTCCCATAATTTCACTTGGCACATGAGAGTTGGAGATCTTGGAGTAAGTCACCACGGCTTCCATCCCTTCATAGCCTAGAAGTACACTGCCCTGTCCATCAACACCAGAATCCAGCATGATGGCTTGAGCTTGAACCTGATTCGGTGCTCCAAACAAAGTGATTAGCGGGTACAGACAGTACACCCCAAGATCCATTAAAGCGCCGTTTGCAAGTTCAGGCTTGAATGCATTGAGCACAACCCCCTCTTTGTACTTGTCGTAACGGGATGAATACTGACAGTATCCCGCAATATACTTGCGCACAGGTCCAATTTTGTGCAGGTGTGCCTGTACCATTTTGAACGTGGGAGCCAGCGTTGACTTCATCGCCTCCATTAGCAAAACGTTGTTATCGCGAGCTGTGTTAATCACATGAGAAACCTCTGCAGCATTGGCTGCAAGTGGCTTCTCGCATAATACATGCTTGCCATTTCTCAGGAACAGCGCCGTCTGATCAGCATGATATGTATTGGGTGTAGCAATGTAGACCGCATCAATCGTGTCACTCGCTGCCATGTCCTCCAGGTCAGTGAATCGATGCTTGGCCTTATATTGATCTGCAAATGCATTCGCCTTGTCCTCTGTCCGTGAGTAGACAGCTGTCAATTCGAATCCCTTCACATGTGCTGCGGCTTCAAGAAGCCGCTCTGTAATCCAGTTGGTACCTACAACTCCGAATCGAACCATTATTACCTACCTCTTTCGTGAAAGAATTTCGCATGTACATCATCCTGCTCATTGTAGCATATTTCATTCCCTTGAACGGAAAGGATCGTCGTCTGCTTGCCATTGAGATCTTGCTTTTTTATGCGAGAATCTGTTGAACATCTTACGTACAAGGGTATAATGTGTCGTGAGGTGATCCCTATGAAGCTTCGGGATAAACAAGAGTTCCCTTCTTTTGCAATAGATGAAACGCAATGGACAGCCATTATCAGCAATGATGCCTCCTATGACGGAGAATTTTATTACGGTGTCAGGACGACAGGTATTTTTTGCCGACCTTCATGCAAATCCAAAGATCCGAAATACGAAAATGTACTGGGTTTCCATCACCCTGAAGATGCACTGGCACAAGGCTTCAGACCATGCAAACGCTGCAAACCTACAGGACAGCGTGTTCCTGATCAGGAATGGGTTTCCGTTGTAACGAATTACATTAACCATCATTATTCAGAATCTCTTACTCTGGATATTCTTGCCCAGATTAGCCATGGTAGCCCGTATCATCTGCATCGTGTGTTCAAGCGGATTACGGGTATAACTCCGGTGCAATATATTCAGAACACACGGGTGACCGAAGCGATAAAACTGCTTGCGAGCACTACACTCTCGATTTCAGATATCGGTCGCCAAGTAGGTATAACGAATCCGGCCTATTTCAGTGCCGTGTTTCGCAAGCTTACAGGGCAGACACCTGCTCATTACCGGGAACAGGAGCAACAGCAATGAATAAGACCCAATATTTATATAAAACACCTAAGACTCTGTTGAACAAAGGGACCGGTTTCCTTAACGGATACACTCACACGCTAAATCCCTATACAGGCTGTTCTTTTGGATGCTCTTACTGTTACGTCAGGCAAATGCCCGTTTCTTTGTTCCGCAAGCAGGATTGGGGAAGCTGGGTTGATGTGAAGCAGGAAGCTGACAGCGTACTTGCCAAAGAGTTGAAACGTGCTCGCTCCAAAGGTAAAGTCACAATCTTTATGTCATCCAGTACCGATCCATATCAGCCTGTCGAATATAAGGAGCAAATTACACGTTCACTGCTCGAAGTGATGATACAGCATCCTCCGGATTTCATTCTGGTTCAAACCCGCAGTCCTCTCGTCACACGGGATATGGACCTGCTGCAGCAATTGGGTGACCGGGTGCGTGTCAGCATGACGATTGAGACGGATCGGGATGATATTCGCAAGCATTTTAGTCCGGCTGCACCACCCATTCCCGGTAGATTACATGCCTTGGAACAACTAAGGGATGCAGGTATAGCTACCCAGGTTGCGATTGCTCCTGTGCTTCCGAGCAGCGATAACTTTCCGTCCCTCCTTCGGCCTCTGGTTCAACGTGTATGTATCGATGATTACTTCATGGGCGATGGCAGTCAAGGGAAACGCACGCGCAGATTGGGCATGGAGTTGCTCTATCAGGAGTTAGGCTTAGAAGACTGGTATCAACCTGAGGCCTATCAGATCGTCGAGGAACGGATGAGAAAGCATTTTGCGGAACATGAGATCTGGATCAGTCAGGAGGGATTTGAGCCTTAAATGTGTTTGGACGATCAATTTGTAAGATCAAAACGAACGAAGAGCCCTGCTTCCTTGAGCGGAAGACAGGGCTGTTTGATTTGTATTCATGCTGCGTATCCAAAATTATTGATCAAGACTATATAGAGCCAAACCTTCCGGAAGAGCAGCAGGACGCTGACAGGTGCTTCTCATTTTATAGAAAGTCTGCTCATCAGAAGAGTCATGGAATGCCCACATTGCTTCTAGCACATGGTAGGCAAGCTCTCCGCTCGCTCGGTGAGCGCGGCCGCTGTTAGCAGCATACGCCATATCAGCTACACCAATCCCGCGTGTATTTTCCTGATAGCCCGGAAGAAGAGGAACTTCCGTCCACTCCTGTTCACCCAGCAAACGGTAACGTACAGGGCCGCCAAATGTGTTAGGATCGGGTACCTGCAGCGTGCCGTGTGTGCCATAGATCTCAATCGGTGGCAGTGCGCTTCCTCCAAAAACATCAAAGCTTGTAATCAGGGTGCCAATGGCGCCCTGCTCGAACTGCAATAGTCCTGCCACATGCGTTGGAATATCAACGGGGATGGTCTGCCCTCTCTTTTTCTCACTTGTGATGGTACGCTCTTCCATCGCTTTGCCTGTCATGCCAGCAATAGAGCTGATCGGACCCAGCAGCTGCACTAATGCTGTCAGATAGTAAGGGCCCATATCGAACATCGGTCCGCCACCTGAAGCGTAATAGAATTCCGGATCGGGATGCCAGTGTTCATGTCCTCGGCTCATCATGAAAGCTGTAGCAGCTACAGGTTTGCCGATAACGCCATCTTCAACCAGTTTGAGTGAGGTTTGAATGCCTGATCCGAAGAATGTTTCAGGTGCGCAGCCTACCAGCAATCCTTTGCGCTTGGCAGTTTCCAGAACAGCCTGCCCTTCCTCGCGTGTAACAGCGAGTGGTTTTTCGACGTAGACGTGTTTTCCCGCTTCAAGAGAGCGTAAACATACATCTGCGTGTACTGCAGGAATCGTTAAATTGATGATCAGTTCAATCTCCGGATTGGCCAACATCTTATCAACCGTGTATACATTCGGAACGTTATAGGCTGCTGCCTGCTCTTCAGCCCTCTTGCGGTCAATATCCGCTACGGCAACCAGATCTAAGATTTCGAAGCGGTGACAGTTTTCCATATAAATACTGCTGATTTTACCACAGCCAATAATGCCTACTTTCATTGTTTTCATGCAGGTGGGCTCCCTTCAAGCGGATCGGAATTGTGGAATGCTGGTCAAGATTTGCTCACTTACGTTTGTCACTTGGTTTATCACAAAAAGTAACGGAAATTAAGTTTGGTTATCGGCCATGCCTGTGTATACTTCAGCTTTTTTGCCTGTTTTATTGTTAGCAACCGCTTTACCTGCTGCAGCCCATTTGAAGCCACTGCGCATCATTTCAGTGACTTGCTGCATCTCTACAATATCCGCATGATGACCAAGCGAGTTGTAGTACACACGGCCAGCACCCCAGCGCTTCGTCCATACAACCGGCATATCCACTGGCCCATTCGCTGAATGGGGACCTTCCACGACCGGGAAACGAGTTGTTGCCAGTACTTCCACTGCAGGGTCAACGTGCAGGTAGTATTGCTCGCTTTTCACCTGAAAATCTTCAATGTGGTCCAGCAGTGGACTTGAACCGCGTTTGATGTTTACCGTATACTCCACGCCATCATTGCCCGGATGTGCAACCCACTGACCGCCAGTCATAAACTGCCAATCGACATTGTTCCGGAATGCATCACACATTCCGCCGTGAATGCCTGCGAGCCCAACACCGCTCTGAACGGCAGCCGATACATTGTTGACCAGTTCCTGTTCAATCTGTCCCATCGTCCACAGTGGAACGATCAGATCGAGTCCCAGCAGTTTGTCGGCATCTGCATAGGCTTCCAATGTGTTCGAAACCTCGACCTCAAACTGTTCTTCCTTCAAAATGCGCTCAAAAATCGCTGCTACCTGCTCCGGTTCATGTCCATCCCAGCCGCCCCATACAATAAGTGCCTTACTCATCGCTTTATCACTCGCTTTCGGATAGTTTTATAGATCCTGCCTGTGTATCGCTGTCACGCTGATCGATTGACTTCTCTTCATTTCGAATTCTCTAGCATGTATAAATAGCTAAACATTGCTCACATCTCATCAAGGGAAACCCAGCGCCGTTCTGTTACAGAACGTTCTACGGCTTCGAGCACAGCCTGGCACGCAACACCATCGTGGAAACTTGGTGAAGGCTGTCGACCTTCAGAGATGGCTGTAACCAGTTCCAGCATCTCGTGTGTAAACGTATGCTCGAATCCGATGGTATGTCCTGCTGGCCACCATGCCTCGGCATACTTATGCGCCGGATCTGTAGCCAGAACACGCCGGAATCCCTGAACGTCCTCTTCATCTTTCGTAAAATACACTTCCAGTTCATTCATTCGTTCAAAGTCAAACCGGACACTGCCCAGGCTGCCGTTAATCTCGAATGAATTTGTGCTGCGGTGACCTGCTGCAAAGCGTGTAGCCTCGAAGCTGCCAAGCGCGCCACCAGCAAATCTGGCCAGGAACAATGTGGCATCATCCACAGTCACTTCGCCCTTCGGTGCATCCGCACTCGAACTGCCTTTGGCACTGAGTCCAGTCATTTCGGAAGCAAGCGGCCGTTCCTTAATGAACGTCTCACTCATTCCGATGACTTCTTGGAACTCACCAACAAGAAAGCGTGCGAGATCAATTAAGTGTGCACCCAGATCGCCGTGCGATCCCGAGCCAGCCACTTCCTTCTGCAAGCGCCAGACAAGCGGGAATGATGGATCCATGATCCAGTCCTGCAGGAAAAATGCGCGGAAGTGATAGATCTTACCCAGGCGGCCGCTCTGAACCAATTCCTTGGCAAGCTGCACAGCCGGAGAGAAACGATAGTTGAATCCAACCATGTGGGCAACACCAGCATCTTCTGCTGCTTGAAGCATCTCTCGCGAATCGGCAAGCGACAAGGCCAGCGGTTTCTCACAGAACAAATGTTTACCCTGACGGGCCGCTTCCAGTGCAATCTCCTTATGTGCATCACTCGGAGCGTTAATATCAATCAGATCAATATCATCGCGCTGTACCAATTCACGCCAATCGGTTACACTTTCAGACCAGCCGAACTGGTTCGCTGCTTCCTGGACACCTTTTTCATTCCGGCCGCAGATGACTGCCATTTCAGGCTGTAACGGTGCAGACGGGAAAAACATCGGCAAACTGCGATAAGCATTGCTATGGGCCTTCCCCATAAACTTGTATCCTACCATTCCGACACGTAGACGTTGTGACATGTTCTTTTCCTCCTTTGGAATCTAAATCATGCTCCTATACTACTTACGAATCGATGAAGCTCTGACGATTAACTCTGCAGGCAATAACTCTCTAGGCCATTCAGAAGAAAAATCCGTATCCTTAGTTGAAGCGCTTCCAAGCAAAGAACCATGAATGAGCTTCGATGCGGCCAGTTCGCCCATTTCATAAAAAGGTACCCTGACGCTGGTTAGCGGAGGCACGGCCATCTCGGCAGCATCGGAGTCGTCATACCCGACAAAAGCCGGGAAATCCTCCACCCTAATCCCGCGCTCACGCAAACCGTGCATAACACCAATAGCCATACGGTCATTGGCAGCAAATACGGCGTCGATCTCGTCAAGCCTTGCCGCAATCGTGGCTGCAGCCTCCACACCGCTTCTTCTGCTGTAATTCCCTTCAAGCAGCAAGCTGGGATCCAGCTCCATTCCGGCTTCCTGCAAGCCAACGCGGACACCTTGCAGCCGCTCCTGACTGTTGGAATAACTGTCCGGACCGTTGAGAAAAGCAATATTGCGGTAGCCCTGATCGGTAAGGTGACGAATGGCGAGCCGACTGCCTTCCACATGATCAGCATCCACTTCCAGAAAGGCCTCTCCTGCAAAGTGTTGATTCATAACGCAAAAAGGGTGACCTTCCTCTTGCAGCTGCTGCATCGCTGCCAGTTCCCCAAGGTCATCTCTGGCCCCAAGAATAATGCAGGCGTCCACTTTTTGACGTCGGAACAGGTCGGCATAATTCATGACTTCACCTGGTGATCTGAACATGACCAGCAGATCCATACCGCTGTCTCTGGCCTTATTACCAATACCACTTAGCATTTCGGAGAAAAAATAAGCAGAAAACAAATGCGCCTTCGGAACATAAGGCAAAACAACCCCGAGGTTGCCGCTTTTGCTTCTGGCGAAGCTGCGTGCAAGGGCACTCGGCACATACCCCAGCTTCTGAGAAGCTTCCAATACTTTGCGGCGAGTCTCCTCTTTCATCGGACCAACCCCGTTAAGAACCCGAGAGACCGTAGCTTCGGAGACTCCTGCCAAGTCAGCGACCTCTTTGCGGGATGCCATGAATTTCACCCCCTTACGTCCTTTAAATACGATACTATTTGTAGAAGATGATTTTTATGTACGCGCGTACATTTTCTCATGTGTTGTAACCGTTGTCAATGCTTTTAACATAAAACAGGAAGAGGATCTCTATAAGCAGATTCCCTTCCTGTTTGATTGATCTAAGAGCATAAATCTTGTCCTAAGAATGATCGATGATTCGAATAGATAACCTATGGTTTGGCAGCGATTTTTAGACCTTTAAAGTGCGGTTTTGTCTATGTCAACACACTCTGATTAACTGAAGATTGGCTAAACTCTGCCTGTTCCACTATTTTAGCCGGGCTCTGGATACGGTCTGAAGGTTCCGGCGTGGCTTGCAGTTTCCTTACCTTGTGCAGCACTTCCTTGTTGGGCAGGAAATGCACGGAGCGAATGTAACGGATCGTTTTGGTTTTGGCACGCATGACAATGGAATCCGTCTCGGCACGGTCATCTGCAAGATAACGCACACCGCCCAATATCTCTCCTGGCGTTACACCGGTTGCAGCGAAAATGACATCTTCGGTACCGATCATGTCCTGCATCGTTAAGACTTTGTAAGGATTATCAATGCCCATCTGCAGGCATCGCTGGAACTCGTCTGCATTGGCAGGCATTAAGCGGCCTTGTATTTCGCCTCCCAGGCAAGAGAGCGCTGCTGCAGCCAGTACGCCTTCAGGAGCTCCGCCAGAACCAACGTATAAGTCGATGCCTGCCTCAGGGAATGCAGGGGCCATGGCACCCGCTACGTCGCCGTCACTGAGGAACTTGATTCGTACGCCAACCTTGCGCAGCGTTTTAATCGTGCTCTCATGCCGTGTACGGTCCAGGATCATGACAGTCAGATCCGAAATGTTTTTGTTCAGTGCAGCAGCTGCTTTCTCAAGCGTAACCTCAACCGGGTCTTCGATGCTGACCTTGCCGACCAGTGCTGGACCTACAGCCAGCTTCTCCATATACATATCCGGTGCATGGAGCAGGTTTCCTTTTCCCGCCACTGCAATAACCGATAAAGCGTTGTTCAGTCCCTTGGCCACAATTTCTGTACCTTCAAGAGGATCTACAGCAACGTCTACTTCAGGTCCTTCAGCGTTACCCACTTCCTCGCCGATGTACAACATGGGTGCTTCGTCCATTTCTCCTTCACCGATTACCACCGTGCCGCGAATAGACACGGAATCGAACATGGCGCGCATGGCCAAAGTAGCCGCTTCATCTGCACTGTTCTTGTCACCTCGTCCCATCCAGGGGGCTGAAGCTAACGCAGCCAATTCTGTTACTCGGACAATTTCCAACGCCAGTTCGCGTTCCATTTTCCCCACTTCCTTTCCAGTTTTCAACAGCATACATGGAAAGTACTCCCAAATCCATCGCAAATCCATATGAAAATGATCTATATACACCCTTTTACACTTCGATTGAAAGTTTCTCCCTTTTTGCTTGGATCTGATCAGGCAATAAGACTTGTGCTCATTCTGAAGACTCTTATCATATAAACTCCCATAACGATTGATTAAAAAAGTTAAAAAAACCTTTCATTTTTGGAGCATTACTCCCCTTCGGATAAGAGCAATTTCAGGTGGAAGAAAATGTTGAATAAAATTCTTCAAACATGGACTTAACAAACTCTCATCACTTTATTCTTAGTTCAACTCCCTTTAAGCTCCTTAAATTCGAAAACGATTTATATAAAGTCGTTTCCTACAAGATTATTCACGAAATCAATTGATATAAGAAATCCAATATTTATACTTTCTTTGATAAATTTAGGAATTTTTTATCTAGATCACCGTCATGATCATCATTAATTTTCATTTAACAATATAGATACAGCTTATAGGAGGTATTGAAAATTATAAGTTTACATAATAAATGTTATGTAACGTTTTTGATTGAAATAATCCTTTTATTTCTATCTAAATTCTATTGGGGCAGCTCGTTCTCGATTCCTAATGATAAATTCACATGGATTATACAAAAAAAACCAAAAAAGGAGTCCCCTTCTCTGGTCTGTATACCCTCACTTCTTAATCTTGCTGTACAGCTGTCATTCGCTCGCTTTTAATATCATGAGATGATGCAACTGATGAATCTGTGCAACTCTCACTTGCCTTACATACTGCTCTAATAATTCCTCCATATCCGGTGCAGCGGCATAGATTGCCGCATAATCCCGTTTCGATCTGTTCCTGTGTAGGCTGGGGATGATGATCAAGCAGTGCCTTGGTGGCAATAACCATACCTGGTGTACAATAACCGCATTGAAACCCGCCCTCTTCAACAAAGGCCTGCTGTATCGGGTGCAGACCCCCTTCCCGCTCACCATGAAGCCCTTCAATGGTCGTAATTTCACTTCCTTCACATTGATAAGCCATAATCAGGCAGGAGTTGACCGGCTCTCCATCCATAAGCACCATGCATGCACCGCAGCGTCCAACTTCACAGGACACCTTGGTTCCGGTCAGGTTCAAATGAGTTCGAAGCACATCCACCAGCCGGGTTGTTTGAGCAATGTCAAGACGCTTCTCTTCCCCATTCACTACGGCTGACCAGATGTTACCAAGCGGCTTGCTCATGAGGGACTCACCCCTTCCTTTAAAGGTACATGTAGTGATTGAACCAGTTGTTCGCGCGGAACGGGCAATCGATTCACCCACACCCCGGTAGCCTGATGAATTGCTGCAGTGATTGCCGGCGCGAGTGCCACAGAACCAATCTCGCCAATCCCTCTCGGTCCAAAAGGATCTCCTTCGGGGAGGTCTTCAATAGCCTCAACCTCGAGATTGGTATGGATATCCCGTATCGTTGGAATCAAATACGTATCCAGATTGGTCGTAAGATATCGACTATCCTGCATGACAGCATCCTCCGTTAACGTAAACCCGAGTGCCATCACACTTCCACCTTCGATCTGTCCAATGAAGCCCATCGGATTAATGACAGGTCCGGCGGCTACCACATGACGTGTATCGAGCAATTTGGCTTCTCCGGTTAACGTGTTCACTTCTACCTCTGCGGCAACCGCCGCATACGTATATAGATAGTGTCCGCCCACGACATGGTCTGGCGTGGTTGGATAATCGAAATGAGTATCAAATACCCATTCTTCCGCTGTGCCCTGGCCCGCCAAATCAGAGTAGGCAGTAACAAATCCCAATGATTTCGTCTCTACATCATCACTAGGCAGTTGGCCTTTACGCCATACACCGCCAGGTCCTGTCACCAGTTCATCAGCCGGAATGCCCGACAAGGCCGATGCTGCCGATAGGACTCTGGAACGGAAAGGGGTCTGCAATCGCTGCAGAGCCATCCAGGCCATCGTTGTCGAACGTGAAGCGGTGCTCGAGCCACTGTGAGGAACCCGATCCGTATCGCCAATGATGATACTTAGATCCGAAGTATTGCATTGAAACAGATCGCAGAGCATGATCTCCAATGTAGCGATCAATCCCTGACCAAATTCTTCGTAACTGAAAGCCACTTCTATTTTCCCTTCGGAATTAAGAGATAGGCGGCCTCCTGCCGGGTCCGGGATCCCGTAACCCAATCCGGCACCATGCATGGCAATTGCAGCTCCTACGCCGCGCTTGATCCATGGGGGCTGAGAAGGATCTGCCTGGGGATGCTGATGCTTTTGCCATAATTCAGAACGATCCATGGCTTCCCATACCTGTGACAGTCCATCTGTAGTCAGAATTCTCTGATTTAACGGACCAGGGTCACCCTTTTCTCTCATGTTCCGTCTGCGAAACTCCCATGGGTCCATATTCATGATCTCAGCGAGTCGATCCATTTGGCCTTCTACAGCAAAGATTGCCTGATTCCCACCAAATCCGCGAAATTCACCTGATAGCCCATTGTTGGTGTACACGGACAAGCCTTCTACATCCACATTGGGTATGGAGTAAGGACCTAGACAATGCTCCGTGCAGAAGTTCAGCACAGGTGCTCCAAGCGTGGCGTACGCTCCTGTATCTGCCGTAATGCGAACCCGGTGAGCTTGAATAATGCCTTCGCGGCTGATTCCCGTCTGCATTTCAATTTTCATCGGATGCCGCTTCAGACCTGCACGAACGGATTCCTTGCGGGAATTATGCATTTTCACGGGACGTCCGCTGGTCAACGCAAGAAGTGCGCCATAAGGCTGCACGTTCAATTCGTCCTTCCCCCCGAAAGAACCTCCAATGGGAGACGATACGACACGGATATCTTCCTCAGGACAACCGATAATCCGTGCCAGCTGCATCCGGTCCTTGTACCCGTGCTGCGTGGCTGCATAGACATTAAGCCTTCCTTCGTCATCCGGGACAAACAGGCCGCCTTCTGTCTCCATATAAGCGTGCATTTGACGAGGTGTATAATACGTTTCCGTGACAATGTGTTCACATGCTGCAAAAGCCTGCTCCACATTCCCGCGTTTAATTTCGGTGCGATGCAGTACATTGCCCGGTCCATGTGGATGCAGCTCCGGTGCGTCAGGAGCAAGAGCTGCATCCGTGCTGTCTAGCGGGGTAAGCTCCTCATACTCCACTTGGATTGCACCGAGTGCCAGTGCTGCCCGTTCCGGGGAATCCGCAGCTACTGCCGCAAGGGCATCCCCGACATAACGTACAACGTCTTCGCAAAATACAGGCTGGTCAGGCGTTGCAATTCCAAAACGATTCAGGCCGGGTACGTCTTTGGAGGTAAGGACAGCATACACTCCCTCCATCGCCTCTGCTTCTGTAGTATCTATGGATAGAATGCGAGCATAAGGATAGGTGCTGCGCAGTACTCTTCCATGAAGCATTCCGGGTAGCGTCATATCCGTTAGATACTGGAGTTGTCCAGTTACCTTTGGAATTCCGTCCGGTCTCAAATGCCACCGTTTTCCGCTATGTTTCCGATTCAGCAGCATGGTCTCTCTCCCCTTTTCTTGATCAAGATTTGAATCAACGGTATAGTGCTTCCCACAGTCCAGCCCCCAGCAAATTACCAGCAGTCTGCTTGCGATATTGTTCAGTTGCAAAGACATCGCCATAGGTCACAAATTCCGAAGAAGCGGTTCTGCCTAGCAACTCAGCTTGCATAAGGGAAGCCTCTTCGCGAAGCAGAAGCTGTTCCGAGGCAGGTAACCGCATGGCTACACCTGACCCTCCACCTGCAGCGATCACAACCTTTTCCCAACGACCATCTGTACCAATCTCTCCTCGAAAAGCAATGGTTACCAGAGATGCGCTAAACGTCTCTCGCCTGCCCAGCTTGCGGTAAAATGCAATTTCTCTCACGTCAGGCTCTTGGTTCTTCGGATCAGAGACAGACATCTTATCCAGCGGAACCTGGATCGAGATTAACACGTCACTTGGATTGCGACTGCCATCACGCCCCCCTTTTAACCAGGAGTCTAGTGTACGGATTTCCAACCCTTCGTCCGTCATCCACTGCAGTTCTGCGTTGTATGTGAGTAATGCAGGTAACGTATCTCCGACTCCAGATACAATGTTGCCGCCAATTGTCGCTACATTGCGAATGGACGGCGCAGCTATCGTTTTCACAGCCTCTTGTAATAACGATAGATGATGAAATAATTCGTCCGTAATACATCTATTCAATCGGGTCAAGGCCCCGATCACCATTCGATCTCCATCCATATATACGTCACTTGTTCCTGGAATACGGGCCAGACTGATCATATGCTCCGGTGAAGGTACAAGACCGCCTTCCCACTGGGTCCGCAGCAATGTTGCACCTGCAGCGTAGCAGAAGCTTCCTTCCAACCTGTTCCTCAACATCCGGAGTTCTTCCAGATCTTCCGGCTGCCATACCGATGGCATCGCTCCTGACCCATATGCTGGTATTACCATCGTTCCATCCCCTCTCTCTTATAAACACGATATAGGACGCTGGATTCAATCCGTATAGGCGCTGACTGTTGAAGATAATTCATGCTACAGGATCCAGATAATTCTTCAAATCATATGAGACTAAAGGGTTAGCGTCAATTAGCTTCACATCGATTTGGATAAATGTATAAATACAATCCACATTTTGTGCTTCATGCATGATAGGAGTTACGATACCTAACACTGTTCCTCACGTGAAATCCTATAAACGACACAAAAAGGCCAACCAAACGAACTGGATGACCTGTTTATGTTAAGAGAGCAGAGATAAGTAGATAACCTACGACTTCGTTGTATTCAATTGAGGGGGCATGTTATTGGGTCGAAGTTACTTCATTTGAGCTGATTCATTTACATATTCCATGATGCGTTTCAGTTCAGCCTCCGTATCAGCGTCCCAGAAACAAAAGTCAGGCAAGTTTACCTGAATCCCAGAGAAGGTGTCATTACGCATAATCTTCCGCGCACCCTCATCTCCGACAAGAGCATGGAGGTGATCAAACATATGAGAGCGAAAGGCAACAGGAGGCTTCCGCCCCTCGCCGTCCGCAGCAGCTGCATAATCAGACTCTTTGTTCACTGCAAGTGCTGCCAAAACCTGATTAATATCCTGCGCCCTTATTAAAGGCTGGTCCGCCAAAAGAATCATTACACCTTCTGCCCCGTATTCCTTGGCTTCCTTGAGACCACATTGAAGCGATGCGGCCATACCGGAGGAATATTCTGTACTGAGAGCAATTTGGAGCTTAGTCTCGCTCCTATAGTTAGCTGAAGATACTGATGCGTGGAGTACGTTCTCGGGGAGCCATTCCAAGGAATCCTCCGGTTTCACCACACAGATGACCTGTTCCAGTTCAGAATCGAGTGCCGCTTGAAGCGACCAGGCCGCCAAAGATCTCCCATCTGGCATAGCCACTGCTAATTTATCTCGGCCAAGACGGGTACTCTTACCTGCGGCGAGCAGAATGCCCGTCAAACGCATGGGTACTCCCCCTTTGAACAGAGCAGTCTCCTGTCACAGCAGCGCGCTTGCACGCAATCAGTTCAGCAGCAATACTAATGGCGATTTCTTCTGGACCCTCTGCCCCGATACTGAGACCGACCGGAGAATGGAGATTTGGTAGTGGTGGTAAATCATTCAATAGTCGTGCTGTCCGTGTTCTGGACCCCATAATACCCAGATAAGCATACTTACTTCCCGACAGAAGCTCCAAGAATTCACGTTCACGCGGGAACTGATGACTCATCAGTATGAGGTAATCCCTACATCGTATATTCAGCACAGGCATAATTTCAGTGGGAAAACCAAGAACAAGATCTGTATCCGGAAACCTTTCGGACGTACACAGTCCCTCTCTCCAATCAGCAATGATGACATGAAATCCTGATCCCCTCGCTAGCCTGGCAACAGGTATGGCATCATTTCCCGCCCCGATTATAATAAGGCGCGGTTTAGGAGTGTATACGGTCGTTATCTGCAAAGGCAGATTCCAGTACTCTGCTTCAGTTGATTTTACGTCCTTAACGATTTCTGTCCGGAATGAATCGGAAGACATGCGAGGTGCTTCTATGGAAGGAACAAGTTTCCTATCGATTGAATCAACTCGATGCCATTCATACTGAACAAGGGAATAATGATGTTGAAAGTAACGAGTAAACTTCGCCGCTGAACCGGATGTGAAACAAGCGTACATCTCAGTTAATACACTTCTCAGTTCGCCGCAGACAGGTTCCAGCAAGACAACGACCAATCCTCCGCAGCCAATCGTTTCTCCCCAAGAGAGATCATCTTCAGGGCGCATGTCGTATTCGGCAAATGCCATGTTTCCCGTGTCCAGCACATGTTTAACACGTGCTTGCAGATCACTCTCGAGACATCCCGGGCTTATGCTGCCATACATTCTGCCATCTTCGGTCAAGAGCATAGAGACTCCCTGCTTACGGTAAGCATGACCTTCCACCTTGACCGCTGTTGCAAGTACACAGCGTGCCTCACCTGCTGCAATTGCACACAGATCATGCATTTCCATATTCGTCTCCACCTTTCCGAAAAATCTTCTAGGAGCAGCATTTATACAACATTTGCTTCTGAAAATTACCTAACTCAGATTCTCTTCATCAAACGTGCAATGCTCTTATCCGATTCGCGAAGCACGATGCCACGGTCAATGGTCTGGATCTTGCGGTTTTTGAGCACAATGCTTCCATCAATAATGACCGTGTCCACACAGCTCCGAGTCGCGGAGTACACCACGCGGGAATAAACATCTGTCTCATACGAAGGATACGTATGGAAATCATCCAGATCCAACAACACCATGTCTGCCTTTTTGCCCACTTCCAGACTGCCAATTTCCTTCGACAGCCCAAGCACTTCGGCACCCCCCATCGTTGCCATGCGCAGAACCGTACGTGCATCCATGATCGTAGGCCCATGAGGAACCTTTTGAATTAATGCTGTCAGACGCATTTCCTGAAACATATCCAGGTTGTTGTTGCATGGTGCGCCGTCCGCACCGATTCCCACCGCGATCTGGCGGTTAAGCAAGTCAGGAATTTCCGCTATACCTGATGACAATTTCATATTCGAGCCGGGGCAGTGGGTAACTTTTACCCCTCGCTTGCGGATGATTTCCTTCTCCTCTTCACTAAGCCAGACACAATGTGCAAGGACGAGACGTGGGGTTGCCAGACCGATATGGTCCAGATAGACAATGTTACGCATTCCGCGTTCATGTTCGACCAGTTCAATCTCGCCACGGTTCTCCGAAGCATGTGTATGCACCTTCACATGATACTTGTTCGATAGATCACGTACTTCAACGAGCAGCTCCTCTGTACAGGAAACAACGAATCGCGGACAAAACGCATATTGAATGCGTCCGCCCCCGAAACCGTTCCATTTCTCAAGCAAATCAACACTTTGCTGCAGCGAGGTTGCCGTATTTTCACGCAGCGGTTCAGGCACTTCGTCACCATGGTCCATCATGACCTTGCCAGATATCACCCGAATGCCGCTCTGTGCCATCGCCTGAAAAGCCGAATCCGTGTGATGCACGGTCTCCATATCCAAAATGGTCGTGGTTCCACTCGAAATCAGTTCGCCCAGCCCAAGCATCGCCGAATAATAGACGGATTCCTCATCATGCGCTGCCTCCAGTGGCCAGATTCGCTGACGAAGCCAATCCATGAGCTCCAGGTCGTCCGCACGTCCACGAAAGAGTGTCTGACACAAATGAATATGTGTCTGAATAAAGCCTGGCAGCAGAACTTTGCCACGGGCATCAATAACCTGATCAGCCTGAACGTCGATATACTCGGCAATTTCTTTGATTTTGTTATCCTCGATCAGCAGATCCCCTGTAAATATATCTTCTTCCGCATTCATCGTGACAAGCTGTGCACCCTTCAGCAGGATCGTTCCCATGATAATCTCCCCTATCGTATCTATGTCTTTTTTACGCTGTTTTCATGAGAAACCTTAATCAATCCAAGCAGCAACCACGCGTGGTTACCATCCGATGGCCATGCCATCTCCTCTGGGATCGGCAGCTCCGCTAATCATGCCATCCTCACGGATGACAATCCCTTGCGACTGGCCCATAATGTCATCCCATGGCGCTCTGATCTCCACGTTATGTCCCCAGTGAGCCAGCGTCTCGCATACGTCATCATGATAGCGATTCTCCACCCGCATCGTGTCGCCTTCTTCACCCCACGTCCGTCCGTAGACCCAGCGTGGCAGACCGATTGCTTCCTGAATGGTCAGACCATAGTCGAGAACGCCTGTAAGTACGGATAACTGCGTCTGAGGCTGCCCTTCTCCGCCCTGTGTACCCAGAAGCATATAAGGCTTCCCATTGCGGGTGACAAGACCAGGCATGAGCGTATGAAAAGAGCGTTTATTGGGTTCAAGCACATTCGCATCTGTCGAATCGAGAGAGAAAAAGGAGCCTCTATTTTGCATAATTACGCCAGTATCACCAGGAACGTAGGCTGCGCCAAAATCAAAGTACAGACTCTGAATAAACGAGACAGCGTTGCCTTCCTGATCGACTACAGCAGCGTAGGCTGTATCCTGCCCAATCGTTTTGGACAAGAAAGGCTGTGCTACAGGAGGTGTAGACTGGATCTCATTCCATAACTCATCCCCGTAAGTCTTCGATAACAATTGATTCAAGGGGATTTCGCGAAAGTCAGGATCGGTAAGGTACCGGTCACGATCACGAAACGCCTTTTTCACCACTTCGGCCATCAAATGGTAGAACTCCGGCGAAGTACGACTTACGGAAGAGAGATCTATGTGTTCAAGCATATTTAACATCATCAATATAGAGAAGCCCTGCGAGTTGGGCGGCATTTGGTGAACCTGATAACCCCGGTATTCCGTGCTGACAGGCTTTACCCATTCTCCCTTGTGTGCTGCAAAGTCCTGAGGTGCCAGCATGCCGCCATCTTCTCGAATCGCTGAAGTCAGACGATCTGCAAGCTCTCCTGTATAAAAAGAATCCCGTCCTCCCGCCTGAATCAGGCGAATGGAAGCAGCCAGTTCGGTCTGGACGAGCAGCTCTCCTTCCTGAAGCAATGTGCCGTAAGGGGCAAATACCGCTCGCAGCGGCGAATGCCCCATAATGAAATCCTCATCCCGTTCCAGCCACAGGCGCAGATTGCGCGATACAGGACACCCCTTCTCCGCGTACTGCGCGGCTGGTTCAAGCAGCTGCTCCCATGGTAATCGCCCGTAGCGGGACCACACTTCCCACCATGCATCCACCATTCCCGGAACCGTTATCGCACTTAGCACACCGCGCTGGGGAATGGCATTCATGCCCATTGCTTTGAACGTATCGGCATGAATACCTGCTGCCGAGCGGCCGCTTCCGTTATAAGCGGTAATCTCTCCGCTTGCTCCATCGTGAATGAGGAAAAAGGCGTCTCCTCCAAGTCCAGTCATGTGCGGATAAACTACGCCCAGTGCTGCGCTCACCGCAACAGCAGCATCATAAGCGTTACCACCCTTCTGGAGAATCGAGCTTCCAACCGCGCTCGCCAGATAATGTGGTGAGGTGACCATCACCTCTCTGGACACGGGCATCTGATTTAACATAAGGCTTCCTCCTTTCCAGCGTACACGTCGAGTGCTGCCTGCACTGCCTCACCCGCAGGTAGCCCGTGGCGATGACGGAGCAGAACCGCCTCCAGTGCACCAAGCACATGCAGGACGTTTTTGCGCTGACAGCTGAAGCCCATCGTTCCAATTCGCCAGATTTTCCCCTTAAGAGGACCAAATGAACTCGCAATTTCGATGCCGAAATCATGTAAAAGCATGCTTCGTACGGATTCGCCATCGATCCCTTCCGGAATATGGATACACGTCACTACCGGAAGTTTGCTGGACATGTCTCCATAAATTCGAAGCCCCATACCCTGAATTCCAGCGACGAGCGCGCTTTCGTTAATCCGATGCCGCTCGAAACGGGCTTCCAGTCCTTCCTGAAGCAAAATTCGCAAACCTTCATGTAAACCGTAGAGCATCGATGTAGCTTCTGTATGATGATTCAACCGGGCAGAACTCCAATAATCCTGCAGCTGACTCAGGTCAAAATAGTTGCTTGCAATGGTTCGTCCCTCTGCTCTCACGCTTGTCGCGTCACGGAGTCCGCGTTCGACCGTTTTGCGACTCATCAATTTTTTCTCCACACGGCTGTTATATGTCAATGGGGCCATGCCGGAAGGAACGGATAAGCACTTCTGCGTTCCGCCCATGACCGCATCCAGATACCAGGTATCGGTCTTAACGGGAGTACCACCTATAGTGGCAACCGCATCAACGACGAGAAGAAGATCCAATTCACGGCATACTTTGCCGATCTCGGCGAGGGGTTGCATCTGGCCGGTGGATGTCTCTCCATGAACCATGGCCACAATATCCGGCTTATGAGTATGAATAGCCTTGATCACTTCTTCCGGATCAAAGACCGATCCCCAAGTCGTTTCAATACATACAACCTCCGCACCGCAGCGCTCCGATATTTCTACAAGCAAATGTCCAAACCGTCCGTATATGGGGACCAATACCTTATCCCCCGGCTGGATTAAACTTACCAACACGGCTTCAATGCCGGAACGTGAGGTGCCATCTACCGGATAACACCACTCATTGTTGGTCATGTATAATTCACGCAGCATGACCATCGTTTCATTCATCAGGGACGTAAACTCCGGATCAAACTGTCCGAGGATCGGGAAGGACAAAGCCCTTAGAACTCGGGGGTCGACTTCAACTGGTCCCGGGGTCATGATGGTTCGCAAGGACGGAGATAATTCTCTATAGCTGGACATGGTCAATCAACTCCCGTAACCGTATTTATAGAGTAGCTGAACGAGAACCCGAAATCCTCGCATCAGGTCCTCCTCAGCTGTGAATTCAAGGGGACTGTGACTGATCCCGGCCTGACTTGGTACAAAAATCATTGCTGTCGGGCAGGCTGGCTGAAAAATCTGTGAATCATGGCCAGCTCCGCTGGGCATATGCATATAGGACAGCTGCTCCTGTTGGCAAATATTCTGAATATCTGCTGTGATTTGTTCGTTCATTGGAATCGGAGCAACCGACAAGTGTTCTTCCCAGTTCAATTCAAGCTGCAGTTTGGATGCAATCTGAAGAAAGGCCTGAAGCAGGTCATGCCAGCACCGATCAATACTCTCCTGCCGGATATGTCGGATATCAAGCGAGAATTCGGCATGTGCCGCGACCACGTTACCTACACCTGGTTCAGCAGTGATCCGGCCAACCGTTGCCACAAGGGGTTCACCTGCTGCCATAGCAATCGTTCTAACCGCTGTAATCATCTCGGCTGCACCTGCCAGTGCATCCTTCCGCCATGACATAGGCGTTGTACCCGCATGATTCGCTTCGCCACTAATCGAAATGCTCAATCGCTTCTGGCCAACGATATCGGATACAATTCCAATCGAATGACCAAGTCGTTCAAGCACCTGACCTTGTTCGATGTGAAGTTCAATAAAGGCTCCATACTTTTGAGCAGCCGGTCTGTAGCCACTGTCTGACCCGAACCCAGCTTCACGAATCGCTTGTGAAAAAGGTATTCCATCCTTATCCGTCAAGTGTTGAATGTCTTCAAGAGAGGTGATCCCCGTAATGCTTCGTGATCCCCAATAGGCAAATGGAAATCGGCTTCCTTCCTCTTCGCATAGCGAAACCACTTGCAGCGTACGCTTCGGCGCCCCGAAATGTTGTCGTAAGTACTCCAGAGCCAGTACTCCTGCCGCTACACCGTAGGCACCGTCATATCTTCCACCGTAAACGACAGAATCAATGTGTGATCCGGTCACTATGGGGAGCTGCTCAGCTCCTGCTTCAGAATCTGCAGCTCGTAACGTGCCATATAGATTGCCGGACTGGTCGAATTCGGGAAGCAGTCCCATTTGCTCCATCCGTGCAGCCAGGGCATGCTGTGCCTCGCACCAGGCTTTGTCATACAGCAGGCGAGTTACGCCGCCTTTGGCATCAGCTCCGAATGTGGACAGCCAATCCAGCATGCCTTGAAGCTTCACTTCTTCCAGCTGCGGCAAGGGAAGAATCGGCTCTTCCGTCTCGGAACCCATGAACGTTTCAAACTCTGTCATGATACTCCTCCGTTCCGCGCGTGCCATTTTTCCCATACGAGCCAGCAGCAATAAACTGACCTGCAGGCTTAGCGGATAGCCCTTCCTTTGCGCTATATACTTTGATCCCTCGGCAGTACACTTCAGCTACGGCGCATGCAAATGTACGTCCGATATATGGACTCTGTTTATGGGTATATAGTAAATCGTCCATGTTTAATGTGGTACTCGTATTCCAATCAATAAGCACAAGGTCCGCGTCTTTACCGATTGCAATTTCTCCTTTACTCTCAAGCCCAAGCCTTCTGGCCGGCTGCAAAGCAAGAACCCTTCCGAGTAAAGGCAAGCTTAAACGGCGGTGAAGATGACCTTCATCCAGCATGATCAGCAGTGTGCTCTGCGCACCGGAAATACCGCCCCATATTTCAAAAAAATTGTCCGACTGTTTCATGGATGGCGGGCACGGTGAATGATCGGATGCGATGACGTCAATAAGCCCGGATGCCAGTGCATCCCATAATGTCTCTTGTTCGGCGCTGCTGCGGAGAGGTGGAGCACACTTCGCCACAGCCCCCAACCGAACTACATCCTGTTCTGTGAGCGTCAGGTAATGCGGGCAAGTTTCAGAAGTGACGTCCTGACCGCGCCCCTTGGCTTCCGCAATTCGTTCTAACGCTTCTCTCGTACTGATGTGCACGAAATGCAGCGGACACCCGGTTTGTTCTCCATATTGAAGCGCCCTGGTGACGGCTACGACTTCTGCTTCTGCAGGACGGGATTTCACATAATCCATTGGCCCTGTCTTTCCTTCGGCAATGCTTCTCGCGCCAAGCTGTGCAACCATTTCTTCATCTTCGGCATGAAGGGCAAGTACACGATTGAGCCTCGCAATCTCGTGCATTCCATCCAAAAGCGTTTGCTCATCGGCTCTTGCAAAGATGTCCTCTCCTTCTCCACCCGGCTCCGACATAAATGCCTTGAATCCGGCTGCGCCGGACTCAGCTAAGTTCATTAGCTGCTGCCGATTACCCGGAACTAACCCTCCCCAGAATGCATAATCGACATAGGAGCGATCCTGGGCAGCTTGCTTTTTCATATCCCAAGCTTCCGGACTTGTCGTTGGCGGGACTCCATTAAGCGGCATATCAACATAAGTGGTAATTCCTCCTGCAGCAAGCGCAGCCGATCCCGAACTGAATCCTTCCCAACTGGCCAGCCCCGGTTCATTAAAATGAACATGGATATCCACTACGCCAGGCATAACGGTGAAACCGGCTGCTTCGACTACCTCAGTTCCTTCCTCAACCTTCAGCCTAGAGGATAAAGCTGTGATTTTCCCATCTTGGATACCAATGTCCAGCTGCTGTACACGATCTTTTAACACGACCCGGGCTCCCCGGATGATCGAATCAAAATTTGCCATTTGGATGCCCTCCCTGTGCAGAACCTGTGTTCAAAATTCTTCAGCTTCCGCGGTATGTACTGTAACCTCCTGGAGCGATTAGTAAAGGGATATGATAATGACTTTCCGTATCGGATACGGCAAAACGGATGGGTACAACCGTCCATAATGCTGGCACTGATTGTTCAGGTGAACGAGTTGTATAGTACTTTTCGACGTCAAAATGAAGCTCATAAATGCCTTGCTCCAGACGCCCCCCCTCCAGTAAGGGTGCATCCAGACGGCCATCACCGTTGGTCACTGACTCGGTAACTTTTATCCTGGACTCCGCTTCTCCATCCGTTTGGACAAGATGCAGTGCGATTCGAACTCCCTCGGCTGGTACTCCTTTGGATGTATCCAGTACGTGAGTTGTTATGCGTCCTCCAGCCTCTGCCATTACGATCTACCTTCTCTCTTCGAATCATTGTCCTCTGCTTCAAGATCTTCCCTGGTCATTGAAAAACCTTGAAACCCGTATGGTGGTCTGGGCTCGGTATACACCTTGCCTTCTCCTTCAGTCACTTCTTCCAGCACGGTATCCCATGTCCGATTGTTGGATTCAAACGATACTTCACTCAATTGCCCGAAACGCTTCAATACACGGAGTCCGATCTGATACAACAAATGTTGAATGGATGCAGAACGGCATTCGTGAAACACGGCAGCAGCAATATCACTTACTTGTTCAGCGGCCACATAACGTCCGCGCGTATCGTCCATTCCATCTCTTGGGTCGTGGTACCGCCAATTGATATCCAGAAAAATGAACAAGGGACGATCTCTTGTCTCAGGCAGTGAAGTATATTCATCCTTGATAAATCCCGCAAATTCACTCCCCTTAACCTTGATCAGTCGCAGATCAGCTAGACCACTGAAATGGTTACTCCATTCAATTTGATTACCGTTACGTTCTGCCTCTATTGCAGCCGTACCCCGATCATTTTGCGAATACCGGAATACCATCGTGCTGGATCGATAACTTCCATCGACTCCAATGGGTACATCTTCAAAAGGGATTTGATCCGCGGTCATCTGAACTTTCGTCATTTGAGGGTATGTCTCAAGAAAGAGCTGACTCACATACGCAAGAAATCCCTCAACGGTAGCACCGGTATAACTCGCAGCGTGTTTGAGAATAAAATTCTTCATGGAATCCGTGGCCACGATGCTGGAATTATCCCCTTCCGTAAACGAAGGCAAGAATGCATCCCCTTGCACAGCTACCTTAATGTTCATGCCGAAGAGAACATTGCTTCTGCCGGTAAATGGGGATTCCGGTATTGATCCGATCCCGGTTAGAGGTTTGGCATAGGAGCGATACAACCACACGTCACCTTTGCCGTAATACATGGTTCGTTTCGGCACCACAGCAGGCTTCGGTTCAATTTCATGTTCATGCCCAATTTGAACCAGCCACTTCTCCAGACGGATAGATGCAATTTTGAATACTTCATTTAAAGCCGTTTGAAATTCTTCATCTCTATCTCGTGAGAGACGCTGACGCATCGATTCAAGAATGGACTGAGCGGTATGACCTTTTACCGCCAATATGAATGGAAAGCCGAATCGGCTTGTATATTCCTTGTTTAATTGACTCAATTCGTCATACATTTCGGGAGAGAGAGAATCCAGTCCAGCACCAGCTTGTTCCTTCACGGAATTGCTGCTCATACTGATTCTTGCTCCGAGATCGGGATGGTTGCGCAGCAGCTGCAGGATGACGTCGTCGTCAGACGTTTCAACAACATGTTTCATGATATTCATCATGTGTTCCAATGAATTAAAGGGTCGCAAAGTCCAGGTACGTTCAGCCACCCATGGTGATTCCTCAAATAAGCCACCAAAGGTATGCACGAACTGTGTGACAGACCAGCTGTTAACGAGTTTCATAAAATCGCTCATGTCAGAACCTCCGGTCTTCTGTGAATTGTTGTTCTTCATTCTAAGGTTCAGGGCAGGATGCAGCAATAATATCTACGCAATTTTGTAATATAACATAACATCATATTCTCGAACTGTTATCTGTGCACAGGGATTAAGGATTTCCATGTCACATAATCTAAAAAACCGTACGCCCCGATAAGGGGCGTACGGTTTTTTATCAACATTAGGATGATGGTTATGAAGCACAAAAGTCGGTAACTCCGGATTTGTTTAAGTTGTGTATTTCTATCTGGAATCTGTTCACTCTCTGGCTAATGCATCCTTATGGTCTCTCGGTTCTTTTATCCCGGCCAAATTTACGGAACGTAAATACCAGTTTTAACTTTAACAAGTCATTCGTTTTTTTAAAATCCATCTGCAGAAGACTTCCGATTTTCTCCATACGGTAGGTAATGGTGTTGCGGTGAACAAACAGCTGCTTCGCAGCTTCGTTGATCAGTCCATCGTTCTCAATGAAAGATTCGAGTGTGTTCATCAAGATGTGATTAGTATCCCCATCTCTAGCCAGCAGAGGTTCCAATACTTTATTACAGTAATTCTCCATGATGTTATCCGGGACATGTTGGAACACGTAGGCAAACTCCAACATCTCGAACTGGAGTGCACGATCCTTCATTCCGAAGCGGCGTGCCAGCTGCCGGGTATCCAGGCATTCCTGATAAGCTTCACGTAGTGATTTGGGCTCATGTTTCATTTTACTAATCCAGAATCTCGGCACAGATGCTCCTTTTGCCTCCTGTGCAGATAACACATCCGCGAAGCGACTGAGCAGAAAACCCGAAAGTTCCTCCCCATAGTCGCGCCCTGTCGGGCATGTATATATCGACAGAATGCCATCTTCCATCTGAAAATGCTGCGACGCCGTAAATTGCATCAATGGATTATATTGCAGTTCACGATGAATTTGCTTCAGCAGCTTCCCCTCAGTGAAAACTGAAGGTTCCAGCGTAATGAGCACGCATTGATAAGTACCCTGGAACAGATGAACGCCTTTGTTCTCACTGAGTCTGGTCAACTCTTCCACCGTCATTTTGTTATCGAGGTATTGGGTTAACAATGTACGCATCTCATCCTGCACGGTCGGGTTTATGTGTTCACGATAGGTCATATCCATATAAAATGCCAGTACGTCCGCAGCCTGCTGAAATAATTCTTCCTCTGCCCGCAGGGAGAGTGCTGAATCTGTGAACACGAGCAGGAACCCATACTCTTCATCATTTTGTTTGATGGGAACCCGATGACAACTGCCCTGATTCCATTTCACGCGATGCATAACGGATTTCCATGGCCACCCCTGTACCAGTGCATCTCCGGCAATCGTCTCACTACCATAGAGTACATGTCCCCTGGAGCCTATAACTGCAAGTGGGTAGTTTAATACGGTCGCAAGCTCGGCAAATACATTTCGATGCTGCTGTTGTTGTTGTAATGCAAAATGCATCAGCTTCTTCTGTTTCTGTACAACTTCATGCAGCAGCCGGTGACTTCGCTCGTGTTCCGCCTTGAACAGAGCATTCATTTGGTCCGAAAACGTGAACTGGAATGGCAGTTCCAGTAGCGGCAAACGTAAACGGTCCGCCTCTTCTATGATCCCTTGGGGAATGGACTGCCAGAAACGTCCGAGTTTAATGCCGAGTCCTGCACATCCGCGGTCATTTAGTCTGCGCATTAATCGAAGAGCATCTGTTTCGTTGTCTTTCATGATAAAAGCGGTTGTGAATAACAACTCTCCGGATTTAATCCAATCCGCGATATCTGGGGCGTCCATGACGTTAACGGATTTCATCATCCGTGAAGTCCCCTCCCCGCCGGCAACGAGTCTGGCCTCAGACAACGGATATACTTGCAAAGCCTCTTTAACCGTAAGCTGCATAGACACAACCTCCCGCATATATAACTTATCGAGTTATATTTTTCTCTTATAATGGAAATGAAAAGCACTTCCCCAAGGTCCACAACCCATTCACTTCATCGGAATCAAACTATTTGTTAAGTATTATAACATCAAATTTGATTCCAGAGCTTACATGACAAAAATAAAACCAATGACATCATTGCAGCATGAGCTTGGCAATGTTTCATTGGTTTAATAACGTGTATGAAAGGATTGATTTGCGGTAAATAAGTTCTTAAATCTCTAGCGTTTCCGGACTAAGCCACAATTTCATTCGGGATATGACCTCTTTGATATTCAGCGGCTTGCTAATATAGTCCGAGGCACCTGCTGCAATACATTTATCACGATCTTCTTTCATGGCTTTAGCCGTTAATGCTATGATCGGCAGCTGGGTCAGCTTCAATCGCTCCCGAATCTGACGTATCGTATCGTAACCGTCCAGTTCCGGCATCATGATATCCATCAAAATGATATCGGGATTGGCTTCCCCGCGTTCCAGCATCTCCAGACATTCATACCCGTTCTGCGCGGTAATGATATGCATGCCATACTGTTCAAGTGCATTCGCAAGGGCATATACGTTACGAATATCATCATCTACGACAAAAACCTGACGCCCCCTTAATAACGATTCTTCCAGAGGTGTCAGCAGAATCTCATCCCTTGATGGATTAGATAAAGATCCCACGATGGGAATCGTTGTAGCTACTTCGTTCAAGAATAGTCGTGAAGTATTCTTCGTCTCAGGCTCCTCAGGTCTCAATGGCAAGAAAAGAGTAAATACACTGCCCTGTCCTTCGCGACTGGTCGCCGATATGGAACCCCCGAGCAAAGTCGCAAGAGATTGGGAAATGGACAGGCCGAGTCCCGTTCCACCGTATTTCCTTGCAGTCGCGCCATCCGCTTGTTTGAATGCATCAAAGATCTGCAGCAGCTTATCTTCTGCAATGCCGATCCCCGTATCACTGACCGAAAATGCAATAACATCCGTCTCTGGGCCACCAGCTTCCGGGCTTGCCAGATTCATTCGGGAGATAGTCAGAGCAACTTCGCCCTCGTGTGTAAACTTAAATGCGTTAGAGAGCAGATTTCTTAGAATCTGATGCAAGCGCATCTCATCCGTGACTATCGTTTCCGGTAAATGGCTTTGCATCTGAATCCGGAAGTCGATTCCTTTCTGCTCAGCGGTTTTTAAGAAATACTGATTCATCGTCTCCGGCAGGACGCCGAGATAAACTTCGCCAAGATCAATATCCATTTCCCCTGCCTCCACTTTAGACAGATCCAAAATGTCATTGATCAGATTAAGCAAATCTTTGCCTGAAGTATGAATGACCGATGCGTATTTTTGTTCTTCGCTGCTCAAGTTCTCATGTTTGTTTTCAGCCAAAATCTCGGACAGGATGAGCATACTATTCAGAGGAGTGCGCAATTCATGTGACATATTAGCCAAAAATTCTGATTTGTATCCCGAACTTGTTCGCAGCTGGTCTGCTACACTCGCAAGCTCGCTCGCTGATGTTTCTGCTGCATGTTTTTGCAATTCCAGACGTTCGTTCAGCATATGCAGCTCTTCGGTTTGCATCTGCAGTTCTTCTGTTTGAGACAGCATTTCCTCGGTTTGCAGCTGAAGCTTCTCCGATTGAGCTTGGAGCTCCTCGTTCAGTACCTGGGATTCATCATATAACTGCTGCAGTTCCATGCGTGTCGCCGTGGAGTGTAGAGATACGCTGAATATTTCAACTAATTCATGAAGCTGTTCGAGTTCGTTCTCCTGCAATGGCTTTAATGAAGCTAACTCTATCACCGCAATCGTTCGGCCTTCGAAGATCACAGGGACGACTGTAAGTGATGTTGCAGAAGCATGGCCTAGTCCCGAAGAGATTCGAATATAGTTTTGTGGCAAGTCATTCATACGCAGTATCCGTTTCTCCACTGCACTTTGACCCACGAGTCCTTCGCCCGGTGCAAGTGACACTTTGCCGATGGAGTGCTCTTTTTCCCCGTCTGCTGCATAAGCTGCTAAGCGCAAGAGCCGATTATCCTTCCAATAGTACAGTACACTGTAGGGAACCTCCAGCAGAATGGAAAGCTCATTCAGGAACAGACGTGACAAACCCTCCAGATTAGTCGGGTTCTGCAGGAGTGTAGCGATACTCGTAAGCTGATCCTTCACGCGATTTTGCTCCTGTACCTTATCGAGCAGCTTATTAGTCTCCCGTCCAAGGTCACCCACTTCATCCTCTGTTCGCACATGAATCCGTTCTGCCAAGTTGCCGCCTTGGGAAATATCTCGAATGGTTTGTCTTACGTCACGCAGCGTTTTGACAATATTACCAGAGACCATGATCGCTGCTCCGATTGAAAATGCTGCAATAGCAGCCCATAAGGTATACATGATCGTAAGCAGGGTGGAACTGCGTTCGGCAAGACTGGTTACTCGTGCTTCCGTCAAAGCAATTTCTGTATTGCGAAAGCCTGTAAGTTGTGAACGCAGCAAATCGATTTCGTTTTTACCCGGATCGGATTGGAAAAACGTAATCACTTGCTCCTGATCACCCTGATTTTTCAATGCAATGGATGGTTCTGCTGCAACCTCAATCCAGCGTAAAATATGCGTTTTAATCGTTTGCAATCTCTGTTGCTGGGATGGGTTATCACTGATAAGTCCGTATAACTGGTCATAGTTCGAATTCCACTCCGAGAGTGCTTGATTGTAAGGCTCCAGGTAGCTTTCTTTTCCTGTTAGCATGAATCCTCGCTGTCCGGTCTCCATATCAAGTACATCCTTCTCAATGGCATTGGTCAAGTTGTGTACTTCGAGGTCATGATGGCTTATAAAATCGTTTTCTTTTTGCAATTCGTTAATCTGAGCCGATAGAACCAGCAAGGCAGCTCCAAATAACAATACAACCACGAGATAGCCCAACAAAATTTTGGAGCGTATCGTAAACCTTCTCTTCTTCGACAACGCGGAAACCTCCAATGAAATCAATCAATTCACCGCACAACAATTTTGATCTGCTTATGTAGTTTATATGGATACCGGAAGTCTGACAAGCATTATATCCAATCAAGTCTTATTTCAACATTTACATAGTGTAAGGTTGTCATTCTGGGGTTAAACGCATTTTGGTCATGTGGGTGCAGTCTGACTATTCTGGGGTTGTAAGCTCTGACAAATTCAGACATAGTCAAGAAGGCTTAGATGTATCCCTAACAAGAAAAAACGACCTGCATATGCAGGTCGTTTCTTCCTCTAACGTCTTTACTATAAAAAAACTTAAGCTTTTGGAGCAATCATTTTCGCAGGATCCACATACTGATCGAACTGCTCTTCGGTAAGCAACCCGGTCTGCAGAGCAGCCTCTTTCAGAGACAATCCTTCTTTGTGAGCCAGCTTCGCAATCTTGGCTGCATTCTCGTATCCAATATGCGGATTAAGAGCAGTAACCAACATAAGCGAGTTGTTCAGGTTATGTTCGATTTGACCCAGATTAGGTTCAATACCCACTGCGCATTTATCGTTAAAAGCAATGATCGAGTCCGCAAGCAGTTGTACGGACTGCAGGAAGTTATAAATAATGACCGGTTTGAACACATTCAACTCAAAGTTACCCTGACTTGCCGCGAATCCGATCGCAGCATCGTTCCCCATGACTTGGGTGACAACCATCGTCAGTGCTTCGCTCTGGGTTGGATTCACTTTGCCTGGCATGATGGAACTACCCGGTTCGTTCTCCGGAATGCGGATTTCTCCGAGTCCACTGCGCGGACCACTGGCAAGCCAGCGCACGTCATTGGCAATCTTCATCAGATCGGCTGCAAGCGCTTTAACAGCACCATGCGCATAAACGACTTCATCATGGCTTGTAAGTGCGTGAAATTTGTTTGGTGCCGATACAAAATCCTTACCTGTATGTTTACCGATCTCCTTGGCAGTATAATCGCCAAAGTCAGGATGAGCATTGATGCCTGTTCCCACGGCGGTACCACCAATGGCCAGTTCCTTCATATATTGAACACTATCACGAATCATGCGCTCACTCTTGTCCAGCATTGCTTCCCAGCCGCTGATCTCCTGTCCGAGTGTGATAGGAGTAGCATCCTGCAGATGGGTACGTCCGATCTTGATAATATCCTTGAAAGCATCGGATTTGTCTGCAAAGGTAGATTTGAGTACAGCAATGGCTGGCAAGAGCTGGTCTTCGACAGCAAGTACACCTGCAACATGCAGAGCTGTCGGGAACGTATCGTTGGAGCTCTGGGACATGTTCACATCGTCATTCGGATGCAAACGCTCTTCCTTGCCCTTCTGTTCAAGAAGCTGGTTACCCAGATTGGCGATGACTTCGTTCACATTCATATTGGACTGCGTGCCGCTTCCAGTCTGCCATACCACAAGCGGGAAATGATCGTCAATCCGACCGGCAATGATCTCGTCCGCTGCATAGGCAATCGCATCCGATTTAGCGGCAGACAGCTTGCCGAGCTTATGGTTGCTCGCGGCAGCACTCTTTTTCAAAATGGCAAGTGCACGAATAACTTCCATCGGCATATGCTCACGACCAATCGGGAAGTTTTCCTTACTGCGCTGTGTCTGAGCCCCCCATAGTCTGTCCGCTGGTACCTTCATCTCTCCGAGCGTATCTCTTTCAATGCGGTATTCCACTTGATTTTCCTCCTCCAAAAAGATGAATTCTGTTTCTCGAAAATTTAATCATCTCGTCATATTATACATGATTGTCGTTTAGATTTTCACCTTTTCGACAAAATTGTAAGCGCACATCAAAACACGCAATCGTTTATTGACTTATGAAATTATGAATAGATTGGATACAAACGACTGGCTTGTTCGAAGATCTCACCAGGCTCAAGTCCGACTAATCCGATTTCTTCGGCTGGTAGACCTTGCACATTCGGTGCATTAACCAGGTTCATCTGAGGTTCAGGACAGAAGAAGCCACCTTCCGTGTTGTTGTTCCAGATCATCCAGTGTTTGTATGAAGCTCCAACATCATAAACAAATTTATCCCCTGTACGTTGGTTCGTGAGCTCCATATAATTTCGACCATTCTGGGGTTCCGCTGTATAGTGATTATCCATGGATTCGAAGAATGGGCTGACACCCTCCGCCTTCAACTTCTCCTCATCCGGTGAAAGCGGTTGAAATTGGCCGGTAGGCAAAGAACGTTCATTCAGCTCACGGCGCTGACCGATGGTGATTTTGGTGGTATAGTCCGACACATCACTGTCGGGTACAAAGGCGACATTAATGGCTGTATGGAACGCAAACAAATTGGGCATGCGCTCTTTGCCGTTATTACGAACCTTCAGCTGCTGCTGGAGCCCTGTGCTGTCAAGAGAGTAACGAAGCGTTACCGTGAACGTGAACGGCAAGTATTGATGGAAAAGGTGTCCTTCTTTGATCTCTTGGCTCAGCAGGATATAACTCTCCAGTTCAGTCGTTCCATATCCTTCTACCTTCCAATCTGCCTCGTGTAAAAATCCGTGCAAGTGATTGCCCGTAGCAGGTTCATTTACAGGTAATTGATAGATTTCGCCATTCCAAGGAAAGCGGCCATCTTCATAGCGATTCGGTGGAGAAAGAACGGGAATGCCGTACACGGCCGGAGCAGCCTTGAATGCATCCATATTATTCAAATCAGGTTCACGAAGATAGCGATGACCGCGCTCTGTATCACGAAACGCAACCAGGTTCGCACCCACGCTTGGAATTAAGGCCGCCTCAAATTGATTGAATCGAAGCCATACCGCCGGAATTCCGCCAAATTGCTCCTCATACGCTGAATTCTGTGTCATGTTATATGTACCTCCTGCATACTAGGGTTATATTATACGGCTCGAATATATCATGACTGGGCACAAAATACCAATCTGTGATATAGAACATTTTCATCATCAGGCGACAAAAAAGACAGCTGCACTGTTCGCGGCTGTCCTCCGAATGTTCATTTCATATCGTTTAATCGACATATTTGCCGTGTTCCGGCACAGCATTCTGTTCGAAATTCATATCTAGCTCCTCAAGCGAATCACGCAAAAAATCACCTGTCAGCGAATGTCCGTGCCCCGTGACCACTACGCGCGGTTCCAAGTTCCTGATCACATGAACCGATCGATGAGCCTCGTCCCAGTCCGTCGTAAAGTATGCAGGTGGTCCATGCATCTGTTCATCCTGCAGCAGCACACTCCATAGCGATTCCTGTTTTACCGAAATAATGGCGTCCCCGGCAATCAGGAAACGGTCCTCCTCTCGAAAGAGCGACACATGACCAGGTGTATGTCCTGGAGTGTGAATCCAACGCCATCCAGGCATACCAGGTACCGTATGATTCTCCGGCAGGCTGAAGATGCGATCATCCAAATTAATTGCTTCATTCGGATAGGCAAAAGACAATCTTGCCATCAGTCCCCCACCTACGGAAGGATCGGCTGGTGGATAATCTTTAAAGCCCGTTAAATAAGGTAATTCTAGTGAATGGGCAAAGACCGGAACACCCCAGAACTGTTCAAGCTCTATTACAGTACCAACATGGTCGAAATGACCATGAGTCAATATGATGGCGGACGGTGGACCCTGAAACCGTTCTGCAGCGATCCGCACAATATGATCTGTAAATCCCGCCATCCCGCTATCCACTAGAATCCAGTTCCTGCTTCCCGGTTCACCGATGAATACCACATTAACAAATAATGTACGCAGACTGAGGATATCATGCGCGACTTCTTCAAGCCCCGTCATTCCTGCTGTGATCAGATTGTCAGATGTCATCCACGGTTACCTCCCATTCAGGCGATTGTCCCTCTGTTTGCCATCCATAGACTGCCCCTTTTTGGGATATCTATTCCCCTCATCTAATTAAAAATAGACGATGCATACCCGTTCGGGCACACACCGTCTAGTATAGTCTGTTCATTCACATAATAGAACAACTTCCTACGTTCTGATTACGCAGGAAAAGCATCCAAAGCCGCGTCAAGCAGCTTGTCGTATACATCGTCGTCGTTTTCGAGCAGCTCGTCCATCCGCAGAAGTTCTTCTTCATCACCGGATTGCTCCGTGAAATGGAGGCTATAATCCCAATCTTTGCCGTTCTTGCTCATGAACGTTACCTCATAAATGGACTTTTCTCCTTCAGCACGAAAAACGGTGGTTCCAATATAGGATTTCTCGTCTTCCCGACGCATCTCGGCACGAATAATTTCGATATTCACCAACATACACTCCTTTAATCTCTCATCTGTAACAGGTCTACAACAATTATGGTAAACCTAGTTTGGTAATTATTATTGGTTAATTGTACAATATATATCGTAGCAACGTATACCTTATTCAAATGAAGGTCCTCGGGGGCATCCTTACATACATGATTTGAGGGCTTCATGTTCCAGTGAACGAGCTACGGAAACCTTATATTACAGGAGGAGAATATAGCATGAATAATCATTTTGAGCTTCATTTACAGCAGTACGCGGAACTAGCTGTCAAAGTGGGAGTAAACGTCCATCCTGGACAGACACTCGTTGTAAATGCACCAATCACTGCAGCACATTTTGTACGTAAGATCGTGAAGGCTGCCTATGAAACAGGTGCCAAGCTGGTCAAAGTAAACTGGAGTGATGAAACCGTAACACGTCTTCATTATGATCTCGCACCGGATGAGGCATTCTCTATCGAACCAAAATGGTTTGCAGGCGAAATGACGGAACTCGTTGAAGAAGGGGCTGCCATCCTGCATGTCATCGCGGAGAACCCTGATCTCTTAAATGGTGTGGCTCAAGAACGTATCGTCACCAGCCAAAAAGTGCGCGGAAAAGCACTGGAGAAATACCGTGCTTATCAGATGGCTGATAAATTCAGCTGGTCCATCGTTGCGGTCCCTTCCCCGGAATGGGCTGCCAAAGTATTCCCGGATCTGCCTGCGGAGCAGCAAGTGGATAAGCTATGGGATGTTATTTTCAAAACTGTTCGTATTGGCGAGCAGGATGCTGTTTCCGAATGGAAAACACATCTGCAAAATCTCGATTCACGTGCTGATCTGCTCAATACGAAAAAATATAAGAAACTTCACTATACTGCCCCTGGAACGGATCTGACCATTGAGCTTCCAGAAGGACACATCTGGGTTTCCGGTGGCAGCGTGAATGAACAGGGTCATGTCTTCATCGCCAACATGCCAACAGAGGAAGTATTTACGGCTCCGCTGAAAACGGGTGTCAATGGCACCGTTCGCAGCACCAAGCCACTCAGCTATGGCGGTAATCTGATCGATGGATTCTCTCTTACTTTCGAGAATGGTCGTATTGTTGATTTTACTGCCGAGCAAGGACATGATGCCCTGCAAAACCTCATCGAAATGGATGAAGGTGCGCACTATCTGGGTGAGGTCGCTCTTGTTCCTCATAAATCACCGATTTCCGACACGAACATTCTGTTCTATAACACCCTGTTCGATGAAAATGCATCCAACCACTTGGCCATCGGTAATGCCTATGCATTCTGCCTGGAAGGCGGCAAAACGATGTCGAAGCAAGAACTGATCGATAACGGTTTGAACTCCAGCCTTACCCATGTGGATTTCATGGTTGGATCGGCTGACATGAACATTCACGGTGTCACTTCCGAAGGAAAAGAAGAACCGATCTTCCTGCAAGGTAATTGGGCATTCTAATTTTTGCGCTACATGAAGAGAGGAGATTACTCCTCTCTTTTCCTGCGTAAGCAGGTGAAAACTATAGATACGGAGGTCACTACCATGTTAAGTTTTGAACAAAAATTGGATCGTTATGCTGAGCTGGCAGTCAAGGTGGGGGCCAACGTACAACCCGGTCAAATTCTGGTCATCAGCGCCATGATCGATACCGCTGAATTTGTACGCCTGCTCGTTCGTAAAGCATACGAAGCCGGGGCCAAACAAGTCATCGTAAAATATGGAGATGAAACCGTCAATCGCCTAAGATTCGAGATGGCTCCATTGGAATCATTCCAAGAGACGCCCAAGTGGCATGCTGCGGAACTTGAAGAGCTCGCAGCGAACAATGCTGCCTTTCTGACGGTACTCTCTTCAAGTCCAGATCTGCTCAAAGGGATTGATCCTGAACGAATTTCGACCCATCAGCGTACATATGGACAAGCCATGGCCAAATACCGACAGTATCAGCAGGCTGACAAAATGAGCTGGACAGGTGTTGCCTGCCCTTCACCGGACTGGGCTGCCAAAGTGTTCCCCGAGCTGCCAGCCGCTGAGCAGATGGAGCAGCTTTGGGAAGCCATTTTTGCCGCTGTCAGAGCAGATTTGGATCATCCTGTTGAAGCTTGGGAACAGCATATCGATCGATTGGAACATAAAGCAGTTGCCCTAAACAGCAAAAAGTATAAAGCACTCCATTTTGTCTCCCCTGGAACGGATCTGACGGTTGAACTACCTGAAGGTCATATCTGGGCACAAGCGGGCAGTGTAAATGAACAAGGGACTCGCTTCGTAGCTAATATTCCCACAGAGGAAGTATTTACTGCTCCTAGCAAACATGGCGTCAACGGTACAGTGTCCAGCACCAAACCGCTGAGTTATGGCGGAAGTATTATCGATCGCTTCACTCTCACATTTGAAAATGGCAGAATCGTTGATTTTCATGCGGAAGAAGGTCAAGATACCCTGGAAAGATTAATCAACATGGATGAAGGATCTCACTATCTTGGCGAGGTTGCACTTGTACCCTTCCATTCCCCGATCTCCGAGAGCGGCATTCTATATTACACCACGCTGTATGATGAGAACGCCTCATGTCATCTCGCGATCGGCAGTTCCTATGCGTTCAATATGGAAGGCGGGAAAACCATGTCCTCCGAAGAACTTGCTTCTCGTGGCATGAATTCCAGCATCACGCATGTAGACTTCATGATGGGTTCTCCAGAAACCAACATTTATGGGATTACTGCAAGCGGAGAACGGGAAGCGGTCTTCCTGAATGGAGATTGGGCATTTTAAGCTTTTCCAATGAATAATCACGTTGTATCGATATCTTAAGGCTGTCTTGCAGACCAGAATGACTGGTTTGGCGGGCAGCCTCTTTGGGTTTCGGAGTGCACCTTTCTAAGGTTGTCTTAGCAACCTCCCATTGTATCGTTTCCATATAATGTTGTAAAATGAAATGATACCAATGTTTGTGGATTGTTCACCAGAAAGGAGAACATCATGGCCAATCGGCTCCAATTACTCTTGGCCTCAGATTTCCATAATTTGAGCCCTTCACTTCAGGAAGAAGTGTATTACGAATACTATAATATGGTTCATGGACTCATCGTTTATATCATCAAGGAACGTGCAGCAGCTGAAGACATTATTCAGGAAGCATTTATTAAAATTATTAAAAACAAACCCTCTTTCGAGAACGAAGTCAAACTGAAAGCCTGGCTTAAGGTCGTCACCCGGAACACCGCCATTAATTATCTTAGAAAAAATAAAAATAACCGTAACCAACTGGATACGGATAGTGTTTTTATAGATATGGAGACGATCAATCAGACGGCAGCTTCCGTAGAGAGTACCGTGGAGACACAAATGATGCAGGAATCTATTGAGTTCTATCTGGAGCAGCTTAAACCCGAATACCGGGTATTAATAGAGCTGCGCTGGAAAGAAGGTCTGTCCTATCGGGAAATGGCTGAGCTGCTGGACACTTCGGAAGAAATTGTGAAACAACGTTTGTTCAGGGCCCGTGGTAGTATCAAGAAGCAATTACATAAGGAATGGGGTGGGACCATTGAGCAAAGGCAAGTCAGATAGACATATTGAGCACTATCATACAGAGCAGGAAGAAGAATATTTTGATGCAGCCTTTGATCTGGCCTTTGATGAGGCTTTCAATCAGGCTGTCTCTGCTCCCCCTACCCCCGACTCCCAGCAGATGCATCAATCCTGGCTCCGTGTACAAAAGGAAATTACCCGGATTGCCGTCAGAAAGAAAAGAATGCGTACCTTGAAATTATCCGTTGTGGTAGCTGCCTCCCTAACGATCGGTGGCGTCATTTTCAGTCTGCCATCCGGAACCCAGGCCGTGTCCCCTTTTGTTCAATCAATTAAGGATTGGGGCAATGGTATGAAATCCATCATTATTGAAGATCGCACCGCACAGCTTGGCCCGGATCCTTCTACCGCCAAAACACTCCCACCGCCTGAACCCGGAATTAACGAAGCTCCTATAATTGCTACTGGCGAGGAGGCCGAGAAGTTGCAAAAACAACCCGCGGAGAAAGACATTTTATTTGATGATATCGTCGTAACGGAAGAAATAGCCCGCTCGGGATTCAATGGTGACTTTTTGTTGTCAAGAGCGATACCCGAGCGTTTTAAAGAGATAAAATTTGAACTGACCGTGAATCCTGAAATTCCGGTTGATTCGGATGACTATTATAAATCCGATCGTATGAGAGTCCGCTACACGGGTGAGAGCGTGAATGGTGAAGAACAAATTATTCAATTTGATTATTACTATGTTAAGCCTGGGCAGGTCATCCAAGGGACGATGCTTCGTGAAACAAGTGTAGTCAAATTAGCTGACGGTAGTGATGCTTTTGTATCCATCGGCCCGCCATATAATACCTTTCAGTGGATGATGGGTTCGGTCAACATGAGCTTGTTTGGAACGGTCACGAAGGAAGAAATGATTGCCATTGCCAATGACCTGCAGGAACAAAAATTCCCTGGCAGCACGAGACAATGAATCAAAATAATACATTATTTGAAATATGGATTGTATTTTCAGAATTCGTTCCGTCATTCGCAGTATGTGTGCTAACGACCCGATAGTAATAACCTGTGATCACCGTCCAGCTCGACTGTGCCGACAGGGATTGTGTTTGTGTTTTACTTTTGGTACCAGACCGATACGTCACCCAATTTGAGCCCGTCCAGCGTTCCAGCCGGTAATCCACCTGAAGTGATTTCATTTCCTTGTAGGTGGTTGTTGATGTATTAACGTTCGCTGTCAGCCCTCCTCCCGGAGAAACGTTCCCTGCTGCCTGATATATATACTTGAGAGCTGCCAGTGAGTGAACATTTGGCTCCTCCGGCGGTGGTGGTGCGGTGAGTGCACCAGATACCATGTTAGGACTGGCTGCGGCAGTGCTGCCAACGGGAATAGATAGAATTGCAGGCACCGATAAGGCAGCAACAAGGGTAATCTTCAAAAGGGATGACAGACTCATTTTCAACATATGTATTCCTCCTCCAATGTCATATTTGGTTTTGTGTAAGGTATAAACGGACGGAGGAGGTTATAGGTTTCAAAAATAAAAAAGACGCTCCGACCTTCATGTCGGCAGCGTCTTTTCTTACTGTGAAATCTGCAGCGTGAGTGAAACCTAAATATTTTCCATTTCGTATAGGCTTTAAAGAGTCACATCCACGCTATTCATAACTCAATGATACTCGTGGCAATATTCGAGCAAAATTCGCTGTCATGCTCTACAAAAAGAAGTGTTGGCGAATGCTCAAGCAGCAAGTCTTCAATTTGCATGCGGGAAATGACATCAACAAAATTAAGTGGTTCATCCCAAACGTGCAAATGAGCTTCCTCACTGAGGCTTTTGGCAATCAGTACTTTCTTTTTTTGTCCAGCACTAAACGTTGAAATGTCCTTATCCAGCTGCAGTCTGGAGAAATCCAGTTTCCGTAATATTGATTTGAAGAGACTTTCATCAATGCCCTGTGTCATCGCATATTCGGATAAGCTTCCCGCGAGACCCGAGGTATCCTGTGATACATAAGATATTTTGACCTGAGGATCCTTGCGAAGTTGACCTGTGTAGGCAATATCCTCGCCGCAAATCAATTTAAGAATGCTTGATTTACCCGAACCATTTTTACCGTAAAGAGCGATTCGGTCTCCTTTTTCAACGGTTAAATAAATATCCTTACAAACGATATTGGAGCCATATGCAATCGACACATTGTCCAATTGAACAATTTCATTTTTGTGAAATTCCAATTGATGGATCTGCAGCCGTTCTGCACTTTCGATATTTTTGAGAAGTTTGGATTTTTCTTGAATAGCAGATTGCTGCCGTTGTTCGATGTTTTTGGACCGTTTCATCATTTTGGCAGCCTTGTGCCCAATGTAGCCTTTATCCACTTTCGAACCGGAGTTTCTAGTCCCGTTTTTGGACTTTTCAACCTCATGTGACCAACCGCCAGTCCGTTTAGCGGAGTCGGACAAGCGTTTAATGTCTTTCTGTAACTTTTCGTTGCTTGCAAGCTCATATTGATCCTGTCTCTTCTTATTCTCCCACCAGGCGGAAAAATTGCCTTTTTGAATCTCGATGTTCGTTTTATTGATCGAAAGGATATGGTCTACACTGTGATCCAGGAAGGATCTATCGTGTGATACGAGAATAAAACCACTTTTTCTGCTTAGATAGCTGCTGACGAGCTTTCTGGCATGCATGTCAAGATGATTGGTAGGCTCATCTATGAGCAAAAATTGATTTTCCTTCATGAACAAGGCAGCCAGCATGACTTTCGTTTGTTCTCCATTGGATAGGGAATCGAATGGTCGGTACAAAACATCTTCGGAAACCTTCAGAAGGTTAAGCTCCCGCACCAGTTCCCAATGCTGATAGTCTGGATAAACATCACTTATCACATCAAGCGTCATCGAGTCTTTATTCTCAACAGGGAAAGGAAAGTACTCGAAATCAACCTGGGCAGAGATGGTACCACTATATTCATATTTGCCAAGCAAAAGGTTAAGGAAAGTCGTTTTCCCTCTCCCGTTTCTTCCGGTAAAGCCTAATTTCCAGTCGGAATCCAATTGAAAACTCACATTTTCGAAAATATTATCATAACTGCCGTCATAGGCAAAAGTCAGGTTTGATACGTTTATCATTGACATAAGGGATCATCCTTTTCATTTATATTCAGATGCTAAATAAATGAGGTTATGATCATGACATGATTCCCTTATTGTATCCGATCTCGAAAGAATCCAAGCATTTCGAAGCTCAAAGCCAGGTAAAACGATGCGTGGATAGATAAAGCTCCGAATTCCGATTCTTGATTTGGTGAACCATGCCAATGTTCATATCCAGTGACAGGTTCACATAAACATCTACAACCTCTAATTCAGTCATAACTCTATCCCCCCTTTAAAATCATATGGTTTCGACTTTCAGATACAGAAAACTTAACATGGATGGGATTCGTGGGTCAAGGATGATGGTTCGGAGTTCCCAGAAGGATCCGTACGCAGGCAAAGGGAGCCAGTTCTTATCCGGGTCTGGACAAGTGCTCGCTCCCTTTAGAATGGATTTCTATTCGATAACACGGCAATCCGCCATGACTTCCGGTTTATAACGCATACTGTCCGTCTCCGTAATTTTGCGAATGACTCTGCAGGGGACACCTGCTGCGAAGGAGTCTGCCGGAATGTCCTGCGTCACTACACTTCCGGCACCGATTACACAACGGTCTCCGATGGTAACTCCTCCGCATACCGTTACATTAGCAGATAACCATACATCGTTTCCGATCGTTACGGGCTTGGCGTAACACAAAGACTTCGGATCACCGTTCTGATCCAGCATTTGCCGGCGTTCAGAAGCGATAAACGGGTGAATGGGAGTAACAATCGTTACATTAGGACCAAAACTGGTATGGTCTCCAATGGTAACCTTGGCATCGTCCTGAATCGTTAGATTGTAGTTCGCAAAGAAATGATGACCGATCTCTGTGTGAACACCATAATGAAAGAATACAGGCCCTTGAATGAAGCAGGATTCCCCTTTGCGACCAAGAATCTGTGTCAGAATCGCTTCACGTTCCTCTGCCTGATCCTCGAACATCTGGCTGTATTGATGGCTCAAGTTGTGCGAACGAAGTTTAATGGCCTTTAGTTCCGGGTGGCTGGGACTGAATAAAATCCCGTTCAATATCCGTTCTTCCTCAGTCATGTGATCAACTCCCGATCAATTCACGTTTTTTTGAAGGTCCATACAGTCCTGGATGGTCAGGAGAACCCCGTTCTCTTCATTGGATTTCGTAATAAAGCGCGCTGCTTTTTTGGTATTCTCACATGCATTGCTGACGGCAAAGCTGTATTTGGCAATAGCCATAAGCTCTACATCATTCTCTCCGTCTCCAAAGGACATCGTTTCTTCATAAGTTACGCCGAGCAGCTCCTGCAATTTTTTAACCGTCTCTCCTTTATGCGTATGCAGGGCCGTGATATCAAGCCACTTGGGTTCTGAATCTACAATATAGATTTGGCCGCCAAGCGTCTTCTCTACATGTTTCCTTAAGGCACTACTCCGTTCCTCTGTATCGTATACTGTTATTTTAATAAAGCGGCTGTCGATCTCTTGGAAAGAGTCAATCTTCTTAACCTGTTCGTATGAGCTTTTAACCACATTGTACATCTCCTCGGGGATGGAAGAGTGAACATATGCTGCATCGCTTGCACATACAATGAGGGTCATGTTTGGAGCAAAACGTTGTATTATTTCAATGCTTTGTAATGCAAGTTCACGATCAATGCTGAATTCTTTTACAACTTCCCCATCTTTCTTAATTCTGGCTGCACTATCTCCAAGTACCCATATCCCCTTGCCATGTTCTCCAAACAATTTTTCTACCCGTTCACACTGTTTTCCTGTACATGCCACAAAGGTCATTCCCTGCTTCTGCATTTCTGAATGCACTTTGTTGAATAATTCAATATCGAATAATCCCTTGTTGTTGAGGAACGTTCCATCTAAGTCAGTTACTACAAGTTTAATCATTTAGCAATCCCCTCTTTGTTTAAGGATAATTCATTACACTTTTCATACCAACTTTGTAATGTATATTTATAAAGAGAGCAGAAAAATAAGATGATCATGTTCACTCGGCAATCGGTATGCCATTAATAAACTACATAACAAGCGTAATCCATGTAACTGGTTTCATGTCAACCCACTTTTTCACGACCGTACATCCGTTACTCAAACCAATCATCGACGGAGCGCATAGGTTTCACTTCAATAGACTGTTTCGACAAAGCTAAACACGCATAGGCTGCGGCCCAGATGATAACAGCTAAAATAACATATGCCATCTTCTCACCTCCCCACTTTCTGAGATTTTAGGAGTATGCGATTCACGGTTTCCGCGCTAAATAACATCAATACGAGCAGCACAAGCACGACAACCGGAAATGAATCTGTACTGGTCTTCGCTGCAAGAAACCCAAAGAGAGGAGGAAGCAGCGTCGTACCGCTATAAGCGACAGCCATCTGGTATCCCATTAACTTGACGGAGTTTTCTTTCCCGAAGCGAGCTGGCGTTTCATGCAAAAGTCCAGGGTAGATTGGCGCTAGACCAAGCCCGATTAAAATAAAGCCTGCTACCGAAAATGATGAAGGAAGCGGAAGCAATAAAAGGAGTCCTCCGAGGATCGTTGTCCATTGACCATAACGAATCAATAAACGGTTGTTAAGTTTTAACGAGATAAAACCTGTAATGAACCTGCCAAACGTAATACCTCCGTAATAAAGAGAGATCCAGCCCGCCGCCATCTCTGCCGAGATGCTTCTCGTTCCAACCAAGTAACTGGCTCCCCATAAACCCACTGTAGTTTCAACCCCGCAATATAACAGAAAAGCGAGCAATGAGGGCTTAACACCTCTTAATCTCAAGACGTTCCCTGGCATACGTATTTCCGAATTTGTCTCGTTATCGGTCATAGTTGTTGGTGCGGTCTCACGCAATGCAGCCACCCTTTTCCATAACGGCAGCGTGATAAGAAGTACGATAACCAGTACAAACTGGATGACACCAACTGCAGCATAACCACCTCTCCAGAAGTTCTGGTCTGCTATATAACCAGCCATGATGATTGGGCCCATGGTGGCGCCAACCCCCCAGAAACAATGCAGCCAGTTCATATGATGCGCTTGGTAATTTGTAGCGACGTAATGATTCAACGCTGCATCCACGGCTCCTGCGCCCAAGCCAAGTGGAACGGCCAAGATCATAAACCACAACATTGAAGGTGCCATAGAAAATCCAATCAACGAAATTGCGGTTAGCAAACAGCTAAACAACGTAATGTTGCCTGTGCCCATTTTCTGAATCATTTTCCCACTTGCCAGACTGGAGACGATGGTGCCTGCGGCAATAATCATGGAAATGAAACCTGCTGAGCCTACGGAGGAACCTATTTCCGGCCATATGACCGGCCATGCAGATCCAAGCAGTGAATCCGGAAGTCCCAGGCTTATAAAAGCCAGATAGATTACGATGAGAAACCAGGTTGCCATCTTTGTAACTCCTCTCTTGATGTAGTCGATCATCTGGATTAATAAACATACTTTATAAAGTGTTTAAGTTAAATATGCGGGATAAGGTGTTCCTTTGTCAATACTCAGTCTATCAGCAAAATCAGATATAATTATTACTTTTAGTCAAATCCGGAAAACTGTAACATTTAATCGAAACTATACGGAATGTTCCATAGGTGCATAAAAAAGCAGCCCAGGATGAAATATCATCACTAGACTGCTTCGAATAACTTACACTGGAATGAAGCAACTAAACTAAGCCCCTTCTTCCTCCACTAACATTTCAAGCTTAATTACATTTACCCGTGAAATCCGCTTATGCTCCGTCTCCTGAATGACGAATACATATCCTCCATATTCAACGGATTGACCGACTTCAGGCGGAATCGTCTCCACTCTGGAGTACAGCCAGCCACCAATCGTGTCATAGTCGCTCCGATCCATATCCAGTTCGAATCGCTCACTGACTTCTTCAATCAGCATCATGCCATCAATGGAGTATTCCATCTCATCCACTTTCTCAATGGCAGGACGCTCCTGATCGAACTCATCCTGAATCTCGCCTACGATCTCTTCCATAATATCCTCCAGTGTTACCATTCCGGAAGTTCCGCCGTACTCATCAATCAGAATGGCAATCTGTGTCTTGCTGCGCTGCATACGCTTTAGCAGATCACTGATTGGCGTCGAATCGGGAACGGCAAGAATTGGTCGGATAACAGAAATGGTATCTGTGAGCTGGGACCGCATCAGGTCTTTAATGTGAATAAAGCCGATAATGTGATCCTTGTCACCGTTATAGACGGGATAGCGGGTTCGCATGCTTTCACTGGCAATTTCCAGATTCTCTAGCATGGACTGATTGGCGTTCAGACAGATCATTTCCGTCCGCGGAATCATAATTTCACGGGCAGTTGTTGCCGTAAAATCAAATATATTATCAACAAGCGCCAATTCAGTATTGTCAATTAAACCGCTCTTATTGCTTTCTTTCATCAGAATGCGTATTTCATCTTCACTATGTGCCGAATCATGCTCCGAAGCAGGTGCCATTCGAAACAATCTCAGCAGGCTGTTCGCCATACCATTCAAAGCCCAGATAAAGGGATACATCAATTTGTAAAAGAACGTAAGCAGTACCGCAGACCATAACGTGACCGTCTCCGATTTGCGGATTGCCATCGTCTTGGGAGCAAGTTCCCCGAGTACAATATGCAAAATCGTAATAATAACAAATGCAATCACAATCGAAATTCCGTGTACATATACCGGGCCGAGTCCAAACGCGGTAAACATGGGCTCAAGCAAGTGTGCAATGGCAGGCTCACCGAGCCAGCCGAGTCCCAGGGAAGCCAGCGTTATGCCCAATTGGCACGCAGACAGATAGGCATCCAGGTTACGTACAATATTAGAAGCATAGATGGCTCTTTTGTTGCCTGCTTCCACCAAAGCCTCAATTCGGCTGCCGCGAACTTTTACCATCGCGAATTCTGCCGAGACAAAAAAACCGTTCATCAATACAAGCAAAGCAATTAAAAATAAATTTAATATACTCGGTAAGGGGTCACTCAAATTGTCATCCTATTCGCCGTCATTCTTCGGCAAATAGGTCCACCTCCTTCGAAAATGTAGGATATTAGCCATTCTGCCGCTCATTTGCAGGTTCAACTTCCCAATGCTTCCACCTCCTTCTGGATTGTGTCGAATAAAAGGATATGCTTCTTTTATTATATAACTCTAAACTACACAGTCAATCCGTGTCCTATGACAACGAAATGATGCTAACCAGCAAATTACTTTACAAAGGTAGCGAATACGCCGTCTTATTTACATTTGCTAACTAAGTATATTGAGAAAATATCAAACGGGTTTATTGTTTATATCTTGTACCAGGCAAGGTGTCTAAATCGAATTCAAGTACAATGTAAAACTTAAAAGAGTATTCCCATTGATATCCAACTTCGGGGAATACTCTTGGATGGTACAGCGAGTTAAGGAGGTAATGTTATCTGCTTATTTTGACAGGGAAACGGGACGCCGTATCCCATCGCCACTGCGGTTCTTCGCCTTGTACGTTCCACAAACCTCCTATCCACATCTCGTCTTTTCTTAATTCTGCATAGTCTGCTTCTTTTGCAAGAACCTGGATGCCGAACTCCGTCAGAGACAATACTGCATTACGGAAATGTTCATTGTGCTGTTTGAAATCAGGGAACGTGTCTGCTCCGCTAATATGCAGTAGAGCATGGGGCTCCTTGGTCATACTTCTTAAATGTGCCCAATATTCCAGGTCTCCCATCCCCAACACATGCAGCCGTTCACTCACATGCTCAAAGAGCGGATATGGATGATCGACACCTTGACTCACAGCTTTCAGGGTCGCTTGTTCAATTGCACCGAGACCATTAGATTGTGAAGGCAGGCGGGTCAAGTGAGCCTCAAATGCAGCATGCGCAAATGGGAGAACCGTACTGTTTTGTCTTAAATAATCCATGTGATCCTGAATATCGGAAGAGGTGTACGCCTGCCAGAACTGACTTCCCGCCTGAAGCTCCTCCGTCCCCATGACATGCCACGTACCAGACAAACGTCCGATCTGTCCGGGTGTAAGCTGGCCCAGCCCCCGAAAGTTCTCTATTTCCGGATAAGCATCAATACATAACAGATTCAGCTTGGTTTCCCCAAGCGATTGACCATTAAAATAGTGCAGCAGATAAGATAACATCACCTGATCATAGAGATCATATTCAAACCAGAGTACAATCTCCTTGTACTGATGAAACGCATGCAGTTTTCGCTCCAGCTCCGCGATTTGCAGATATTCCTTCTGGGGAATCCCTAATTGCTGTTCCAGATAGGCAGCACGCTTGCTTCTCTCCACCTCGTTCCCCATATCTTGGACGACAGGACCGAATGTATAAAGTTCCCGCCAGACCATAACCTCCCCTTCGATCCCGCTGTGCCGCAAACGATCTGCAGCATGGTCTCCATTCGTAATATGCAGCATGCCTTTGCCCCCTTCATAAAGTTCATTAAATACGGTTATAACGTCCGCCACGGGTAATGTACGCCTCAGCTTCGCCCGGGCATCGAACAGCCTTTTCTTCAATGCCGGAACAGAAACGCTAAGGAAATCGGAAATTTCCTTAAGCGAATATCCCTGAAAATAGAACATGTCCACTACATGCTGCATGGATAACGGCAGACTGGATATGGAATCGCGAAGAATCCGATACCGTTCCTTTTGCAAAACAAGCTGTTCAGGGTTGTCCCCCTCTTCGCTCGAATCGATGTTGTACTGCAACTCCTGCTCAGGGGAAGTGATGTGCTGTTTGCGCCTTAACCAACGGTAGCACTGCCGTTCAACAATTACTTTAAACCATCCTGGAAAGGCTTCGGCTGTCTCCAGCTTCGACAGATTAGCAAATGCTTCTGTGAACGCCTCCTGTACCATATCTTCAGCCCAGAAAGCATCCTCCAGTTTGTTATAGGCTACAGCGAGCGCCATTCCGCGGAACTGTTTCATTAACTGCTCATAAGCCTCAGGCTCGCCCCGGATGGCTCCCTCAATCCACTCGTTCAATGATGTAAACTCCTCTCTGTGAGCGTCGTGCTCAGCCTGTATATGTATAAGTGCCATGAATGCGATTAAAGGTTACTACAATCTCCATTATAACGAAAAAAACTGTCCCACTTGTGGATGCGAATCCACATGCGGAACAGCGTGGTTAAACATTCTGTCTAGAGGAACCCCCGTTTAATAACAAATTAGAATCTGCTTGGAGCTTGAGGATAGTTACCGATAACGCCCGGATATTGGTACAACAATGGCTCATCAAACGTAGCATAATCGAAGTTAACCATTAACAGCATAATACGTCTTCCTGTCTTAGGATCGCTGATAATGATGTGATCACGACCTGCAGCTTCAATAATTCCTTGGAAAATGCGTGCATTCCATTCTTTGTTACCTTCATATGTCATGTAGAATGTACCAAATTTGCCGAGGTTCAGGCGCAGGATGTTTTCGATGTATGATTGTTCAAACTGCGGCGCAGTTGTCGTTACAACTCCACCTGTTGGCGTCATTGGACTGCCGCTGGATACAAGCGGTGGTACGCTTGTGGAGCTTGGAGAAACCATGCTTGGTGAAACCATGCCTGGTGTTGGCGACATCGAAGGCGCGCCGTTACCGATTTTATAGGATGTTCCTTGAACTTGCGAGTTGGCTTGTTGACCCAGTGCCTGTGTTGTTGGTTGATATGGTTGATTAATCATTGTAATTCCTCCCAAAATTTAATAAACTTCCGGACAATCTTCACCTGTCGGACTGAAGAAACAGTGCGCTTTGAAACGGCCCGTATTTTGCTGGTTATACCAGGTTGGAGGACAATCGCCCACGGGCCTGAAAAACCACAGAGAATTACTGGCCGGCCAGATCCGTTCTCCATTAATTACACGTTGTGCCAAGCGAATCTCGGATTGTCTTGCCCGCTGATAGAAATAGCCTTTTTGAGTCGATTCGAACCCGCCGGGATTCTGGAATACCATGCGGTTAATGTCACGAATGTCCCCAAAATCCAAACAGTCCACCAGCACCCGGTTCACACCCACATTACCTACGAGCAGCATGCCCTGTTCGCCGTCACCTTCAGCCTCTGCCCTCATCAGTCTTGCCAGCAGCTTGACGTCTTCTGAGTTGGCTTTAATAACAGCCATATTCTGTTTCCTCCCTTGCTTCAGCTCTCTTCATCACCGTACATCGTATTGTGCAGGAGCCTATTCGGTGACACGAATCCAACTTTTTTCCACAAAAAAAATCCCGGAACCTCACCCCATGTGAAGTCCCGAGAACAAACATTTCCTATATAACCAGCCTAATTAAGGCTTGGCATTAATCCAGTAATCGTAAGCATGTACCATGTTACCTTGATAGGCTTCATGATCCTTCAGCAGTTCAGGCAGCTTCGCAAGCTGCTGTTCCATCTCGGCAGCACCTTTTTCGTAAAATGAAATATGGGCGCCTTCGTGATTCTCTTTCATTTCTACCGAAATCAGCAGTGGTTTGCCCAAACGGTCGGCGATTTCCATCTCCTGTCTGACCACTGCCGCAATGCCATTGGACCCTTCAGCCGTGTTACGGAAAGCCATGAGGGAGACATGATCCAATGTGCGGATCATAAATTCACTAACAGACATGTCCTGTCCTGGCAAAGGGGAGCTATCCAGCCATACAGCCAGATCGGCACTGGTCTCCAAACTGCTGTCCTTCTTCGTTTCTTCCTGGAAAAAGGAGATATTGGAGGCCCATTCTGTCAAAAGTGCATCGCGGTCGGAATTCCATTCCGGCAGTGTGTAGGGCTCGATATCCAGGTGAATACCCTTGAATCGTTCTTCGGGTTCAACTTCGGCATTATAATTTTTCACATAATTAATCAGTCGCTCGATCCGTGGTCTGTTCTCGGATCTGCCCCAGATGGGATGGCCGCCCATGGCGTGAATTTCAATCCCTTGTGCCTGGGCTCGTTTAACAAAACTGCGGTAACTTGAATAAGGCTGGTCCAGATCAAGCCGGACATATAGGAAGTTAATATGCTGTGCTGCGGCGAATTCAAGAATATGCTGACCGCCATCATCCGTTACCTGCGAGGCCTCCCAGATGTAAGTTCCGCGAAGCTCAGGCTGTAAGGTTGGCTTCTCCGGCACGGGCTGTTCTTCGGGTTCAAGCTGTCCCCAGTATACGATATCATGTACGGCAGAACCGGCATATGAAGCGTGATTACGTAAGGATTCTGCAACCTCTGCCAAGACACTCTCCAGCTGCGCTGCACCCTTTCCGGCAAAAGTCGTAAACTCTTCACCAGGCATCGGCTTCGTATTTACGCCAACGGTGACTGACGCACCGCTGGCATCGGCCCAATTCATCTCCTGTTCAATGAGTTGAATAATACCGTTATTCCCTTGTGCGTTATCGCGGTAAGCCATTAAAGTAACATGATTAAACTGTTCCATGAACCAGCGTGATAACGGCAGGTTATCTGTATCATCTGTTGTTTTTGTACCAGCGATCGTATAAGAATCCAGCCAAAATGGCAGATCCACATTAATGTCGATGGCACCATTTGAATCGACCTGTTCGAGCAACAATTTCATATTGGCTACCCATGACTGAACCAAAGGCTCTGAATCGTCTTTCCATGCAGGCAGAACATAGGGTTCGATATCCAGATGGATGGCATCAAATTGTTCTTCTGCAGCAGCTCTCTGATTATAGTCAGAAACCCATGCAGCCAAACGGAGCATTGGCGCCTCACGGTCACGAACAGCCCAGGACGGGTCCCCTCCTAGTGCTTCAACAGCAATACCGGCATTACTGGCTTTGGATATAAACGTGCGATATACCTCATCAGATAAATTCATATCCACGTTCACATAGAGTCTGTTAATCTTATATTTAGCTGCGTTAGCCAGCAGCTCATCTCCTCCATCATCTTGGACAGACTTGGCCTGCCATACCCAGGCTGCCCGTATGTCGCCCGTGTCTGCCTCCACAGGCGAAGCCATTCCTGTCATTATGATCCCTCCAATCAGCAGTAATAGGCCAATGATCTTCCGGGATGAATTCCCGAACATATACTCCCTCCATTCTTGTTCTGTTGTAAAATCACATTCATTATAGCAATCGATTTCCGAATTTCAAATAAGCCCAAGTGCTTAACTTGGGCTTACGGATGCTGGAGCATTCAATTTGTACAACAGACCGAGGGAATCCCGGTTCTAGTCCTCATATATCATTTTTCGAGTCATGCCCCCATCAATCATCAGATTGGTCCCAGTGACAAAGGTATTGCTTGGATCCGACAAATATAAACATGCGCGGGAGATATCCGAAGGGACGCCTACACGTCCTGCAGGATGCTGTTCATGATCTTCCCGCTTCAATTCGTCCACATTGCCTGTCTCAATCCATCCCGGACTGATACAATTGACCCGAATACCGTCCTTGCCAAGTGAGACCGCCATCGCATGTGTCAGGGCCACAATGGCTCCTTTGGACGCTGCATAAGCCTCTGTCTCAGGTTCAGACATAAACGCACGTGTCGATGCCATATTGACTATAGCACCTCCATGTTCATTTTGTTTCATATGTTTGGCCGCTTCACGGCTCGCGAGAAAGCAGCTTCTTACATTCGTATTAAGCACATCGTCCCATTCCTCCAAGGTCAGCTCGTAGGGAGACTTCCACCTGACTACACCGGCATTGTTCACCAGGATGTTGATCTGTTTGAATTCTTCGATGGTTGTGCGAATCAAATTCGTAATATCCTGCTCCTTGCGAACATCACACTGAACGAAGATGGCTTCGCCGCCTTCATTGCGAATCGAAGCAGCTGCTGCGGCGCCTTCCGCCTCCTGATAATCGGCAAGTACAACTTTGGCACCAGCAACCGCGTAAGCTTCGGCAACGCTGCGTCCAATCCCCTGAGCTGCTCCCGTAACAACAACGACTTGATCTGTAAATGACATCATGAATTCCTCCTCTATTAAGACGCTTCTATCATCCCATACGATTATGTCGAATCAAGAAACCTTATTGTTATAAAGACCCTCTCCTTATATAAAAACACGATACCACCTTTAAGAAACGCTTGTCCAAGAAAATAGGCATTAAAAAAAGCTTACGCCACTATGGCGCAAGCCAGCCGGATTATCCGCGTACACGTTCTGAATACAGGCGGTTGTAGCGCTCGAAGCCTATATACCGTGTTCCCTTGAAGGAAAGACGGCCTTCATCTCCTTCGGAGCACAATCCGTACTCTTCTCCGTTCACCTTGAACTCAAGCCGATCTCCGCTCTCGACTTCAAAGGTAATGTAATACAGCGTACGGGCTGAACTGCCTGGTTCAGCTTGCGACTGACTGATCTGCATCCTTCTGCCCGTTATTCGTGAAGGTACGGTAAGCAGAGGCTCTGCGTTGTTGCGCCCCCATCTCCATACTTCTTTCCCCACAGACAGAAGAACAATACCTATAATCAGAACAAATACGACTGGAAAGACGGTTCCGAAAAAATCAAACATCCAGGATGATTCAATGCCCATGTCTCTCCCCTCCGTTCTTACACCTAGGACAGCCAGAGTCTTGACCCGTCTCCTGTACATGTATATGCGCGAGTAATATGGAACTTGTTATCAGGAGTTCAAATTGTAAGGAACGGACAGAAAATGTTCCGCGCGAATGACCTCCTTCATGCTGCACCTTGAGGTTCAAGATTTGTTGCAAATAAAAAGCCCCTGATCAGGGGCCTTGCATTCAGTACACCAGCATTTCTCTATCTGTTACCATTCTCTACCTTGCATTGCTTGTTATGCATACATCAGGTTCATGAAATCGCGGGTTGCTTCTGCTCCCTCCGCTTGTTCGGGTTCTTCTGGCTGAGCGTATTGTGCCATGCAGGCCTTCACTTCTTCTTCGGTTGTACAACGGTTGGCATCATCGCAATTGTAGCATAAGTGAAGCATGTATCTCGTTAATTCGTCCGCCTGCGTGAATTGAGTTTGTTCATTGGTTCTCATCTTCATCACTCCCATCTCTTCTTGAATTCAATATAACATCATTTAAACGAAGTTATTGTGATTAATTTCACAAAGTAGGTAAAAAGAAAAGAAACCCGACGGTTTCTCTTCTAAACAATGCCTATTTTTTAAGATACCTACAGCACTTTCCACTGCATACCACCATCCACAGTCTGCAGGAGCAAGGATCTCTTGGTATCCGTATTCTCTACCAAAATCCAGCCGAGTTTCGAGGAAACCATCTGCAGCTTCACGATCTCCGGATAATCCTCCAGAATACCGTCCAGGACTTTACTGCCCGGAAGTGCCTTCCAGCTTTTTCCCGAATCCTTGGTCTGGTATGTCGTGCCCGACTGAACCACCCAACCTTCTGAAGCATTCAGGAAAGCGGGAGTCAGGTTACGATTGATTCCCTTCTGCTTATTCAGGCCGAAGGTCGATAACGTCCAGCTCTTACCTCCGTCATCTGTGAAGTATCCGTTGAACTTGGTATAATCTCCGCTGGAACAGGTTAAAGGCATCCAAGCCCCCTTCGCTTCCCGACCAAAAAACTGAGGTGAACCAATGTTGAAATTGCCACACCCATTGAAGTCATTCCGGTCAAAAAATGTCGGTCCAGTCTTCCAATTCTCTCCGCCATCTGTCGTGACATACAGCTTCGGAGTGCCAAATTCAAGGGCTGTCAAGAAGCCGTGTTTCGGATCTGAAAAAGTCAGGCCTGTTGTATATCCGCGTGTCGGAATCTCCGCCGAAGCCGGCCGATCGTCCTCATCACTGGATGACATCTCCTTCCAGGTGATGCCTCCATCCTCGGTAACATACAGCTTTTTATCCTGCTTCCCGATGGAAGTATCCACCGTAGTCAGAATCCAGCCTTTCTCCGGGGATACAAAGGATATGGCAGTGACTTTGTCCGTCTGGGACAAGGAAGACAAGCTCCAGCTTACTCCCCCATTATTGGTGCGCAAGACCATCGTATCGGTTCCGCCCAGCCCTTCACGAACGATCCAACCATGGGTACGATCTACAAAATAAATGCTTTGCCCATACTGCGGGTTGGCCGGAAATTGCACATTCTCCGAAGGAGAAATATTCGTCCAGGTTACGCCCCGATCCTGAGTGTAATATAAACGCAGTGCGTTTCTCGTAACACCCCACGCCAATCCTCCGTTGTCATTAAGCAGCTGGAAGTCGGTCAGACGTGTCTGGATCTGATATTCCGCCGTATCTGTAGTCGTTTGCGTACTGTTATCAGGAGGAACAACCGTTAATGTCTGTCCGGTATTTCCGATCTCTTCCTGCTGTTGGGGCGGTTCTGCCACCGGGGTCTGACCTGTGTCGGTGCAGGCAGCCAGTAGGGCAGCTATTCCTATAGACAGCAATGCTGTCTGCGCGATTTTGGTCCATTGCAAACGCAAGTGGAGTTCACCTCTCTCATCCAATAGCAGGCGCGCATGCCTGTCCGATCGGTATACATTTTACGATTCATCAGAATCCACTTCTCCCATTCTACCACAAACCATGTCGAAAAGGCTCATCTTGGGTAATAGGGGTATCAGAAGGTAACCGCTAGGCAGTACTCGTTCCATAGTTGGATGCCCATGCCGTACTTTCGACTCAATCTTCCTTAAACAGACAACGAAAGTGAAATATTTTATAGACATCGCTTTCTTTTCAAACATTTATACCTTAATATGGATGGAAGTCTACCCCAAAAAGGAGAGGATATGAACATGGTAAACAGTGCATTGCTCAAACCAAGTCGCGTAGTCATTATTGGCATGGGCGCGGTGGGAACAACAACGGGATATACGCTGATGTTAAGACAGCGCTCATCCGAGTTGGTATTTGTGGATGTGAATCATGATAAGGCTACAGGCGAAATGCTGGATATGAACCATGGGCTTCCATTTACCGGAGGCGTCAAAGTATGGGCTGGCGATTACTCGGACTGCAAAGACGCAGACATCATTATCATTACGGCCGGTGCCTCCCAGAAGCCTGGTGAAACCCGCATTGATCTGCTGAAGAAAAATGCCAGCATATTCAAAGATATCATTGAACGTATTACCGAAGTGAACTCTCATGGTATTCTGCTCATAGCCACCAATCCTGTAGACATATTATCTTATACGTCCTGGAAACAGAGCGGCTGGCCTGCTTCACGGGTGATTGGCTCCGGTACCTTGCTCGACAGCGCCCGCTTCCGCTACCTGATTGGTAAGAACAAAGGCATTGATCCCCGCAGCATTCATGCACACATCATTGGGGAACATGGTGATTCCGAAGTACCTGTATGGAGTCTAGCCAACGTAGCCGGAACAGATCTGGAACTCGACGAGGAAACGCAGCAGGATATCTTTGATCGCACCAAAAATGCGGCTTATGAGATTATTAATGCCAAAGGAGCCACTTCCTATGCAATCGCACTTGCTTTGGATCGTATTGTAGCCGCCATTTTGGGCAATGAAGGATCGGTCCTAAACGTATCTACATTGCTGGAAGACTATAATGGCGTCTCCGATGTTTATCTCGGGGTTCCATGCGTGGTGGATCGCAACGGTGTACGTGAAATATTGCCGCTTCCACTAAATGAGACAGAGAAAGTCGCTTTCCAAGCTTCAGCAAACAAATTAAAGGAACAGATCGCAGGATTGGAATAATGTCATTATTTTAATATAACCAAAGGACCATCTGGATCGCATTTCATGCTGATTCGGATGGTTCTTTGGTATGAATTAATCGGTAATGGCCTGAACGAAGTCCGACACATTATTTCAGTTTACATAACATTTGCTATGTATACTCTATTTGTTCTTTGTATCGCTCTACTAATCAGAAAATAAGCGTATTTCTATAATTTCCGCTTTTTTAATCGCCTCATAACAAAAAAAGAACCAATGAATCCAAGGAATCATTGGTTGGTTCTTCCTATAATAGTTCAATTAACATACCACCTATAATCCCGGCAATGACAATGAACCACGGTGGACACTTCCAGAAAACAAGCATGATAAATAGAATGCATACCAACGAAAAATCAGCAGGTGTATTAACAGCTGTCGTCCATAGTGGTTGATATAGAGCTGCCAGAAGAATGCCAACCACCGCTGCGTTTATTCCAGTCAGTGCCGCTTGCATGTGCTGATTTTTGCGGAGGGAATTCCAAAAAGGAAGCGTGCCAATGATAAGTAAAAAAGCCGGTAAAAAAATGGCTATCGTAGCAACAATCGCCCCTGATATACCCATTGTGATTGCTCCGAGATAAGCAGCAAAAGTGAACAGCGGTCCTGGTACGGCCTGAGTTGCCCCATACCCAGCCAGAAAATCATCTTTTGTCAACAATCCCCTGGGTACCAATTCCTGCTCCAGAAGTGGCAGAACCACGTGTCCTCCCCCAAAGACCAGCGAACCCGATCTGTACATATAATCGAATAAGGCTAACCACTGAATCCCCGTAAACTGACGCAATATCGGCAGTGCTATGAACAAACCAATAAAGGTAGTCAAACATAGTACGGCGACCGTTCGACTTATCGGGACAACAAGATCAGGAACCTGCGGAGCAGATGTTTTCCTATACAACCACAAACCAATCAATCCTGCTGAGAAAATAAGAACGAATTGACTGTAAACAGCTGTCCATAATAGAGCAACTGTTGCTGTCAACACAGCAAGCGTAACCCTCATTTTATCAGGCGTTAATTTTTGGCCCATTCCCAGAATCGCATGAGCGACGATCGTGACAGCTACAATCTTTAATCCGTTAAGCCATCCGGCATTGCTTATATCATATTCCTTCAATAGGAAAGCAAACAACACCAGAGCAATTACGGAAGGAAGTGTAAAACCGATCCATGCAATCAGCCCTCCAATAATACCTGCCCGAATTACACCAATTCCAATACCAACCTGACTACTAGCTGGTCCTGGAAGGAACTGACACAGTGCTACAAGATCCGCATAACTTCGCTCATCCATCCATTGTCGCTTGCGTACATATTCATTGTGAAAATAACCCAAATGTGCAGTAGGTCCTCCAAAGGAAGTCAATCCCAGTTTAGTTGACACCAGGAGGACTTCCCAAAGAGAAGCTGTTTTTTCTTGTGGCTCGTCCATCGTTGGGGTATTTTTGTTCTCTCCCATTCTGCACATCTCTCCTAATCATAGAGTGGTTGAGACACCATAAATTCTGGAATTTTGACATCCAGCAAAGCCATCGCCTCTTCCTTCTCCCGGCTGGTGACGTGCGTATAAACGGTTGTGGTTTGAATCGATGCGTGACCGAGCAACTCCTGAACCGTACGCAGATCGGCGCCGCGCCGCAGCATCATGGTTGCGAATGAGTGCCGCAGCTTATGGCTGGAATAGTGTAGACGCTGATGAGTCGGAGATTCCTGTTGGAAACGTTCGAAGGTTTCCGTAGATATGAGCTGAATACTGCGAATGGATAATCGCTTCCCTTTTTGCGAAACAAACATCGCTTCTTCCTTCGACCGCCATGGAGACAAACGCTCTTCTACAGCCAAGGTTAACAGCTCCGCAACCATCTCCGGAACAGGGAGTGTACGCCATTTACGGCCTTTACCGAAGACGTCCAGCGTGCGCCGCTCCGCATTATAGTCTTTACAGTTGAGCGCATGGACTTCACCAACCCGCAATCCCATATAACCCATTAACAGAAAGATCGCAAGATTGCGTGTACGATACTTTCCTTCTACCGATTGCAAAAATCGCTCCAGACCGCTTTCATCCAGAAAGACGGGGGCCCGATTTTTCTCGGTTTTGGATTTTTTGATTCCTGATGCGGGATTATTCGTTAACACTTCCAATTCGATTAGCGACTTGAAGAAGCAATTTACCGCTGCATGTTTGCGATTTCTCGTCGCATCACTAACTCCACGTTCGCGGGCACGTGAGAGAAATGACAAGACATGCAGCTTCTTCACCTGCTCCAGCGACTTTCCTTGTATCGAAGAGAGAAATTCGGCGACGTCACCCGTGTATGATTTTACAGTGTGTCCCGTGTAACCGGCGTCTTTCATCCATATGTGAAAAGCTTCAAGCTCATCAGCGTATTGCTCCTGAATTTCCTCGCTTATCATCGGTATTCGTCACCACGATTCATTCTAGTGTATAAGTAAGGCGAGCCATTACTGCTCACTTTATGCTCCTGAAACAAACTTCGTTTCATTTAATCAACAATGACGACATCAATGAGTGGGCTGATCTCCTTCGGACGACCTTCGCTGCGCGTTAGCACAAAGGATGGCAGAGGATTTTCGTACAAACCGTTAATCGATTCGCAGATCTGTACATACAGGTCCATATGCAAAGTCTCCCCTTCCCCTGATACATCGATCACGGGCCAATCCTTCGTGGAACAGGACGGCCAGTTGGCCAGTTCATGAGCAGGTACGATGCTTAACCGCTGTACAGCTGGTGCAATCCGGTAAACACCTCTGAACTGAGGATCCTCACCAAGCTTGTCCACTGCAAGTGTGGAAGCCGCCTGCTTGTCAGGTGCGGAGTAGATTGAGTAACACCACGGAGATACGCCCCACGCAATAGCCATGAGCCCTTCCTCCAATAAAGTGTCCGAGAGGTCACCCTCTCCGAATTGTTCAATCAAATTATGATTACCAGAACCAATCAGCTCTTCCACTCGTTTCGACATGCGGGGCAGATCCGCCAATATAAAACCACCACTGCCATACCCGTCAAATACATGATGATCTCTGCTCCATGTGGATGAAAAAGCAGATTGATCTTGATTCGCTTCTGCTGGAAACAAATTCATTAATACCGTAACGACCTGCGCGTATTTTACCATAGCTTCTTGTTCAGGTTCCAGAGAACCTTCGGCAATCCGGGGCGTCTTCAGGTGCAATGAAATCCGAAGCTCGTAATCACCTTCTGCAAAATCTGCCCATCCCCACTGTATTGGCTGCTGGATCCCTTCTATGGAGTCTAAGGAAATCGTGCTTTCAGGTTTCAAAGAAACAGGATATTGAACCGAACCCAGTTCCTGACCATATATGATCGCAGCGTCATCCCGGTGAATGGGTGCATCAAGCTGCTGTGCAATAACGGATACTTTGCGTCCATCTTTTAACTTGCGATCCGGGTCAATTTCCAGCTGCGAGGCATTCTTCCCCTCAGGATGTGAGATATTCACTTTTGCCTCTGCGAGTACGACAGAGTCTGCAAGTGCAAACCCGAAATTCGGATTCAGGTGAAGCTGATTCCTATGTATTGGTGTGTTCATGATGCATCCCCTCTCCTATGTCTGATGACATGTCACATTCCTCAATATATGTCATATTTGAACTGGCCGCAACCCCGAGCTGGATATGTTCGTGTATGGACATGTACTTTAATAGATACCCGAATATAGGTCTAAAGCCAACTTTCTTTTTCTTACTTCTCTCTTTGCTGCATAACAGAAAACCCCATATTGCTCTAGTGTAAGCTAGGCAGTATGGGGTAGTGAATGCAGAGGAATATCTAGTGATACACAGCCATTATATTTTATTATTTATTTCCCTCTGACTCCACCGGCTGTTGATCTACGGCTATCGATCCTCGCCGCAGTGGATTCAGGTGACTGTAGTGACGGCCATACATGAAATAAATAATCAAACCGATAACCAACCAAGCGAAAAATGTGATCCATGTCAGAGCAGCTAGACGTGTCATTAGATATACACAACCAATCGCACTCAGTATAGGAATCCATGGAACAAGAGGCACCTTGAAGCCGCGTTTGAGATCAGGGTTGTTTTTTCGCAGAACGATAATGCCCAGACTTACGACTGCGAATGCAAACAATGTACCGATGTTGGTAAGCTCAGCCAGATGACCGAGTGAGATGAACCCTGAGAATAGCGCAATGATGATACCTGCCACCCATGTACCTGTCGCCGGCGTTTGACTTTTACCACTGATTTTGGAGAATACCGGGGATAGTAATCCATCCCGTGACATGGAATACAATAGACGGGTCTGCCCATACATCATAACGAGCAGAACGGTTGTTATCCCGGTGATTGCACCAAGAGCCACAATCCAGGACAGACCATGCAGATTCACGAATTCAAACGCAAAAGCAACCGGATCGCTAACATTCAGCATGTGGAAAGGTACGATGCCTGTCAAAATCAAGGATACAACGATATACAGCACAGTGCAGATCGCCAAGGAAGCAATAATGCCTATCGGCAAGTCGCGCTGAGGTCGTTTCACTTCCTCCGCTGCCGTGGAAACTGCATCAAATCCAATATAGGCAAAAAAGACTGTCGCCGCACCAGCGGTTACTCCTGAGATGCCAAACGGCAAAAACGGCTGCCAATTGGAAGGCTGTACATAAAACACACCCACTCCGATAAAAATCAGCACGACTATAATTTTGATCGCGACCATTATGCCATTAGCACGGGCTGCCTCCTTGACGCCACGGGTGAGCAGGAAGGTGATCAGTAACGTGATGGCAGCTGCAGTAACATCGAAATAGGTCCCCTTTTCAGGATTGTATGCACTGCTGAGTGCATGCGGCAGTTGCAATCCGAAGCCTGACAGCAGCGACTGAAAATAACCGGACCAACCGCTGGCTACTGCCGCGCTGGCAAATCCATACTCCAGAATCAGATCCCATCCTAGAATCCAGGCAATGACTTCACCAAAGGCAGTGTAACTATACGTGTATGCACTCCCTGAAGCAGGTACGCTGGATGCGAATTCGGAATAGCATAGGGCAGCGAATGCACAGATGATGCCTGCAAGCAAAAAAGAGAGCACTAATCCAGGACCTGCATAATTTGCCGCTGCGACTCCTGTTAATACAAAAATCCCTGTACCGATAATTGCTCCTACTCCAAGCGTTGTTAAGTCCAAAGGACCTAGCGCCCTTTTTAATGCACTATTTTCTTCTCCGAAGGCAATGGGCTTTTTCCGAAGCAGCGAAGATCGTTTCTGATTCTCTGACATAGACATGTTCCTCTCATGACAAACGTAGATTGAAGTATACCTTCCTAGCTGCTTCATCTCGATCTGTTCTATAAAAAGTCGTTTGTTCTATATTACCGATCACCTACAAAAATCTATCGTATTCTACACGTTGTCGCGTTGCTATGCTAAATTTATTTTTGATTACTGCACTATTTTGTGCTTTTGAGGCGAATAATATCATGAACTGATGGATAGGTCGCAAAATAAAAATCGATCTAAATCAAAACTGCGTATAATTTATATTATGCGCAGTTTTTTGAGTGCTTTTACAAAGGCATAATCCACTTTAACTGGTTGTTATAAGCATTTTCATAAATAAAGGGCTTTTTCGTCTTTTTCTGCTGTCACTTCGCGCCATAATTCATCTGAGGGCTACTCTTCACCCCTACTCTCGTCGATAGTTGACTTCCTATTGTTTAGATACAGAAAAAAGCCGCTACATTTAGCGGCTCCTTTCAATGCAATATATTCTTGTATCATACAGGTGTCTCACGACAAATGATTTTGACCAAAGATTTATACGATCTTTACTCCCAGCTCAAATCCTGTCCATTGGTTTCAATCACTTTTTTATACCAGTAAAAGCTGTTCTTCTTGCTTCTCTTCAACGTACCCTTCCCCTCATTATCCTTGTCCACGTAAATCAATCCGTAGCGCTTGGCCATTTCACCCGTGGAAGCACTAACTATATCGATGCAGCCCCAGGCTGTGTAACCGATCAGGTTAACGCCGTCACGAACAGCCTCTCTCATTTGTTCAATGTGAGCCCGCAAAAACTCAATTCGGTACGTATCGTTAATGGTGCCATCCTCTTCAACGACATCAACCGCACCCAGCCCATTCTCCACAACCATCATCGGGATGCGATACCGATCATATACATGGTTCAGCACGTACCGGAGTCCAACCGGATCGATCTGCCAACCCCAGTCTGTGGCTTTCAGATATGGATTTTTGTATCCACCGAAGACGTTACCTTGAGTCTCATCACCCTCTGGTCGGGTACCCACCACGTGAGATTTGTAGTAGCTAAAGCTGTAGAAATCTACACAGCCTTGTTTAAGAACTTCTTCATCGTCTTCAGCCATTTGTATGTGAATATTTTTCTCTTCAAAATATCGCTTCGCAAAGTCAGGGTATTCCCCTCTAACTTGTACATCACTGCTCATCATATTGTTGATTTGATCCATTCTTAGCGCTTGTAACATATCCTCAGGTTTACATGTACTTCCGTAACCATGACTGTAATTGATCATGCAGCCAAGTTTGAAGTCTGGATTGATTTCATGTGCAAGCTTGACAGCTTTGGCACTTGCCACGAATTGATGGTGCAGCGCTTGAAATCTTAACTGCGTGCTGTCCACTGCTGTATTGTTAAATACGCCGCCTTTTTTATCAACCAGAAGTCCTCCTGCCAAGTAGGCACCTGCCGGAACAATCAGACTATTGATCTCGTTAAATGTGATCCAATACTTCACTACATCTTGGTAACGATTAAAGATTGCGTCGCAATACTTCACGTAACAATCGATCATTTCCCTGGAAGCCCACGCATTAAATTTCTCGGTTAAGGCAAACGGTGCTTCATAATGGGAAATCGTAACGATCGGTTCAATGTTATACTTTTTCAGTTCATTAAACACATTGTCGTAAAATTGGAGACCTGCTTCATTTGGGGTCGCATCGTCTCCGTTAGGGAAGATTCTGGACCATGCAATGGACATTCTATAGCAGCGGAACCCCATCTCTGCGAACATACGAATATCTTCCTTGTAATGATGGTAAAAATCTACCGCTTCATGAGAAGGATAATGAACTCCCTCTTCAGTAGTTATGGTAATGCGACGGGGAACCGTATGGGTTCCGCCCGTCATCATATCGGCGGTACTCGCCTTTTTACCATCAAGATTCCAAGCGCCTTCATATTGATTTGCCGCTGTTGCACCGCCCCACATAAATGAGTCCGGGAAACCATTTTTATTGTTCATGAAAACAATTCCTCCTTAAATAATCTTGATGAGTTTCTCACCAATCGTAATTGATGTTTTATCTGTGCTGATCACATCTACAAAATCATCTGAATTCGTAACAATAATCGGTGTAGTCAGATCGTATCCTTTAGATGCAATCGCATTTGTATCAAATTCAATGAGTAAATCTCCAGTTTTTACTTCATCACCTTCTTGGACATGAACCTTGAAATGCTCCCCTTTCAGCTTCACGGTATTCATACCAATATGAATCAGAAGTTCAGCACCATTATTAGTACTAATACCGATTGCATGGGAAGTAGGAAACACTGCTGATACGACGCCATCGGCAGGTGCCACAAGTTTTCCAACCGTAGGCTCAATGGCAACACCTTTCCCCATCGCCCCCGATGCAAATGCTTCATCTTTTATCGTTGATAACTCTAAAACTTTCCCTGTTAATGGTGCATTAAGAACACGTTCCGAAACGTCTGCAATAGTCACACGATTAGTTGTAGGAGATTTTTCTTGTGTATCTTGAGTCTTTCCATCCTCAGGTACATCTTCAAATCCCAAGATAAGAGTCATTAAGAATGTAACTACAAATGCAATCACACAACCAATGGCCGCATGAACCAGGTTCCATGGATGATCCGTGATAAATGCCGGCAGCGTAGCTATACCTGCAATTCCGAGAGCCGATCGAGCTACACCGAACAATCCAACATATATACCGGCTACAGCGCCACCAACGATTACAGCGATCAATGGCTTTTTCAAGCGTAAATTTACACCAAACAAGGCGGGCTCGGTAATTCCGAGTAATGAAGTTATGCTGGTAGAATATGCTACCTGTTTAAACGCTTTATTTTTCGTTCTCAAAGCGACTGCAAGGGCAGCTGCACCCTGAGAAATATTGTGTACAAGCATACCTGGGCCAACGATACTATCCGTCTTAGTCTGTGCATACGCAGTGAGCACCACAGGTCCCAAGCTATAATGCATACCTGTCATAATCAGGAAAGGGAAGGCTCCGCCGATAATACCAGAAACTAACCATCCTGCATGTGTATTGACAAATGAAACAGCTGACGCAAGATAGTTACCCGCGATTGCACCGATCGGACCGAGCACGATCAGCGTTAGTGGCGCCATAACCAGAATCACGATCAATGGTTTAAGAATGGATTTAATGACCGAAGGAGAATACTTTTCGGCAAAACGTTCGACATAGGACAAAATCCAAACCGCTAGAATAATGGGTATGACCGACGAAGTGTACGTCGCAGAAGTGACCGGCAACCCCAAGAACGAGATTGGCTCACCTGCAGTCATCAACGCTGCAAAGGTGGGATGCAGCAGCACACCTGCGATCGTTAACGCAAATCCTACGTTAGCCTTAAGCTTAACTGCCGCACTCCAGGCAAGCAGCATCGGCAAGAAGTAATAAGCTGCATCACCGATAAAGGTCATGATGGTATTAAACTGTCCATCCAGATCAACGAGATCAAACGTTTTTAAGATAAGAAGAACGGCTTTGATCATAGCGCAACCAATCATGGCTGGCAGGATGGGCGTAAAGATCCCGGAGATGGTGTCCAGAAGCGTAGTCAGTTTCCCTTTTTTCACAGATGGAGCATCATTTTTGCTTGCGAAGTTCCCCAGCTGGGTCAACGCTTTATACACATTGTTTACCTCGTTACCGATAATCACCTGATACTGCCCACCGCTGCTGGCAACACCTACAACACCTTGTACATTTTTCAATGCTTCATTATCCGCGACCTTCTCGTCCTTCAGATTAAATCGCAGCCTAGTAGCACAGTGCGTTACACTGTCTACATTTTTTTCTCCGCCAACCAGCTTTAAAATCTCGGCGGCTGTGCTTTCATGTTTCATGTACTGCTCCCCCTTAAACTATTTTTGGTATAAAAAAAGACCTAGAATTCTATCGAATATAGATAAGCTCTATACACGATGGAACTCTAGGTCTTGCCTGCCTCACCAGTAACAATCCTAGTATAATCATTATTTGGGGCCCGTGATTCAATCCTTCTCTTCATCGATGACCCTTTTGATATGAACCGTTAAATATACCAATTCATCTTCCGTCAGTTCTTTTCCGTAGTCAACTCGAATCAGCTGTGCAATACGGAGACTGCATTGATATTCTTGCACGTATTTTTCTTTAATAATATGGAGAAAATCACTATCGCCACTTTTGACAACGGTATTATTAAACAAGCGATAGGCGAAAAACTTCAAATGAGTGACAAGTCTGGAATAATGGAGCGAGCTTTCATTAAAATGAACATTAAACTGATATCGAATAATGTTTAAGACTTTATGAATAAACTGCGTAATCTTCATGGTTTCTTCCATTTCAGAACCCAGTTCAGCATTAACAATATGAAGCGCAATGAATCCAGCCTCATCTTCGGGCAACGAGATATTGAATTCCTCATTAATCATATCCCGAGCTTTCATGGCTACACGAAATTCATTGGAATAAAACGCTTTAATTTCGGACAACAATGCATTATTAAAATTCATTCCCTGATTATAACGTGCCACAGCAAAATTAATATGATCCGTTAACGTCAGATATATATTTTCATTGAGCTCCTTGTCTAAGGACTGCTTGGCGTATTGAATAATACTGTCGGACACACGAATATATTCCATCGGGATTTGTGCCAGCAGGGCATATAGTTTGCCTGATACATTTTTGGATTTCAGAAAAAATTCTTTTTCAATCTTGACTGTGTCCACATCGTCTCCCTTTTTCTTCTGAAAACCAATGCCACTGCCTAAAAGCATCATCTCCTGGCGTCTTTCATTCACTGCACAGACGACATTATTGTTAATAATTCGTGTGATCTTCATAGGAATCTCCTTTTAACATGAAACGTTAACAAAATTTGACAACAAAAAAAGACCATTAATTATGCATACATGAAGAACAATTCTGCATGTTTGCATCATCAATCGGTCTTGCCTGCTGATCAGTAACAATCCTGATTAAATTCATTATTAACTTATATGGCTATCTTAGTGGAAAGCGTTATATTTGTCAACAACCCTTGCATTAACACCGATTGGTTTTGTAAATACGACGAAATGGATTCAACAAAAAAGAGCCGTGCCTAAGTAACGGCTCTTTTACTTTACTTCTGCCCAATCCTTTAGGAAAATACAATCCGATCCGCATCAGACATCGGATACTGTGTTAATAAATATTCCTTACTTTCCATCGCCTTGCTTCGAATGTCGTCCAGGTTCACATGCAGCAGCTTACCATTTTGCTTCACAAGTTTTCCTGCAACAAAGACCGTGTCCACATTGGATGGATTGGCGAATTGCACAACAGCACCGATCGGATCGTGAACGGGGAACAAATTCAGATCGGTTGTACGAATCATAATCAAATCCGCTTCTTTTCCCGGTGTGACTGAACCTGTTTTCCGCTCCAGCCCTAAAGCCTGTGCACCGGCCGAAGTTGCAAACCGCAGTACCTGACTCGCTTGCAAACTCAGCTCTCCCGGCATTTCACCTTGCGCCAGCAATAACTCGTTCGTTCTGGAGCGCTCAGCTTGCAGCGCAAATTTCATCTGTGAAAACATATCTCCACCTGTCGAAGTCACCACATCCACTCCAAGCGTTGGCGTGCCACCATGTTCCAGAAAATATCCTGTAGCCGGATAGCCATGTCCCATCATCATCTCTACTTCAGGCGTAACTGACAAAGAGGCTCCCGTGTCTGCCAGCATTTTGAATTCATCCATGCCCATCGTATTGCCGTGAACGACATTAATTCGCGGGGTAAGCAGTCCTGCCTCGTACATTCGGCTAATGGAACGGTCTGCAGATCCCCAGCTGCCAAACCCGACATGCATAGAACAAATTGCGTCCAGTTCTTCTGCGAGCTGAATGTCCTGCACCGTTGTATCCCAGTGGCTAAACTCAGGGCCGCGAATAGCTAGTCCATACGTGACCAATTGGTCACTAGAGGAGAAATAACGCTCCTTCACCCCTCTGATATTCTCCGGGTATGAAAGGGTACTTTCCCGATTCCAATAGGCGGTTTCCCCTGGAACACCGTGAGCAAAGACAGCCCGGATCCCTGCATCCTGCAGCCCACGAATTAGTCCATCGGTATGATCAGGTGAATATGGCATGCTCCAATCAAGTACCGTCGTCACACCCGCGTTAAGCGCTTCCAAAGAACCAAGAAGATTGGCAATGTAGCTGTCCTGTGGTCGAAGCTTGCTTCCCATGGCACCATAGTACAGATTTTGCAGATACACGGGAAGCGACCAGTTCGTCCCAGCTGTTTTCACAAGAGATTCCCACATATGCCGGTGTGTATCCACCAGTCCAGGCATGACGATCATGTCTGATGCGTCGATCACCTCAACATCTGCATCGGACACCTCGATATTCGGTTGAACGGCTGCAATCAAAGAGTCGCTAATAAGTACATCTGCCCTGTTAAACTGACCAATACGAGCATCCATCGATAATACACAACCGTTTTTCAATAGATAACCTGTCCCCATGAGACACCTCTCCAATCGTAATGGTTTGTAAAATGATCTGATCCGCATTGCTTTTCCTTACATATGATTTGTGACTATATTTTCGCTAGTATATAACCATTATATACCGATTGTTAATATTTATCAATTCTGGACACCAAACTCCTATCTATGGTGATGACTGTTCTACCATTGTTAAACTTCATTCTTTTCTCCGCTGGATTCCTGCTTACGTTTCGCTCGAAAACGTCTCACCTTCATTAGATTGCCGCACATTTTATCATCACAATATTTCTGTGTCCTACTGCGAGTATCGTCATAGAAGACCCAGCGGCAGTCCGGGTTGTCACAGCATCGAATTCTCTTTCCTTCACCCTCCACCAGTGTCATGGCAAAGTCAGCAGCAACCTCTGCCATCACCTGAAACCAATGGGCATGGATGGGAACCAGCTTAACATCCAGTCCTTGATCCTGTGAGATTAGTCGTCTGATCACCCCACCACTCCGCATAAAGTCATTTAACCATGCTTGATCCTTCTCCATTAGGGGCGTTCCCGCTGACAGACGGATAGCCAGAGACTGTAACTCATCCCTAAAGCTTCTCATGGTGGATTCCTCTTCAGTCGATGCCGGCACTTTTGCTTCTAATTGCCAACGATTCAAGAAATCCTGCTGCCAGCTTGCTTTTCCCAGTCTGTCTTCAGATCGATCCCCGCCGCGCCAATCATGATAGTCACTATTCACAAAATCTGTCCATAACCTATCCATCTATACCTCCGCCACTGTAACTATCTACATCGAAAAAAGATGGTTACATTCTTTTGAATTGTGTTATATTAATTGTAACCATTTCAAACCATATTAGCTAGTTACAAGCATGAAGACGCAAGTCATGAGATGAGTTCCACTAGAGAGGAATGAACTTTAAAAATGACGTCTGTTACAACTGCATTAGATGTGTTGGTTATTCAAAAAGAAGATACCTGGGATCAATGTAACTGGATCGTCCCATTGTCGAAGGCGCTTGAAGGGCTGACCGCAGAGCAAGCAGCTTGGATCCCTCCTTCAGGAGGACTGAGCATATGGCAGCTGGTCAATCATATGTACTATTACAACGAGCGGATCTTAAAGCGTCTTCAAGGTCAGGCTCCACCTGTACCCGCTGCCGAATCGAATGAAGCTACGTTTGGCAGTCCCGGTGACCCCTTGGACCAAGCTGGCTGGAGCCAACTTGTGGAGCGAACTACTGAGCTGGCAGAGCAGTTGCACAATAACCTGGTTACGTTACAGGATTCCAGACTTGAAGAAGCCTATTTGGATTCCGAACAAAACTGGGCTCAAACGCTTGCCCGCTGGGTTCTTCACGACGCTTACCACTCGGGTCAGATTGTGCTTCTGCGCAGGCAGCAAGGAAGCTGGAACATCATTTTCTAAAAAAATGCTTGAACTGCTAGCGCTTACAGGAATAAGATGAAATTATTAATGTTACAACTTGTACGATAACCTATAAATTGAATAGGATCTTCGGGGTAGGGTGCAATTCCCAACCGGCGGTGATGTTCCAATCGGAACCAGCCCGCGACTCGCTGTTGACTTCTTAGGACAACAGCGACTGACTTGGTGTGACTCCAAGGCCGACGGTACAGTCCGGATGAGAGAAGATCAACACATGACATACCGCCTATGGGAAGGTTTCTTTCCTGACGATATGTTCATGGATGAGCCCCCGTTTATTTGGTGTATGCCAAAACGGGGGCTTTTGTCGATTTTGCCAACTGAAGATTCCGTGTTCTGACGAAGGAGTCCTGAATATGGAAAAGACACAGCATGCATCAACGGTTTATCGCAAGGAACGAAGCAATACCGGATTTTGGCTCGTTGTTCTCGGTGCTGCCCTATGGGGCGTAGATCCATTGTTCCGCATCATTTTGCTGCAAACCATGACCTCTACTCAAATTGTACTGGTGGAGCATATTATCGTGAGCTTAGTCGCTATACCCGTCTTATGGAAATTCCGCGCCGACCTGAAACAGCTTCGAGCCCGTCACTGGATCGCCGTTATCTTTATCTCATGGGGCGGCTCTGCACTGGCAACCGTTTTATTCACGCTCGCACTGACACATAATGATCCGAATACCGTCTTGTTGCTGCAAAAAATGCAGCCGATCTTCGCGATTGTTTTAGCGAAGTTCTTATTGAAGGAAACACTGCCGCGCCGCTTCGGCTGGTTATTCGTTGTTGCTCTTATCGGAACTTATCTGCTTACGTTCGGGTTTACACTTCCGCTTGGAAACTGGAACAACTGGATTCATGCGGGCAGCCTGTTGTCACTTGGCGCTGCTGCCTTATGGGGCGGCTCTACGGTGATGGGCCGACTGATGCTGGGGCAAACCCGTTATGAGACGGTCACCTCCCTCCGCTTCGTCGTAGCTCTGCCCTTGCTAATCTTCATGACCTGGAACGAGGGTGCAGCGTGGACCTTGCCTTCCGGTGCAGGAGAACAGGCAGCTGTTGCGCTCAACATTCTGGGGCAGGCGCTATTGCCAGGTTTACTGAGTCTATTGTTATACTATAAAGGTCTCTCGTCCACCAAAGCTTCCGTGGCCACACTGGCTGAGCTGAGCTTCCCCATGGCGGGTGTGCTTGTGAACTGGATTGCATTCCGGACGCTCATCACATGGGAACAGCTGCTTGGATTTATTCTCATCTGGATTGCTTTGTTCGCTATATCCAAACAGCAGGAACGATCTATCACAGCTGCAGACGCAGCTCCTAAGCTTCGGACGGAGTAATGAAGATCTTATCTATATCTTAAAGGCACTGACACATCCCTCGGGATCTGCAGTGCCTTTTGTATTTTTATAATTCCAGTGGTACGATGACATATGGAAAGGTACTTATTCTATTTCATATTTACGGAGAGGAACGATCGTCATGTCTTCATTTTCATATACGTCCTATGATGCCATAGGTCTGGCTGAACTGGTTCGCTCACGGGAAGTTTCCCCCGTTGAATTACTGGAAGCGGCTTACGCTCGCCTAGAAGAAGTTAATCCGCAGCTTAATGCGGTCATTCGTACATATGAAACACGCGCACGCGAGGAAGCCGGGTATGTTCGTCCTGGTGAACAGCCTTTTGCAGGCGTTCCATTGCTCCTCAAAGACATCTCGCAATCGCTGGAGGGGGAAATTCTGACTTCCGGTTCCCGCCTTCTGAAGGATCATCGAGCTTTGCGTAATTCTAACTTTGTATCCAGACTCCGGGATGCAGGCTTCGTTATTATCGGACATACGAACACACCGGAATTTGGCCTCAAAAATATTACTGAGCCACGTCTTCATGGTCCGAGTCGCAATCCATGGAATACGAATCATTCACCAGGGGGTTCAAGCGGCGGTTCAGCTGCAGCTGTTGCTTCGGGTATCGTACCCATGGCCGGAGCCAGTGATGGCGGGGGTTCGATCCGGATTCCAGCCTCCTTCAGCGGACTATTCGGACTAAAACCTACTCGGGGACGGACTCCTGTTGGACCAGGTGTAGGCCGTCAATGGCAAGGTGCATCCATCGACTTCGCGCTGTCCCGGACTGTGCGAGACAGTGCCGCCTTACTGGATACCCTGCAGGTCATTCAGCCTGAAGCCGCGTTTCATGCCCCGCTCTTTCCGGGCAGTTACTTGGCCGATATGAACTATCCGCACCAGCGCAAACTAAAGGTCGCTTATACCACGGATTCACCGGTAGGCACCCCTGTTAGCGAGGATGCGAAGGAAGCAGTGTACAAGCTGGTTCGGTGGCTGGAGGAACAAGGTCATCACGTGGAGGAAAAATTGAGTCCGGTCAACGGTGTTCGGTTGATGGAGAACTATTATATGATGAACAGCGGTGAAATGGCGGCGATGATCGCCTCCATGGAGCATGCTATGGGCCGATCTTTAACTTCGAGCGATATGGAGATTGAATCCTGGGTGCTGGCTGAGGCAGGCAAAAAGGTATCGGCTGCGGAATTCGTTCACAGCCTTGCCGAATGGGACGTGGCTGCCGCGCAGATGTCTACACTCTTCGAGCGATACGACTTTTATATCACACCCGTTAATGCCTTTCCTGCACCAAAGGTTGGAGAGCTAACTCCTCATGAGGAGCAAATTCAGTATCTGATGCAGATTAGCGAATTGGACAAGATGCATCAGCAGCAATTGATCTATGAAATGTTTGAACCAAGTCTTACCTACACCCCCTTCACTCAACTCGCCAACCTGACAGGCCAGCCTGCGATGAGTGTTCCGCTGCACCTCACAGCTGAAGGCTTGCCGATGGGCGTGCAAGTTATGGCAACCAAAGGGCGTGAAGACTGGCTGCTCCATCTGGCTGGCCAGTTGGAAGCATCCGGACTGTGGATCGGAATGAATGGAAACCCTCTTTTCCCTGTCTAAGAAATAGAAAAAGAACAACGAACTAACTCCGTGACCAATTGAGAATATCAAGAGATCACGGAGTTAGTTGTGTGTTCAATTTTATGGTAACAATAAAATTGCGTTATGCATGTTTGTTCAATTTTCAGATCCGAATCGCTCACACCTATTCAGGTTATCCATTTTCGCACCTAACTAGTTTACATAATATTTATTACGTAATAAAACGTGAAATTCTTAAATTTGAATGTCACATCCGTCAAAAGGTACATCTCGTCCAATGAGCTTAACGGCATTATCGATTACGTTTAGTTGTTCTTTTGTAAGTCGGCTTTCATCTCCATCCCAATCACCTAAGCACCAGAGGAACGAGCAAATATTACGGTATTCCATAAACATAGGAATAGTTTGATTCATCGTTAGCGAGAGCAAAAATATGCTGTGTAAATACCAACCCTCTTGAATGAGGGTTCTCATTATCAGATTTCGCTGTGCAGCAAGCCTGACCTGAAACATGTTAATCCTCTAAATCAGAACGTTACTTATAGTGGATACTAACCGAGCACTAGTGAGTTATTGTTAGATTACTCTACTGCGCCGGTGGCAACCATTCGAAGATCCACTTCGACATCAAACTGGGCACGGGATAGAAAAAGCCGCTAAACATAGCGACTTGTAATTGTGTAACATTATTTTACTTTGTTTGATTCATTTGAAGTGATATATAAATAAATATGTTACTTCAGTTTGGTTTTTCCAAATGAACAGTGACTTCAAGATCCCGGAGATATTTTGTTGGATTGAATACAGGCGTGGCGATCTGGATAGACTCCGTGCTGTTGACATTAGAAAAAGTGACCTCATACTTATCACCACCCTCAATCCGAATCGGCGGGCTGACTCTTGGAAATGGATTACCTATTCGATCGTAAAGCCAAATATCACTTACTTGTTCATTAATCCGTTCTCCTGCGACGTCAAATGTAATAGTCAGTTGATCATTCTCCCATTGCTGATCCAATACTATAATAGACCCTACTTCTCCTTGGGAAACCGTGATAGGTCTCCCCTTCCACTCCAAGTTTGTTTTTGAGGTTGTATAGACTGAGCTTATATATGGCGTGATTGTCACTTTGGTGGGCACAGAGTAGAAGGGTTCAAAAAGGTACTTGTATTCACTACTGTTTTCATCACTCGCCACTTGGTTACCAGTAGTCCTCAGAACAAATCCATCTTCATCTCTCACCTGAAATTTCAATATTCCAATCACATTAACTCTATCTTTCAGACGAAGCGTTAGCTCGGTTGTTGTTGGATACAGAGATAGTCTTTCATAATTCAGTGCAATGTTGTTCCAAATTCCCGATTTGTTAATGGGTAGCGTTAGATAACTTCCCTGACGCTGAACCGGGATTTCAACGTAGGTCGTTTTCTTATCACGCGACACCATACCCAGGGTGAATTTGTCTGGCAGCTTATCTTTGGGGCTAATCTGAAGCAATCCACCATAAGTGCCATTTTCCAACTTAAGTGCAGGAGCATTCGCAGTGTAATCTGAAATGAACTTACCGTTCACTGTAAAACCGATGTTATTCATAAACTCATAGATATTTCTATCATAATCTGAAGCAATCCAGCCCAGATTTATATTTGAACCATCGTATATAATCTCTGTTAATGTAACGTTATGATCACCAATTCGTACCTTCTGATTAAGTTTATGTGATAATCCTAGCTTGCTTCCTCTCTTCACTCCATCCTCCCCTATTAACTCAAAGACAGATCCAATGATCGGAATGGATTTCACAGCGTCTGCAAATGCGGGAGACAAAGACGCCATGCCAACCGTAAAAGCTAGTGAAGCAGCTATTGCTGTTGATGTATAGAACAGACGTTTACGGGATTTTTTATATTTGTGTTGTGTTGTCAGTTCATTAAGCGTTTGGGTCATGAATATATCCATATTTTCGGGAATTGGACGATTCACTTGTTCCTTTAGTTGCTGCTCCCATTTTTCCATGCATAGCCCTCCTGCTTCCCCAAGATATGTCTTGCACTTTCACGTGCGCGGCGTAACCTCGTTTTGATCGTGTTTTCGGATTTCTGATAGATCTCAGCTAAATCCTTGATGGAGATATCTTTAATGTGATACAGCTCAAGAATTCGCCTGTCTTCACTAGGTAACATCTCGAGTAACTGTTCCAATTCAATCTGTTCGTAACCATTCTCATATGTAGGAGGAACAGAAAAATCACCTAGGTCCGTAACTTTTTTATTTTGTCGATGAATCAGGTTACATTCGTTAATGACAATTCGGAGCAGCCAAGTTTTGAAAAAAACAGGCTCTCGTAGTGTCTTGATCTTTTCGAACGCCTTTAGAATTGACTCTTGCATGGCATCCCTACAATCCGCATCTTGTGCAAGAATGGTTTTGGCCACTTGGTACATAACGACTTTATGTGCTTGTATCAGGTTTTCAAAAGCTTGAACGTTGCCTCTTTGAGCTCTTCTTACTTCTTTTGGTACGTCCAAAAGTTCCCCTCCTTCCACGTAGACGAATGTTAGATGGTTAACATGAACGTATGGTTTCAAATTCACAAAAAATTATGGAGAAAAATCTACATCCAGTATATCAATTCTATAGTCGGGCTTAATTACAAAAATAAACAACCGTCACCCGATGCAATCTCGGATAACGGCTGCTAGACATAGATCCTATATATGTTTAATTGAGCAATCTTCAACGAATCATTTCAAGATCATTACAAATACACCCTAATATTAGCTAAGGCTCATTTATGAGAAAACTAGCGTGCCATTTAGACTTTGAATTTCTCCGTCAACTCCTGCAGTCTTGCTGCCATACGTGCCAGGTAAGTCGAAGATGAACTGATCTCTTGCATAGAGGCGAGTTGCTCCTCGGTAGCTGCGGATACAGTTTGGGCTCCTGCTGCTGTTTCGTGGGACAGATGAGAGATGTCCTCAATTGAAGCTACAACATTGGAAGTCTCCTTCACAATATGTTCCGCCATCGTAGACACTTCACCTACTTTGCCATTAACAGTGTCCACGGAGAGGTTAATTTCTTCAAACAGACGTCCCGCATGATCCATGATGACCATCCCCGTTGAAACCTCACCCATTGCTGCCCCCATGGAACCTTCTGCTTGCTTGATTCCTTCATGAATGGATTCAATCAGTCCGTTTACCTGTTCGGCAGATTGAGCTGCCTGCTCAGCCAGCGTTCCCACTTCCCTGGCTACGACTGCAAATCCTCTACCATGTTCGCCTGCTCGGGCCGCTTCAATGGATGCATTCAATGCAAGCAAATTCGTTTGCTTTGAGATGTCTGAGATCACCTTAATGATCTGTCCAATCTCCTGCGAGATCTGAACCAGATGATTGATGCCATCCGACACGTGGTTGACGGACTGATGGATGGTGCTCATTTGCGACACGGCTCCCTGAATGGCTTCCCCGCCTTCTTTCGATTTTTGGGCAACGCGAGCTGTTGCTACAGCCGTAGTAGAGGCGTTGTCTGCAATATGACCCATGTTCCCGGCAACATCCTGTATGGTAAGCAGGCTTTGTTCAACGAGTAGCACCTGGCGATCAGCACCTTCCGCCATCTGTTCAATGATTTGTGTAATATGCCCAGTTGACATTGCACTTTGTTCAGCATTCGCAGATAACTGCTCAGAAGCCGCGGCAAGATGACTGGATGAATCTGCAACTTCAGATACAATCCCATTCAAGGATCCTACCATTTGATTATAGGCTTCTCCCAAATCACCAAATTCGTCTCGCGAAGCAATCGATGTATTACGGCTCAAGTCCCCTTGGCCTACTTCAATGGAAAACTCATTCAACGTTCGTAATGGCTTGGTAATGGAACGTACGATGACCACAGTGAGTCCAAAGCCAAGCAGAACAAAGACAAGGATGACCAGCAGTGTATTGTTCCAAATGGGTTTAGCTGCCTGTACGACCTCAATGGGAGAGCGATCCCCAGCAATCTTCCATCCTGTCAACTCGTTGGTGATGTACACTAATTCACGCGTTTCTCCTTCCGGTGATGTTTGTTCGATCTGCCCGGAGTCTTCATCCAGCATGGATGCTGGGGACCCTTCACCCTCTTGAGGAACTCCCTGTTCGAGATTCGAGGAAACGTCCTGCGGCGTATCACCCAATTCCGGTGCTCCTCCTACCGTGCCGGAACCCTCCGTTCCCCAAGATGGTGACACAATCATGGAACCATTAGCACTAAAAATAACGACGAAGCCATTATCGCCAATTTGAATATCTCCTACGGTTTCCTGAAGTGTACTTAAGTCCAGTACAATGGCAACGACGGATTTTCCGTCACTTGACGCTTGTGCCACGTCTACACTAGTTTGGCCGGACTGTTCAGAGGTGTAAGGCTCAGACAATACGACTTTTTCAGGGCTAGCGACCGCTTTGGCATAAAACTCATGATCCTTTGGATTGTAATTGCTTGGTTCGTTCTGGTTATTTGAGCTATATGAAAATTGACCATCCTCCGCGACAAATACTGCGGCTTCCACTTCCGGATGGTTTTTGGTATAGGCATTTAACAGCATATCCGGATTTTCCGCAAATGAAATGGACTCGAACAGCTGCCCCACATCTGCTATTTTGTTTTGTATGTATTGATCAACCATGCTGCTTACTAATGAAATGTCTGTATCCGCCATATTGGCAAGCTGTGTATCCACCTGATTCTTGGCCGTGAAGTACGAAAATCCGCCGATGACCAAGCTAGGGAGCAATAACATGACGAGCAGCGAAACAGCAAGCCTTGTTCTGACCGATCTTAATTTTCTGAATTTCATGTGCATTTCTCCTTATGTACGATGTACGCTGTATGATGTATTTGCTCAATTAAGCAAGTTAAAACGATTGACTCAATGAACTTGATGAAGCTCTCCTTGAGCACAAATCAACTATAAAACAGGTAGCTTAAATGAAACTGAATCCATCCATGTATAAGTCGCTTCAGACTCCACATGGTTAGTCTCAATTCCAGTGAGATACAAACTCAGAGGAACAAAATACACGAAAAAATAAGAAACAGGGACACGTCATAACACGCGTCCCTGTTTCTTTCGTTTTAAAAATATATCTAATTTATGATGATCTAGTAAAATTAAACTTTCCAGCAAACTTGGTTTGCTTACCTGATGCTCTGCCTTCGTCTTCAACTTATATGCAGGAGTACACAACATTGCGCAAACGTCTCTGAATGTAAGGCTCTTGGCTATTAAGCAGATGCTGTGCATACATGACGGTGAGCCCGGAGTCGGGATCAATAATCGCCATGCAACCGGCAGCGCCGCTCCAGCCAAATTCGCCATGAGGGCTTAGAGAACCGCTCTCTGACTTGGATATATGCGTACGGACACCGAGTCCAAAACCATACCCGCCCATATGATCCCAAGAGTAATCAGGGCGCGTCATCTCATTCAGATGATCCGTCCGCATCAATTCCACGGATGCCTTTGACAAAATCCGAACACCTTCAGGACTGGTACCGTGACCAGTAAGTGCGTTCAGGAACAATGCATAATCACGTACGGAAGATAGCAGTCCCGCGCCCCCGCTCTCCAATTCCGTACCAACACGGAACCCGTTACCGTCCATGCGGATGGCTTTTTCGAGTTCATCATTGTATGCGTACTGTGGAATCAGACGTGACTGCTGCTCGTCGTTCAGATCAAAAGCTGTATCGCTCATGCCGAGTGGACCAGTGATCTCTTCCTGCAGATATGTTCCAAATCGTCTGCCGCTTACGACCTCGATCAATGCTCCCAGCACATCGTGACACATGCTATAGTTCCAATGCGTGCCCGGCTCAAACAAAAGCGGTTCCTTCGCGAGTGCTTTCGCAAACTCGCGTGTCGGCAGTTTTCCATTGGTGCTCTCCACGGCCTCTTTGATGGATGGCGCACCAACATCATACGAGAAGCCCGCCGTCATTGTAAACAAATCGCGTACCGTAATGGCTCTTGTTGCTTTCTCCAGTCTGATCTCACCATTCGGCATGATTTTCTTCACATTCATCTCTGCAAACTCCGGCAGATAGTCGGACACTGGATCACTGAGCAGCATATGCCCTCTTTCAACAAGTTGAAGTGCTGCAACGCAGGTCATGATTTTGGTCATGGAATAGAGATTGAAGATGGCCCCATCGGTGATTGGTGTGTTCTCCTCCAGATTAGCGTAACCGTTACGATAGTGGAAAACGGTGTCATTTTGATGGATGACCATCACTTCTGCCCATGGAATTCTCCAGGATGTGATGCGATCAATAAATGAAGCAAGCGGTTTAAATTCCATATTTATCCGTCCTTCTATGTAGAATCTTTTATTATTGCACACTGTGAACCATGGTCACGCCACGAATCACATATTACTACTATACGACCATTTGTAAGCGTTGACTACCATCCGAAATAACTTGTTCCACTAAAACAAAAAAAGCCGCTAAACTAGCGGCTTGAAGGTAACATACATGTCTCTAACTGCAACTAACTTAGTCTTAAACTCAATCTCATGCTGCCCTTTTGAAGTTGTAACTACAACGACAAGATTTCAACATACCCTTCTGTCCCATGCACACGAATTCGCTGCCCGTCTTTTATACGTTTCGTTGCATTCTCCACGCCAACCACTGCAGGCAAGCCGTACTCACGTGCAATAACGGCTCCATGGGTCATCAGTCCACCTACTTCGGTGACTAGCCCTTTGATGGAGACAAATAGCGGTGTCCAGCTAGGGTCTGTAAAAGCAGTAACGAGAATATCTCCATCTTCCAGCTCAGCTTCCTCCATGTTCAGAATCACACGTGCACGTCCTTCGATAACACCGGAAGAGACAGCGAGACCCACTAATGCTTCAGCTGGGAGGTTATCTCTTTTATACTTACCTGTAATGATTTCGCCATCTGACGTGATCACACGTGGTGGGGTCAATTTTTCATATAGCTTGTATTCATCTTTTCGCCTGCGGATCATCTGGTCATCTACTTTACAGGTATTCACCACTTCACGAAGTTCTTCAAAAGTAAGATCATATATATCTTCTTTCTCTCGCAAAACACCCGCCTGAACTAGTCGCTCAGCTTCCTTGAGCAATGCTTGCTTATAAATGAAATAACGATGAACCATGCCGTATTTGGGGTACTCTCTGTACCCGCTCAAATTTCGAATGATGTCGATCTTTTCTTTTGTTTCTTGTGCTTTTTGCTCTCCATCAGGCAGCTGCTTCAATCGCTTCAATAATTCCTCTTCTTTTCTCAAAGCCTCCTGTCGCCCTTGCTCAAACTTGCGGCTCCCTTCATTAGGTTCAAAGTTTTTGATATTACCCAGAATCAGGGGAACAAGTGTCAATGGTTTTTCAATCCAGCGTGTTCGGGTTAGATCAATCTCTCCGGCACAGCGCATTCCATATCGCTCAAGATAGGCATGGATCGCTTCTTGTACTTCCTGGCCACCAGTGAATTGAACAAGATCATCCAGGAATTGATCCTTTTGTACATGTTGTAAGTATTGAACGACCTCAGGATAAGGACGAATCACATCTGCGACATCCAATAACGCAAGGCCCATTTCGGACGTGATATTGTTTGGAACAGACTGGGAGATCGCATCTGCTGCATTTTTTTCACCTAACCATTCGTTCATCTTGTCATTGAGCCAGAATGAAGCGTTCATACCCGTTGTTATTACAGCTGAACTTCGCGGGTCAAATAATATCTTTCTAAGTTCCTGAATATCTTCCTGAATAAAATCAATCAAGTCAGATCCTGATTTTGTTTGAATCTTTTGTTTCAATTCTTCTATAGATGCTTCATTGTTCTTGATCAAATCCGTAACGATGGACGGATCTTGTTCATTGATTGGTGTTTGAGAGCCTGCTGGGTGCAAACCTCTATTGCCTCTACCGGAATTCTCAGCTTGATTGTCGTTCGGTAATGTTTTCACAAAATCTCCTCGCTCAATTACAGTCATTAAAGCGTCTTTGATAAGCGGATCGGATTTCCCAAGGGCATTCACCATATTATCTCTGGTGACAGGTGAGGCTAGCATAGGCGTTACATCCACAAACAACCTCCCGCCCGCTACACGCATGGGTGCAGGAGTTGTCATGAGATAAAATGACAGTCCGAGTGGTTTGATGGGATCAGTCATCATTTGTTGATGGGCAACAGAAACATACACATGATTTTCTTGATCATTCACTTCAGGGATCGGAAATAACGTTGTAATGGGTCGGCTCTGGACAATGTAGAACGTGCCCTCAGACAAGCACCACTCAATATCCTGGGGGCAACCAAAGTATTCTTCAATCTGTCTTCCTATCCGAGCTAACTCCAAAATGTGATGATCCGTGAGTGTTTGAGCTTGTTGCTGATTAGATGGAATTGTCCGCGTCTCAGTCCCGCCCTCTTTTCGAGCATAGATTGCGAGTTTTTTGGTTGCCATTCTTTTATCTACAATTTCTTCTTCCCGTACCTTATAACAATCCGCGTTTACCAAGCCGGAAACCAGTGCTTCTCCCAAACCATAGCTGGCATCGATCGATAGAAGTTTTCGGCTGGACGTCATGGGATCGGCAGTAAATAAAATTCCTGAAGCCTGCGGGAAAATCATCTTCTGAATAATAACAGCCAAGGATACCTGGCTATGATCGAATCCGTTCTGCATACGGTAGATCACAGCACGATCCGTGAAAAGGGACGCCCAACATTTGCGAATATGCTCCAGTATGGCTTCCTTGCCGATGATGTTCAAATAAGTATCCTGCTGACCTGCAAAAGAAGCATGCGGCAAATCCTCGGCAGTTGCACTGGAACGCACCGCATATGCATGTTCATCTCCATACTGGCTGAGGTAGCGGCTTACTGCCTCGACAACATCGTAAGGAATTTCTGAATTCATAATGATCTGCCGAATCTCTCTGCTGATTTCACCAATTTGATCTCGTTCTTCTACATGAAGCATCGTTAGTCGACTGAGCAAAGAGTGGTATGTTTTGTTCTGTTCCATGGCTTGCTGGAATCCCAACGTTGTCACGCAGAATCCCTCAGGAACTTGAACCCCTCCCCTCTTGGATAATTCTCCCAGATTCAAACCCTTCCCACCCACAAGCCAAAGCTGTGTCTTTTCGATCTCCTGGAAACTTAGAACCATAGAGCTCATTCACATCTCTCCTAATCATCAAAATGAGAAAAAAAATCCTTTGACAAGATTTTAACGGCATGCTACAATAAAAATATAAGATAGACTTTCTATGCGAAAATACATAAAAATACTTGCGAACTGATCATACCATCGTGTTACTTTATATGCAATAATTAAAAAAGGACCTGACTAAATGTCTGGTCTTTTTTTTGGTATTTCGTTCAATTTATCCAGGTGTTATGGGTTATAATGATCAGCTCCCTTGCCCTTGTCTTACTTATCTTTTTTAAGAACGATGACTTTATACTTGAATAACAGTGTCACACCCACATTCATCGCTACGTGAACAATTACAGGGACAATTAAATTATCAGTTGCCCCATACAATGAGCCAAATAAAAGGCTTGGTATCACTATATTGAGCAGCATGATAGGCGTTTTGAAATAGGAAAAGTGAAAAGCTACAAACAATGCCGAAGAAGCAAGAATTGCGACCCACTTCTCATCGAATACGATATAAAATAAATTTTGGATGATCCCTCTAAACAGCAGCTCTTCAAAGAAACCTGCCAAACTCATAAAAATAAAAATGTAACAAAGGGTCTGATTGGCATACTCCTTATTGGACTCATGAATATACTCCTCAGGTACCAGATACGTCATCAAAACACCAAATAAGATCAGGCCAAGCGAGCATCCCAGGGCAAGAAGGACCATAAGCAAAGGCTTCTCAAAAGCTAACAGACGCTGCATGGAGACAAAATCCATATGAACGAATACGAATAGTACCGCAGAGCATATGAACAACAAGGACACATAACCTATAGCTACATCTTTCAGTCGAGGTACTGCTGGTTTATTATGTACTTGTAATTGTTCCGTCTTCTTCATTTCCTTCCCCATGTGCCCCCTCTCAGACCTTTTTCAGTAATATGTTAGTGACGTCTTATGCTTCCCCGTTCCGCAACCGTTTTGAAAGTTCTCAAGTCATTTCATACCAATCACCTATCATTTTAAATGATGATAAGTACGATTTTCAATCATATTACTTCCTTATGCTTCCCACCTACTCGGCTTGATTCGGTTATTCAGTGAACAATTCGGAAATAATTTGCTCATACCGCTTATAGGAAGGGAGAACTTCATGAATTTCAACTCTCAATCAGAGAAAGACGCTTATTTAAAAGAACTGGGTGCCTTATTTATCCCTTTGGACGAAATGGAGAATCTGGACCGAATGGTTGATGCGATCGGGGATGCAGATATTGTGCTCCTGGGTGAATCAAGTCATGGGACAGCTGACTTCTATCGATACAGGGCTGAACTTTCGAAAAAGCTGATTTCAAGGAAGGGATTCAACATCATCGGTGTTGAAGGGGATTGGCCGGCAGCTTATCGGTTGAATCGGTATATAAAAGGAGCACCGGGTGCCGATTCCTCGGCAGCAGACGCACTGGGTGATTTTACTCGCTGGCCGACCTGGATGTGGGCGAATACAGAAATTCGTGATTTTGCCGAGTGGCTAAAAGAATATAATGCAGCTGAAATCAGCGGTAGCAGTGAACGTTCTAAGATTGGGTTTTATGGGATCGATATGTACTCCTTATGGGAATCGATGGAGGCTATTATTGGATATTTGGAGAGAACGAAGTCTCCTCAGTTGGAACAGGCCCGCCGCACCTATGCCTGCTTCGATCCATACAACAAGGATCATCAGAGTTATGGTATTGCAGCAGGATTACTCTCCGAGAGCTGCGAGAATGAAGTGGTCGAACTGTTAAATCAGATGCAGAAACAGCGTATGGTTCACCCGGGTAGTGAAGAAGAATTGAATGCAGAGGTTAATATGCTGGTAACTTCCAGCTCAGAAGCCTATTATCGAACGATGGTCCGCGGTGGCCCGGATTCCTGGAATGTACGTGACAGGCATATGGTGGAATCACTTAAGCGTATCATGTCCTATTACGGGTCCTCTGCCAAAGCCATTGTCTGGGAGCATAATACACACATTGGAGATGCGCGAGCAACAGACATGCTGGAAGATGGCATGGTGAATGTTGGTCAGCTGCTGCGTGAGGATGCACAACATCAGGTGTTTGCCGTTGGCTTCGGAACCTATGAAGGAGAAGTCCTTGCGGGAAGAGCCTGGGGAGAGCCTGTTGAGAAGATGGTCGTGCCACCCGGGCAGCCTGGAAGCTGGGAGGAATACATGCATCAGGCAGGAGGAGGCCGTAATGGCATGGTCATGCTCTCCGAAGCGTCCTCGTTACTGCATAAAGTCATTGGTCACCGCGCCATCGGTGTGGTATATGATCCGAAGCTTGAACGGTTTGGCAATTATGTACCTTCCAGCATGGCAGATCGTTATGATGCGTTTGTCCATATTGATCAGACAACCGCCCTTCAGCCTCTGCCGATCCATCGGCCTGTTGCAACGGAAGCACTTTTTTCGTCGTAACTCTGATTGGAAAAAGATCACATCTCAAAATAATATATAAAAAGCGGCAGTCTCTGAATGCATCGATTCAATGATAGAGACTGCCGCAAATGCTAGTGGATCTACTCGGGACCGTAAACCTCAAACTCCCAGATCGAATATCCGTATATGGTTGCCCGAACGGTTCCATACATTCGAACATACCGTGCTTGAACTTCGTCAAAGGTTATAGTCTCTATACCACCCTGACCTGTTGTGGTACTGTATACATCTCGCCAATTCCCCTCTTGACTCGGATCTTCGGTAACCTGTATTCGATAACTCTTGCCATAAGCAGTTTCCCAATACAACCTCACTTCATCTATCGTTTTACTCTCGCCTAAATCCACATATACCCAACCTGGATCCACTCCCCGTTTTGACCCAAAGCGGGTAGTAAAATTCCCATCATTTACGTATGGGGCGGTATCTTCAACTCCATCACGAGATGAAGCTACTGCGGGACGATGAAGCGCCAAGTTAATTCTGGGCAGTGGTTCCTCATCTTGAACAGGCCTGATTGTAATATCATCGTAATGTTCCTTGCTCAAAAAGTTCATCTCGTGAAGTGTAGTGGCCGGCTGACTTGCTCCGGGCATATATATATTTTCAAAGGTCACATCCGTGATCTTGGCACCTTCCATGCCTTTCATTTTCGCAAAACTTTCGCCAGCGTCACGTACCGAGATATCCTTAATCTTGATATCACTGATGGGCCCAACACCGTTATTTCCAGCATTCACCGTAAATAGGGTCATCCAGGCACTATTGTCTTCGTTCTTCCCGCTAATGTCTTCCACATCCATGGATTCAAATCGAACATCGCTCACCGTACCGGTGCCGTACTTGTGATGGATTGCGAACCCGACTGCTGCTTTATAAACAACGCCATTGCGAAATACGATATTGGACTGATTTTGCATAACGCCTTGACCAACCTTATATCCATAGCACAACGTCCAAGCAATCGTGTCCTCGAATAGCACATTGCGAACAGGCTCAGGATTACCCGGCCATGGCACTCTTCCGGAAGCGATATCCGTATCCGATTTCCATGATTTTGTAGAGAAGGGATCATCAAGCGAGATACCAATGGCATTCTGTACAATGACATCTTGAGATTCACAAATATCGATACCATCGTTCTCACCCATGCCCAAACTGTTAAAAAGCTTTAGATTTCGGAAGACAAGATCATCTGAACGCACCGTAACCACAGCCCATCCCGCCGACTCTCGGACGACAATGCCTTCCATCTCAAAGTGGGTCGTATCGATTGGAACAACCAGGTTATTAATCATTCCTTTTCCGTTGGTACTTTTGTCATCATGCAGCGCTTGCCCATTGCCGTCAATTGTACCTCGTCCATATATTTTAATGTTCTCGGATTGGAAGGCTGTGGAGATCCACCAGGTTGCCGGTCGCCCCATCGAATCCTTGAACCAGTGCTCCGTATAATCTGAAGTTTTGCCCGTGCCTACCAAGGTGGCCCCGGGTGCCATATAGATCGCCGTATTACTTTTTAAGACCAGGTTGCCAATCGAATAAGTTCCTGCAGGTACATAAACTATCCCTTGGGCCCCTCCGCCTTTTAAAGTTCCGTAATGGCTGGCATCTTCGATGGCCTGTTGAATGGCCTGAGTCCTTGCTGAAACTCCAGTGGCTGACGAACCTGAGGATGCCACATGATACGGCGCCGCTCCGATATTAAAGATTCCCTCGCCACTTGAAGCAGGGACATCCGTTTCGAGTGGATCTGCAGCGATCACCATGCGGGTCTTGCGATTATTCATCATTACGATAAGGTATTCGTCAGATTGAGTCGTGAAAGTGATGGTTCTGCCCTCGATCTTGTCGGCTTGAATTCCGAGTTTCTTCGGACTAATCGAATATTCATGCACCTTGTCCGTGTTCAGGATTGTTAATTCGTAAGTGACAGGGCCTTCTGACATCGAAAAATGCGCATAGTCATAATCGCTAAACCCCTTCACTACAGGAACAGGCACTCCGTTTGCCTTAAGCGTGTAATTCACGGAACGTGCATACCGGACCGATGGCTCGTAGGTTGTAATTGTCGCTGGACTCCCCTGAAGATGCTGTTCTCCACTCTCCAATGCATTAATGTGAGAATTCGAATAGGGTGTCAGCAGTAAAGCAAAAACAATAGTAAGCATAATGGTTGCACGAAAATGCGTTCTAACCCATGCCATTTCATATCGCCTCCAGTCATTTCATCACCTTAGAAAGCGTATACAATAGTTCTTCAGCAAAATTCCCCTCGTTCTAATCATCCAGGAATACGAACCAATCTGGGAGTGGAAGAGAGTCCAAAGGGCACAAAAGCATAACGCTCCTGGTAAATGAAAGTGTTCGGATCCAGATCCTTATCCGTCCATCCCGGCTTATCCTTAAAGCTGTCTGGACCTACTTTAATTGGCTCCCCTTTAATATGATGATGTGGCCCGAGCAAGTTCCTGCAGCTTCCGGTCAATTCGAGCTCAATGTGATTTTCTCCTGGTCTAAGAAATTCGGTGATATTGGAAACAAAAGGCTCCCATAAGAAAACACGAATCTCTACACCATTTATCCTTAACCTGGTGACTGTAGCATTTGGTTGTGAACCAAAATCCCAAAGCCAGGAATCTCCATCATCGAATTGTATTTGGATCGTCTGCGCAACTCTAATGCTTCCTGCGAAGAACGGTAACCCCTGACTTACCAAATCGTCTTCGAGCGAGCATGTTTGCTGAGAATCGGCGAGTATAAACGGTCTCTCCGTACATCTCACTCCATGTTCATGACCTACATAACCAGATTGGGAAATGACAGCAAAATCACCGATAATATATATGCTTTCAAGTTCCGTATCCAATGTAAGTTTATTCGCTTCGGATTCAAATTGGTTTGCCCGGGCCATCGCCGCATACGTTTCAGGTGTATTCCAGAAGTACAGGCTGAACCTGATCTTGTTATGTCCTTTAACAAGGCATCCCCCGATATTTATCTTTTGGAAAGAGATATCTCTCCACCAACCGGAGCTGGTTGATTCAACATCTATTTCATTCACAACAATTTGCAATTTCTCCGGGTTTTCCACGACTAAATACATCTCTTGTCCGTCAGCAGGTTCGAATGCAAGGTTAATGCTGAATTCCAACTCGATATGAACGGGGGTACCGATCTGCAGCAGCTTTTCCTGAATAAAAATAAGGGGCATTTCCGCAGACCATTCTCCATTCTTCACGCGATACCTGCAGGTATCCAGCGTGATGCTATTCACATCGATTTGCTCGATTTTCCACTGGTTATCCAGATGATAAATATGACTATTGCTTAGATCCGTTTGAAGCAGATTTATTGGATCCGAATGACTTTTCACATCACGCTGTGTAAGCCGGAACATATAGGATTGAGCAGGATACAGCGTCAATGCAACACGCGTGCCGCCATCAACTGTTCTTTGGTTCACTGATTTGAGGTCACCGCTTTCCAAATCAATAAGACAAAGCTTCCCCTTTTGATGAATGGTTAGTTCAATATCCGAATATGACTCGTCACCTGAATTCACCAAATAGTAAAGGTAAGCGTCGTCAAGCTTAAGTATCTGGACGTTAACCATATCGGATACAATAGGATTTCCCAACCTGTCATGTACTGAGATCGACGGCGCAACCTGACCGGATATCATTTTGGCTATGGATAAACGGGTATGGGCGGGTTTGAGGGCAGCATGGATCAAACGATCGATCTCTTCATTCTGTTGTCCATCAATCAAATGCGGATAAGGCTCAAGTGCAATTAACATCCCTCCTTGGAGGATAAACTGATGAAGCAAACGGACTGTCCTGCTGCTTAATGTGGCGCATGGAGGTATGACTACAACCGAGTAGCGGGCTCCCCCTACAACGAACTGTCCACCATCGACATTTCCATGTCGCTCCAACATCCCTTCACTTCCGTAATCATGTTCAATGAACGATTGACACAACCAGCGAGACAGCTGCGCAAACGATTGATGATACGGCTCTATCCCTGCTGGATCTGAACCCTGTTGTTCTACCCAGGCGGTTGTGATAGGATGCAGCAGCAATACCTCCGCTTGCCTGGAGCCTTCCACCAGAAGCATCGATAACCGGGCAAAGTAATCGTTAAAGCGATGATAGTGTTCCCACCAGGGCTGCTGATAGAAAAGAGAAGGCGGATAATCCCGCTTTCGCAGACCTCTTAGCGAATATGCCTGCAAGTGCTGGCACATGAGATTTATTCCATGAACAAATTGCCACTCTCCGATTCGTTTCAGATCCCGAAAGCTGATATTCCACCCCGTACAGCCGTAACTTTCAGTGATGGCCTGTTTTTGGCCGAGTTGACGCACAACAGAGCTGACCTGCTTGGGAACCAGCGGATCTTCGCCAACAGTTCGGCCCAGCCAGTCACAGCCAGGAATATGCAGATACTCATAAAAGCAAAGAGGATCGCCTACCGAGGTAACTTGACTCATAAGTGTTTGTTCGTCTACAACGTGACCAACAGACATCCAGCCCCTCTCCCCGCACCATGCACCCACCTGCTTGGCATAGGCTTCTGTGAACATTGTGGTAACGCAAGACCAATAATCATATCTCATTTTGCGACAGTTATCCGTATCCAGAAACAGTCCTGGAAGAGCTTCAAGGAGCGAATAACCGTAACGGCTCTCAAATACATTCGTAAGCTCCAGTGACCACGGAAGATCACCTCGACCAAACTGCGGTTCATCCGTGAATATTCCCTTGATTGCAGAACCATATTTTGGCCCAAGCCTTAGCCAGTAAGCATCGTAAATCATCTCAATAAATGTGCTCACTACATGCTTGCTTAGCGTATCAATATAATACGGATTGACCTCGTAATACACGCGAAAGTCAGGTCTGCGTGGATCATCTTGATCAAGGAGATGCAGCCGATCTTCAATCTGAATATAGCTGGCAATCGTCATATTTTCTTCTTGATTAAAGGGTGCCCACTCGTATGACAGACGCTTTTGCTGATAGGGATGACCGAGGGCAGGCAGCTTTCCATCTGCGTAACCGCTGGGCCAGCCATTTTCATCATACAGCCACACCTCCATCCCGAGTTCTTGGCATTTCTCGATACAGAATTGGTTTAAATCCATCCACTCCTCACCCATGTATGGTACCGTTAAGCCTCCTCGGGCGTGAATAAAAAAACCACCAATGCCTGCCTCATGCATTTCTTCGATCTGCCTTAAAAGCTCGTTCTTATTCAGATCGTCATTCCATGACCAGAATGGTTTTGTTCGATAACGGGCAGGCGGATCCTTTAGCAGGTTCCATATTGTCATTGTTTATCCACCTCGTTTTAATCGTTTAGGCATAGCTTGATCAGATCATCGATATGTGCCGTGGCCAAACATTCCACCGTATCTGCTGAGCCGTAATAGATTTTCACTTCACCATCAGATTCAAGGATCATCCCGCCAGGAAAGATCACGTTATTTCGGAACCCTCCCTCAATCTCGTAACTTACTTCAGGCGCCATTAAGGGTTCCTTGGCCCTGCCAATGATTTTCTTCGGATTATTCAAGTCAAGCAGCATCAAGCCAGCCGTATACCGCTTCTTCCAGGATGATTCCCATCCATTCTTCCCCCTTGCTGGATCAATATCTACGGCATGGAATGTGGTAAGCCAGCCATGCTTAGTCTTGATTGGTGGAGCGGCAGGTCCGATCTTGTCATTGGCAAAAGCGACGTCTTCAACCGCCAGCAGCAAGTCGGAGTTGCCCCAATATTTCAAATCCGGAGATTCGGATATCCACATATCAAACCGATCCATTCCTCCTCGGCTGTACACGGTGAATGGGCGTTCAAGTCTCACGTAGTTTCCACCGATTTTCTCGGGAAATAATACCATGTTGCGCAAATCCGGCGTGGATAGACTCAAAATTTCGAAGTTCTCAAAATCATCCGTAACAGCAACCCCACCACGAATACCATGCTTCGTATCCACGGCGAAACACATATAACAACGACCGTCTAGTACCGTAAGTCTCGGGTCATATGCCCGAATGATCTCTTGATCGTACAGCTTAAAACAAGGCTTAGGCCGTACTTCCCAATGGATACCGTCTGTACTGAAAGCGACTCCAAGGTCCGTGGTATGATGTGGTTCAAGTGTCTTCTGTTCGGTGGAGCCATAATCGTTCCGAAACACCATCACATACGTCCCGTTGAATTTGGTTACGCCTGCATTAAATACAAGTGCAGTCGGGTATGGAACCCGGGATGCATCCAGAACCGGATTATCCGGATAACGTTGAATGACAGAACTTGAGGTCAAATCTCCGATATGAAGTGAATTCATGGCATATGCCTCCTGGTTATATCGATTCCTGCTAGCCCTTCAAGGAACCGGCGGTCATTTGCATAAAGGATTTGTTAGCAAAAATATACGCGATTAGAATCGGCAGAATAGAGAGGCACGCCCCAGCCATCATGAAGTGTGTCTGTGAAGCGGCGGCGACCCCGTATTTCAGATTGGCCAAACCGACGGTCAACGTCTGCAATTCAGGTTTGCTAAGCGTAAATACAAACGGGAGCAGATACTCGTTCCACGCCCCACGGAAGGCAAACAACGCACATACACCAAGCCCCGGCGTTAGCAAGGGAATGATGATTCTCCAAAAAGTCCTTCCCGGTGAGCAGCCGTCGATCCGAGCTGCTTCGTCCAGCTCCCTGGGAATGCCGTTCATGAAACTAAGCAGAATAAAAAAGGCTGAAGCATGGGCGCTAATCAGAATCAGAATGACTCCCCACAGGGACTCATGCAGATTGAGCTTAACCATGAGGTCAAATTGAGGTCGAAGCACGACAGCGCCGATAGCCACAAACATCGTAAATGCCTGAAGACTGACGTAGATCTTTTTACCGATAAAATCCATGCGGTTCACAACGTATGCTGCCATGGAAGCCACGAGCAATGTACCGAGCGTCGAGGCGCTTGCAACGAAGAGGCTATTCAGCGTATACGTTGAAAAATTCGCCTGTTTCCATGCTTCAAGGTAGTTGGAAAACTGCCAATCAGCCGGCAGAAATGTGGCCCCGGCCGTTAGCTCGGCATTGGTTTTGAAAGAACCGAGAAAGGTGATTGCCACAGGGAACAGGGTCAGGAATGCAACGACGATCAGAAACGTCCATAGTGCGGTATTCCAGGCGATCTTCATGAACGTTCCTCCTTAATCGTTCTGACTCATTCTACGAGAGCCGTAGAAATAAAGTATTGTAATCATGCCGACAATCACGGCCGTAACAAAGGCTACGGCGCTCCCATACCCAAACTCCTGAATTTGCGTTGCCGCAGCCCCGCCAGCCGGCGGGAAAAACAATTTGTACACGTAGAGGAACATGACATTCGTTTTCCCGATGGGACCTCCATCGGTCATGACCATGATGCTTTCATAACCTTTGAGTGCATTAATGATGGCGAGCATGATAATCATCTGCATGACAGGACCAAGCATTGGAATGGTGATGTATCTGAACTGCTGGAATTTGTTAGCCCCATCTAGTGCAGAGCTCTCGTACACATCTTGGGGAATGTTTTGGAGACCCGCCAGAAATAAAAGCATGTAATTTCCAATCGCTCCCCATACCGCCACAAGAATAACGGTCAGCATCGCATAATCCACGCCGAGCCAGTCGACAGCATTTTGAATAAAAAGATACTTCATCAGAAATTGATTCAGAATGCCATTATACGAGTTGAAGATTGTAAAAAAAACGACTGCCATGACCGCCGTACTTATAATCGTCGGCATGAAGAAAATGGCTCTAAGCAGATTTTTTCCTTTGATATTCCAGTTCAGAATCACAGCCAGGATCAAGGCAAGCGGAATCGATAGCAGAAGTTTGCCTCCGGCGTATATGAACGTATTGGCAACGGACTCCCAGAACTGCTGATCTCCCATAATGCGTTTGAAGTTGGCCAAACCTACAAATCGCTCAGTGCCAAATCCTTTGTAGTCGTAGAACATATATCTCAGCGCCCATACCATCGGGTAAATGCCTAAAACCATGGTCAGAATAAAGCTAGGCAAAAGAAAACTGTATGAGAAGGCAGCATTCTTCGCTTTATTCATATCCTCTCAACTCCCTGTATTTCTTCGCTTTTTTTTAAAGATAAGGATGGTATTAGCACCATCCCCGGTCTGCTTCTACTTCGCATATTGCCCCGCAAGATCAAGAGGATTAAAATCTGCTATTGGTTCCGCCTTCACATCCCCGCTTGCGATGGCAGCATCCAAGGCGGCGTTATAACGAGTGTTCAAATCGCTAATGATGGAATCCAAATCGCCACCACTCAGCATATAACTGAAAAACGCATCATCCGACTTCATGCCTTGAACTGCTACAGACGGATATACTGGCCAGACACCGTCGTATTGGTTTGGAAGGAATCCGTCAATTCCTTTCACTTCCGGCTTGGCGGCAACCGCACTAACGGAAGGAACCATGGATATGCCAAATCCTTTTTCCTGGTACTGTTTCAGGATGGATTCGTCGTACATGTACGTGAGAAATTTCCAGGCAGCTTCTTTATGTTCAGACTGAGAGCTAATGGCCAACCACTGCCCACCCAAGAAACCAGAGGCGCCATTGAATTGTCCATTAATGGATGGTACGGGTGCTGCGGCCCAGTCAATCTTCGCCGGGAATTGCGATTGGTAGACTCCTGCCTCTGCGGAAAAGGATAAATACATGCCAATTTTACCTTCTGCGAATTGTGCGCGCAGTGGATCAATATCCAGCGACTCCACACCCGGCAGCATGCTGCCATCATCTTTGATTTTTTTGAAACCCTCTATAATGGGCTTAAAACTGCTGAAATCGTAGCGTGCGGTCTTAAAATCATATCCAAATCCCCCGTACCCGCTAACCTCTGCGATCACTCGCGCGGAGCGACCAAATGCACTCGAAGGACTCTTGAAATTCTGAGCGAATCCATAGGCTCCACTGGCCTTCCCCACTTCGGTTATTTTCTTAGCTGTTTCGACCAGTTCCTCCAAAGTGGTGGGGGGTTGCTTAATGCCTGCTTTGTCAAAAAGTTCTTTGTTATAGATCAATCGCATCGTCGTGCCATAGTTTGGCAGGCTATAGCGTTTACCTTCAAAACTGTTCAAGTCCTCCATGACCGGGAACTTTTCCTTCATCTCGTCCGTCAAAAACTCATCAATTGGGGCAAGAAATCCTTTTTTATAAAACGTCTGGATGGTATTTTCCTTCACGCGGATAATATCCGGCGGCTCTGAGGTCTGGTAGGACATATCCAGTGCCTGATCGAAATCATCTCCCTTGATGACCAGCTCAACCTCGATGTTGTCCTTATTCGTTTGGTTAAATGTATTGATCGTTTCTTTGACATACTCGGAATCATGGCGATCTCCCGTCCAGTATGTGATTTTTGTCTTGGCATCCGCTTCTGTTCCCGATCCTTGTTCCGAAGGTTTTGGGCTGCTGCAAGCTGCCAAACTGCCTGTAAGCACCAAAAACATCGCCGAGATGAGAATTTTTTTGCTTATTTTCATCTACCTAACCTCCTCATCATATCTGCAATCTCGTTCTTTCTCTTTTAGTATAGGGGGTGCTCTTCACTTACATAATGCGGGTAACCACACATCGAGGGCAGGTTTCTTCATCAATGTGCCATCATTCAAAAAAACAAGCCCTGCATCCAAATATCGTTCGGAAACAAGGCTTATTCTATAATGAGCAACTCTAGACCAGGTCGGCAGGCGTACTGATTTTCCCTGTACTATACAGTTTGAACTCAGATGGAGTCATATTGGTATGCTTCTTAAACATTTCACTGAAATAACGGCGATGCTCGTAACCAAGGCTTTGAGCGATCTCCTGAACCTGATAATCGTCGATCAGCATCTCTTTGGCTCTCTCCATCCGCTGGTGAACAACGAATTGTTGAAAGGATATATTCAGTACTTTTTTGAATAGATTCGAAAAATATCCGGGGCTGATATTAAACTCCTTGGCACAAACATCAAGGGATAAGTTCGTATGCAGATGTGCACAAATATATTCTTTTGCCTGATAGATCAGTTTCGTGGATTCGTCGGATCGTTCATGTTCAATCCATGAACAAGCTTCAAGACATATTCCCTTTACCGTCTCCCTCATCAATTGAAATGAAACATGACCTGAACGCCTTACTGCATTCCATTGATCTTCAAGCTTTTTTACCCGATCCGGTGGATAGTGCTCCGACATCACCCTACAGATTTTGGAGGATAGCTCATAGCATATGTTTTCGACTTGCTGTGGTTTGGGCAGGGGATCCCGCTGTAATATATCATTAAAAATCCGCTCCAATATGAGCCGGCACTTTTCGCGATGCCCGGAGCGCAAGGAGAATAGCAATTCCTGTTCCGTCGAAACCGTATAATTCAAGAGCGTTTTCTCTTCCTCCGAAGTGCTTATATAACTATTCATGCCATGGGTATAGAATTGATACTCCAGCGTATTTAATGCCTTTTGATACGAATCAGGCAGTTCATCAATCGCATCCACACAGGTTCCAACCCCAATGGAAATCGTTGAATGTGTGAATTGATACATGTTTGTTCGGCACGCTTCCGATATCCGTTCTGCCAGCTCGATGTCCCTGCAATTGATAAGACATACAAAACGGTTTAATGCCTCGCCAAAAACGACACCACGCGTGAAACCTCGAATCGTTTCCTCCAGAACATTTCGCAGACTGAAGCGGATGAGCTCTACTTCCCGCGCAGGCTGCTGTTTATATTTGTCCATGAAACGATCCAATTCCACGATAAAGAGATTGAAGTCCCTAGAATCAAGCTGAATGCCGAGAGTTTGCCATCGGAGATAGGCAGTCGTTGCATTGGTTCGATGATGAATCAAGAGAGACAGGTGCTCTTGCTGCAGAGCGGGCAGGCTTTGCATCATATTTTGCTTCAGTTCCAACACTTTGCTATGTTCCTGCCATTCCTCCAAATAAGCCTTCTTCGCCTTTAATACGACTTGGACAATCTCGTCGATCGAGAATGGCTTCTTCACGAAGTCAAATGCACCTAAACGAATGGCCTGTCTCGTAAATGAAAAATCCGTATATGCACTTAGGATAACGATCTTGGTCGAAGGAGACTTTTCGAGAATTTCTTGAGTCATGGCTAAACCATCCTTTTTGGGCATACGGATATCGGTTAGCACAATTTCGGGCCTCTTTTCCTGAACAAGGCGAATCCCTTCCTCACCATCCAGTGCTGTACCAACCACCTCAATGGAATGCTCCTCCCAAGGAGGCTTTCGTGCGATCATATCGACCACGCTTCGAATGTCATCAATGATGCAGAGCTTTACCATTTGCTGTTCAAGGATCATGCTTCTACCTCCCCGTCTAGAATGGGCATCCAAATTTCCGTTCTTGATCCTTTTCCAGGAAGACTGGTCAGTTTAATTCCGGCTTTTTCTCCATAAAAAAGGTTGAGTCGGTTCACAATGTTGTTCAGGGCATATCCTTTGTTGGTGATCCGAGGTTCCCGCATCCTCCTGCTTACTTGCTCAACATCCATTCCTGTTCCGTTATCCTCTATGATTAGATGTAATAAACGATCCTGGAGAGTGACATGCATTTGAATCCGGCCACCTGAGCTTATATCCTTAAAGCCATGTTGAATGCTGTTTTCCACAATGGGTTGCAGCAAAATCTTCGGCAAGAGCGACGTTAATAGCGAATCGTGATTCACCGTAACTTCAAAGTCAAACATCCCCTCGTAGCATTTTTGCTGAAGGAGGCAGTATTGTTTCACATGAAGCAGTTCTTCCTCAAGTGTGTTCCAGTCTTTCCCTCCGCTTAAACCTAACTGGAACATGTGGGACAAGGACATAATCATTTCGCTGACCTCATCATTTTCACCTAGTATGGATTTGCAATATATGGTGTTAAGGGTGTTGTATAAAAAGTGAGGTTCCATCTGCGCGGTTAGCGCTCGCATCTCCGCCTTCCTTTTCCCGGATTCACTGAGTCTGACATCGTCGATGAGACGATTGATCTCATCCAGCATTCGGTTAAATTGGTAACCCACTTGAGCTACTTCATCCGTAGAACGGCTATTGAAGCGGACATTTAAGCGATTATCTTCTACCTCTTTCATGAGGCGCTGCAGCTTATAGAGTGGATTTAACAGGAGTGCCGTCAATCGGGTGGATAAAAACCAGGTAAAAAGTAAAAAGAAAAGCATAATAAAAAAGGTGGTTCGCTTGACATTATTCATTTGCTCAAGCAGTTTATCCTTTTGCTGAATACCGAACAAACTCCAGTCATCCATAATGGAAGAACGGGTATAATTCACCAGATAATCGGTATTGTCGAATGCATGAAAAAAGGAACCTTGTGTGTCTTCGGATAAATTCATCAAAAGCATGCTGTCCTTCATCAGATTATGGCTGGAGGACCAAGCGGTCCGAATTACTTCCTCCCCTTTTGAATCAATGACAAAATAGTCACTGTCATCATTCAAGGAATGTTTGTTGACCGTACCAATCAATCCGCTCTCGTTCACGTTTACGACGATAAACACATTCGTATTGGAATTGTTATCTAGTGTTCCCTTCGTTACAAAGGATAGTGCGCGATTGTTTCCGGTAAAAAACTTGTCAATGTGCCCCTTAATCCATATCCCCCCGTAGTTTTCCTTTACATCGTAATACATGCTGGACTCATAGAAGGAATGGTTTTGCGTACGCCGCTGCGATATTGGATAAAAGTCTCCGATGGGTGTAGCAATGAGGATGCTGTCGATTAGTGGTTCATTAAAGGAAACTTGGGAGAACACATACTGAAGTTCGGACAAGTGCACATAATAGTTCGATATATCGTTGCTCTGAACATCCAGCATCATGTCCTTAAAAGCATAACTAAACATAAGAGAACGAACCGAGTTGGAGATTCCCGACAGCTTATCGTCCAAGATCTGGTTCGTTTTGTTTACCGTCTCTTGGCTGGATTCAAATGCGTTTTTTTGAATTTCCTTGGAAGCAATCCAATACGTCGTCATGCCTACCGAACCTATTGCAAGCGTTATCATAATTATGAAGGCGAATCGAACTCTTTGTTTAAATGAGATGCCGTGCAGCCACCGACTGAACGTTCCGGGTTCGAATTGAATTCGTTTGATCAAACTTCATCAACCTCTCCTGAGATACAAGACTTACCTTTAACTTCAAACTAATCGTTGCGAAAATATTGTACAATAGAATGCCATTTTAGCAACAGGTAAGTTTCCTCCAGAGCAGCTTAGCCCTATGAACCTGTCCATACAGCTAAAATCCTCCCAACATACAAATTTTTATTTGTTTGTACACGTTCAAACATTCGAAACCAGTACCTCAGAATTAAAAAAAGCCGCAGAAATCGCGACTTGGTCATCTTACTCTGCTATTAACTATGATGAAAAATTTCTAATAACATAAAATGCGTGTTTCCTGTCTTTTGAAAAAACGTTGTGACAGCATACTGCCATCATTAATCATCATTTTTAATTTTCTTCAAGCAGACAACAGCTTTTCCGTTTACCTTACCTTCTCCCAGGTCACGAAGGGCCTGAGATGTTTCACTCAAAGCATATTCCCGACCAATACGTGGAGTAACCTGTCCTGATTCAACAAGTTCCTTCCAGATGGTCTGGTCTTCATGGTTCGGTTTATGAATAAGAAGAGTTAATTTCTTCTTTTCCAGCCAGGAAACGAACGGGCTCCATACTAAGTTAAGCAAGATATGCGGCATAGGGCCCCCGATCATGACATAGGTGCCTCCCTTCGCTAACGCTCGCTTCAACGCGAAGGCAGAACGGTTGCCGACAACATCAAGAATCAAATCATATCTTGCTCCACCCGCTGTGAAGTCCTCTTTGGTATAATCCACGACGTGATCGGCGCCTAATTCAAGCAGCATATCCAGCTTATCACCACGATCAACCGCGGTTACTTCTGCTCCCTGCAATTTGGCATATTGAATGGCGAACGTCCCAACTCCGCCCCCAGCTCCATTAATTAGAACATGTTCTCCCTTTAACAGTTTCCTATGATTCCTAATTCCTTGCAGAGCTAGAACGGCCGCTTGGGGAATGGATGCTGCCTGCACATAAGTGATTCCCGCTGGCTTGGGAGTCAGCGCCTCCTCATTCGCACACACATACTCCGCGAATCCTCCCCAGCCACAGCCGGACAGATCTCCGAACACCTCATCGCCCGGTTTGAATCGTTTGGCAGCGGGTCCAGCCATGATAACCCTCCCTGCAATGTCTGCACCAAGAATCGGGTAACGCGGGTGACGAAACGCACCTATGCGGTTCATAAATGGTTTCCCGCGAAGGAGATCCCAATCCCAGGAATTAACCGAAGTCGCATGAACCTCGATTAATACTTCATTGTCTTTCGGCGTCGGAATATCTACCTCTTCTACTCGCAGGACCTCTGGCATTCCATAGGTATCGTAGACCACCGCTTTCATTACTGTTGCATTCATTTTTGGGGATTTTCCAGTGTCAGTCATCCTTATCTCGCTCATGGGCATTCTCCATTCGATAGACAATGTGTTTCGCCTTCAAACAACTGATACGCTCGAAAAAAAGTGTCGTTTCATTTTGAGGATGCAGATGCCGATTTAATGTATAGATTTGAATTATACCCTTTAGAACAGATAATCCAGCTGGCTTGACTCTGGTATTGTACCAGGGTTTATCGTGATCCATAGCAGATATGGTTTTTCACGAACAGGGGGAATAATAATGTTTATCAATCCATTTGATCAAGTATTTGCAATTATGAAGCAGTCTTTTCCCGAATCAGAGTACAGGGAATACGCTCACCAGAAGAGATTGCTGGCTAATCCACGTTATCGACTAATTACTGAGAAGAACGAGCAGAATGTAGTGATTGGCTTCCTCGCAGGATGGGAGTTCGAAAAATTCAGGTATATTGAGAATATAGCCGTCTCTCCAACCATTCGCGGTGGCGGCATAGGCAGACGGATGATGGAACGCTTCATTAAGAAGTCGGACAAACCCGTTGTATTGGAAGTTGAATTGCCTGAGGATGATCTGAAACGCAGAAGAATCGGTTTCTATAAACGACTGGGATTCCACTTGGAAGATCATGTGTATGTTCAGCCGGCTCTCCGTGAAGGGCATCGTGCCTTGCCTCTTCAGATCATGAGTTATCCGGCCCCTTTGAATTCAAGTGAGTTTGAAATGGTTCGAAACGTATTGTATAAGGAAGTGTACGGCGTCTCCGACTCTTACGCGTACGCATTCAATAGATAAGTGCAGATAGAAGGGAAAACCATGAAAAACGATTATAAAATTAATGAAATCGCAAAGCTCTACGGTATAGGTGTTGATGCGCTGCGTTATTATGAGAAATTGGGATTACTGTCTCCTGCGCGGGATAGCAACGGCTATCGCCTCTATCGTCTTCAAGATATGTATAAACTGAACATCATCCGTGACCTTCGTCAGCTGGACTTCACCATGCAGCAGATCAAAGCGTATCTGGATGATCAAAGTGTTGAAAATACGCTTGAATTGTTGTTCAAGGAACAAGAGCTGATCCAGGCGCAGGTTGCCAAGCTTGAAATGAACCAGCAGATCATTCAGAGCCGAATCAAGGTACTGACCGAAGCGAGACAGATCAAGTCAGGTGTTTTTACCATCAAAACCTACCCCGATAGACCTTGTCTTCAATTGAATACACGGATCACCAGGGATGAGGAGATGGATTATGCGGTTAAGAAGCTGCACAAGAAACATAAAAGTCACGTGTTGGATTTTGGAAATCAGTTATACGGGGCATCGGTTTCTCTTGAAGACTTGAAGCACGGTGTTAAAGATGTATTTAATTCCGTGTTCTTTATATTTAATTCGGATGAAGCAGAACGGATTGAACCTGATTATTCGCTGCCTGCTGGTAATTATTTGTCACTCTACTATCGGGGTCATTATCATCAAAGTCACGAGAAAATGCTGGACGTGATTACGTATGCAAGCGAACAAGGACTGAGCATATCTGGAGATCCTTTTGAAATTTATGAAATTGATAATCGGGATACCATCGTTTCCGATCAATTCTTGACGGAAATCCAGGTGAGAGTCACAGCCGGGATTAAAAAAGGTAAAGAAACAAATAAGCCGATCCGATAAAGGATCAGCTTATTTGCTTGTTTCATCCGTTAAGCGCGTTTGTTCTCAACAGATTTCATGCGGTTTTGATCGTCATCCTGCCGGTCATGACTGAATTCTTGTCCGGCTTCTACTTCGCCTTGACCTGAAACGCTTCGGGCAAAATTGGTGAACTGCCTTTTATGCTCGTCCAGCTCGTGTTTTTGTTTAAGAAGTTCTTGTGGATCCTGATACGTCATCTGCTAACCCTCCTACAACACGAAATAGTCTCCACATTATGAGTTTTGCTGATGCTTGGATTCATCTTGAATTTCTTTACGGAATCCGGAAATGCTATGTTTACGGCGCTCATTTTTTTCCTCAATCTGACCTTTTTCCCGAGCCGGAATTTCATCACCGAATTCTTCGAGATAATCCTCTGCTTCACGGTAATTTTCGATCGTGTTTTGAACCGCATTTTGCAAATGCTGCACGTTGTCTTCACGGTTATCCGGTTTGCTCATACAACTCACCTCCCCAAAAATGGAATCAGTGCTGTTTATTCGCACTACAGAAGTGTTCCATAAGAGAGCGAAGCTTATGCATGAAATTCAGTCTCCTTTCCTTCGATAATGCAATGGCGAATGGCCTGTGACCGCTTTGAATACCCGACCGAAATGGGTTACACTCCCGAATCCAACCTTCCTCGCAATCAAATTGACCTTGAGCTTTGAGCTCTCAAGCTGCTTTTTGGCCTCCTTGATTCGTACACTATTGACGTATTCTACAAAAGCGAATCCTGTCGCTTCTTTGAACGATCGACTCAAATAATAAGGACTGATATAGAATTTATCTGCCAGCAAATGAAGCGACAGTTCCTCCATGTAATGGTCGTTAATATAACGGACAATTTCTGAAATACGCTCATGCATGGGACTTGGCGATGCCAGCGGTTCCGCATCATGCTGCCTGAATTGTCTACAACACATGATAAGCAGCTGCACAGCAAGTGTCTGGGCATACAATTCGAAGCCGCTTCCGCGCTCCTTCATCTCCTGCATAATGGCTCTTGTCTGCATTTCAATCAGCTCTCTACTGCGCAGGGAACCTTTCAAAATCAAATAATCCCGCTGAAGTAAAGGTTGAAGAACTCCTTCATGGGAACCGTCCACCGAAAAATACTGTGCATGCATATTAATAATAAGCCGCTCATGCTTTGGCCGTTCCGCATTGGTCGTGCGATGCAGAACGTTCGGAGAAATAATAACCACGTCACCTTCCGCGATGGTAATGGTCCGGTCCTGAATGAAAAACTCCCGCTGCCCCGACATCAACACATAGATTTCATATGTGCTGTGAAAATGGCTTACCGGCATATGATGACTTAATGCTTTTCGGTGGGATACCAGAAATGTACTCTCCGAATTTTCAAAGTAAAGATTCCCCATTAAAGTGTGTGCTCCCTTCCGTTCCGTCCTGGATGTTTATATTATATCGCAAGAAATAAGAAGAAATAGGCAGATTCCGCAAATCATGTACATAATCTGTTGGTAAAATGGGAGTACAACCAACCAAGGAGGAAGGATACATGCAAACCACTTCATCTACCATGACGCCAATTCAATGGGCGTTAAAAGCCTGTGAAGCAATTATGGATACATTCGAGCCGGAACATCTCCCGCCAGACCGATTCCATTATCATCAGGGTGTCTTTTTATCCGGGATGGAGAAATGTTGGCGACAAACCGGTGAACAAAAGCTCTATAATTACATGAAAGGCTGGGTCGATAGTCAGATCCTGGAGGATGGCAGCATCAAAAAGTATAAGTCTGACGAACTCGACGACATCCAGCCCGGTGTACTTCTCTTCACTCTCTACGAGCAGACGGGAGATGAACGGTACAAAAAGGCGCTTCACACCTTAGTTCCTCTGCTGAAATCCTGGCCGACAAATGCTTCCGGTGGATTCTGGCATAAGGGACATTATCCGAACCAAATGTGGTTGGACGGTTTATATATGGCTGGGCCTATCGCGGTGCAATTCGCCAAAATATTCGGTGAGAGCGATTACATTGATATGATGACCTATCAGGCGCTGCTTATGGAGAAGCATACTAAAGACCCTGTCACTGGCCTGCTCTACCACGGATGGGATGAGACAAAAGAAGCCAAATGGGCTGATCCTGTTACGGGCCTCGCTCCGGAATTCTGGGGCCGGGCCATTGGCTGGTACCCGGTAGCACTACTTGAAATGTTCGAATTCATGCCTGAGGATCATCCGGACAAAGATAAACTCGTAACGATCGTACAGGATCTGCTGATCGCTCTGACAAATTACCAGGATCCTGCCACCGGATTATGGTATCAAGTCATCGACAAAGGGGATCATCCGGATAACTGGCATGAGAATTCCTGTACGGCTCTCTTTGCACATGCCATTGCCAAAGCCGTTCGATTCGGCTATCTGGACCCTAAATATTTGCAGTATGCATGGAAAGGTTACCAAGGCGTTATTGATACACTACAGTTTGACGAAAACGGGAACGTTATCATCGGTAATATCTGTATTGGCACGGGAATCGGCGACTATGATCACTATATCGCTCGGCCAACCAGTGAAAACGATCTGCACGGGGCCGGGGCCTTCATACTAATGTGCGTCGAGATGAATTTGGCAGCAAAATAGGTTAAACGCAAAGAAGACAGGGACAACAGTCTCTGTCTTCTCTATTTTTTTTGTCTGAAGAAGGTAAACCATGACGATATTAAGCGGTCCTTCCTGTACGTTTCCAAAATGCGCTGGACGTTGCTTTCCGGCGCATCAAGTTTGCTGATAACAACATTCCCGTAATGACGATAATACCGCCAACGATTTGGGATATCAGCAGTTCCTGACCAATCATAACGGATAGAATGGCAGTGAAAATGGGCATCAAATTCATTGTAATACTGGCTTTACCCGGCCCTAGCTCCTTGACGCCCTGGTTCCAGAACAGAAATGAGCCGATGGAAGGGAATAATCCCAAATATATAATTCCGCTTATACCGAAAGTCGTTATGTTCTCCATATGCAGCGGTTGGAAGAATAACAACGGAATCATACATATAACACCAATACATGCTGTAAAAGCAACGAACGTAATTGGCGGGAGATGCTGTCCTCTTTTGCCCACTATCGAATAGATCGCCCATAAAAATACGGCCACCAGCATAATCCCGTCTCCTTGGTTATAATGCGTACTGAATAACCCAAGTAAATGGCCTTTCGTTAGCACAGTCAGGACACCGAGGAACGATAATACCAATCCTGCGCCCTGCCATCCTGTTATTTTTTCTTTCAGGAAAACCAGCGACAACACGATCATCACGGCTGGAGTTAGACTGTTAATCAAGCTGCCGTTTGTAGACGATGTGTGCTGTAATGCCGTATATGTGAGAAGTGTGTAGGACACAACGCCTACCAGGGATAAGAATAGCAGAATGCCCCAGTTATTCTTCCATACTTTCAGCCAGTTTGGTTTCTCCACCAGCTGCGCGAGCGGAATCAACACAATAGCCGCAATCACCCATCTTAGAAAAGACGCCCAGACCGGCGGAAAATCAGATGTTACGGCCTTTCCAAACATCAGGTTTCCTGCCCAAAATAAATTAGCCAAAATCAAAAACAACCAGGCTCTTGCTTTCATGTCATCTTCCTCCTATCCACTTGTATTCCAGATTCCCAATCTTTACCGTGGTGTGTCAGTGGAATCCGCTACGTTTAGTTACTGCTTCTCTTTTCTGCTTTGCTATAAACATGATACAATACACACAAATATAAATAAAATGAATATAACTTATGAGGGAGTTACCAAATTTGATATGAACAAATCTCTTCTGCAGTTAATCGTCACGATATCGGAGACCCGCAGTTTTACACTCGCCAGTGAAAAAATGAATATGACACAGCCCGCAGTCAGCCGTGCAGTCACAACTCTGGAGCGGGATCTCGGCATTACGCTTCTTATCCGTGACCGTCGTCGCGGTGTTGCACTCACACCGATCGGTGAACGTATCGTCCGGATTTTCCGGGAAATCCTGCAAGGTTATGAGAAGATCGATCAGGAAATTTCGAGTGAAAAAGGGTTGGAGATTGGCTCTGTCCGGATTGGTGCCTTCCCGGTAGCTTCGTCCTACTTTGTCCCAAAACTGATCCATTACATGAAGCAGAAATACCCCAACCTGGAGTTCAGTATCGTGGAAGGCACGATTGCGGAGGTGCAGGATTGGTTGGATAATCGCCAGATTGATGTGGGCCTGCTCATTCCTTCCGAAGAGACGACAGATTCGTTCCCTCTGTATCGTGAAGGCATATATGCTGTCATGAGAGATGATCATCCTTTAACAGCGAAAGACATCATTCACCCTGAAGACCTACGGGAGGAGCCCATGCTTCTCTGGAAAGCCGGGTATGAGCCGCCTGTCCTGAAGTGTTTTGAAAGTGCCGGTGTCACACCAAAAGTCGAATACATCCTTTACAACTACAGAACGTCACTTCAGATGATTCTTGCTGGCGAAGGATTGGCTGTCATGTCCGAGTTGTCCCTCCTGGATTTGCCGCCGGGCATTTGTCTGAAGCGCCTGTCACCTGAAGCCTATCGGGATATTCATGTTGCAGCGAGTCCTGAGAATGAACGTACCCTTGCGGTAAATGCCTTTATTGAGGCTGTTCAGACCTTATTTCCCTTTGAAGTGAATCGGAAGCCTTTGATCGTCGTTTGAGAGTAAAAAAAAATTAAAGAGCATTAAAAAAGGCCGCTATATTTAGCGACCTTTTGCTGTATCTATGCTTATGATTTTTCATCATGCTTAAGTATTAGTGAATATCTTTCTTTTTGAAGCTGCCGCCCTTCACTTCTGCTACATCATACACAACTACAAAAGCATTCGGGTCAATTTCATGAATGATCTCTTTAATTTTGCTCTCTTCCATACGGTTGATTACACAAGTGATTTCTTTGAACTGTTCATTGGAGTATCCGCCATAAGCATCCGTATAGGTTGCTCCACGACCTAATCGGTCACGAATGGTTTCGACCATGATTTCGGGTTGATTGGTGATGATTTTAAACGTTTTGGAACCGCTCAAGCCTTCTTCAACGATATGAATCACTTTGGAAGCGATGAAATAAGCTAGCCCTGACAAGATGGCCCCTTGCAGACCAAATACAGATGATACGACGATAAATACAAACATGTTTAGGAACAAGATTAGATCACTGGTGCCAAAAGGAACTTTTCGTGAAAGCAGTACTGCGAGCATATCTATCCCGTCCAAAGCCCCGCCGTTACGAAGTGCCAGACCCATACCGAAACCGATGATAATCCCACCGACAACGGTAACCAGCAGTGTGTCCCCTTCAATAATGGTAGGTACATGGTGCATCAGACTGGTACTTACTGCGAGTGAAGCAATACCGATAATGGAATAGAGAGCGAAGCTTTTACCTATTTGCTTATATCCCAGCCACACAAAAGGAATATTGATTATTCCAATCAGCATCCCTAGTGGCAATCCAAACAATTGTGAACCAACGATACTCAGACCCGTCACACCACCGTCCGAGACATTGTTGGGGATCAAAATAGCTTCAAGACCGTATGCCGTAATAAAAGCCCCGATGATGATCAATAATACTTTTGAAAAAATTCTTGCCTTATTCGATTTTGGTTTCTTTCTTTGATGCATTCAATTTCCTCCTTGGATAAGAACTCATAAAATATAGTTTATATGAATGATCACCAACTTGACAAATTTTTCACATCCATTATGACTGTTAGTATTGCTTTTTTTCGTTCTTGTTACCCGTTGTATCCCCTGACAAACCTTAAAAGCACAGCCCTGCAAGAATAAAAAAGACACAAAAAAAGCCGCTATATCAGCGACTTAAGGTGTGACGTATTTTTTATACCCACAATCACTCATTTACTTGTCATTAAGCCCTTTCCCATCAAGGATATGCGGGATGTACTTTTCGACTCTCGACTCTCGGGTCTTGGATTGTTTGGGTGAAGAAAAATGCATGATATATGCTCTCTGGCGTCCTGGTGTAAGTCCTTCGAAAGCTGTTTTCAGATCAGGTATTTCAACAAATTTGTTGGCTAATTCCTCAGGCAGGGTATACTCGTCATGCTTTTTAAGTTCAACTTGCAAACCCGCTTTCTCAATCTGAACGGCTTCCTCAATATAATCTTGAATGATCAGCTGCATTTCTTGAATCGTCTGAGCATTGGTGAACCGCAGCTGACGTGCTGCCTGCACATTCTCCGTTTGCTGAATCAGGATTCCATGAGGGTCTTTTAGCAGCGCCCCTTTGTGAAACAACAGAGCACAATACTCCTTAAAACCATGGATGAGAACGATATTTTTACCGTCCAATGTGTAACAGGGATGCATCCACTTAAAATCTTCAGTCAGTCCGCAATCCAGAACGATCTCCCGCAGCAGCTCGAATTCTTCTTTCCAATTCTTCAGCTTGTTGAAATAGGGATCCATTTTTGTATTTCGTTCACCTTTTAACATCGCTGTCCTCCTTAGATTATGCCAAAAGCTTCTTAAGCTCATCGCACCATTTACTCCAGCCATACTTAGCACCAGCCAGTGCTTGAGGATTGGAAATTCCGGTTTGTTCAAGGTGAAGATTTACTTTACCGTTTCCTAAATCTTGTAATGTCCACGTAACCTTATGTTTCTCTCCGCTTTCCCATGTATAGGACAGGCGATGTGGTTCTTCTACGATCAGGACTTCTCCTTTAATAATTCCGTCCCAGTACTCCGTTGCCTGCGTTCGAAATTGAAAACGGTATCCAACGACTGGTTTGAAATCATTCTCCATCCCTTGACCGGTGTGAATGTTGGCTACCCACTTGGCAAGCTTGCTTGAATCCGTTAACGCTGACCAGAGCTTCTCGACCGAAGTCGTGTACTGATAATCCAATTCCAATGTTAAACTCATTCTTCTTCCTCCTTTAATAGTTGGTCCAAGCGTATCATGTTTACACTCCAGAACTTGCTGTAGAAAGCCACCCAATCTTGAACTTCTTGTAATGGTGAAGCATTGAGCCTATACCTCGTTTCCCTGCCGACTTTTCGGTCAACGACCAGATTCGCCTCTTTAAGAATGGTCAGATGCTTGGATACCGCTGTCCGCCCCATTTCAAATTGTGAGGTTAATTCATGAAGCGGTACCTCCTCTGCTTCGGTTAACATCTGCATCAACCGGCGCCTGGTTGGATCTGCAATGGCATCAAATACATCACGTGATCTTTGGTTCTCACTCACACCACTTCCCTCCAATCTGCTGTATCGGAACATGGATGATACGGAGGATTTGTTTTTAATGTCACTTTATATTTTAGTGATTGCTTTAAACTGACACCATTTGGTGTCGGATTGATTATATGACACCAAATGGTGTCGTGTCAACACATTTTAAAATTAGTCTGTGGAGAGACTTCTTTCTCTGCTAACAGCAAATCTTAGATAAAAAAACACCTCGTACGAGGTGTTTTTTACGTTTTCTCAGTTAGCCAGTAGTTTTTTTATGAACCAGAAAATCCCAATCTGATTTGAACAGATCCTAAAATGTCTCATTCAGCGGGCATGCGTAATGCCTCTGTCTCATAGGATTGAAAGGCATTTTCCAAACCCATAATGACATCCTTGATTTTCATATATCCCTTGGTATACGGCTCCGAATCGCGGATTTCCTCCCACATAAAGTGATACTGCTTGATATCATCGGTCTCGCATACTACAAAATCAGTATAGTCTTTACCTGGTAGAGCCTCCGCATCAAAAAAGCGAACACTAATTTCTGAACTATACTTATTGAATATTTCCTGTAATGAAGACGCATAGTTTCTGCGTTCTTCACGCGGTAGTGCTAACCAAGAAGGGTAAAATTCCAATAGTACAATCATCATTTGCCGCATAATCCTGTCACCTCGTATGAGTAATGGTTGTTGTGATTCCATTTTAACGCGCCTGAAACAGGTTGGCATTAACATAGGTTAATCACACTAATGCAATATTCGACTTAGTGACACAGGTGAGATACCTAGATAGGACGCAATGTGATATTGGGGAATTCTTTTCTCCAGCCCTGGATATTTGACTAAAAAAGCTTGATAGCGCTCCAGCGCAGTCAGATATAACAATTCTCTCTCACGTTCTTCCTTACGGATATATAGTCGTTCTACAGCTGTTCTAACAAACCGTTCCCAGTTATGGCTTCGATCCATAAGCACCTGTAGTGCTGAATAGGGAATCTCGATCACTGTGGAATCTTCCATTGCTTGAATGGTATACATGGATGTTGATCCACTTATCATTGCTCCGTACGAAGTTGCAAAGTCATTTTCCAGCGTGAAGGCAACATTATATTCTCTTCCATCAGGTAATGTGTAATACAGACGAAACAACCCATTGGTACAGAAATAGGCATGAGATACTTCATGATCTGATTGGACAATCGTGACTCCACTTGGGATATGCTTAACTGTGGTTGCATTCACAAACCAGTCCCACTCCGTTGTAGATACAGAAGCTTGTGAAGCCAATAACTGAAGTGTTTGATAATATTGGTGCATGATGATTTCCTCTCTCTTATGATGTTCTCTCCCATCTATTATACTCTTACATTCTTTTGTATTCATAAAACGAACAGCCTACAAAATTTCGGCATCCATGGGCTTCAACCCATTCCCCTGTTTAAATGCCTACATACAATACCCTAGACTAATGAACAGGAGTGATGATGTATGACATTTTTACCTCCCTTTGGACCGGGTGGCGGGTTTGGTGGACCAGGCGGTCCTGGTGGAATTTTCGGACCGGGTGGTCCTGGAGGACCTGGAGGACCATCAGGTCCTCCTTCGTTCCCCGGAGGTGGAGGCGGTGCACCGCAAGGCGTGCAGCCCCCTCCCGGACCGCCGCCTTCATTCGTTCCACAGCAGTCGCCTTCATTGTACGCTGTAGATCCAAGAGCAATATCCGGTTGTCTGTTCCGTTACACGTATATTTGGCCGAATCAAGGTCCTGGCTTCTGGTTGTACCCCGTATTTGTCGGCAGAAATTCGGTAGCTGGCTTCCGTTGGACTGGATTCTTCTGGGTGTACAGTGGCATTGACTTGCAGCGGATCAGCTCATTCAGCTGTTTCTAATACTTAAACCCCCTGATTGTGGTTATCTGCACAATCAGGGTGTTTTACATTGAATCCAGATTATTGAGATTTCCCTTGTAACTCAACCAAACAAATCCATCTCATTTCATTTTCTTGAATCCTGGGTCTTGCTGCTTGTTGATAGACTCCAATGGACCCTTCATTTTACTAATCGACCAGAGCACGATTGGGAACCCAATCCCGAAGATCATGGCGTAGTAAGGCCAAATCTGATTTATTTCAATGATATATGAAACGTTCGGCCAGATAAAATCAGCCATGGCCAACATCATCAGTATCAAAGGAACGAATAGGGAATTCATGCTTCGAAGACGAAAAGCTTCTGCAAGTCCTTCTGCTGAAACATATAGAAGCAATGCAAGACGAAAGAAAATTGTAACGAACCAAACAATGGCAAGGATGATTTCAAATCGCTGAAGAAACTCACCAATACTAATAGTCCGATCAATAAAAAAAGTAGGAAACGTCAAGTCCGCCACGACACCAGCGCTGATCACAGCGATGATCTGCATAACCATGAAAAAGTACATGGCTCCGCTAATCAGAGCACTTACGATCATCGATTTTTTCCACTTTTTCGGATCAGGAAAGTGATGTGCAAAGAAAAGAAACAAAACCGCCTCCAGATAAGGAAAAGCAAAGAGATTAATGGATGCGAGAACAACAGGCTTCAGTCCGTTTTCCAAAACAGGAAGAATGTTTTTGAAATCTGCATCCGAAAAGAGTGTGATCCTAACCAACAAGTATAGGGCTAGAAGAAAAAAGATAAGAATCTCCGCACAACGCCCGATGACAACCGGACCCGAGCGAACGGCAAAATAGACAGCTAGGAGCATAATAAAATATATGGCATCATAAGGAGTTTCGGGCATTATTGAGGTTGTGACAAAGTCTCCCAGATTTCGAAGTGTCATGATGCACTCCAGAAAGGGAAAGGCAAATATAAAAATTATGCTTATGGTCCCGCCCAAGGGACCAAATACATTTCGGAGATATGCAACGAAGGTTCTGCCTTTCATTTGCCTGACGATGGAAGTATATAACGGTATCAAAAGCAAATGAAAAGCCAGGGAAATCGGAACGGAAAGCCAAGCATCCTGTTTAGCAACAGAAGTTATTGCAGCTGGAAGCACCAAATACGCACTTCCGATCTGATACAGCACAAACCATGTGATGGCTTGTCGAACAGTTAACTTGCTACCCACACCCGTCCCCCCTTTAAGATAAAATACGTGCAAAGTACTGGCTTACCGGTTGGAAAATCCACCGGATACCCGCTAACGGACTCGGCAGTTCAACGTGTACGATCTTCAGAACGATCAATGTCACCCCTGCGGTGAACAATATGGAGCTAACCACCATTTCACGCACATGATGCTTCTCCTTCAATTGACGAAACTCATAAAACATGGTCAGGATCGAGATGATAAGTACCGCATACAGCATATACATTCACTCCTAATGTTGCGGTTCAGAGTTGATGGGATTGGTAATTTTCCCAACCCGGTTTAAATGGAAACGGATATCCAGCTTTACCTCAAGCTTTTGAAATTTCTGCTTCCAATCCCCTCTCCATTGATGCCACTCACGAGGGAACCTTTGATGAAAGGCTTCCCCGAATCCGAATATGTCGGATCCGATCTGCTGCGCCTTCTCAATACCTTCCTTCAGGATCTGTTCTTGTTCTTCTCTGGCTGCTGCCTGAAACTCATTAAATGTCTTCTCATCCTTCAGATCAGCATCACATCCAACCTCTCCAATGTTCGCTTCTGTTTCCACGACAAGAGAGATACTCGGTTCATTCTCTTTTATTTCCGGATTAATCTTGACGTTGTTACGTATGATTTCAAAGGCAAATTTCCCTTCTGAGTTTGGGCATCCGATGGAGGCTACAGAACTGGAAACACGGTTTGATATGTAGGTAAACGCCTTGCTTTTAGATTCTTCTATCCAACCGATCAGACGATCTCCCTTAAAGACACCAATGCCGGTAAATAAATAATTCGCATGTTGTGGTGACTTGGTCACATTATCCACGTTCAATCCTTGGTCCAGATTGTTCAGTCGAATGCCTGTCAAGACCGGCTCAATGCCATCTTTCTTTAAACGCTGCAAAAGGTCTTTGACATTGACCGCGGAAGTGGGCGCCCATGTCTTTTCAGACACATTTAGAGCTTTATACATATCCATTGCAGGCAAAACCTCGGTTGGAGCCACAAACGTAACCGCATCCTTAGCCGAACTGCCTCTGACAACAGCCAAATGAAAATCAGGCCGCACTTCATGATCACGGAACAGAAAATCCAGCAGCTTCTTAATTCCTTTTTTTGCTGTATCTTCGTCAAAGATTACAAACTTTAGATGAGACAGATACATCTTCCTTGATGATTCCGTCGTGAGTTTTCGGAGAGCTTCAAACAGCGTGTTTGCACGGCTGGAAAAAACGATTGTAGGTGACCGTTCCATCGCCCGATTACGTGACATTTGAGACGGATCAACCACTTGCAGACTGATCTCATACTGATCATCCACGGTATCAATACCCATAGCCATCACGACGGATATTTCGTTTAACTCCTTACTATTCCAACAACCCGTAACAATGACCATAAGCAAGATGCACACTAGCAATGTAGACATGGTGGATCGGTACGAGTTCATTAGCTTACTCCTTTGATTTGTTGTTTTGATTTGTTTTGTTCTTAAATGGAAACCGGAGTACGGCATCGCTGTGTTTCGACGATTGAAAATTGGCTATGGGGCTCATATACGGCACACCGAACGAATGAAGACTATTCAAATGCACAAGGAGTATAAGCATGCCCACCGTCAATCCGTATACGCCAAACATGGCGGCCATTCCAATAAAAGCAAACCGTAATATCCGGATGGGAATAGCCATGGTGTAGGACGGGATGACAAAACTTGAAATCGCTGTAATCGCAACAACAATGACCATGACGGGCGAAACAATGTTAGCTTCTACAGCCGCCTGGCCGATGACAATGGATCCAACAATCGAAACGGCCTGACCGACCGTCCGCGGCATTCGTAGACCTGCTTCTCTCAGGATTTCGAATATGACCTCCATAATCATCGCCTCAACAAATGCAGGAAATGGTACACCTTCACGTTGCGCAGATAAACTCAGTAATAGAACGGTTGGAATCATGTCCTGATGAAATGTAGTTAGTGCCACATATATTGCTGGAGCCAGCATACATATTGCCAGGGAGATGTACCTTAAGACTCGAATGATGCTGCTGTAAATAAAAGATTGATAATAATCCTCCGCGGATTGAATGAAGTCAACAAATACTGCAGGCGCAAGGATGACAAAGGGAGTTCCGTCGATAAATATGGCAATTTTCCCTTCCATCACACCTGCTGCAATAGAGTCTGGGCGATCCGAATTATAAAAGATCGGGAAAATGGTCATTTGCTTTTTCTCGACTAAACTCTCTTCGAGGTACTCCCCTTCAAGCACGCGATCCACATTCATCTTTTTCAGTCTGGATATCAAGTCTAGTACCAATTCATCATCGGCAACTCCATTCATATACATGACTGATATGTCTGTCTTTGTTTTTTCGCCAACCTTGACGTTTGTTAGTCGAACTCGGGTGTCCTTCACTCTACGACGGACCATCGTTGTATTCGTACGCAGATTCTCCGTAAACGATTCTTGAGGACCTCGGATCACAGGCTGCGTCTTCGATTCCGTTATACTGCGTTCTTCCCATCCAGGTATGGAAACGACCAATCCGTCCCCCATCCCGTCGATTAACAGGAGCAGTCCACCTGATAGAATCTGATCCAACGCATCTTCCATGCTGTCAGTGAAACTTGCTTCACCAACGTCAAGAACGCTATCTTTTAAGAAAGATAAACTTATCTCTTCTGCTGAAGTCTCCTGCAACGGACGAATTACGTTATCCTGTATCTTCTGCAGGTCTGTCATACCGTCCAAATAAAAAAGGGCCGCGTGGTAGCTACCAACGGTGATCTCGCGAACAACAAAATCTGAACTATTCCCCATGAAGTCACATATGAGATCTATATTTTGGTAAATTTGCTTGGAAAATTCGTGTTGTAACTCCATTTTCACCATCCCCTTGGATATGTAGTATTGGTACTATTCCGAATAATAAACTTCTCCCCGGCAGAATCCCGGTATCGGATTACGCCAAAAGTCCTTCTCATCTTATCGACATTTCAAACGCAGTCACCGATATGACTATTTAGGTTTACATAATATATATTATGAATACTTTAAGGCTTGAAGATATGCTTCCAGTGAGTAACACTCGTCTTCCTATATTCCTATAAAGTTCAAACTAAAATGAAAGCCATACTAAAAAAGCCGCTAAAAATAGCGACTTTAATGTGAAATTGTGATAGATAGAGGGTTAATTCACATTTAAGCTTTACATGTCTACGTTAACCACAACAACTACTTCCTGCCTACTATATCACCTGAAACGATGTTTCTCCAGCTTCCCAGATGAGACATATCTGCCGCATCCTGAGCAGCCGAAGCTTCACATATGAATCCCGATACCACCCTGCCGTCCTGAAGCTTGATTTTACCTATACCTAATGGAGCAGGAATGGCTGCAGTGAATGAACCAAAGGAGGATAGCGGCATGCTCCACAATTCCAGATCAATGGATATCCCCTCTTCAAGGGAGTGCACTAGACCCGGCTTTGCAGGACTTGTGTTCAGTTTGTACAGACGATATTCTGGAGCGGTTCGGGTTTCCTCCACAAAAAAGGCTCCTAACCCGGTCATCTGGGGTTCCAGTGACATACCTCTCATATGCAGTCCGCAGACAGCAACCAAAAGACGTTTGTGGTGCTGCTCAAGTATTCTTGCCGCTTCAACCATGCAAGCTTCCTGCTCAGGCAATGTGAACAAGGTTATTCCAAAAGGCATATCCTCTGCAGCCTTGCCTGCCGGAACAGCAATGGCGCTCAAATCGAGCAAATTGCAATGATTCGTGTACAATCCCATGTAGCTGTTGGTTTGAATCGGATCCTGCTGCACTTGTTCTCTTGTCCATGTTCCACCGCAGGTTGGCAATACAAGGACGGCGTTATGCAGCCATTCTGCTGTGCTTCGGCGAATTTCGGCTAATCGGTGCTGTGCCCGGAATAGTGCTGCAGCCGTAAATGTTTCCTTGCTGCCTGTTCGGAGCACTTTCTCCGTTACGGGAAACAATGCTCCTGGATGCTGCTGGGCGAACATCTCCAGATCCGCCCATCGTTCAGCAACAAGCGGTCCTTCATACAGAAGTGCTGAAGCCTCTTGAAGCATGGATATATCGACCTCTTCGGCATGTACTCCTGACTGCAGCAAGGCTTGTTTGGCGGCTTGCCAAGCCGTCTCGTATGCTTCTGCGAAGGGACCAAAGAAAGTTAACTCTCCCTTAGGTAACAACCATTTGGCAGGTGCACGGGTTGGTCCCAAAGGGCGGGTTTTGGAGAAAGCATCTTCTGCATGCGGGCCTCGTACGATCCGGTCAACGGAAACAGCATCTTCGAGGTCACGGGTAAACACGGTAATGCAATCAATGCTGCGGCATGCAGGCACCAAACCAGCGGAAGGCCATGCGCCTACTGCAGGTTTGTAACCAACCAGGCCATGCAGTGCAGCCGGAATTCTGCCTGACCCGGCGGTATCTGTCCCAAGTGAGAACGCTGCTTGCCCAAGTGCCACTGCTACTGCCGAGCCTGAACTGGATCCTCCACTGAGCAGTTCTGGCCGCAATGCGTTACACGTCTCTCCATAAGGACTTCTCGTACCGACCAGTCCTGTGGCGAATTGGTCCAGATTGGTTTTCCCGACAGGTATGGCACCTGCAGCAATAAGTCGTTCAACAACAATGGCATGTTGTTCCGAAACGAATGAGAACTCAGGACAACCAGCCGTTACCGGCCAACCTTGAACCTCAATGTTGTCTTTGATGGCAAAAGGAATGCCCCACAGCGGATATTCGGTAATGGACAAGTGTTGAAGTTTCTCCAGGTACGGCGTAATTCGTTCCCTAGACGGCGGCGTGATCCAGACATGGTAATCCTCCGTATCCTTTGCCCGCTCGATGATGCTCTCCACCACTTCCGCTGGTGTGAAGCTTCCTCGTAGATATCCTGTACGCAGAGCACTGATCGACATCAATTCAGGAATGGCATTTACCGTCATCGTGCAACCTCCTCCTTAATCGTTGGAAGGATGGCAGCAATCCAGTCTCCCGACTTGATCTGATCACCCGGCGAGACGTAAATGGAAGCAATAACTCCATCGGTTGGAGCAAGCTGCGGAAACTCCATTTTCATACTTTCTTCTATTATAATGGTGTCTCCCTTTCGCACTTCCTGGCCAGGCTCAACCAGCACCTTCCATACACTGCCCGACATTGAACTGCTCATGCCCAGACTCCCTTCCGGCATCTCCACTTCTTCCAGCGCTGCCGCTGCTTCAGGTTCGGATACATACTCCGCAATACCGAGTTCCTTCCAGTAATTTCGTTCAGCCTGGAATGCACTCTGCTGCTGCTGACGAAAAGTTCCAGACTCGTTCTCAATCGTTTTCAACCAGTTCAGATAGGACCCCAGATGGAATGTGGTTTCCTCTACTTGAAGTTCAAATCCTCCTCGCGGGAATTCTTCACGCATATTCAGCAGTTCAGCTTCCGAAACAGGATAAAATTGAAGCTGATCAAAGAACTGCAGCAGCCAAGGTTTTCCTGGCTCGAAATTGCTTGTTTCCCTGAACGAGTTCCACATTTGCACTGTACGACCCACAAATTGATATCCACCCGGGCCTTCCATGCCATACACGCAGAGGTACGCACCGCCTATGCCTACGGCATTTTCCGGAGTCCATGTCCGTGCCGGATTATATTTGGTGGTCACGAGCCTGTGGCGCGGATCCAGTGGTACGGCAACAGGTGCTCCCAGGTACACGTCACCAAGTCCCATGACGAGATATGAGGCGTTGAATACAATTTCGGCTACCTCTTCCAGCGAACCGAGTCCATTCATACGCCGGATAAACTCCAGGTTGCTGGGACACCAAGGTGCATCAGGTCTAACGTTTTGCTGGTATCGCTCAATAGCGAGCTGCGTCGCTGGGTCATCCCACGACAAGGGTAATTTGACAATTCGCGAAGGTACTTCAATCGTTTCCAGCTCAGGAAGCTGCAGGTCCAGCTCCATGACTCGTGCTGCCGCTTCTTTTACCGTCATACGGGTAGCATCCAGGTGGATCTGCAGAGAGCGAATGCCTGGTGTCAGTTCGATATAAGGTATGTTTCCATTCTCCTTGATTGCTTCCATAAGTACGTATGCCTGGAATCGGTATAACAGGTTCAACTCGCGTTCTCCGTATTCGACCAGAATATTTTCATCACCAGAGCAGCGTACCGTAATGGAGAAACGTCTGCCTTCCACCGCTTGGGCCAGAATCGGCATATACTCTCCAGTTGATGTTTCGGGTAAAACCGGCAATTCATGCGGAACGTCCAGTTCCCGCAGGCACAACTCTTGTTCAGCTCTTAACTGCTCGGCTTCCTCAACGGTAATGAGTCTGAAACGGACTTTATCACCAGGGCTGAGTTGACCCAGCTTCCATAATTCAGCGGTGGCCGTTGTCACCGGACAGACAAAACCACCAAGACTGGGACCATCCGGACCAAGCAGGATCGGCATATCGCCTGTCAAATCCAGTGCACCGACGGCATAGGCGTTGTCATGAATGTTGGAAGGGTGCAGTCCTGCATCTCCACCGTCGGTTCTTGCCCACAGCGGGGCCGGACCAATCAATCGGACACCTGTTCGGGAACTGTTGAAATGCACTTCCCATATCGTCTCCGTCAGCTGATTCAGATAAGCCGGAAGAACATATTCGTCCGTACAATGAGGTCCCGGTATCACGCCAATCGTCCATTCATTGTTGTATTGTGGTCTGCGTTCTGTACGGAGCGGAGCAAGAAGAACCGGAGCATTTGCTCCTCTCTCATGTACGCGGAGAACTGCACCCGTTCGCAGTGCACTCCCCCGGTGCCCACCGAATCCTCCCAATGTAAAGGTGGCTGAGCTGCCAAGTGTGATCGGCATGTCGAGACCCCCGGATACAAGCAGGTATGTTCGCATTCCCTGTTTGGCTTCACCCAGAGTTAGCACTGCACCAGGAGATGCAATTGTCGGTGTGTAGGGTTCCACGTGAACGCCATCCAGTTCGGCTTTCATATCTGCTCCTGTCAGGCAGAAGGTCATTTCGTCCCTGAAGCGATAAGTTCCCCCACGCAGCGTCATTTCCAGTCCGGCCGCTTGTGCGTCATTGCCAAGCAATCTGTTACCAATGCGGAAAGCAAGCTGATCCATCGGGCCGGACGGCGGTACGCCGATATCCCAGTAGCCGATTCTGCCGGGACTATCCTGTACAGTCGTCTGAACGCCTCCGTCCAGAACTTCGATCGCACGCTCTATTGGTTTAAAGTCCGAAAGCATTCGGGTATATACTTCTCCATCAGCGAATGCATCGTTATCCAGAAATGCCTCGATATAAGCCTGATTGGTGGTGACACCGTATACCCGGAGTTCACGAAGGGCGCTCTTCATTTTGTTTATAGCTTCCATGCGTGTGCTCGCGTGCACAATTATTTTGGCCAGCATCGGATCATACAAGGTAGTTACATTCAATCCAGGCTGAATCCAGCTTTCAACTCGCACGTCATCTGGCCAGTGAATGGCATCAATGCGTCCATCGCTTGGACGAAAATCATTCATGCAATCCTCAGCATACAGACGTACCTGGAGACTGTGTCCTGTTGGTTCGGGAACCGTAACGTTCAATGAATCGCTCCCCTGAGCTGCCTCCTTGACCATCCATTCCACCAAATCAATGCCAAGCACCTCTTCTGTCACTCCATGCTCCACTTGAAGTCTGGTGTTTACCTCAAGAAAGTAGAACTGCTGTTCATCAGGGTCGTACAGAAACTCCACCGTCCCCGCGTTACGGTAACCTGCCGATATTGCCAGTCTGCGGGCACAATCATGCATCTCTTGCCGGATCACATCCGGCAGGGATGGCGCAGGGGTTTCTTCGATAATTTTCTGATTACGCCGTTGCACCGAACAATCACGCTCTCCCAAAGCGACTGCTTCACCGTTACCTGTGCCAAAAATCTGAACCTCGACATGACGTGCACGTGCAATATACTTTTCAATGAACACGCCCCCGTCATTAAAATTGGCGGATGCCAAACGTGTTACGGATTCAAATGCCTCCCTAAGCACATCCTCGTGTTCACAGACCCGCATGCCGATTCCACCACCACCGGCAGTGGATTTCAACATTACAGGATAACCGATGATTCCCGCTTGTTGAACCGCATCATCCAGCGATTGTATCAGGCTTGTTCCCGGCAGTAAGGGTACGCCAGCTTCTGCAGCCATTGCTCGTGCCGTGTGCTTCAAGCCGAAGAGCTCAATATGTTCAGGTGAGGGACCGATAAACGTAATACCTCGCTCAGCACACGCTCTGGCAAATGCCGCGTTCTCACTCAGAAATCCGTACCCGGGATGAATCGCATCTGCCCCTGTCTCTGCTGCTGTCTGGAGTACCAATTCGGCGTTGACGTAACTCTCTCTGGCGGGGCCTTCTCCGATCAGTACTGCTTCGTCGGCAAGCTCAACATGAAGGCTGTCTCGGTCTGCCTTAGTGTAGATAGCTACACTGGAGATACCCATCTTACGCAAAGTCCGAATAATGCGTACCGCAATGGCACCCCGATTCGCAATTAATACCTTATTAAACATTGGCGCTCACTCCTTCTGCATCCCATATAAGGACTTTGGCTGGTGTTGGGTTGTAGGCATTGCATGGATTGTTCAACTGTGGGCAGTTACTGATCAGCACGGTTACCGGTGCCATAGCAAGGAGCTCAACATAGCGACCTGGTGCAGATAAACCATCAGCGAATGTTAACTCTCCTTCCGGTGTCACTGGCACGTTCATGAAAAAGTTGACGTTCGGGGCGAGATCCCGCTTGGAATATTCATCTCGCTGAGACAGCATTAACATAAAAGTGTCACGACAGTTATGCATGGGCAATTTATCATGCGCATAGCGAACGGTATTGCTCTGAGCGGAGCAGGCGCCACCGATGGTGTCATGCCTTCCGCAGGTATCCGCTGTAATCTGCAACAACTCTCGGCCGGATTCGGCGAGCAGAGTCGAACCTGTTGTCAAATACAGATTTCCCTGGCGGGTAATCGTTCTTACTGCGCTATAATGATCTGACGGATCCTCCGTGGAATAAAACAGCGTATCAACAGCTTGATTGCCTTCCATATCAACAATGCGAAGAACCTGGCCTGGGAGCAAATCATGTATCCAGCCATCACCGGCTGGTATAACTTGTTCATACATGGCTTTTTCCGTCAACAATGGACTCTGTCTAGGTTGAAATGTACTCATATTAGTTGGCTCCCTTCAGCAAAGCATATGCATTCCACGTATTTTCAAAGGCTCTCCGATTCTCATCACAGTGCAGTACGCAGGGGTCCATCTCAGAAGCAGGTTCGGCATCTGCAACGGAAACAACAATCGATGCGTCCGGGTATTGTCCAGAAGGATCAAGTGGATGAGGTGTGTTCGATAACACGAGCAGCATATCCATTTCTGTGCGGATGGTCACCGAGCGTGCTGACGTTTCCTGTAGCGCGTACTTCATGGTTCCGTCCAGCTCACAAATGACTTTGGAGAAAAAGTTGACCGGAACCCCGATGTCGCGTGGTGACAGATTGTTCCGGAACAGTTCAACCTTGAAGTTCTCTTCCCCGCTTCTCAGCCAGTCATTGCGCTGCTCCTGATATGTGGTCTTCCCATACTTTTTATCCGTACCCTCTCGGGTTGTATACCCGGATAAAGGATCATGCCAGCCCACCGAATCCTCCGTAATGGAAGCAAGCGCCTTTCCCTGATCCGTCATCAATATATTGCCGCTTGTCAAAAAAGCGGTATGTTGGGCTTTAAGCGTATCAGGCATGTTGTACCTTTCCGCTGGATCATGGGCATGAAAGAACAATGCGGATACATTAGCACGATTCCCTGTTGCCTTTAAAGTAATTGATTTTCCTCTTCCTACATGAGCAGACCATTTGCTTCCAGGCTGCATCGTCATTGTAAATAGGGCTGTCATTGTTCATTCCTCCAGTAGAAAAGTATAGAAAAAAGCCCGGGAGAAACATCAAAGATTGCTCTTTGATCGATTCTCCCGGGCTTTTATCCCGCCGTGTACATCAGGTTTAATCTCCCAATGCGTTTTCTCTCGGACCAGTCAGCCAGTGGGTGGCTCGGAACCCTAGAAAACATTTTATTTAATTGATGTTATGAATACTAACACGTAAAATTACATTTCACAATACTTTTTTAAAAATATACGATAAAAAACCAGATATATTTGCACTTTTTTCTTGGACTCCTCAAAATAACGAAATACCTACTATAGAAAATGCACTAATGTTCGTATATCTCTAAAAAAATAACTTGATTTTTAATAAAACCCCTGTAAAAATGTGAAGTGTCATGACATAGCATAGAGATGTATCATTCTCGATTCTGAAGGAGGTCCTACAATGTCACAAAATATAACACTAAAAAGAAATCTCTCCTTGAGCCATGTGGTGACCATGGGACTCGCCTGGATGTCTCCCATGATTTTTTTCACAAGTTTCGGCGTGCTGCATGAGGGTTCACAAGGCATGCTCCTGGCAGCCTATGTCCTTGCTTTTGTAGCCATTTTATTTACAGCTGGCAGTTACGGGCAGATGGCCAAAGCTTTCCCAGTGTCAGGTTCGGCGTATACCTATGTAAGCCAGGCTATGAATCCATTTATCGGTTTTCTGGTAGGCTGGGTGATTCTGCTTGACTATCTGTTTTCCTGCATTGTAGCTGTACTCATGTTTGGCATTAATCTACATGCTCAGTTTCCCTCCATCCCTTCTCCTGTCTGGATTGTGCTTCTAACCCTAATTGTGATGACCATCAACATTATCGGCATCAAAACATCAGCGAACGTCAACAAAATCTTTGTTCTGATGCAGATCATTTTTATAGCTAGTTTCTGTGCCTTTCTTGTATACAAAGCTGTGACACAAGGGGTGTCTGCAGGATTTAATCCTCTTCATTCCGTGGAAGGAGTTCCTTTCTCCGCAGTAATGGCAGGCGCATCTCTTGTCTGTTTCTCTTTCCTTGGTTTTGACTCCATTACAACGATGGCGGAAGAAACACGAAAACCCGAAAAAACGATACCTCGGGCCATCCTGATTATCGTTAGCGTCGCCGGGATCATGTATTTTGCAACGGCATATTTAATTCAACAAATGTATCCTTCGTTCACTTTTACACACATGGACGCTGCAGGATTCGAATTAATGCAGGTTATTGGCGGAGGAACGCTTGCATCCATATTTACTTTTGTCGTTATTTTCTCCGTGCTCGCACAGGGCATGTCCTCCATGACAACTGTTTCAAGGCTGTTGTTCGTCATGGGTAGATCCTCCTTGCTTCCTCGGAAATTCAGTTCTGTTCACCCCAAATTCCGTACACCTGTGTTCAACATTGTGCTGGTCAGCGTCATTTCCCTGGCTGCCTTATTCATTAGTCTGGAGACAGCCATCATGTTTGTCAGTTTCGGTGCGCTAACGGCCTTCCTGTTCGTTAATCTTTCCGTCATCTGTCATTACATCATTCGCGAGAAAAAACGCAGTGTGCAGGACTGGATTGTGAGAATGATCTTTCCCTTGTTAGGCGCATTGTTCATTCTATATCTCATCACTCAACTTGAAGCTTCCTCTTTGCTTCTTGGTACGGGCTGGATCGCTCTTGGCCTCGTTCTGTATGTGAATCAACGAATGAGATCCTCTTCAGTGCCCAAGGCGTTGCCAGAGATTGAAGAGGCCATGTGAGTGGAATCAATCATTCATTCGTGAGTTATCTGCCCATGTGTGTACCCTAAAAAAGAACCTGAATGCAGTATTCAGGTTCTTTTTTACGATACTCATATTTTGATTTCACAATGCAGAAACTATGAAGTTTTGCTTAGCTATACAAGAGTTTTACTCATAATAAAATCGGTTTGCTCTTCATCACCCATATAAAAGGTATGGGCTCCTGTCTGGATAAATCCCATCTTGTTATAAAAAGCAATTGCCTTCCTGTTTTTCTCCCATACCCCTAGCCATACTTTGCTTTTGTTCTTGTGCATCGCTATTTCGATTGCTTTATTCAATAAATGCTTACCCAGCCCATGGTTTTGGAACTGGTTTCTAATATATATCCTCTCAATCTCAAGAAACTCTTCCCCCATTTTCTCGGATTGTGCATCATTGACATTGACCTTTAAATAGCCAGCTACTTCATCGTTGAAATATACGAAATAAATGTCTGAAGATGGATTAGCTAACTCCCTTTCCAGCTGTTCCGAGTGAAATGCTTTTGCCAAATATGCCTGCATATTCTCAGGCGTATTCTGATCTTTGAATGTATCATGAAACGTGTCTATACTGATTTTTAGGAGTGTCTGCAGATCTTCACGGCTGCACTTTGTAATTTTTATTGTCATGTTAAGATATCGCCCCTTTATGAAATAAACGGTTTTCGTCGTCCTATTTCTGCTTTTGAACCCTCACTTTTTTGTTGCAAATGCAATAAAAAGTGGTTATATTAAATCTACTTCAAACATGTTGTATTTGCAACATAAACACAAAAAAAGAGGTAGATTAAATTGAAATATGTATTTTTTTGCGTTGGAATCTTGATATTGACTCTTGGTATCTCACTCACAATCCATTCCGATCTCGGAACATCCCCTTTTGACGCTCTTTTGGTAGGTTTATCCGTTCAGGTGGGGCTCTCTGTAGGCAGCTGGGAGATTATCATAGCGTTACTTCTGTTATGTTGTAATTCGCTCATATTGAGAAGGAAACCGGAAGTTTTAGGATTGTTGACCGCATTAGTTACGGGAATCGGAATCGATATTTGGCTTTTTCTATTGCATAGCTGGACTGTACCTGAGTTATGGCTAACTAAATGGGCATACATGGTCATCGGCCTGATCCTCATCGGGTTAGGAACGGCCACATACTTATTGACCCATTTTGCACCGATCCCTTTGGACCGATTAACATTAATTGTACAGGAACTTATGCGAACGAATCTCTTTGTAGCCAGAACGTGCATTTATCTTATTTTCCTTGGATTAGCGTTGATCCTAAAAGGACCCATCGGAATGGGAACGATCCTAACTGTTTGTTTAGGCGGATTCATATTAAATATCTTCATGCCGTTGATCAAAAGAATTTTGGAACGTTTCATCCATCAGTCCAGCTCATGGTCAGATTTATGAAATACTCCCGTGCGAACAGTAAACATAACAAACGGCCACTATTTCCATTATAATCATACTTATTCCACTTGCTAAATCGCATATATTCTTAGAACCATAAGGAGATATTCATGGACATACCCAAAGGTACATATGGCTTTCGATTCGCTGAAGATCCGGAACTGCAGCTATGTATATTGTATGCGGCAGGCTCCGATACCATCAGCAATCCTTCCTATCATTGGGACGGGTTGACACGAAACGATGGGCCTCTCCTCCTTTTCCAGTACACGCTTTCTGGCCAAGGAATATACGAATCAGGAGAACAGCTGCACCGTGTCTCTGCCGGACAGGCTTTTCTTGCCGAAATCCCTGGACCCCATCGCTATTACTATCACCCTGAATCCAGTGAGCCATGGGAATTTCTGTTTTTGCTGTTCCGGCCGAATCTCATTCTGCCCCACTGGCGTAAATTTTTGCGCGAAGCAGGGGAAGTCCCCTATCTCCCAGCAGACTGTGCACCAGTTAAGTTGTTGCGAATGATTGTAAATGATGCAGCAGCAGGCCGAATCTCCGATCCCTTGATCGCATCCTCTTCGGTATATCAATTCATGACGGAACTGGCCAGATTACAGGTTACGACTCTGCGGAACAAGCATACTTGGCCGGATAAGGTCAAGCGTGCAGCTGAATTTATAGAGCAGCATTATTCACAAATGATTAGTATCGACCAATTAGCCGAACATGTCTCATTGTCCAAATATCATCTGATTCGGCGTTTCTCTGCCAGCACAGGACTTACTCCCGTTGCTTATTTAACTCGCATTCGCATGGATAAAGCCATGGAACTGCTTCGGGGAACCGAACATAGCATTGACATGATTGCCGAGCTTATCGGGTATTCCAGCGGAAGTTATTTTATTAAAGCATTTCGTACCATCACCGGACTTACACCAGGGGAGTTCCGCAGTGGAGGCGAGAGCCTTGCTTATCGCAAACTGTTCTTTGATTAACAGCAATATAGTACTATTCACCTTCCAAGATTACTATAGATATTGCTAATCTCCTTGATTAATATGAACTTAACCAGAGCAATAATTAATCAGTAAAGGAGAATTCCCATGAATCACAAGCATGCAGCCCCCACACCACCGCTTGGTTGGAACAGCTGGGATTGTTACGGTGCGGCCGTAACGGAAGAAGAAATTCGCGGGAACGCGGAATACATGGCTGAACATCTCAAACCCTTCGGCTGGAACTACATTACCGTCGACATCCAGTGGTATGAACCTTATGCAAATTCCTCTCAATACCGGGCTTTTGTTCCTTTGGTGATGGACGAATATTCCCGGCTTATGCCTGCCGAGAATCGCTTTCCGTCTGCTGAAGGTGGCCAAGGATTCAAGCCATTAGCCGATTACGTACATAGTCTTGGATTAAAATTCGGCATTCACATTATGCGCGGGATTCCAAGGCAGGCTGCACATGCAGCTACCCCTATTCTGAATACCACCGTTACAGCACGTGATATTGCACATACCAATTCCATCTGTCCATGGAATACGGACATGTATGGCGTTGACGCATCGAAGGAAGGTGCGCAAGCCTATTACGACTCTCTTTTTGAACTCTACGCCGAGTGGGGCGTGGACTTGGTCAAGGTAGACGACATCGCTGCATCCAGGCTGTATGATACCCATCAGCCAGAGATCGAGCTAATCTCCAAAGCCATCGAACGCTGCGGCCGGCCTATGGTACTGAGTCTCTCTCCTGGTCCCGCTCCTGTGGAATACTCCGCGTTCTTCGCTGAACATGCCAATATGTGGCGGGTCACGGATGACTTCTGGGATCAATGGCCGCTCCTGCTGGATATGTTTGATCGCTGCCGAACCTGGCAAGGTATCCCGGAGGCGGGCTGCTGGCCGGACTGCGACATGCTCCCGCTCGGCCATATCGGAATCCGGTCCGTTGACGGAGGCGGGGCGGATCGCTGGACTCGCTTCACACGGGATGAGCAGCTGACCATGATGTCGCTCTGGAGCATCTTCCGCTCTCCGCTCATATTCGGCGGTGAGCTTCGCGACTGTGACGAATGGACCTTATCCCTGTTGACGAACAAGGAAGTGCTGCGCATGAATCAGGATAGCCATGGAGCCAAGGAAACGCTGCGCCAAGACAATCTCATTGTATGGACAGCAGAAGCCTCTGATCAATCCCGTTATGCAGCATTATTCAATGTAGGTGATTCTGAGCTCCCGGTAAGTCTGTCTGTTGATGACATCGGTCTTACGGGCTTCACCTCGGGCACCGAGCTGTGGAATGAAACGCCAGCCGAACTTACAGGAGACGTTCTACAGACGAATATTCCTTCGCACGGCGTACGACTCTATCGATTCTATTGATCCTGGGTTACCTGATTTAGAGCAACTCCGATAACGAAATGAGCCAGTCGCCTGAAATATTTTGGCGACTGGCTCATTTCGTATTTTAATCAGTTTTTGTTATCATATACTTAGTTATTCAGTTGTTATAAGAAGTATATTGATCTTTATCCTTTGGTCGCCCCAGCAGAGATCCCCTTCACAAAGTATCTTTGCAGAGCAACAAAAACGATTAGCACGGGTACCACCGACAAGGCAGTTCCAGCAAATATCATATCCCATCTGGAGGAGAACTCACCGATATAGCGGTAAATTTCAACGACCATGGTTTTGGGCTCACCTGAAGGAAGAACGAGCATTGGCATGAGAAAATCGTTCCAAATGCCCAAACCGTTTAAAATAATCATACTGGCTGTAACCGGTCCGAGCAGCGGGAATACAATTCTCCAGAAAATGCTGTAGCGACTGCATCCGTCAATTTCCGCCGCTTCTTCTATTTCCTTCGGTATCCCTTTAACAAAGCTGGTGTATAACAGGCAACCAAATCCAATAGCTCCTGCGATATAAACCAATATTGGCCCAGCGAGACTGCCATAGAGGCCCAGCATTTTCAATTCTTTAAATAATGGAATCATGTATGCCTGAAATGGAATCATCATCCCTGCAAGGAAGTAGAGGAATACAAAATTCGTCCATCTGGCATTTCTCCGCTCAATGGCATAACCAGCCATAGGGATGATCAATATCTGCATCACAATGGAGACTACGGTCAGGATCAGACTATTCAGAATCGCCCTCGGGAACTCTGTCTCGGTCAACAGATACTTGAAATTCTCAAGATACAACGAAGTTGGTAATGAGAGCGCATTTCGCATGATTTCACCATTGCTTTTGAAGGCAGACATCAAATTAAAGAAGATGGGAAAAAAGAACAGGATAGCGAATATCAGAATAACGACGAAGAGCATGACATCCGTTGTTTTTTTGCGTGTCTGCATACTCATGTTAATACTGCACCTCCCGCTTGCGGAGGATTTTCACTTGAATCACGGTGATAACAAGAATAATCACAAATAACACCATGGCAAGAGCTGTCCCGAAGCCCTGTCTTAATTCCCCGAATCCAACTTTATAGATGATATAAGTCAATGTTTCTGTTGCGAAACCTGGTCCTCCATCGGTCATTACCGCAATTTGATCAAATATTTTTAGCGCACTAATCATCGAAAGAACCATACATACGGTAACAGACCCGGCAAGCAGTGGGAAGGTAATGAATCGAAATTGCTGCCAGCCATTTGCACCATCTATATTGGCTGCTTCGGACAGTTCTGCGGGAATGCTCTGAAGTCCGGCCAAATAAATGATCATATAGTAACCTGCCCCCTTCCAAACGGTAGACAGGATCACGGACAGCATAGCGTATTTGGGATCACCCAACCAATCCATTGTCCAGTTTCCGAGGCCAATATGGTTCAGAATTTGATTCACCACACCAAAGTTGTAATTCAGGATCATCGCCCAAACGAAGCCCATTACAATTCCGCTTAGTAAGGTAGGAAAGTAAAATATGCTACGAAACAAATTTTTGAACCAACGGACTTTGTCCACCATGAGGGCCATGGCGATCGCAGCGATATTTTCCAGTACAACCAGACTCACCGTCATGATAAGCGTATTTTTGAGGGCATTATGAACCCTTGGGCTGCTCCATATCTCAGCAAAATTAGCAAAGCCAATATAACGGATATCTTCACTTATGCCATCCCAGGAGGTAAAGCTTAGATATGCGCTCCCCAGAGTAGGCACAATCACAAATAGCGTGTACAAAATTAACGACGGAAGTATAAAAACAACAGCAAAAGGATGATGCTTTTTCTTCCGTTTTCGAGCGGATGCAGCTGTCAGTGTTGCTTTCTCCGTTGATGCAGGTATTCCCATTTCATATACTCCTTCCTTATCCAAGGAGGAACCACCCCGTAGCGGTCCCCCGCGAATTAGTTTTACATCGAATTCGCCTTGACCTGGTTATCGTATTCAGCATCAACCTGTTCCATATATGTTTTCACGTCACCATCATTCAGGACCATTTCCTGCAGCTTTTTATAGAACCAGTTTCGGAATTGTGGCGGTATTAAGTTCTCTCCCCACCAATTGTTAATCGCCAAGGACTTCGTGACATTCGGATCTGACATCAGATCAAGGGCCGTCTGCATCGCTTCTCCGGTTTCATATGTCACTTCTGCTTGCGTAGATGGGATTCCGTTAACACTTGCAAGATACTGGGAATACTGCTCTGGCTCGAAGAAGAAACGAATGAACTTCTTGATGGCTTCCGTCTTCTTCGGATCCTTAGCTGCCTCAGCAGAAAGTGTCCATCCGGCAGGTGATGGAAGTCCGATCACATTCACTTGACCCTCCCGGTCCGGAACTGCATAGAAACCGTATTCAAAACTTGGATCTGCTTCTTCGATCTGTGAGAACATCCAAGTACCCGAGTATAGTTGTGCCGCCTTTCCTGTGATTAGAAAAGAAGCTGTTTGGTTATCAGGAGTACTTAGCCAACCCTTGTCTACATAATTTTGGAACAACACTTTATAATCCGTCATTGCCTGCACGACGTTTTCATCTGCGAAGCTGACAGACTGCTCTGTCTTTTTAGAATTCCAATCCGGATCTTTCGCATATACCTCATCAATGAGAAACTTGTTCACCCAGAACCCCATATGAAAAATATCTTTGCCTCCAACAACGATCGGAGTTATACCAGTGGCCTTCAGTTTTTCCTGGATAGCAATGAATTCGTCATACGTTTTGGGAAGCTCAGTAATCCCAGCATCGGCATATGCCTTTTTGCTGTATATGATTCCTTGGGGCACATTATTGGCTATAGGAGCATTCCAAATCTTTCCGTCAACCTCAGGTGGGGAATCAAACAGCTCAATCAGGTCAGAAGGAAGTTCCACGATTTTACCTGCGTCGGCAAAGACCTCTGTATCCCTCATCTCAACAAGGTCAGGGAATTCGCCGACCGCATCCTTTGTTTTCAACCAGTCCAGGTAGGAATTGCTTGTGTTCTCGCTCATATCCTTAATTTCAATACTCGGATTAGCCTCCGTGAATCTTTTGATGGAATCAGCGATCGCTTTTTTGGCAGCAGGATCACCTGAAGCATAACCAATGGTGAAACTTACGTTGTCACTGCTGCTTGTTGACCCGTTTTCATCGGAATTCGGACTACTGCCTGTGCTGCAAGCACCTAAGGTCATTGTCACTGCAAGCAGCAAAGCCGATAACTTGAATTTTGATTTCAGCATAACGTACATAACTCCCTTCATAATCAACAAAGTTCAAATCAGCTTTCCTTGCAGGTAAGCGTTTTCGTATTTAGAATAGCACTGCCTGGTTTTTGTTTGTATGAACTTTTTAAAGCCTCATGTGCAGTAAATTTAAGAATAAAAAAAGAGCGGACAAGTTCATTCGCTCTTCAAGGGACCTATTCAGGAACAGGAAAGCTGAGCTGCACAGACGTTCCGATATTTTCCTGACTGCTCACAGAGAGACCATAATTTTCTCCATACATCGATCGGATTCTTTCATGTACATTTTTCAGTCCCACGGATCTATTATGCGGAGTGGCCGTGTACAGACCTTCATTAATGCTTTTCAGCTTCTCCTCGCTTATGCCTATACCATTATCATAAATAACAATGACCAGGTTCTGCTCTTGCTTCTCTATCGTTATCCCTACGGTTCCCTTTTTCCTTTGACGAAGTCCATGCTGAATGGCATTTTCGACGACAGGCTGCAAACATAATTTCAAGATCGGCCATTCCATCTGCACGTCAGGAGCAATGTCACATTGCAGTACATATCTGTTTTCATAACGAATGGAGATGATGTAGAAATAATCATGCAGATGTTCAACTTCTCTCCATAGACTTACACGATCTTCGCCGTAGTCAATGACATATTTCAATTGATTGGACAAGGAATGAATCATGTCAGCGACTTCGTCCGCATCTTTATCTACTGCATTCATGCGAATCACTTCAAGCGTGTTATACAGATAGTGGGGTCTGATTTGACTTTTAAGTGCGTTAAGTTCAGTTTGCTTTTGTTTGATCTGAGCGACATAAGCTTCATCAATGTGGACTTGTAACCGCTCAACCATTCGATTGAATCCATGGGTCAGTCTGCCTATTTCATCGTTGCTGGTAACAGGGAGTCTGGCATTCAGCTTCCCAGACTCCACTACAGCCATTTGTTGGATCAGCTTGCGAATGGGTGCTGCGAGTCGCCGTGAAAACCATGCCCCCATAACAATTAATACAATGGAGCAAATGAGGATGGCCAGATATACGGTAGCCCTGGCGGAGAAAAGCTGTTCAAACAACCCGGCTCGATGAATAATTGCAACCAATTGACCTTCAATAAAAGGGATGTCTTCCCGGAGGACCAGCATTTCGGTATCCTTACTTTTGGAGATGAATTCATCCAGTGTCCTATCCTTTTGATTGCTGAAATACATCTCATCCTGATCATTGAGCAGAACTAATTCATCCTGAGTACCGAGAGAAAGCTCATTCAGGAATTGCTGGAACATGGTGGTATCGACGTCCAGGAAGAGCGTACCAACCACTTTAGGTTCCCTTGTAAGACGTCCGGAGGTATCAATCAGATTGCGTGCAAGCGTAAATACTTCGCGTTTGGAACCAGTAAAGTAATCATCCTTATGCGTCGGGAATAGCGCCGCTTTGGAAGGCTGGCTTCTCATCGTTTCTTTCCATTCATGAACCGGAAGTGCATCCTCTGTCAGGCCTCTATTCTCTCTTTCTTGAGAGTAGATTTTGCCGTCTGACGATCTCATAAAATAAGCAGCTGATATATAATTGTCGCTAAACACTAATGTCTTCAGAAACGAGTCGATGGGAATTGAATTGATCTGCTCCAGCTCATTGACATTGAACGTCTGATTTTGATTTATGTTTTCGGCTAACCCCTCGTAGCGTACGTTATACATGAGCTTGGAAATATCATTATATTGCTGAAATGCGGAGTTCAGATTGTAACTCATATACATAATCATTTGTTGTTGATTACTCGTTGTGTACCGTTCAACGTAGCTTGAGAATATTTGCACAGAGAAATAGCTTAGCGCAAAGAGTGGGATTAGCCCCACCAAAATAAACGAAGCTGAGAATTTGACGAATATGCTTTTGGTCAAGAAGCGCATGAAGGAAACACCTTCTTTATCGGTTATGTTTCAAACTGGCGGAAGGACTGCCTATAGTCTTGCGGCACCTTTCCATATTTTTTCTTGAACATATCACTAAAATGCCTTACATTGTTGTAGCCCACACGGTCGGCAATCTCATAAACCATGAGTTCCGTCTCCATTAGCAGCTTTAGCGCGTGGCTCATGCGCACTTCTGTAACGTAGTTTTTGAAATTTTGGCCGGTGTGCTTTTTGAAGAAACTGCTGAAATAGTAGGAGTTCATATAGACCAGGGCCGCCATGGATTCCAGTGTGATGTTGCTGTCATAGTTTTCTTCAATATGCGATTTGACTTTCGTAAGCAGCGCTCTTTCTTTTCCTGGCGCCTTACTCGCAAGTTTCTGCTGCATTTCCGTTAAGATTGCTACGACTTCTTGAGCAACATCTGCATAAGAGAGACAGTCATTCCATCTTTCAAGCAAGCCTCCTTGGTACCTCTCTAACTCTCCACCGAACTTCTCCAATTCCTGAATCAACGTCAAAACTGCATTATATACTCCTGTAAGCGCGAGGTTTTTGTTGTTTCCCGCTTGTATCCTGATTTGTTCAAGGAGTTCCTTAATCAGCGGTTCGATTTTTTCTCGTTCCATGGTGGTTAATGCTTTTACTAAATTGGATTGAAGAACGGTAATCGGCCTGTTCTCATTATTCGCTTCCGTGAGTGTCTCCCCATAACGAATAACTTGATTTGTTCCCATAAAAAATTTACTATGAAGCGCTTTCAACGCCTCGCGGTATGTTTCTTCTGCTTTCTCCATGCCTGCCATGCTCGTACCAACTCCGCACGAGACACTTAGCTTCAAATATTGCTGAATCTTATGACGAAGGTCTTGTACCAATTGAAGAGGGTAATCCTTCTCCTCATGCTGAACCAGGATCGTAAATAATCCTTCCTTTTGAATTAGCAAACCCTTTCCCTTCATGGATTCCTGATCCAATGTCTCTCGGATAATGTTGGACACTGCAAAATTGACCAAGTAACGCTCGCGCTCTTCCCACCGGGAGGTGGCAGCATAATCGTCCATTTCCAAAACACAAACGGTAATCCATCGGCTAACTACGATCACACCCAATTGTGTCAAGTCAGCTAGGGTATTCGTATCACCGTCCAGTAATCCGTCAAGAAGCTGCTCAATGGTATTAACTCGATTTTTTCCCTCATAGTAATTTAACATCTTTTTGTTTCGTTCACCGTCCGAGGTTTCGCGGATCATGGATACGGCTTTCCCAACTACCCTCTCCAGCTGAATTTTATTTATTGGCTTTACCAGATAATCCAGTGCCCCTAACTGAATCGCTTGACGTGCATATCCAAACTCTTGAAAAGCACTAATAAATATAACCTTGCCGCTGTACCCTTGTTCATTCAACTCCGTAATCACATCTATCCCACTTCCACCTGGCATACTGATATCGCTAATAATAAGTTGAGGATTATGTCTGGCTATCAGATCTCGAAGTTCAATCCCATCATTAGCTTCAGCCACAATCCGGATTCCAAGCTGCTCCCAGGATATCAATTTTTTTAACCCGCGCAATATGATGGGTTCATCATCTGCGAGTAATAATTTTATGTATTCCATACATTCACCTTCCTTAACTAAGCCGAAAATGAACAACTGAACTCTTCATAGAGAACATAGGGTCCAACCTAAACTTCGCATCTATACCCAAAATGAACATAAGCACATAAAAGGAGAGATGATCTTATTGCCTCTCATTGTACGTTTTTTTTAGAATTTGTGCTCCACAATTTTCACTCGTCGATTTTACAACGATGTGTTTCAGTCATATGAAACAACCCACGACTTGATCGGTAGTGGGTTGTTTCTCTTCATTATCGTTATCAATCTACCAAATATATAAATCCGTACCTTTTAGTTTAAATATCGCTTCAATAAAAAAATAATCTCCATAGATGATAGACTGATGGTGGCTTTTGGCGTGATAAGCTGCCGAACCGTTTTGGAGAATACAATCGCAGCCGGGACTCCAATCGGTCCGTAACTGATCCAGGGCTTGAAGCAGCTTCAACGCTGCATTCAGATATAACTGTTTCTCGTAAGTTCCAACAACTTTGGCGATCTCAATCAAGCCACAGGCAGCGATGGCCGCTGCTGTTGAATCCTCCAGTACAGGCCCTTTAGGCTGCCTAAAATCAATAGGAATGATTCCGTGTTCAGGGATGTTCGCGATAAAATAGTGAGCTACTCGTTTAGCCGTATTCAGATACTCCTCTTTTTGCGTCCAGTTATAGCTCATCATAAAACCGTACAATGCCCAGCTCTGTCCCCGCGTCCAAGAAGAACCATCCTCGTATCCCTGTCCCCCATAGGTATTGATGACCCCACCGACCACCGGATCCAATTCAACAATATGGTTAACCGAACCGTCTGGTCTTACAAAGCTATTCATGGTGGTATCCGCATGTTTCATCGCAATGTGCTGAAAACGCGGATCTCCTGTTTCCTTGGAGGCCCAATATAAGAGTGGTATGTTAAGCATACAGTCAATGATCGCCCATCCCCTTGTGTCTTCACCCTCAATGTCATTCCAGGCTCGGATGAATTCCCCTGCCGGATTGTACCGGCCAGCAAGTAGATTGGCGGCATGCATGGCCCTATTGCGCGAATCCGGATTCCCGGTAAGTTTATAATTGGCGACACTCGTCGGCAGCCACATAAATCCTACGTCATGGTGCAGCCCATCAAACTTCAGGAAGCAGCTATCTAATTTCACTTCAGAGATTTCAGCAATTTGTTTGTATTTTGGTTCTCCGGTTGCATTAAACAACTGCCACATCATGCCTCCCCAGAATCCATTCGTCCACCAACATATTCCGTCGTCAGCTGAATGAGTTGGATTATGGACTGATCTGTCATCATGTTCACCATCAATGGTCGTATATGGGATTTTGTTTTTGGATTTAACACTGACCCAATCCATTTTTGCCGTGATTTTGTCTACAACGTGATTTACCCATACCGTTTTGTCGTCTAATGTAAGCATACATCAGTCCTTCTTTCTTCTTGAGAAGTTGTCTTTGCCAATCTGGACCACATATCGAATTTAGAATACCACTCGTCTTGAAATGTCTGTATGCAGTTTTTTAAGCTTCATATGCTATAAATTTAAGAACTACGTGAAGACAGAGCAGAGTCACCTTTATCCGAAACCACTAATCATATACATGCATATTTAAGCTCAAGTAGATCAAAATCGTGCTTCAACATGAAAAAGAGCAGCTGCCCGCTGCAGCTCCTCTTTATCGTTCTCTATTATGTAACACTTCTAAGATGAGTACCCTCTTCTTGATAATAATTGCAGTCCCATGGCAATCTGTTCTCAGGATTCATTTTTTTGATCCAAGACCTCAACTATTCTTTCAAGCTTCATATAGATCGCACGCAAGTAAACAACAATAAAGAGCAAACCCAAAATCAAGATGATAGCGAGCATATATTCCCTCCTCCATTAAATCCTTAATTATTAGTTACAAGCTCATGGATAAACCATTTCACACTCTGATTATACATAAAAAGGTAAATGCATGCAGTTAGCTACTGTTGGCCTCTCCAGTGTTCATAAAAAAGAAAAACCGATAAACCCCTCTCTCAGAGTCTATCGGTAACGCACATGTTCAAGAAAATCAGATCACTTATAATGTTTTTAAATACCAAGTGTCACATGCATAATGTTCAGATCCATTCAAGGGCTTGTCTAATGCAATAAATCCATTTTTGGCATAGAACTTGTTGGCTGCCGTCATATTGCTCAAGGTTTCCAGGTAACATTGCTCATAATGATCTTTTGCATAATCAAGGACAACGTGCAATAATTCGCTTGAAATACCTGTACCTCTGGTTTCTTGGAATGCATACATTTTTTGCAGCTCACAAATTTGAGGATAACCGTCAATCGGACCAATACCACAGCCCGCTACGACCGTAGAATCTTGCTCAACTACCCAATATTTAGACCCCGCATTCTGGTACAGATGATAGAAATCTCCCAAATGTGGATCTGTCCAGGCTGTCCCAGGTTTATTCGCACCAAATTCGATCAAACACGTTCTGATCAGATGTTCCACCTGTTGATTATCTCTTTCTTCAATCTCTCTGATCAACATAAAAGTAAACCTCCGTAAGTATGTTTCTGTTCCATTTAAGTAAGCAGTCATTAGACCCGACATAAGAAAACCTGTTGTCGGCTCGTCTCTAAATAATGTTTAGATTGTAAGACACCATTCAGAGCCGTGTCAACGATCCTATATTTTTACCCTGTAAAACGTAAGTAACAAGTGGAGGCATATTTTATCTTCTATTGGTTCACCTTATCTGAGAAGGAGAGGTGTACCTACTTTGACGGATTTAAGTTGCGCTGCACAAGATGCTTCCTCTTCAACTGAAGGTAAGGAGAAGGGAAACTTAAAATGGTGGCAGCTATCCCTGCTTGGCATCGGCTGTACGATTGGTACCGGATACTTTCTGGGTTCGGGAATAGGTATCAAACAGACCGGACCTTCAATGGTGTTATCCTTTTTGATCGCCGCTCTGGGTACCTACATTGTGTTTCACTTCCTGGCTAAAATGACGACTGCAGATCCTCAGGAAGGTTCGTTCTGTTATTACGCAGGCAAAGCTTTTGGGCGTTGGGCCCGCTTTGGCTGTGGATGGAACTACTGGAGTACCAAAATTTTGATTATGGGAAGCCAGTTAACGGCCTTGTCCATTCTCTCCCGATTTTGGTTTCCTAATGTTCCCCTCTGGGTTTTTGCGGCGGGTTACGCCTTACTCTCCATTTTTGTTGTCCTACTTGGGACACAATGGTTTGACAAGATTGAGAATGTTCTCGCTGTAGTCAAAACCGCAGCTATTGTCATGTTTATTCTGCTGGCTGCAGCAGCACTCTTCGGGTGGATACATGGGGGAAGCAATGAACGGCCTGGCATGCCAAGTTCTGCTGTAGAACTGTTCCCGGGTAAGTTTCCAGCCTTCTGGTCGTCACTTCTCTACGCGTTTTACGCATATGGCGGTGTAGAGACCATTGGACTCATGTCCATCCAGTTACAGGATAAAAAGGACGCCCCAAAAGCCGGAAAGGTGATGTTAACCGGCCTTTCCATCCTTTATATGTTATCGATTGGCATGGCCGTGTTCATGGTGCACTATACGAAGATGAATGAAAAGGAAAGCCCGTTTGTTACGGCTCTATCGTCGTATCATTTGGAGTTCTTTCCTCATGTATTCAATGGCGCCATCATCTTGGCCGGTTTTTCGGCCATGAGCGCTTCGTTGTTTGCTGTCGTCAACCTTCTGGTGACCATGTCAAAGGATGGAGACGCGCCTAAGCTGTTCAAAGCGAAATTAAAATTCAAACAACTTCCTCTACCTTCCCTTGTGCTTGCTGCGGTTGGCTTATGCGCCTCCATCGTGACAGCCCTGCTGCTTCCAGGAAAGATATATGAGTACATCACTACCGCAGCCGGTATATTGCAGATGTATAACTGGTCCTTTATCATTATCGCTGCCTTCAAAATACTTCAGATCCGCGCCAGGGATGTCATACTCGGCATTTCCGGTCTAGTGCTGTTATTGGGCGCGGTAAGTGGGACGCTAATGAAACCGGACATCCGGGTAGGCTTTTATGTAAGTCTGATCATGATTTTTGTTATAGCTCTGGTCACCTGGATCATGACAAGATGGTGGAAAAATCATAAGGTCAAGGCGTAGCAAAAAAAAGAGGATATCCCGCGAAGGATATCCTCTTCCTGTTACAAACGCTATCTATAATAGAGGAATATTTCCCTCTTCGCATTCCCGCCACGTTCTGTCATTCCACACCGACGTCTGCACTTCTCCAACATGCGCTTTTCGCAACAAAAACATACATAATCTGGATTGACCAATCCCGCCACCAATTGTGAAAGGAAGTACTCCGTTCAAGACAGATTGATGAAAATCAAGAGCGGCCCGTTCGTTCGCTTGACTCAGATTCAATTGCTTTTCAAGTGCAGCGGCATCAACACGTATTCCCATGGATGAGACTTCCAAGGCCTGCTCCAGCACAGGAAACCATAATAAAATATCTCCGTTTAACGTCCAATCATCATAATCCGGTGAGCGACCATCATGCACAATCCCTGAATTCAACAGCCCACCTACCTGCATGATAAAAACAGCACCGTATTGGCGTGTAATCTCATTTTCGCGCTCTTTTGGAGTAAGATCCGGATATCGGTTCTCCAACTCTTGTGTTGTAATGAAGAAAATCTGATCGGGCAGAATGGGCTCTAGGCATGAGTATTGAGTATAGAGTTCTTGCTCTGTTGCTTGAATCGAACGATAGATCTTGCTTACTTCTTCCTTCAGGGTCTCTAGGTTGCGTTGATCTTCAGCAATGACCTTCTCCCAGTCCCATTGATCCACATAGATGGAATGCAGATTATCCATCCACTCATCCCGTCTGATTGCATTCATATTGGTGTATAATCCTTCACCCACCTGAAAGCCATATGTCTTCAGAGCTATCCGTTTCCACTTCGCAAGGGATTGAACAACTTCAATCTGTCCCTCTTCCATATCCAATGCATCGAAAGAAACGATACGCTCTACCCCGTTCAGATTATCGTTAATTCCTGTACCTTCTTGCAAAAGAACAGGTGAGGGTACCTGGATGAGATTTAAATTCTGCTCCAATCGTTCCTGAAACCTCTTTTTTGAAAAATGTATGGCCTCGGCAGTTTCCCTTAGGTTCAGCTTCGGTTTGTACTTGTTCGGTACAACAATCGTTCGCAGCATGAAAGTACATCGTCCCTTCAGTTTAATTATCATGCAGTTTTCTGCATAACTGATGAGAGCAGTCTATGTGCCTATCATGGCGGTGTCGCGTTGTCCCACTCCAGAATTGAAGCATTTGGGTGTACGCCCATCCTCTACGAGAACAATGCACGCAGCCCTTGAAGCGCAAAATAAACGCCGAACCCCACCAGAGACAAACCGGATACAACGGATATGATGGAGAGGCTTCTTTGATTGAGATAACGCCGCATTCCTGTAGTTAACCCCGCCACAAACAAATCCCAGAGCGTCAATCCGATGAAGATCATGCTGCTGTATATCAGCAGATGACTTGTCCCAAATGATACTGCCGTTTTGGCCAGAATGGATCCATATATCCCTAACCAGAAAATGATGGACATCGGGCTGGTAATCGACATGAAAAATCCCAGCATGAAGCAGTGAAAGAGGGAATCCTTACGATTTTTGGCCGAATGCAGCTTTAATTTGTTCATTTGCAGAATACTCTCGATGCCAGTATAGGTTAGCGTGAACCCGCCAACGAGCCAGAGGAGAATTTGTACCCAGGGGATGTTGAGGAATTGAACCAAGCCCATATAAATCAAGAGCATAAAGGCAGCATCGGCGATCATGGAACCTGCTCCGACCATCCAGGCATGCCAAAAACCATTTTTGATGCCTTTGTCCAATCGGGCGGAATTGACTGGCCCAATGGGAGCAGCAAGCGTCAAACCAAGGAAAATATAACTGATCAGAAGTTGAACACTCAAGACTTCCTCACTCCTACTCGCTTGTCCAGTTTATTTCCCCATCTTATGATCCAATCACGCTTAACATGACAATATAACAACCGTTTATATAGCTTTTTATCTATGAAAAATAAAAAGACTATTTCACAGACAGATGGCATGTCTGGAAATAGTCTCTATATTACGTCGTTAATTGACGCTTCTACATCGTATGATTTTTAGTTCGAGCTAACCCGAAAATCTTTTACGCTATAGGTGTTCCTGGTGGTAATTCAATGTCCGGTTTTAACAACACGACATCCCCTTTTTCGGGCACACCTCCTAGAACCAATACCTCCGACTTGAATCCGGCTATCCGGCGCGGAGGGAAATTAACAACACCAATGACTTGTTTCCCTATGAGCACTTCCGCTTCATATCTTTTCGTAATTTGTGCACTCGATTTCTTGATACCAATCTCTTCTCCAAAATCAATCTCCAGCTTGATCGCCGGCATTTTTGCCTCTGCAAAAAACTCAGCATGAATTATTGTTCCAATCCGGATATCCAGCTTCATAAAATCATCAATGGTTGCCATGTATATAATCTCCTCATCTTTTGTTTAATTCAAATATAATACACTAAATCCATTTTTGTTTAGCTACGATATGACTTGAGGATCGGATCCAAAAGTACATGCCCATGCCTAACAACGTAATTAATCCACCTGTTAATTGAAAGTTAGTTATCGTTTCTCCCAAAAATAGATACGCGAGAATAATTGCCAGAACAGGCTCTCCAATAATCCCTACAGAAACCGTCGTTGCACCGATCGTTTTTAACAACAGGTTAAAAATATTCTGACCAAAAATGGTTGGAATTACGGCGAGCAACAAGAAATAAGTCCAATCCGAAGAACTGTAACCCACCAAAGGGATTTGATTGAACAAGCAATAAACCAGCATCACGGTCCCGCCCAGGAAAAAAACAAGGATACTGTATAAATTCGAGTCTATTTTACGGCTAACCTTCTGCCCTGCAAGCATATAAGCAGAAACCAAAATGGTTCCCATCAAGGATAGTCCGTCTCCTAAGATCGCCTCTCGCGAAATCCCCAGATCCCCCCAAGCTATGATGATTGAACCAATGAGGGCCGCAATTAAACAAAAGATTGTTAGCATGCTGTTTCGTTCTCTGAACATAAAATAGGAACCGATCATTACGAATAAAGGCTGTAATGACAAGATGACCATGGAACTCGCCACCGAAGTATGGACCAAGGATTTCATCCAAAATAAAAAGTGTAATCCGAGAAATAGCCCTGCTACCACTACGGTAACCCAATCTTTTTTGGTCATCTCAGAGATTCGAAGGGCTTTCCAGGGTACTAAAGGAAGCATAATAATTACGGATATGTACAATCTGTACATTCCAGCCACAGCGGTTGCCGTATCTGATGATTTGATCATAATGGATGAGATCGAAACAGACAGGATGCTGATTAAAAGCAATATATACGGATGCAGCGGTAATGACGATGGTTTGATTTTCACATGTAAGGCCTCCAGGATGTTTTATCCAATCGTCTGTGCACAGGATTGTATTGATAACCTTAAGATCTGATATAATAATATCACCGCTTATCGTTCATTAGTGCAATTATATCTTTCATTTATATTGAAATATCGTCATTCGAGAGGAATTAACGTCATGGAGAAACCCTTGCATGAGACCATCCAATATCCTGATACTTCATTCCCCTATATCATGTACACGCATACGGTCCACGATAGCATCCCTGAAGGAAGAGGGTTTAACGACCTGCATTGGCATGAAGATCTACAGATCACATTGGTTACCAAAGGAACACTGGTGATCCAGGTTAACGGGATGGATCATGAATTACATACTGGTCAGGCCATTCTGATCAATAAAAGCATTCTTCATGTGACGACCCATTTGACGCATAACGGACAGTATGTCAGTTTTAATTTTCCGGAGAAACTGCTGGCATTCTACTCTGATAGTGCCATGGAGAAAAACTATGTCCTCCCCTATACCAACTCGTCCTTCGTATCCCTTCTAATCAAAGGCGAAGTTACATGGGAAATTCAAGTATTGGAAATGTTGCAGAATATGAAAACAAAATTTGAGATGACCAAACAATGGGGCTGGGAGTACGAGGTTTCCATTCAGACGGTACAGCTGTGGCTGACCATAATCTCCAATTTCTCGCTCTCGACAGAGGAAGCATCAGCGAACGTGAAGCGGCAACAGGAGAGACTTCATTTCATGATCAGTTTCATCCACCGTCATTATGCAGATCCGATCACATTACAGGAGATCGCGGATGCAGCACATCTAAGTGTATCGGAATGCACCCGAGGTTTTAAGCGTACAATTCATATGACCCCTTACGCCTACTTGATTAAGTATCGAATTAAAAAAAGCTGCGAGTTATTAAGTTCGACCGACTATACCATAACGGAGATAGCCCATAGAGTGGGCTTCAATCATGTGAATCACTTTATTCAGTCTTTCAAAAAACAGCATCAACGAACACCTAACGACTTCCGCAGGGGGCGAGTGAAATGATTGAAATTACGACTGAACTGGTACGTCAACTGATCCAGAGTCAATTTCCTGAGTGGAAACACCTCACCATAGCACCCGTAGACAAAAGTGGACACGATAATCGGACCTATCGATTAGGAAATGAGATGACTGTTCGTTTACCGAGTCATGAACGATATGCCTCTGCTGTTCAGAAAGAATTGACTTGGCTGCCCGTTTTCAAGTCTTATCTTTCCTTGCCGATTCCGGCACCGATTGCAAAAGGTGAGCCTACGGCAGAATATCCTCTTCCCTGGTCTGTTAACCAATGGATTGAAGGCAGCACAGTCACAGTTGAAAATATAACGGATCTGAACACATTTGCTGAGGATCTCGCTGGTTTTCTAATTGAACTGGAAGCGATTGATGCAAGCCAAGGTATTCCTGCTGGCATTCAAAATTTTCATCGCGGCGGAAACCTGGCTGTTTATGACCAGGACACCAGATCCGTCATAGACGTTTTACCCAGTCCGTACGATCCTACGCTGTTATTGGAAATATGGGAGCTTGCCCTTGCCACAAAATATGAAGCTGCACCGCTCTGGCTGCACGGTGACGTTGCTGTAGGAAATCTGCTCGTTCAAGGCGGTCGATTGTGCGGTGTCATTGATTTCGGAACGATGGGCGTAGGTGATCCTTCCAGCGACCTGGTGATGGCATGGAACTTTTTTGATGATATGAGTCGTGATATTTTCCTCCGCCGAATGAATGCTGACCAAGATATGATTAACCGTGCACGTGGATGGGCATTATGGAAAGCACTAATCACCTATGCCTGGAATGAACCAGGTTCGGAGTCATGCAACTGGGGAAAACGGGTTATCGATGTGATCATCCGAAATTATAAATCACTATAGTCCCTATAGTCCTTGTAGTGCATCTAAGATAACAAAAACCGGATTCCTTGTAGTGGAATCCGGTTTTTGTTATTGATAATATTTATAATAGCTAATTATGCCAGTCTCATTTTGAAATCCTGATATCCGAATTCACGGACAACTTCACAATCGCCATCTTTGCGTTTGACAGCGATGGCTGGTAATGGCATTCCGTTAAATGTATTCGTTTTGACCATGGAATAGATCGCCATATCTTCAAAGACCAGACGATCGCCCTCTTTCAAAGGCTCATCAAACGAATAATCTCCAATGACATCACCAGACAGGCAAGTTTGACCGCCTAGACGGTACAGGTGAGGCTTCTCTCCTGCTTCTCCGGAGCCAACAAGTGGCGGACGATATGGCATTTCCAGTACGTCTGGCATGTGACAAGTGGCTGATGTATCCAGAATGGCAATGTCCATTCCGTTTTTGTGGAAATCCAGCACAGAAGTCACCAGATAACCCGCGTTAAGCGCAACAGCTTCCCCTGGCTCCAGATAAACTTCCAGGCCATATTTGTCCTGCATGCGTTTAATGCATGCCTCCAGTCTTGGAATGTCATAATCCTCACGCGTAATGTGGTGTCCACCACCGAAGTTAATCCACTCCATTTGAGGCAGCCATTGTCCGAACTTCTCTTCAACCGCGTTCAGCGTTGTTTCCAGATCGTCGGAATTTTGTTGGCATAATGTATGGAAATGCAAACCGGAGACGCCTTCCAGCAGCTCTGCACGGAAATCCTCCTGTTTGGCACCGAAACGTGAACCCGGTGAGCACGGATCGTAAATCTCGTGCCCTTCCTGGGTTGAACATTCAGGATTGATACGCAAGCCAATCTTGCGGCCAGCCTGAAGTGCTTTATCCTTAAATTTCGCAAGCTGCGAAAAAGAGTTGAAAATAATGTGATCGCAGATTGAAATAATCTCATCGATCTCGTCTTCGCGGTAGGCCGGTGCAAATACATGATTCTCTTTGCCCATTTCCTCGTGGCCCAGACGGGCTTCATACAACCCGCTTGCCGTTGCCCCGCTCAAATATTGTCCGATTAGTGGATACATCGCTGTCATGGAAAATGCCTTTTGAGCCAGCACGATTTTTGCACCAGTACGCTGCATGACACCGTTAAGGATCTTCACATTTTTCTCAATAAGCGCCTCATCAACAACAAAGCATGGTGTCGGTAATTGCTCAAACCGCATCTTAACGAACGAGCTCCGATTCTTTCGCTTCTTCTGGCAGTTCGTCAACAAGAACCGGGTTGAAGTCTTCTACCCATGGAAGTCCCCATTTGTTCAGCTCTTCCATGAACGGATCCGGGTTGAACTCTTCCACGTTGTATACGCCCGGTTTGTTCCATTTGCCTGTCATGACCATAGCTGCACCGATCATTGCTGGAACGCCTGTAGTATACGAGATGGCTTGGGAACCAACCTCTTTGTAGCACTCTTGGTGATCACAGATGTTGTAAACGTAGTACGTTTTGTCCTTGCCGTCTTTTTTGCCTTTGAAAATGCAGCCGATGTTCGTTTTGCCCACAGTACGTGGTCCAAGGGATGCCGGGTCAGGCAGTACCGCCTTCAGGAATTGCAGCGGGATGATTTGTTTGCCTTCGAATTCGATAGGTTCAATGGAAGTCATGCCCACATTTTCAAGTGCTTTCAGGTGAGTCAGGTAGCTTTGGCCAAATGTCATGAAGAAACGAATCCGTTTCAAGCCAGGAATGTTTTTCGCCAAGGATTCCAGCTCTTCATGGTACAACAGGTACATGTCTTTTTCGCCAACTTCCTTGAAGTCGTAGACACGTTTGATTTCCATCGGTTTGGTTTCGATCCATTCACCATTTTCCCAGTATCTTCCGTTTGCTGAAACTTCACGGATGTTGATTTCCGGGTTGAAGTTGGTTGCGAACGGATAGCCGTGATCGCCACCGTTGCAGTCAAGGATGTCGATGTACTCGATTTCGTCAAAGTAGTGCTTCAGGGCATAGGCTGAGAATACGCCAGTTACGCCTGGGTCAAAACCACTGCCGAGCAGTGCAGTAATTCCTGCTTTTTCAAAACGCTCTTTGTAATCCCATTGCCAGCTGTATTCGAATTTTGCCGTATCTTCTGGCTCATAGTTTGCCGTATCCATGTAATGCGTTTTGGTTGCAAGGCACGCATCCATGATCGTCAGATCTTGATAAGGCAAAGCCAGGTTCATGACGATATCCGGTTTAACTTCGTTGATCAGAGCAATCAATTCGTCTACATTATCCGCGTCTACTTGTGCTGTAGTAATTTTTGTTTTGCCACCGTCCAGCTTCGCTTTGAGATCATCACATTTGGATTTGGTACGACTCGCAATACAGATTTCCTCAAAAACTTCGCTATTTTGAACGCATTTGTGTACTGCCACAGAAGCCACGCCGCCGGCGCCGATGATTAGTGCTTTTCCCATTTTTACATTCTCCTATCCCATATGTAGATTTTTTTTGTTTTTTGATTCAAATGTCCGTTTCAAGGTCTTCTCATTGTTCAACTTCCGTCAATTTCTGACAACAAAAAAAGCAAGGTGAATAAATGCCGTAATCCGCGCATCATCACACTTGCTTGTCGATATACATCGTGAAAAAACGTAAAGTCTCCATAACCAAAAAAGTTCAAAGAACTCCTCTGGTGGAAAGCTCCCTCATGTATATCAATATCAGATCAGAGTCTATATAGCAAATAATTCGCCTTTACCACTCTTATTGACCGTTTCACAAGTTGATGTGCAATTGCACTGGTTGTAAAGTAACCAACTTATAAAATTTGAGCTTTTAACTCAATCAATAAGGCAACATAAGTTGCCAATCGGCGTTTGACCCGGCTGTCCGTATGGCCTTGACTCCCTCATGGAAGTGGTCAAAATTATCTGCTGGAAAGTGCTCGTTCCAATTGATATAACTGCTTTCCAAAATCACAGGTTAAACAATAACAAACACTTTTAAAAAAATCAAGGGATAACTCAAAAAAACTTTTTTCCTCATTCTGGTCCAAACATTCTTTTTATCAGCTATGCCTTTTCCGTTTAGCTTTCCGAGTTGGGTTAATGACATTCATTATGGTTTCTCTTCTGCTCCGATGCATACTTGTAGTTTGCACAATGTAACAGTAACCTATGAGTGATCATCTTTATTACTTAAGAAAGAACATTTTGATAAGGTCACGAACCATTTTCGCAAGAAATGCAAGTCCTTAATGCATTCCCGGATACAATAAGTTATTTATGGAATCAAGTTTATCAACAGACATTAGTATAGTTACTAAAGTTATTGAAAATTTACACCTTTACCCATTTACATTGTTCTCCCTTTTCTTTGTACTTATTTACTATAAAAATTATTGAAGTTTATGGATTATTCCTCTCTCTCAATCCTGCCTGCGATAATCTGAGGTGGATCAGATTGCATAACATGATAGAACCCTTCCTTATTCACTTTGGGGGTAATTTTAACTTTGTCCCCTACTTCAAGCTGCTCAAGGAGCTCAGAATCTTTAACAATATAATAGATTAGGGTAACCTGTTTTTCTCTAAGATCGCCAAAAGGTTGATCCGCATCTTCTCTAGATATATTTTCCGCTACCAGAATTCGATCCTCTTCCTTCTGAAGAATGTAATCCCCTACTTCACTTGTTGAGAATACTTGGCATCCACTAAGTGTACATAGAAGAACGAGTAGCGTCACACCTATGACCGATTTTCTCAATGGTATTCCTCCTCATAATACAGCTACCTAACTATATTAGACGTTTGGATTAAAACGTTTGTTGCTTCTTCATCTAACATCCATCAACAAAAAAAGCCGCAATATGCGGCTTTAATGATTTACCAAGGAAGCTGACTATCCATATAGTAAAAGCTGCCTGTTGGACCGTCTTCAGACAAGGTAGCCAGACGCACAGCCGTTTTGGCACCTTCCTCTGGGGATAGCTCTGCCTTTTCACCACCCATCTGTGTTTTAACCAAACCGGGATGTACGGAATTCACTTTAAGATTCGTTCCTTGCGCTTTCTGAGCCCAATATGCTGTCAGCATGTTCAATGCTGCCTTGGATGCAGAATATGCAGGTGTGGCAATCCGCTGTGCAAGCTCATTGGTCAGCAGAAATTGTATGGAACCGAGAGCACTGCTCTGGTTGACGATTCGACCAGCCTCACTTTTCAGAAGCAGAGGCATTAATGATTCTGTGAGATAATAAGGACCAAATGTATTGACCTCAAAGGTATCACGCAGTGCATCGCCTTCGTAATCCTCTTTTTCAGCCCATACCCCTGCATTATTAATCAGGATATCCAACCGACCATACGTGTCACTAATCCATCTGGTTACCTTCGCAATATGCTCCGAATCCGTCACATTCAGCTGTACACCCACGGCTTCGATGCCTTCCTTGCTTAATTCGTTTGCTGTTTCATCAGCTGTTGCTTGGTTGCGTGCGGCTACCAAAACCGTAATGCCTAATTCCCCGAGCTGTCTTGCAACCTCATACCCAATTCCTTTGTTCGCTCCAGTTACCAATGCAATTTTATTGTTTGTCATTTTTTTGTTCCTCCTCTGAAATTTTACGATTATTATTATTTGTTAATGGTGACCAAACCCGATGTTTGCACATGTCTTACACTTCTTAGATGATCCACGTAAGCCTCTTGGCTAATGGCGATCTGCTCATCAGTGATATGATTGGCGTTATGGATAGCAAATGGCGGCAGATAATGGGCCCCGACATAGTTGGCGAGCGCCTCCATTGGTTTTGCAATATCCCGAATTGTAAACAGATTGTATCCACCGGGCTGATATGAAGCTGCAGTGCCTGCTGTTGAAATTGCGATGCCGATCTCTTTTCCTTTCAGATGCTCCCCTCCCGGGCCGAATGCCCAGCCGTATGCGAGCACCTCGTCGAACCACTGCTTCAAGAGTGGGGGTGTGCTGTACCAATATAAAGGGTATTGGAAAATAATCCGGTCATGACGTTCCAGCAGTCCTTGCTCATGGGTCACATCGATTGATTTATCTTGATAAAACTCATCCAGCACATGTACGGTCGTATCCGGCTGCTCCCTCATGGTATCAGCCAATGCCCGGTTAATCCGTGAATTTTGTAAATCCGGGTGAGCTACAATAATTAATGTTTTCATGTTTAAACACTCCTTAATTTTTATATGAGAATGATCGTTCTAAAAATAGCGCAAAAAGAATGCTCTGTATTTGGTTAAGGCAAGAGCTCGCTCCTGCACTTAACCATCCGCCGTTGCTTTTATTGAGTATGACCATTCTAATATCCCGACAAGACGAAACTACTTCATCTTATTTTTCTAACAACAGCATGCTCGTTGTGGAAATACGCTCCAGCTTTTCCTTAGGCACTGATGTCCGGGCCATTACCCTTATCCCAATTAAAGCATTATGCAGGTACTCCGCTAATTCTTGTGCGCCATACTGGCTTGAGAACTCCCCATTTTCTTGCCCCCAGGTGACGATCTCCACAAGAAGATGCTCCACTTTTTCAAAGGCCCCAACCGCTTTGGCATCTACAACTTCATCCCGGCAAGCCATTTCCACTGCAGAATTCACAAACATGCATCCAGGTGGCTCACCCTCTTCAGTGCTGCTCATATACTCAAAGATAAAATGAAGAGCTTCCTTGGCCGTTTTCGCTTGCTTGACGCCTGCAGCCAATTTGGCATCAGTACGATTACCGAACCGTTCCATTGCTTTGAAGAACAAGGTACGTTTATCGGTGAACGTATCATAAATGCTTCTGCGATGAATACCCATGTGTTCAACGAGATCACTCATCGACGTTTTCTCATACCCCTGCTCCCAGAACAGCTTCATGGCTTTATCTAAAACTTCGTTTTCCTCAAATTCTTTGCTTCTCGCCATCTCAGGTTCCCTCCCTTCACCAATTGTAATGTGTTTATAACGTTTTAAAGAATATTCTTCAGATGCTCTTAGGTTTGTTTTCCCTGTAAAATCATCCTAACAGATTGAGAACGATCAGTAAAGAATTATTTTTACCGATCGTTCTCAAATTTAGTTTACAGTTATTCCCCCTGTCTTTTCAAGCCATTTATAGATTAATCACCCTGATTCAAAATCTAATTATTTGCTGCTTATTAGCATTCATGAAGATGATACTTTGTTGTTTGCCCAATCAGACATACGTTTAATAGTGATCAACATGACCGTACTATTCAGGTTGTAGCAGAGCCAACTGTATTAGGAAATAGACTTTCTATAAATGGGTAGGAGGAATTTTACATGGGACAATATGTACAAGTTGAGGACAACGTTAAAATTTATATCGAAGATATCGGTCAAGGTGTTCCGGTCATCTTCCTGCACGGCTGGCCAGCCAACCATCTTATGTTTGAATATCAGTATACTTTGCTGGCCTCTCACGGTTACCGCTGCATCGGAATGGATATTCGCGGCTTCGGTAAATCTGATGCGCCTTGGGAAAGTTATTCATATGACCGTATGGCAGATGATCTGCGTGCAGTTATTGATGAACTTCAGCTGGAGAACGCAGCTTTAGTCGGATTCTCTATGGGTGGAGCCATAGCATCTCGGTATATGTCACGTCATAACGGCCACGGTATTAAGAGACTTCTTTTGGCAGGAGCAGCTACTCCCGTTTTTACCCGTCGGCCTGGTATCTAGTATGGGATGGAGCCTGACCAAGTAACAGCGCAGTTAATACATGCTACCTATGAGAACAGACCTGCCATGCTCAACAAATTCGGTTTGAAATTTACCAAAACAAAATCAAATCCGGGTATGCTGGTGTGGCTGGAATCGCTCTGTTATCAGGCATCACACCATGGTACGATCAAAGCTGCTGCTTCATTACGAGATGAGGATCTTCGTGAAGACCTGGCTGCAATACAAATTCCAACGGTTGTGTTCCACGGACAAAAAGACAAAATTGTGGAGCCTGAGTTGGGAGAACTAACCTCACAGAGCATTGCGGGTTCCCGCATCGTGAGATTTGAAGATAGTGGTCATGCCATGCTATTCGATGAACCGGAGAAATTCAACGAAGAATTGTTAACCTTCCTTGATGGAATGAAAATGGAGTATGATCCGTTGAATTCAGTAGAACCGCAGCGCAGCTTGTAATCGATCATATCGAACGAGCTTCATTAATAACCCTTTGGTTGAGTGCAACCAGGGGTTCTTTCTTTTTCTATTTTGGAGGATTCAACTGCGAATCATTCATAATAGAAAAAGTGCTTGTATTTTTCTTAAGGAACGTGAACTTTTTTAAACAATGAGGGTGAGTATATATGAATGCATAGGTAGATAGAAGCAAAGTACGGGGCATGTTTTTATTATTGTGAATTTTTCATATGTTTAAATATTATAAATAGATACAAATTTAACCTTTTACTTATCTTTGGGAATTGGAGGATTTCTTTAATGAATAAACGGTATTATGGTATTTTCTCTGTTGTATTGGCTGTGCTCTTGCTTCAATCTGCTTGTGCAGCATCCGGTGGAGATTCGATGAATGAAATTAACCAAACAAATCATTCAAGCAGCAAAACACCTGTGAGTCAAACACCTACTTCAACTAATGTCTTAACCGAATCGGAGAGACTAATTGACCCCGAAGGATTGGAATTCAAGGAAATTGGAGTGGAAGATTTTAAAAAAGGCGTATTCATTGATTTTGAACGGTACAAAAAAGACTTTTTTAATGATGACATCATTTCAAAGTTCAAAGGCAATCTTGAAGGTATTGTTGAAAATGATAAAGAGAAATTCAAAGTCCATCTCTATGAAGGCTCACGGAAAGAACCACTCTTCTTCGATGAAAAAAACGCTCAGTTTATGTTTAATGATCTGGACCTTCTAGAAAAGATAACCCTTGATGGCCGTGATCAAATTCGGATTGGCGTTCGATATGCCAAAAAACATGAGGATGGAAGTATTGAGAATACAGCTATAACGTATTTCTTCACAAAGAACAAAGAAGGCAATTGGCTTATCGAAAATATTGATTAGATTAGCACTTGATCAGAAGCATTTAATTTTGAACAAAAACATGAAGCAGCTGCCACTGCAGCTGCTTCATGTCCGAAAATAAACTTTAATCTATTCAAATAATTTATATTCAGACGCTACCTTATCACAATCTTCTATTCGTCAAAGCGCAAAGTGAACACAAGAGCCCATTCGGTTTTGCTTAAACTTTCCTCTGATAAGTCTCCTGCAAATAACTGGTTTGAACTTGTTGCATTCATAGCGAATGTATGAACTGGATGATCTGGTGTAAACGTTAAAGTTTCGGTGTTTTGAATCAACGCTCGTCCTTTCAGCTCCGAATTCCAAGGAAGCGTAAACGTAGCTAAGCCTGACCCTGTACTGATTTTAACAATGCATACTTCTTTGTCTTCTTCTGTTTTTATCGTATCAATGGATATAATGACTTCAATTTCATTACTGTTATTCACCTGCTCTTCCGGACTGAAGAACAGGTCCCCTATAGATCCTGCAGAATCTACCTTCACTCCATTCTCCCAGATATCCATATGCAAAGTTGCGCTCGGTTTCACTCCCTCGTATCTTAACTTAAATGCACCGGACATGGTGCCGAGGAAAGGTAGTAATTTTGCCGTTTCTCCTTGAGCCAGATCCACCGGAGTTAATGTGATGCTGTCAGTTATCGATTGGTCAGGTTTAATAGCCTCTGCGCTTTCTGCCGAACAGCCTGTTAGTACAAACAAGAAGATAATTATGTAACGTCTTAATCGCAAATTTTTCACCTCCAATCCGAATGAAGATCAAAGTTTAACGCACTTATTTCATTGTAACATACACTTTTCTCAAAATTATCCAGAATCATGAGTAATATATTCCACAATGTATGTACCTAGGTGAGCCTATAAAATAAATAAAAGCAGTCAATCGCACGGATCGACTGCTTCTACTATTTTATGCTGTTATCTCGTCAATATCGATATCATAACCAACGAATGTACAAGAACGAACAAAGGCTGAAAACAACTTTTGGCTATATGAATCTACTGTGTAGCTGTATTCCGGATGCCATTGCACTGCCAGTACAAATTTTTGGTTCGGCATAACCACAGATTCAACAATTCCATCCTCAGCGACTGCAGCTGCTTGTAACTTATTCGAAAGTATTTTGATCCCTTGATGATGGTAACTGTTCACTTTAATCGTATCTGCTTGAATAATGTCATGCAGCAAATTACCTTTTTCAATATGTACATCGTGTACCAGATTCGTATAAGGCGGGCTTTGCTTATGATTAACGGTATTGCTTACTTGAAGCTGTGTAGGAATATCCTGATACAAAGATCCACCCAGTATCACGTTAAACAGCTGTAATCCCCGGCATATGCCGAAGGCAGGCTTATCGAGCTCAACTACTTTCTGAAATAGCAAGGACTCTATTATATCACGTTCAATGCATAACTCCCCGCAGGTTTCTTCTGCATTTTCATGATAAAGCTCCGGATTAATGTCATGTCCGCCCGTGAACAAGAACCCGTCAAACTCATTCGCCAAAGCTACAATGATTTCGAGATTCGTTGTCAACGGCAGCATCACTGGAATTCCACCCGCACTCTCGATTGCGTTCATATAATCTGGAAGCATCCAGTAACTTTTTTTGTTGGAATCATACAGCGGCAGGACTCCGATCATGGGCTTCTTCATTGGTTTACCTCCTAATGGGGTCATTTTCATGTTAATCGCTTTGTGAGAAAACGGAAATCTTTTCATTCATTTTATCATTTCTCCTGATATACAAACTCACCAAATTATTGCATTTTCCTACCCTTTGCCTATCTTAATCCTGCATGCCTTTTATAGATTTAGCTTCACTGGTAAATAATCCAATATGTTATTTATAGAATATCCCGGGTAATGATTAATCAAGATTCCGAACTTGGGAGGGATAGGTATGTTCCTGGAGTTAAGCATCAAACTAGTCATTAGCTTTTTCGGCCTATGGGCCATTGCGTTCATTACCGGCAGAAAAACGCTAAGCCAACTTACACCGCTCGATTTCCTATCCTCGTTGGTGCTCAGTGAGATTGTGGGAAATACGCTGTATGATGATGAGGTCAAGGTATCTCAACTATTATTCGCATTAGCACTCTGGACTGCACTTTCTTACCTATTCGAGAAAGCCACAACGCGATTTGTGAAGTTCGGATATGTCGCGGAAGGGCGAGTCGTACTCTTAATTGATAATGGAGAAGTCAATCAAGGCTTGTTAAAAAAATACGATATTGAATTTAAGCAGCTGCTTTCCATGCTTCGTAAACAGAATGTATTTTCTATTCAGGAAGTGAAATATGCCATCCTGGAAACGGATGGATCGTTATCCGTGCTTCGCAAGCCCGAGTACGAGCCACCTACCGCAGAAGATATGGGTATGGAGACATCACCTGATCGTTTTGCGGTAACCGTAATTGATAAAGGAGAGCTGCTTAAGAAGTCCATGAAAGGTAAAAATATCGATATGGAGATGGTCAGGGTAGAAATTCAAAAGCAGGGCTATGACAATATAAAGGATATCGCCTATGCCGAATATGGTGACGACGGAGAACTATATATCATACCGAAAAGCAGAAATGGTAAAGGTTAATTCAATCAACCTTTGGTCCATTATAAATATAAAGACCAGGTACATGGTAAGCCCATATACCTGGTCTTTTTTAGTACTCATTTATCTACGCAGCGTTAGAAGTGGTCGCTTCATCCGCATTCAACTGAATGGTACGCTGGCATACTCTTGTAATTACAAAAGCCAGCAAAGCTAATGCCACGGCTACCGGAGGCACCCATGCCACACCGCCAAGATTAACGGCAAGTCCACCGACTCCAGAGCCGAGAGCAATGCCCACATTGGCCGCCACAGGCAGCAGTGTGGATGCAAAAGCTTTGGATTCCGGCGCAATCGTTCCAGATACATCAAACAGATATAACTGGGATGCTGCGCTCATTGACGACGACAGACAGCCGATCAGGAGCAGGAACGTCAAACCTAGCCACAGATTGGACACAGCGAAACTCAGTCCGAGGAAAATAACCGCTTGGATGACGAAAAGCCACTTAAGTTTGGGTAGAAAATCACCCTTGGCTATTTTGGCACCGATCCAATTGCTCAGAATGCTGCATGCCCCATAGATCAGGAGTATAGCGCTAATCCAACGTACGGGCACCCCCATAGACTCGCTGAGAAGCGGTGTAATATAAGTGAAAGTGACGAAGATACAGCTGTTACCCAGCACGGGGATTAGGCAGGCTAACAATATGCGAGGCTTCATAAAGAGAGCCATCTGATCGCCAAACGAACCTGTAACGGTAGTCGTGCGGCGTGGAAGGATTCGGAACATGAATACAAACGGAACAACACCGATGCATGCAGTAACAACGAATGTCATCGACCAGTTCAGATGCTGTCCAATAAATGTACCGAGCGGCACACCTAGTACATTTGCGATGGAAAATCCACCTAAAATCCAGGCGATAGCTTCCCCTCTCCGATCCCGATGAACGGCGTCGCTTGCAATTGAGATCGAAAGCGATATCGTAAGTCCGCAAGCAACGGCTGAAACGATGCGAATAGCCATCAAGGAAGGGAACGTTGTTGAGAACACGGTTAATACATTCAGCACAAGTACAATGGCGAATCCAATTAAGATGGAGCTTCTTCTGGAAATATTGGCCAAGGAAGCCACCGCGAATGGTGTCCCCACTGCATAAGCAATAGCGAATCCGGACACTAGGGCACCTGCAGCAGCAAGAGATACTTTCATATAACTCTCAATTTCTTTCAACACTCCCACAATGACATACTCGGTTGTTCCCAGTACAAAGCTGACGAGCGTAAGCGTTAAAATAAGTAGATTTTCTCTAGTTCTGGTCATCAATTTAATTTCACTAATCCTTTCTAATGTTGCAAGCGCTTCAATTCCTAGGACAGCTCCTACTCTATGTATTTTCTGCTTTCCCATCCCTTCGATTTCGATATATAGTACATATTGGATAGTGAAATTGTACTGTCAGACTTGTCAGACGACAATAAAGGTTGTTGTGGATTTGATTCAAAACATGATGTATGTTGTCATTTTTCATCATAGAACCTCGAAGGGAAGACATAGATGGATACACGCCACGAACCCGACAAACTATATGAAGATCAGGATTGTATCATTATTTATGTCGGGAAGCTGGCCGGCAATCCCCAGTGGAGTTTTCCGACGCATAAGCATGACGATTTGCACGAGATTATTTATGTTAATGAAGGCAAAGGATCATTCACCATTGATGGTGCGAAGCACTTGGCCCAAAAGGGAGACCTGCTCATATACAATAGAGGAACACTTCACGAAGAAAAGTCTGACCCCGAATATCCCTTATCCACCTTTTATTGTGGCTTTCGTTTCAGAGAGGATATCCATAGTGATGCCGATTGGGTCGTACCTCCAGGTAGTGAACCAATCATTCGCGCAAACCGGTATTCGGAAGAGCTGCATTCGTTAATGCAGACCTTATTCAGTGAATTCTCCATTCGTGAGGATGGATACGAGCGCATCTCTCAGCATGTGTTGAAAGCCGTACTACTGATCATCGAACGCATGTCCCGCCATCAACAATCTTCTGGACAGATTATACGTAGCAACACGCTTGCTGAGAGTATTAAGGACTACCTGGATACGAACTACCGACAAAACATTAAACTGAAGGAACTTGCTGAACAGTTTCATATCGACTTTTATTACCTGATTCATATGTACAAAAATCGTTATGGCACCTCCCCTTATCATTACTTGATCCAACGACGAATGGGTGAAGCAACCCGATTGTTAGTCTCGACCAAGAAGAAAATATGGGAAATTGCCAAGCTGGTTGGGTATGATAACCCCAATTACTTCACTATTCTTTTTACCAAAACGGTCGGTGAATCCCCGCGAAGCTTTCGCAAGCGAAATCAAAAAGATATGTTTGGGGATACTGCCTCCCATTCATAAAAGAGATATCTCCCTGATCTGGTCCATCCTCAACACACCATCACGGCTACTAAGATAACATGCAACAAGACGCTCCTCATAAGGAGCGCCTTTGTCATTCAAACCTAAACTTATATTTAACTTAGAGCGTGAATCGACGGACCAAGTTTTGCATATTTTCAGCCGTTTTGGATAATTGCACGGATGATGCAGCAATCTCCTCCATGGCCGCCATTTGCTCTTGGGCTGCTGCCGAAGTGGTCTGGGCACTGTCAGCAGACACTTTGGAGATATTGGCCATTTCTGCCACAGAAGCAGAGACTTGCTCCGTACTTGCTGCCAGCTGCTCTGATACAGCAGACACATCCTGGATCTGATCCACGATATGAGCCGTATATTGTTCTATGTTCGAGATGGTAGCTGAAGCCTCGCGGCTAATGCGCATCCCTTCGCCGACTTGATTTCGAACGTTATCATTCATTAGTGATGTGGATTTCTCAATCAGGTCGAACATTTTACCGATGGTTGCGCTAATTTCCTCCGCGCTTTGTTTGGATTGCAAGGACAGCATGCGTACTTCACCTGCAACGACGGCAAAACCTTTTCCATGCTCTCCTGCTCTCGCTGCTTCAATTGAAGCATTAAGTGATAGAAGATTCGTTTGGCGAGAGATATCCGCAATCGCCTCGTTCATTCTACTCGCTTCAGCTGATAGATTAGACAGCTCGTTAATCAATGCTGAGGTTTCCTGGACAGCCACTAGGATGTGCTCCATTTGGTCGCCAACCTGGTTGATGGTTTTCCCACCGTTCGCGACAGCACGCTCTGTCTCTTCAGCCGAATCTACAATGGCACTGGCAGATTCAGCTATGGTACCAATCCCTCTGGCCATCTCTTCCACTGCGTTCGCTGTTTGTTCAGAACGTTCTGCACCAGCGACTGCCCTTTCAGCGGTCTGCTGAATCGTTTCAGCAACATGTTGAACAGAGTTGTTTGTTTGTTCGGTGCTTTCTTGTATCATTTGTGAGGTATGGTTCAGAAGCGACGATGTCTGATTAAGTTCTGTAACGACAGATTGAAGTGAAATGGTCATTTGGTCAAAATCATTGGCCAATATGCCGAACTCATCTTTATTCCTAAGATCAACCCGTTCTGTCAAATTTCCTTCGCGAACACGACGGGTTGCCGTTCTTAATTTTTGCATAGGAACCATGAAGGATCTCAAAATAAAGAATATGATAATGCCAGCCAGCAATGTAGAAATAATAATTACGGTAAGACTAGTGACCAATATTGGTTTCGCAGCTGCAATGAAATCTTCATGCCCCATCAAAGCGATGACATTCCAGCCTGTTAACGCATTAACGCCGTTGTAAACCTCTAAGTCATATTCCAGGTCCGTTCGGACAAATTGGGAGAATGCCATGGGTTCATTAGGACTAGATGCTGTATTGGGATGGACAGGTATACCGTCAATAAGCGCCCCACCAAGCTCTCCTCCACCCCCTTCAACAATCGCACCAGCCCAGGCGGCGATGGTTCGATTGGAGTCGACTATAATCAAACTTCCGTTCCCCCCAACATCCACGTAGGATATCTCTTCTGCTAATGGTGCCAGATCAAGTTTTATGCTTGCTACGCCTTGTCCACTTGATAGAGCCTTGGCTATCTCCACATAAATCTCCCCGGAATCCGAATCTTTCATAATGTTAGAAAAATAGACCGATCCATTATTATTTTTACCATTGGTGTACCAATCTGTACTGCGTGGATCATATGTGGTCTCTCCGATCTCTGGAGAAGCAATAAAGCTGCCCTGATCGTTACCTACAGTAATCGCTAGAATATCAGGATATGTATCTGCTAACTGGTTTAATTCTGCTTGCACTGCTTCAATGTTCACCTGACTGGCATCATCACTTAACAACCGATCTATATAACTTAACAGTTCTGCTTTTGTCCCAACCAGATTATTAATATGCTGTCCTGCCATTGTTAATATGGTATTCATCGGATCTGTCATGCTTTTTTGGACCTGATCCTGTGCACTGTGATAAGAGAAATATCCGATAAGTGCTGTTGGAATGATAAGAACTGTTAGAAAAGCTGCAATGAGCCTGGTGCTCATTAAATGTGAAACAGATGCTAGTCTCTTCATAAATGACACTTTTCTCTTTTTCTTTTTTTCGTTCAAATGGATCTCCCTCTCATCTAAAATTAAGAACAAAACTATATATCGGTATATCTAGTAAATAATTTAATTAATGGTATATATTTTATTTTATTAATAGCTAATATTGCTTTGTAAACGACGTTATTTCATTGATGAGAGCACCCTGGTGCTCAATGTATGGAAGTATGTAAACGCAAAAAAACCCATATATATACATGCTCAAAGAAACGTTGAGCATACATATACACAGGTATTGCCTGATAAAAATCAGTAACAAGCCTTATTTGTTTTGTATTATAGCATAGATAGAACGGGTATGTTAACCATAATTTGGTTTGTCATCAACATATACTCGGATCACAATGTCCTGATCATGGTTACCAAAACCAGATCCATACAACGTTAATCCACCTACATGATCCGACTGTTCTTCAACCGCAAACCTGAGTGTCCAGAACGGTTCACCCAGCTTCACATCATTCAGCGTCACGTCTGACATCCACTCTCCATCTATTGTTGTCCCCGAAGAATCGACTCGAATTGTCTTCAATAGTCCATATTGATTCACGTTGCGATGCCACCATTCCGGTGTATATTTGCCTCGTGCCGCCCTGCCGAAATCCGCCGGACTTGTCCACGTTCCCAGCTCAATGCCATTAAAGGTGAAGGTAATATCTGATGGCCAATCATCTCTTAGACCTGGTGCTTCAGAAGCCAACTCCATGGATATTTCTATAGCATCCGCACTGGGATTGGGATATAGATAATTAGGCGTTTTATACTCCACATAACCTCTCCCGAACCACAGGATGGAAGCTTGGACACGTTCAGGATCCAGGAAGTAGCGAGGATCGTCCCATACCCCAATTTCCTTTTCCCTCGTACCCAAACCGCAAGTGGGATGAATATCAAACGCAGTATAATGACCAACCGAAATGGTCTGTTCCCTCATGTTGGTAACTCTGCTGGCTGCGGGCAGCTCAATTTCGATCTTTTTTTGTTTGAGAAAACACATTTTGTGTGTTCCTCCATTACGCCGGACTCTGCGGCTTCCGATTAATTCGGCTTGTTCCAGTTTTCGAATGTGCATTGTGACAATGGACGGGCTAAGTTTGATCTGTGCGGCAATATCCTTGACACTCATCTCCTGATCGGCGATCAACTCCATAATCCGCCAGCGAACTTCACTGGCCAGCGCATCGTATAAAGGCATAAACCGGGACTCCCCGTTCGATTGAATCATTTTTTCACACTCTCCTGATCACTCTATGAAATCACATTTATATAAATTTAAAGAATATTAATTGAAATGACAAGTCCCTTCTATTGAAATAGACAGTGGGTTGGTGTTTAATTTCAGTAGCTTCCTATTATTAGAATTCTTATTTTTATGAATTTATCATCGAGGTGAAAGAACGAATGAAGTTTAATAATCCCGTCATCAAAGGGTTCTATCCAGATCCAAGCGTATGCAGAGTAGACGATACGTATTACCTGATTTGCAGTTCATTTCAATTCTTCCCCGGAGTACCGATTTTTGAAAGCAAAGATATGATTAACTGGGAACAGATTGGTCATTGTCTAACAAAAACGAGTCAGGTACAGCTCGCACATGTGAACAGTTCAGGAGGCGTATTCGCTCCTACCCTTCGGTATCATAACGGGCGATTCTACATGACAACCACGAATGATACGACCCGCCAGAACTTCTATGTGTGGACAGACGATATCTATGGCGAGTGGTCAGAACCCATATTCGTGGATCAGGGCGGGATCGATCCGGACTTATATTTTGAAGACCAAAAAGCTTACTTTATGAGTAACGGTTCTGACGATTTCGGTGTCTCGGGGATCGTACAATGTGAGATTGAAATTGAAACGGGCAAAAAGCTTACGCCCAGCCGGACAATATGGCAAGGTACTGGGGGACGTTACCTGGAAAGCCCTCATATGTATAAGATCAACGGCCTTTATTATCTGCTGGCTGCTGAAGGAGGCACCGAATACGGTCACATGGAAACGTACGCACGCGGATCCTCTGTATCAGGACCTTTCGAAGCTTATCCTCACAATCCGGTGTTAACCAACCGTAACCTTGGCGGTTATGAGCTGCAGGGTGTTGGTCATGGCGATCTGGTTCAGGATGTAGAGGGAAATTGGTGGCTCTTCCACTTGGGATTCCGGCAGATCGGACAATGGCAGACGTTTCACCATCTAGGCCGCGAAGTTTTTGTAGCACCTGTAACATTCGATGAAGACGGCTGGTTTACAGCAGGTCACAATGGAACGACTTTATTAACATTTGAAACAGACCGGATATCCGAATCTGTCGTTCAGGTGGAGAAGAAGTCATTTACTTTTGACAACACGGAATGGGACAAGGACTGGTGTTATCTCAGACATCCTCATCCCCAGAATTATATGCTGCAATCCAACAAGCTAACGCTTAAAGGAACAGACGTCTCGCTGGATCAACCGGGCACGCCTACCTTCATCGGTATACGACAAAAGGACTTCAATGCCATCATTTCCTGTGATGTTAACCTTACAGACGGAGAAGCGGGCATCACCCTGTATATGGATGAGCACCACCATTATGACCTGGCTATACGAAAAGACGCTGAAGGTTATAAGGTTATCGAGCGCCTTAATATCGGAGATATCAAATCGGTTGAAAAAGAAGTGCATCTCGGAAGCCGTAACCAAGCCACATTGAAGATCCGGGCAACCAATGATCGTTATACCTTTAGCTTGGATACCCAGGGCCAGGAGATTGAATTAGGCAGCGCACATACGAAATACCTATCCTCTGAGGTAGCCGGCGGGTTTACAGGGGTAGTCATCGGTTTATATGCCTATGGCGAAGGGGCTCAGGCAGAATTCTCTGAATTCAAGTGCGACTATATATAAAAGCAGGTCAACAAGTTAAACAATAGAGATTTACATTTCTAACTTTTGACTAACTGCCAGTAAAAAAGCGAGGATGTCCTCAAAGTGAACACTTTGGAGACATCCTCGCAGTCTTATCAAACTAGAACTAGGTTTAATTTTAATTCAGCACTTACATTGTGCTTGTATCAATGACGAATCTGTACTTCACATCCGAAGCAAGAACGCGTTTATAAGCTTCGTCGATTTGATCAGCCGAGATGACTTCAATCTGAGGTGTAATGTCATGTTTCGCACAGAAGTCCAGCATTTCCTGAGTCTCACGGATGCCACCGATCATGGAGCCTGCAAATGAACGACGGTGACCGATGAGAGACATGACGTTAACTGCGAGCGGCTCACCAGGTGCACCTACATTTACAAGTGTACCATCCAGCGTAAGCAATCCGAAATAAGCGTTAATGTCGATATTGGCACTTACCGTGTTAATGATCAGATCGAAGGAACCCGCAAGCTTCTCGAACGTTTCAGCTTCACTTGTGGCGTAATAATGGTTTGCACCAAACTGCAAACCATCTTCCTTTTTATTCAGGGATTGAGACAGCACAGTTACTTCGGCACCCATGGCATGTGCAATTTTGACAGCCATATGACCAAGCCCGCCCATCCCTACAATCGCTACTTTCTTCCCTGGAGCTGCTCCCCAGTGATGGAGCGGCGAGTATGTCGTGATCCCTGCGCAGAGTAACGGTGCAGCGGCATCCAGCGCAATGTTATCCGGAATCCGGACTACGAAATCTTCCGTTACAACGATATGAGTCGAATATCCACCTTGTGTGGGTTCACCGTATTTATCAACGCCAGCATACGTAGGAATATTCCCTTTAAGGCAGTACTGTTCTTCTCCGCGGCGGCAATTTTCACATTCCCCACAGGAGTCAACCATACATCCAACGCCTACTCGGTCACCCACTTTATATTTAGAAACTTCAGTTCCTACTTCTGTGACAATACCTGCAATTTCATGACCAGGAACCAGCGGATAATTCACAGGGCCCCATTCACCGTGAGCCGTATGAATGTCAGAGTGACAAATGCCGGCATATTTGATCTCAATCAGGACATCATGTGTGTCCAGATCGCGTCGTTTGATTTCAGCTGACCGGAACGATTGATCCGGTCCGTCCACAGCACGTGCTTTAGCAGTTATCATCATTGAAACCTCCTAAGATGTCATTTTCCAAGAGAATACACCCATTCAGGGGCAAGAATCACGATTGATACATTGACCAATCATTCCTTCTTTTTCTCTCGCAAAATCATCTTAATCCCTCTAGTTAACTCTAGGTCAAATATCTTTTCTAAATTTTTTTATAGTAATAGTTAAAGATAGTTCTAAGCTCCCTTATTGTCATTGCTGACTTTGACATCCTGTATATACCGTGATAAGATTCCCCACAGAAGCTAGAGTTAACTCGAAGTCTATGCCGTAAGAAAAGGAGATCTGTATGACATATTCGATCAGCGAAGTTGCCAAAGAATTGAATCTCACCGTATATACATTGCGTTATTATGATAAAGAAGGGCTTATGCCTTTTGTCGAACGTACCCCTAGCGGAGTGCGCAAGTTTAAAGAATCCGACATTGATTTTCTGAAAATTATTCAATGCCTGAAACTCACTGGTATGCCGATTAAGGATATCAAGGATTTCATTGAATGGTGTTCCGAAGGCGACTCCACGCTGCAGGAGAGATACGACATGTTCATTGAACGTAAGGCCAGTGTGGAAGCACAAATGGAAGAACTGAGAAAGACCATGGAAGTCATTGAACACAAATGCGCCTATTATAAAACTGCCATCGCTGCAGGAACGGAAGATATCCATAAAAAGAATAAAATGGGTCAATCAGTGACGAATTAAAGAAACACCAAAAACCTAGAATCCATTTAGATCTAGGTTTTTTTGGTGTTTCTTACTGAAAGGTAACGGATTCAATTTGATTGTTCCAGCTAATCACAAATTGAATGGGATCACTGTTCTTTTCAGAGTCCGTCACCGTTCCGGACATATTAAAGGGTGTGGTTTGCTCACTTAAAGCACTGCCTTGCTGAGAGATGTTGGTTCCGGAAACATCATATTTGAAATCGCTAATTTTTGTCTCATCCCCGATATAGACAATTCCATATGAACCTGTGGATCGCTGAAACGAAACATCCCAATGATCCGTCTTGCTGTGTTTAATATCATCAGCCCCACAAGCAACCAACAAAAATAACATAACAACTACACAACCCATTAACGAACCTTTGAATGCTCTAATACAAATCCCCCCTTCTATCTAACTATTACCCAAGAAGGATTATTACAAATTATTCTAAATATCAGGCATCGATTCCTTATATTCCGTAGGGCTGTATCCTGTATACTCCTTGAACACCTTAGAGAAATAATGCTGATCACTGAAGGATAGAAGGTCCGATAATTCCTTAAACTTCATATCAGGTTGCTGTTCCATCAGCCTGCAGGCTTCCTGAATTTTCAGCCGGGTATAATACTGAACAAAAGTAGCTTGCGTTACATTTTTGATCACCCTGCTAACATAAGATGGACTGACGTGAAACTTCAAAGCAATATCGTTGATGGATAAATGGGAATATTTATTAAGCTTGATATACTCGTCCATCTGCTCGAATAAAAGCTCCTTGCTTTTTCGGACATGCGACTGCAGCATATCAAAACACTGCCCTGTCCATTCCTGTAGTTCCTGGCAGAAGTCGGCATATGTCGGTGCTTCCAAGAGCTGTTTGGCCCGATGCTCAAGACCAAGCCTGATTCCCGATCCTTGTTCTTCGTACAAATGAGCGAATGTATCCACCAATAACCCAATGAAACGTTCCACCTCTCTCACATGCACATGCTCCTTTGCCCATCGGTCCAGCAGCTCGGACAGCTTCAGAACGAACCGATCTTTCTGATAAGCCTGTATCATCTGCACAAATGTGGATTCCAAGGCGGAATTCAGACATCCTGATTCCAGCCTGGCCGTCGAAACCGGATTTCCGGTATCGAGTGCTAATCCTTGGTTCAAACGCTGCTGTGCAGACAATATCGACGTTATTTGATGATAGACTTCAGGCACATGTCCCGAATCTGAGGACAGCAGTTGCCCTCCAATCATCGTATCCATTTGATACGTAATCAAATGACGCCGTAATGATTCCAGACATTCATGCATGGAGGAATAAGCAGCAAGCGCTCCCTTGTTTACGAAAACGATATATTGATTCGGCGTTTGACTCTGTAACACACGACAAGGCTGCGGAGCAAAAAGAACCTCCACGGCGCCAAGAAGCGTCTGCTGTGTCCATTGTTCATTCCCTGGTGTAAATGGCTGTTTACGCAAAATGATCATCATCTGAGATAATAGCGATAAATCCTCACCCTTTTGCACTTCAGCATAACAATGAGGGTCGACAATCTCTTGCAAGTCATTCGAATTTTTGGATTTCTGTTCATCAAGCTGGTCAATCACCCGTCTCATGACCTCTTCTAACGCTTCTTGCTCCACCGGTTTCAGCAAATAGTCGAACACCTGCAGGTTGAGCGCTTTTCGTGTATATTCAAAGTCGCTATAGCCACTAATCAGAATCACTTTCAAGTTCGGATTCGCCTTCTTCGCCTGCTCAATCAACGATAAGCCGTCCATCTTCGGCATCCGAATATCGGTTAGCAGCAGATCAACGGGCTCAAGCTGAATAGCAGCCAGGGCATCCTCTCCATTCGTTGCCGTAGCCACCACATGAATGGGCAGGGTAAGCGCATCCAAAAGCATTTTTATATTACGCAGTATTGGTTTGCTATCCTCTACAATCATGATGTTATACATCACATGTCTCCCCTTTGCCTAGTAAAAATCCTTTGTCAGCGAGCCAATGATTTGAATGGTGGCTCCGTTTTCGCCATGTGCGTGATTGTTGAAAATGTTGAAAAAAAGCCGATTGCTATACATGAGTTTAAGCCTGTTGATGCTGTTGAGCATCCCCATATTACCAAGGGACGTTGGATGATTGATGAGATGGTTCTCTCCAGCAGAGGATTCCTGAACCTTCGCGAGGATCTCCTGCATTTTATCAAGTGGGAAGCCTTCTCCGTTATCTTTAATCTCCAGAGCCCATAGTCCGTTATATTGTTTCACCGTAATCTGAATACGCCAAGGCGGTGCCGTATTGGAAAAGGCATGTTCAATGCAATTCTCTACAAAAGGTTGAATGACCAGCCTCGGAAGTCGAATCTCGCTAGCTAATGCGTCGGCATGAATCTCCCACTCCAAATCCTCTTCATACTTTTGCTGTACAAGTGACAAGTAATGTCTGGTATGCTCCAGCTCATCAGCCAAAGTCACATGTGCGTAAGGCGAGGAGACAATATAGCGCAGACTTTCCGAGAGATGTTTGCACATATCCGATACAACCTTGGTCTTTCCCTCCTGTGCTGCGATACTGATGAGATACAGGACGTTGTGTATAAAATGAGGAGCAATTTGAGCTTGCAAAGCCGAATTGCGTGCCATGACTTCTTCATGTAGTGCTGCCTTTTCCCGGTCTATGGATTGCTGTAATCGTTCCATCAAATCCTGAAAAGCTTCATTCAGCAGCAGCAAGTCATTGTTCTTCGGTCTCTCGTCGACCTTCAGACTCATGTTGCTGTAATTGATACGCCAGATCTGACTGCGAAGCTTGCGGATCGGAAGCAGCAAATTGCGTGTGGTCAAGAGGATGTATACAAAAGACACCAGCATCAAGGCTGTAATCAGTAGGATCGACATGCTCTGTACCGAATGGATTGAGCCTAATACCGACTGTTTGGGTGTAACGATATAAGTAATCCATCCGGTGCTGGGGGAAGTCGAATGCGTGACGTAGTTGTTCTGTTTGTCCACGTCCAATCCCTCGTCGGATAACGGTTTGGTCCATTCTAACAAAGTGGTTCCCGATTCCGATCCGGTCATTTGATTACCTTGCTGGTTCAGAATATACACTTCGCCTGCAGCAATTCCCTCAGTGAGTTTTTGGATATACGCCTGATCCATTTGAATACTCAGGTAACCGTACACCTTCCCGTTCTGATCATTGATCGTGCGGACGAAGGAGATCGTATCCTCTTGACGCACCAGAATGAATCCGTTCCCTTCCCACTCTCGTCCATCGCCGCTGGTAGCTACCATATTGCTGAGCATGGCGGGAAGATCTCCACTTCCCAGGTACGAGGTGAGCAGCACCCCTTCCTTGTCATAGATCGTCATGTCCTTCATATTCATACTGGGTCCGATGGCCTGAAACATGATGTCTTTCAGCTTCCGGATCTGATTCAGCCTCTCGTAATTACTGTGAGCCGCGGAACTCTTCTCCATCGTTGCGAAGATATCCTTGCTTGCCAAAATTCGCTGGGACAACTGGTTCTGCTGCTCGACATAGAGATCAACCTGCTCTCTGACCTTAGTCGCTGTCACCAGCATATCCTGCTCCGTTTTTTGTTTGAGCGGGCGGATAACGATAATGTTTACATAAACGATAAAACAGCCCAGCACGAACATCAGCAGGGCCAGAAATGTCAGGAATACCTTCGTTTGCAAACTGAATTGCGTTGTCCGATGTATCAGCTTTATCATCCTTCTAAATGTCCTCCTGTTCCCCCATCATGATGCGTCTCTCAATCATTTATGTCCTACTGTATCATGTGAACGATTGAAATGATAGCGATTTCAAGTTCAGAATATTACACATGAACGTTCAAGCACAGACATGTACCGGGAACAGATAAAAATTTATAATCGAGATTGTAAACGGATTCATTAAACGTTTTAGAGGGGGATTTGCATTGAAGAATCATACAAGAAAAAAAGCAGCATCCATTGTTTTGGCCAGTTTATTATCCATATCATTAACCGCATGCGGATCTGGGGGGAGTGATTCCGGAACAACTGCTGGCGGAGACAGCAAAGGTTCCAAAGTCACACTGGAACTCGCCATCTCCAAAAGCTCGCAGGACTCTGCCTTTATTCAGCAGGACATTCTGGATGAGTTTGAAAAACAGACGAATGTACGTGTGAATCTGCAGCTTATTCCAGCAGAACAAACCACGACCGTGCTGCAAACCAAGCTGGCTGTTGATGAAACGCCTGATATCATTCAATACAACCTGGCGAGCGCTGTGACGGATCTGAACCTGGAACGCAATTTTGAAATTCTGGATAACGAGCCTTGGGCAAGCAGAATTGTGAACAAGGACGTCCTTTCTTCCGGCGGTCATCTCTACAGTTTCCATGTCAGCCAGGATACCGGTATGCAAGGTGTTGTTTACAACAAACAGATCTTTGCAGACCTTGGGTTATCCATTCCGACAAACTACGAGGAGTTTTTGGCTATATGCGAAAAGATCAAGGCAAGCGGCATCACGCCCGTGTTTATGCCTTACAAAGATGCCTGGGCAGCCAACATCTGGCCTGCAGCAGCTTTTGCCGACTTTGCAGCCAAGAATGATCCTACGTTCTTTGATGACCTGAACAGCAATAAGAAAAAATGGTCCGATATTCCGGAGTTCAAAACCTTCCTGGAGCAGCAGTACGAAGTGTACACCAAAGGCTACACCAACACAGACGTGCTTAGTGACAGCTACGATATGGCCGTGGGTAAATTCCTGAACAAGGAAGTCGCCATGATGTTTATGGGGGACTGGTTGATCGAAGGTGTGGCCGAACAGGACCCTAGCATGGAACTCGGCGTATTCCCTATTCCGTCTTCCCAGGATGCGAGTCTGGGCGCGAGTCCACTCGGCGGGCAACTGTTCATTCCGAAGAAATCCAAACATCTGGAAGAAGCCAAACAGTTCCTGGACTTTATTGCTTCGAAGGAAGTTGCTCAGCAGATCGTTGATTCGAAAGGTTATGTATCCAATTTCAGTGACGTAACAACGCCTGAGCTGCCTGCCTATAAACAGGATATTGTAGACAATTACATTACGCCTAAGAAAACGGTGCTAACTACTGATGCTTATATGCTCGTTGACCGCAGTGAACTGTACAGATTGCTGCAGGATCAATTCGCAGGCGGATTAACACCGGAAGAAGTACTGAAGGCGTGGGACGAGAAGTTTAGCCAGCTGATGCAAGACAAAGGTGTGGCCGGTTTCTAAGAAGATAAAAAACCGGGCAGCATAGAATCTTGTTATCTATGCTGCCCGAGCTATAACGGAGCGTGAGACATGAAAAGGGCTAAAAATCTGTATTCGTACTACATGATCTATCCGGCATTGCTGATCTACTCCATCTTTTTCGTTATCCCTGCCATCGCAGGATTCTACTATTCATTTACGGATTGGCGGCTGGATCGACTGGAACTTCAGTTCATCGGCTGGGACAATTTCAAGAAGATCTTCTCTGACAAAACGCTGATTCTGGCACTGCAAAACACGGCGATCTTCGCGATTGTCACTGTCGTTGGCAAAAATGTCATCGGTCTATTGCTGGCCGTGGGACTTAACATGAGATTAAGAACCAAAAATCTGCTGCGTGCCATCTTCTACTCCCCTTCCATTCTGAGCATTCTCGTCATCAGTATTTTGTTTACACCGATGCTGCGAACCGAAGGCACGATTAACAACTTGCTCGAAGCTGTAGGCTTGCACTCATTAAGCCAGGCTTGGTTAACCAATCCGTCCATCGTCATCTGGACCATCGCCATCGTCTCCATTTGGCAAAGTGCCGGATTTCAAATGGCCATCTATCTGGCCGGGCTGCAATCCATTTCCCAGGAATATTACGAAGCTGCTACCATTGACGGGGCCAGCTCATGGAAAAGCTTCTTTAAAATCACGCTGCCACTGCTGCTGCCAGCCATTAATATCAACCTGATGCTGACCCTAATCGGTGGACTCAAAGTATTTTCGGAAGTCTACGTCATGACCGGCGGTGGTCCGGGCAACGCATCTCAGGTTGTGGGTACCATTATTTTGCGCTCCTTCGGTGAAGGCAACTGGGGACTCGGTACCGCAGTCAACACACTGCTGTTCGTCGTTGTCACCATTATCGCCATTCCGCTGCTGATTTTCATGCGTCGTAAGGAGGTTACCGAATAACATGGGCTATACTCGCAAACTTGCCATCCGCAATTACATTGTGGAAGGATTTCTAATTCTGGCCTCCCTGATTGTTCTCCTGCCGCTCGTGATTCTGATCTTCGGTTCATTCAAAACAAGCGCCGAGGTACTCAGCTTCTCTCTTAGTTTACCTGATACATGGCAGTTCTCGAACTACGTACGGGTCTTCGAAGAAGGCGGCCTATCCAGGGCTTTTCTCAACAGTATTTGGATTACTGGCGTATCCTCGGTAATCAATATCGTGGCATCGTCGGCTGCATCATTCATTCTTGCACGCAGAGAAACGAAAGTCTCCGGAGCGATCTATATGTATTTCTTCATGGGACTCATCGCTCCAATGTCGATCATTACAACGATACGGGTAGTACAGGGCTTGGGCTTCTACGGAAGCATTACAAGCGTTATCCTGATCTATGCCGCTCTTAATACGGCATTCAGTGTATTCTTGTACAGTGGTTTTATCAAAACCATTCCAAGAGCGCTCGACGAAGTTGCGTTTCTGGAAGGTGCAAGCGTGTTCGGCGTATTCTTCCGGATCGTCACGCCGCTGATTCTGCCGGTTAACGCGACGGTAGCCATCATGGTGTTCATGTCGGTATGGAATGACATCACGATTCCGGTTTACTTCCTGACAGACAGCTCCACGTGGACGATGCCACTTTCGATCTACAATTTTTACGGCAAGTACAGCCGGGACTGGAATTTGATTTTTGCCAATCTTGTACTGACTTCGCTGCCTGTATTCATCCTGTACTTATTCGGCCAGAAATACATCGTAAGCGGCCTCACGGCTGGAGCCGTCAAAGGCTAATCAGCTCTACAACCGGAGCACACGATGTTTAATTAAACCCAAAGAAACCCATCTAACAAGGTGGGTTTTTGTCTTTTACCTTTTAACTTGAACTTAATAGGATATAATATCCTGCACTAAGCTTCGCTCTTCTTTTTTACCCGCTTGGGCTTTGTCAATTCATAACTGTGCTTAATCATCCCTTGCACATCCTCCACAGGCAGATTACCTTCCACATTAACCGTGTTCCAGTGTTCCTTGTTCATATGGTAACCGGGAATCACCTCCGGGAATGCGTTTCGCAGGAAATCTGAACGTTCCGGATCACACTTCAGATTTACACTGACATGTCCGTTGTAGTTGTGCAATATGAGTGCAAATAATTTTTGGTTTCCTTGGTGGCGTATCGCCGTCCATCCTTCTCCAAATGGATGATCTTCATATGAACTGGGATACGACAAGCAGTATTCCGTTAATTCTTCCAACGTCATGATCTGTTTTCCTCCATTATAGAAATCCTTCCATCCCATTTTGTATGAACCGCTGGTTATATGCAAGTTTAGTTCAGCGTGAATGAAAAAAAAGAACCGGCACTTCATGCCGATTCCTATGTATTGCACATATGAAGTTATTGCTGTACTACACCTCTTGGGCAACTTGTGGTAATTTATCCGGTGCTTTGTGATTCATGATTGGAATCATGGCCAATGCGCCAATGAGAAATAAAAACCCTGCTCCGCTATAGATCGTGCTCAGCGAAAAGGCATCTTTTAACGCACCAGCGAAGGACATGGAAATGACCATCATGCCTACGAACATCGGATTCAAAACGCCATTCACGCGGCCCACAATGGAAGCCTCCGACCATTTTAGAATCATGGTGCTAATCCCTATATGAATGCAAGGGAACACCAGTCCATTCAGAAATTGAACGGTCAGCGTGACGGGAACACTTGTTGAATAACCCACGATGGCTGTACATACCGCACCCGCTACCATTCCAATGGCCAGCAGAATTTGCGGTGGAACCCTCTTCGCAAATGTGGCTACTATTCCCCCACCAATTAGCATGGCTGCACCATTCACCATCAGAAGATATTGCAGGAATTCCTTGCTCCTGCCAAGCTGCTCCGTAACAATGAACAGGTTGAGCGCTTGCGCTACGCCAACGGAGAGACCCGCAAGGATAAACGCCAGCCCGAGCATCCGGAGGACCTGACTTTGCCAAACGTAACGAAACCCTTCCACGAATTCTTTTCGGAACTGCCCTTTAACCGCAGCCGTTTGTGTCTGCATCTGATCCTCGGGCAGACGAACAAGAACGAGTGCGGACAGCAGGAAAACGATGCCCATAACAGCGATGGATATTTCCAGGCCAAACGTGCTGTATACGAAGGTGCCAAGCATCGGACCAAGCACCATAAAGATGGCCATCAGCGATTGGAATAGAGCCATGCCCTGCTGCAGCTGTTCTTCTGCAACATGATACTTAAACAATCGCATGCTTGAAGGTTGGGAGAACTGTGACAGAATTGCCGAAATAAATGCAACAAGGTAGACCGAATGCCATGAGCCGTAATGTATGGTCAGGAGAACGGCAAATACCGATACGGCAGATAATACATCACACCATATCATCGTTCGTTTTGGCCGCCAGCGATCAGCAAAGGTACCTCCGATGAACGAAAACACAAAAATCGGGGCAAACTCGGCCACACTAATGAGTGAAATGGCGTATGGATCATTATTCGTTGTCTCTGCCACATATAGTAGAATTGCAAAATTCCGAACCCAGATGCCGATCTGTAGGAGAACGCTGGATAACAAGATTGTCTGAAGAAACCGATTGCGAAACAGGCTTGGTGCATTAGTGCCTTGGACTTGCCTATTCAATCCCCTCAACCTCCATTTGTCATAAAGATGTCCATACTTTAATGATCTGACGTCTCCCTTCAAATCATAATTATACGGACATCATCTTCCCGCGCCTCCGACTAAAGACTGATTTTTCCAATTCGGACGATTTCCATGAATTTACCATTAACAATGAAGTCCAACTCAGCGCTTCGGACCATGCGAACGCAGCTGTTCATCCAGCCATATCAGAGCAGATTGCAGCCTATCTTTCGGTATGGTTTCATATCGGTCTCCCAGAGAAAGTTCAAATGAACAATGCCCGGTCTCGCTGTTTTCGTTTAGATACGAAGTTAACCCTATTCCAAACTGCTGCGTCATTCTGCTGAGAATGGGTTCAGCCTCAGCTGGAGTTCGTTCGATGTACACATGAAACATATTCGACACGGGTACTTCGGGCAGCGTGCGTACTCCATGACATTGATTCAGCAAAGAAGCGAGCTGCTTCGCTTGTTCATAATAGATTCCCATTTTATTGATGCGTTGATCATAATAATATTGGGCACTTAGAATATAAGGATACAGACCGATCAGATCCCCACCAAACCGGCGTTTCCAAACTCGGGACTCCTTTATCATATCCGTATCTCCAGCCAGTATGGCTCCTGCAATACCGCCAATGCCTTTGTAAAAAGATACATACACACTATCAAACAAGCTGCAGATCTCTGCTGCCGACTTCTGATAATAAGGTGTGATCTCAAACAGTCTGGCTCCGTCCAAATGCAGCTTGATTCCCCGTTCACGGCAATAAGCCGAGATGGCTTCGAGTTCTTCATATGGAGGCAGTTGGCCGCCAATCTCCCGCTGGGGCAATTCAAGCAATAGACAGGCTATGTCGCCTTCGATAGCTTGTACATCTTCCAATCGTATCAATCGGTCCTTGTCACCAAGCAGAACCGCTTCAATCTGATGAAGCTCCTTCAACGTATTCTCTTCATGAATTTCAATGTGACACAGGGGATGATAAGCTACACGCTTCAGTCCCTTTAGATCACAGTAAATCCGCAACGCTATCTGCTGTGACATGGTACCACTTGGGAAAAAGATGGCCGCCTCCTTGCCCAGTACTTCAGCCATCTGCCGCTGGAAATGTTCAATGGTTTCTCCACTCCCGTAATGATCGCTGTCCATCTCACCGTCAATGTGCTGAAATGCTTCCTGGAGAACCTTGATTTTGCGGCTGCCATGACCGCCAACGATATACTCCGCCTCCATGAACGCTTCCATTAATGAATCCGGTGTATCGCTCAAGCCATATCCTGCAGTCTCTTCAGCAGATGTCTCTTCAAAATCATCTTTAGTTTGATTACCAGTATGTTGCCCCATCTGGCTCACACCTCTCTATTTAAACTTTACATAACCATTGTCATTCGCGAAACGCCGTTATATCATGCTTTGCTTTTACTTCCGCCAAAAAGTCGAGCAGTCTGCCTTGTCTGTAATATTAAAAGCAATAATTCTCTCCAGCAGAGAGAAATCCACGGGTTGGCTCCATTTGATTCGAATCAATTCCTTCGTATGATCATAGCCAGCCTCCACAATCTCGTCTGAAAACTGAAGAATGCCTGCCTTCTCGGGAGCAATCGCCATATGCTGTTTGGCAACGCTGAATCCAATAATGAAGGTCTCATGGTCCGTAAACATGGGCTGATTCCATGCAATCTTGGCCTTTAGGTTAGGAAATTTCGTAGCCACCCAATTCAGCACTTCTTCGACTCGAGCACGCTGTTCCGGGTTATCCATCCGTGTCAGAAAATCCTCAAATTCTTTCAAGTAAATTCCTCCTATATAGAATATAGTTTAGTCCGTTTGTTTAATTGGCAACTTACTCTTTTCCTCAAGTATACACGTTCATTTCAAGTCTCTAAATAAGAATTCGTTTGATTCATGCTGTATCTCTCTGGAGCAGCTCAAAGTTCTTGCCGCTAAGCGGACAACTCCTTCCACTGAGCAACATATCATATGGCAAAATGATAGATTGGAGGAATTGCTATGGTTCGTACACTTGACGCCCGTACGTCACTGGGGTCAGCAGGCATTACCCCGCTCAACGTCCCGCTTGGCGCAAATACACCTACCCTGCTCGGGATTGTTGGACTCAATATTTTCAATCCGGGGCCGATTATTCGAACGCAATTCAATGGGACCTATCGGATCTCCGTGTCCAATGTGTCTTCCTTGCCTTCTTCTATTCGTTTCGAGATATTCAGAGGGGCAACTTATACAGGCCAACCGATCTATTTGGTTTCCCAGCCTGTGTTTCCTAACGACAGTACAATTCTGGCGAGCTTTGAAGGTTCGGATTACAATGTGCCAGCACCAGCCAATGGGCAGCTCGTCTACTCCTGCTTTGCAACGTTCGTCCCTGTATCCGCTTCAGAACAAGCCACCCGGCTTGGACCGGAATGCTTCAATGCGGTCGCTTACAGCGACGATTAACTCTACGTTTCGATTACTCCTTAGCTTCGAAGAAAGGAGGACTTCAAATGGTTAAGACATTAGATGCAAGAACTTCTCAAGGATCTAAAGGTCAGGGCGTTCTCACTCCCAGTTTCACAAACGGCGTTCCATTGTTGTTCGCCCAAGTTGGGCTGCAAGTAAGTAATCCGGGTCCAATCATCCGCACACTTTTCTCAGGAATAGTAACGGTAACCGCCAATCAGTTATTTAACAACGGTTCTCTTGCCATTGAGGTGTATCGTGGTCTGGGAGCCTCGCAGCAGCTTGTGTACCGCGCAGAAAAGACTGTCCTCGGGAACCCTTTCTTCAGCCCGTGTGTGCTCAGTTTTACGGGTTCCGATTATAATGTGGCTCCGCCGGGAAATGGACAGCTCGTCTATTCTGTCTATGCGACATTCTCCTATGGTCCGGATACCGGCGTAAGTAATGTCCGGCTCGGACCCGAAAGTTTCAACGCAACGGTGTATTCCGATGACTAAGTTGATGGTTCGGACAAAATAACGCTATCATGTCTCGTACGTATAGACTAATAATAAGGATGCTCGATCCAATCCAGTGCTCTCCGATGGCTAGAGCTGGAGGGATAAGGCGTCCTTATTCTTGTTTCCTATTCAATTTTGCTTGTTAATGACAATGGAAACACTATAGTTCGCATGTTCGTTTAAACGAACAAGGAATTGATCCAACACCTCATTGGATGGAAATCTGGCCTCCAGAATGTAACATCCGTTTCCGCTCACTTTATAATTATTTAGTACAAAATCATTCTCTTTTTTAACAAAGGACAGGAATGACTGATGATGTGGATTCGTCAGTTTGATCGTGATAAACGCATGGATTAAACAGTTTAATTTGACTTGATTTACTTGGACGGTGTATTTTTCAATAATTCCGTTTTCCTCCAGCTTCAACACTCTCGAAGCAGCTGCTTGGCCAGTGAGATGAACCTTCTCCCCCAGCTTTTTCATCGTAATTCGACTGTTCTCGGACAGCTCTTTAATAATTAATTCATCTATGTGATCGAGCACTCGTTATCCTACCCCTTTTAATTTTAGTATCATCACCAATGAAAACCCAATTCATGAGATAAGTAAAGCTTACTCTATTCTACATATAAACCCATCATGAAAAGAAATACTTTCATTATTCAAGCAAATGAGAAGAAAGACTTGATTCTATGCATGTACGCAAACATGCGGAGCGTGTAAGCTATTTATATATTCATGATCAAAGGAGAATTACAATGAAAATAACTCAAATCCGAAATGCTACGATTATCGTTGAATATGCAGGAAAACACTTTTTAATTGATCCATTCCTGGCTGACAAGGGCGTATACCCTCCATTCCCAAATTCCGCGAGACAGGATCAGAAGAATCCATTGGTCGACCTTCCGACTTCTGTTGAAAATATAATCCGTGGTATCGACGCGGTGATCGTTACTCATCTTCATTTGGACCACTTTGATGATGCGGCAAAAGAAGCGCTGCCCAAAGACATCAAAATGTTTGTACAGAACGAAGCTGATGCGTCTGAAGTTAAAAATGCTGGCTTTAACAACGTAGAGATTCTTCATGAAGATTCGGTATTTCATGGAATTCAACTGTTTAAAACAAAAGGGGAGCATGGGAGAGGAGAAGTCTTGAAGCTTGCTGGCGAAGTATGTGGTGTAGTCTTTAAACACACTAGTGAGCAGACTTTATATGTAGCAGGGGACACCGTTTGGGTCGAATCTGTTCAAGAAGTGATCCACACTCACAAACCTGAAGTTCTTGTTGTTAATGGAGGAGATAATCAGTTTCTGGAGGGTGGTTCCTTGGTTATGGGCATAGAAGATATCTATAAAGTATACCAAGCTGCACCAGACGCGACAATCATTGTAGTCCACATGGAAGCAGTTAACCATTGGGGTCTTTCCAGAGAAGACTTAAGAAGCTTTTTGAAAGATAAAGGGATCACCAGTAACATTGCTGTTCCTGAGGATGGAGAATCCTACGTAATTTAATTCAGCTATAAAAAAAGGAACACTCCTCCGTCACTTCGTGACGGTCAGGAGTGTTCTTCTGCTGCTTACTTCACTGAAAGCAAGCTGTCCGTAATAAATTTCAGTTGTCCTTCCAAAGTGATCGGATCGTTATATGTGTCCGAAGTGTTATCCAGCTGGAAGACATGTCCTTCTTTAACAGCAGGAAGATTCTCCCACAATGTGTTGCTGTATACGACTTCGGCATCACTTGTATCGCCCGACCATGGGCTGGTAAAGATGATGTCACCTGCATATTCCGGCAGCACTTCCATGGAGATCGAAGCAAAGCCTGTTCCGCTGTCAATCGCTTCTGCCTGAGCCTTGATCGGGGCCTTCAAGCCAAATTCACCATAGAGGATTTCACCGCCACGACCATAGTTATGGCCGAATACGTACAATCCCTTCGCGTATGGATTCAGAATGGAGACAGTACGGTCACCGACTGCGGCTTCTACTTTGGGTTTCCATTCGTTAATCTGCGCTTCCCAGTTTGTAACCCAGGCTTTCGCTGCATCTTCCCTATTCGTTAGCTTGCCTAATTCAAGCATAAGATCTTTATAGTTTAGTTTACCATACTGGATCTGCACCACAGGGGCAATCTGAGACAATTGATCAAGGCCCTCTGTGCCCGTATAAGCGATGATCAGATCCGGTTTGAGGCTTACCAGCTGTTCCGCTGTAGGCTGCTCACCCAGATCAGTTGTTCCTTCACTTATCAATTGATCCTTAATATACTTATTGCCCATTGCTCCAGAGAGAGCTCCTACCACGGGAACATCCAGTGCTATAAAGTATCCTGTCGTAAACGCCGTCAAATCAATGATACGCTGCGGTGTTTTGGGTACCTCGACTTCTCCCGCATCCGATTGGTATGTAACTGTCTCCCCTTCGTCAGTTGTTGCTGGTTCAGCTGCTGATGCTGAGTCAGTTGTCTGCTCTGCCGTGTTTGCACTTGCATCGGTCGCTGTACTCGTCGTCGCGGTTTGACCGCATGCACTTAGTACCAGCAGCACGGTTAGTGCCAGTATAAGCAAGATCGAATTAGATCGTCTCAACAATGTAAACCCACCCTTTTTTTAATTGATATTGATAATCGTTATCACTTTATCATGATGCAGTCTATTTGACAAGCTAATTCTAATTCTCTTTGTAAAATGTAAATATATTAATGTTTCACCCCGTAGACAGATTTCCATTCCAGGATCAAAAAAAAGCCGCCATGGGCGACTTTTAAGACAGATTGTTTTGTTTTCGACAACTTTATAGTCTCGCTACCTTATCCAGTATTAGCTCTCTCTCAAGGTACCATGATCAACTACCATCCAATTGTTATCCCTATATTGCAACGTTAGTTTTACAGAGATGAAACCCTCATTCGAACGATATTTACTTACCACAAGTGTGGCCTCATTCTTCTCGTCTGCCAGCTCAACCTTTTCAATCCGCAGTAAAATTCCTCGGAGATTGCTTGGATTACCTTCATATAAACCCTGCTTAAGCAATTGTTCATAAGTTAGGTTATAAACGTCCACCTTATATTTCGTTCGTAAGAATTCCATTATATGTTGTCCATCCGAATCACTTAATGCAGGAGTCTGATCAGAGTCTATTGATATATACTCCATTGATCTGTTAAGAGCTGAATCCGTCCATATGACCTCTTCCAATGCTGCAATGTATAGTCTGCTTAGACTGTTATCAGCATCTGCATTCGTAGACATGCTCGAACAAGATGTTGTCAGACTAACCAGTGATAGAACATAAATGAAGTACAACAACTTCCTGGGGATGACCCTCACCTCCTATGGATTCCTAAACTCATTAACGGAAATCTCAAGGAACATGTTGCACAATAAAAAAAGCAGTCCTCAGCGGACTGCCCGTTCGATTTTTACATTTTCAGATCCAATTGAAACTGATCCAGCTCTTCTTCTGCGTCACGCATTAATTCCACTAGCTGATCAGCGTATTCTCCAAGCACAGCCCTGCTGGCCTCAAAATTAACCCATTGAATGGTTAGTGGAATTGAAATGAAGCCTGTAATGACATCCCATAACGCATCGAGATTCCGCCCGTAAGATTCATTTAACCCCAGCTTCGCCTGAAGAATATCATGCAGCTCTTCTTTTCCATGAACATCATTTCCATCAATGATTACTGTCTTCATACCATCCTACCTTTGGTCATTTGATTTGTTCAAACGTGCGATAATGATCGGTTGTCTTGTATATTAAGCCATCACTGGAATAGAGGATTCGGTCACTTCCCCGGGTTCCACCGGAATAATTGATATCTGCCTCGTACCACGTTCTTCCCTTTTTCTTGGGTAACAAGCTTTCCCGATTCTGAAAAATATCGCCGCCGATACTCTTGCCAGGGGCCACATCTTGCAGATTTCCTTCACTTGGTTCCCAGCCTAAAGCTCTGGCCTCCTTCTTGGTAATATAATTATCCGGAAGTTCCTGATGCTCGGCAAGATAATTGGCGACTTCGTCAAATTGGTTCAAGACAGCTTGAGTCTGGGTCGAATCATCTACAGATAGCGATTCAAGCGAACAGCCTGCGAACAGCATCGTCGCAAGAATAATGAGTACAGCACCTAACCATTTTTTAATATACACTGCTTATAATCTCCTTTTAATCTTCTTAACTCAAAAAAGTATATACCAATCTAGACACAGTTCCAAGTATAGCTAAATGTTAAAAGGATTGAAGTCAATTTCAAAATGAAGTACTATCAATTTAATATTGTTATGGTCATATGTAACTGGCGAACACGGTGAACCGTGAGGGAGCATATGATGTCTAATCAAGCCGTACGCCTGGGCAGAGGTAAGGAAGTTTTATTTCCTTGCCTCTTTTTATTTGGAAAGGGCGATGATGAGCATGAGTACAGAGAAGCTAATGTTGAGTGGACAAACGGTAGCGGACTTCATGAAGGAAGAGATGACTGCGAAGGTTGCCATGTTGAAGGAGAAAGGAATCACGCCTTGTCTAGCTACTATTTTGGTCGGTGATGACCCCTCTTCAGAAACATATGTACGAATGAAAGGCAATGCATGTGCCCGAATAGGTGTACATTCCATTAAAGTGGTTTTGCCTGCAGAGACTACAACGGAACAATTGATTCAGGAGATAACCAAATTAAATGAAGATGTATCCGTACATGGCATTCTATTGCAGCACCCGGTACCGCAGCATATCGATGAAAGAGCCGCTTTTGATGCAATTAGCATAGAGAAAGACGTGGATGGCGTTACCACCCTAGGATTTGCGTTAAATGCCTTTGGAGTCGCCGCTTTTCCATCCTGCACACCACAAGCGATTATCCGTATTCTGGATTTCTATAACGTTCCAATTGAAGGCAAGCATGCTGTGGTCATAGGAAGAAGTCCAATTCTGGGTAAGCCCGTTTCAGCCATGCTGCTTAACCGAAATGCAACGGTAACTACCTGTCACTCCAAAACCGTCAATCTGGAAGAAATCGTGAAGTCGGGAGATATCGTGATTGCTGCCGTTGGCAAACCCTGTTTTGTACAAGGAAGCTGGATTAAACCTGGTGCAGTTGTCGTTGATGCAGGCTACAATAAAGGCAATATCGGTGATGTGGACTATTCATCCTGCTTGACTCCGTCATCTGCCATTACACCCGTCCCTGGTGGGGTGGGTCCCGTAACCATCGCTACGCTGATCGAACACACCATCAAATCAGCCTGCATGCAATCCATAAAAACATCATAATATGTACGAAAGCACGCAAAGCTCACTCTTTTCTTAAGGGCTTTGCGTGCTTCACTCTGTAAAGACATAAGGGGTAATGTGCATTGAAAGTGAGTGCGTACGTGTGCTAATACCATTTTCGTTACTGCTTATCTGTTCATGTTCTTTTTATTTTTTGGCATATTGTAAAATGGCCGTCGCCGCACGAATACGAAGTTCCTCGTCTTCGCTCTGTAATGCATTCTTTAGTACATCGAGAGCTTCCTGTACTGTCCCGTCATCTACGCAAACCGGATGTTGAACTGTCGTTTCCGTTTCGGGAGTACTTGAAAGCCACGGATCCAATTGAGCCTGTGAAAGTGGATACTCGAATGCTGAAATGATGGAATCATTCGAAATCAGAGCACGCACCTTATCGTTTATCTCTGTCAGTGGAATTCGCCCCAACCACGTTACGCCTCGCCGATGACATATCGAATCTTCTCCAGTGCTAACGGAATCATCGTAAAAATAGTCACCCACATCCCCAACATATATCCACTCATCGTCATGAATTAAGACATGATCTCCATCCTGCATGATGTTTACAAATGTCTGTAGGTTAGCTATTACTCCGCTCAGTTCCGATTCAGGTATTGCGTAATGCTGCCTGATTTGCTCTTTCCATTCTTCATCCGGCAGTTGTTCCAAATCCCCTGTAGCTGGCCAATCGATCCCAATAAAGTTATCTTCCAGGAAGGCTGCAGTTCGATCAGTTCCGTGTATGGTGGATTCGATGTGAAAAAGGTTCATGCTGCACTTGTCCTCCTCTAACAATCAAGCTTGAAGGTTATTTTTTCGTTTACGAAATGCCGATGGTGTCTCCCCAAAGGCTTCACGGAATTTTCTTGTAAAATGTATACCGCAGTCGAATCCGACATCCGCAGCGATCTCTGCGATTTGCCGGTTCGTTCCAGCGAGAAGCTGCGCTGCCTTCTCCAACCTAAACTTGTGAACTGTATTTAGAATCGTATCCCCTACCTGCTCCTTAAATAAGTGAGAGAGGCGTGAGGTGGATAAACAGCATCGGTTCGCAAGTTCCGGTATGCTTATCTTCTGCGCAGGATGCATCTGCAGATTCCGCATGATCTCCGCAATTCGGGGATCCATCGTCGCCGGAACATTCGGTGGATAGGTGTGTTGAATGTGAATCAACGTCTCCTCCAGGGCCAGCTCGGATAATCGGCGATATTGTTCCGAACGGCCTTCCGAAAATCCGTGACGCACCAATCTTCGAAGTGCATTCTGCATATCGTGCTGTACCTCTTCCGAAACAATCCGCTGGTAGATGAATCGAGCTGACGTTTCGGGAAGCTTCAACCAAGTACTCCAGTGGGGATCGGGTATGAAGTGCACCCATATAAATTCCCAATGTTCCTGCTTCGTTCTATAATGGTGCGGAAGCCCTGGCATAAGAATCGCCACATCCCCAGCTGTGCAGGTTATCGAATTCTTGCCATGCTGTATTTCCCCTTCACCGGAAAGCGTATACATTAATAACCAGTCGATGCTCCCTGTGGGTCGATGGATCTCATATCCGTTCAACTCCTTGTAATGACCTGCGATCAATATTCCAAAAGGTCTGTGTCCAACTATAGCATAATCCGCATGTTTTTCAGCCATTATCACACTACCTCACTATGATCTATTCCATATAAAATGTAGCTGTATCGATATTTCTTTTATTTTTGAACACAGTAGAATTCATCGTAAAGAACATATCACAAGGAGGTCCTCCCAGCAATGAGCCACATTTCAAAATTATCATTGATAGATGCAGACTGTAAAAAAATCCATCCGGGAAAATTGGGCATGCATGGTGGAGCTAATCCCAAAGGAGATGCCTTTGGATTTACCAATTATTATATGACTCGTAACGGTGAGCCCTTCATCCCGATCGTAGGTGAATTTCACTTCTCCAGGTTTTCATACTTGTACTGGGAAGAAGAACTGCTGAAAATGAAGGCCGGTGGAATTCACATCGTCGCCACATATGTATTTTGGAATTTCCATGAGGAAGAAGAAGGGATTTTTGAATGGGGTGGAAATCGGAACCTGCGCCATTTCATCGATCTGTGTGCCAAACTGGATCAGCCCCTCATCCTTCGTATCGGTCCATTCTGCCACGGCGAAGTTCGCAATGGAGGAATTCCGGATTGGGTAGTTTCCAAGCCTATTGAGATCCGCTCCAATGATCCCGGATATCTGAAGCTGACACGCAGACTGTATCGGGAAATCGCTAGTCAAATGAAAGGAAGCCTGTATCAGGACGGAGGACCCGTGATAGCCGTGCAGTTGGAAAATGAATTCATGCACGCCGGAGCACCGAATGATGCCTGGGGTTACAAGACCGGTAAGTTTCTGTCCTCGGGAACCGGAGGTACAGCTCATCTGGCCGAGCTGCGCTGCATTGCCGAGGATGCAGGCATTCGTCCTCTGTTCTTCACGGCTACCGCTTGGGGCGGAGCTGCCGTTCCCGAGGAAGGCTTTTTGCCCATGCTTGCAGGTTATGCTTATACGTCCTGGCTGCCTGACCAGCCTCCAAGCAAGGAATTTGTGTATCGTGATCTTCATATTACTCCGGCAGAGCCCGTTCATTTCGATACGCCCGAATATCCCGTTGCGTATTGTGAAATGGCTGGCGGTATGCAGGTCAGTTATAATGTGAGGCCATTCGTTCCGGCAAACAGCATCGAGGCCATGACCCTTGTCAAACTGGCCAGCGGCAGCAATCTGCTGGGTTATTACATGTATCACGGCGGCTCCAACCCCGTCGGCAAGAAGAGTTACCTCAATGAGCAGTTCCTGCCGAAAATTACGTATGACTACCAGTCTCCCTTGGGTGAATTCGGCAGAGTCGGTGCATCCTATGACCGCATCCGCGCCATCTCCTTGTTTCTTGAGTCTTTCGGATCGCTCCTTGCTCCGATGAAAACGGTTCTCCCAGAGGGACAGTCTGCCATCGATCCGACCGATACTGAGACATTACGCTGGTGTGTCAGACATCAAGACGGCTCAGGCTTTGTTTTCCTGAATAATTTTCAGGACCAGGTCGACCTGCCCCGCCGTAAAATACGAATCGAATTGGAAACATCCAAAGGCAGCGTTGCCTTCCCTGCTGAAGGTGAACTTGAGCTTCCTGAAGGAATCGGATTGATGCTGCCGTTTAATCTGGAACTTCATGGCGTGTCCCTACTTAGCGCAACGGCTCCACTGCTCACCATGATCGATACAAATCAAGACAAAACGGTTTTCTTCTATGCACATGAAGGAATGACACCGGAATACGTCGTTTCCAAAACGAATCTAAAGGATGTGCAGTGCAGCGGAAGTGTAATATTGGACCACGGATCATATTATGTGATTCAACCAAGCGTGGACAAAAATAATTCAGTTAACTTCCTAACCACAGATGGAAATTCCGTACGTTTTGTGCTGCTTTCCAGAGAAGAAGCGCAAAAAGCATACACCTTTGAACTATGGGGACAACCAACGCTGGTTATCAGCGATTGCCCCGTAACGGTCAGTAATCATCAGCTTATCTGCACATCGACAGGATCTTCCCATATTGCTATTTCGCTGTATCCCAAGCCAGAGCAAGATTTGCAAACCCAAAGTTCTAGCACTGTTCATTGTCAAAACGGGGGATCCACTCTTTTCACAACCTATACAATAGACCTGCCTGAATATACACCAGAGGTGTTGGTGAAGAAACCAGCGGACAAATCGGCCTTGCTGCAATTTGCCGGAGAATGGCCGGCACATGTTCATGATGTGTGGCTTGAGATCGATTATGAAGGTGATGTGGCCGAAGCGTTCCTGAATGGCCGGCTCATAACGGATCATATTTCTTACGGCAAGACCTGGTCCATAGGTTTAAAAGAATTCTATACTCAGCTTGAATTCTCTGAATTGCACTTATCCATAACGCCGCAGCGCAGAGGAACGGTCCATACCTTTGTCAATCAGGCACAAATTGAGCGCTTTGAGGGAATCGAGATTGCCGAATTCCGCCGCATTGAAGCCATTCCGCAATATCAAGTCGCGTTGTATCCGGTTAAAACTGCTGCTGCGATTGGACAACTATCCGTCCCATTCTCCAGTTAAGATAATCTAAAGTCCTGAATTTGTTCAGATCGAACAATTCAGGGCTTTTTGTCATATAGCTGTGTAGGTTAACTCCGAAAATAAGATGGATTAAATGTCCGTTCAGATTCTTATAGATATTTGTGTTACACGTGCTTTTTCCAATTCTTTCGTTGAAAATGCTTAGCTACGTGGTATCCTTGAGTAGAAAATACAGGGAATACACATACATAATTCTTTTAGAAGAAGCATGAGAAGTGAGGGGATTTTTTTGAGTAAACCAATTCGCTTTGGAATTATAGGATTCGGCTGGAGAGCAGAAGCTTATCTAAGGATCGCGAAGCAGCTCCCCCATATATTCAATATCAGCGGCGTAGTTGTACGTAATCCAGCCAAATATGTGGAGGCTGCCAAACGTTGGGACGTCACCCTTTACGAGTCATCGTATGAAATGGCCCGTCATTGTGATTTTCTTTTGGTTGCTGTGTCCAAAACATCCGTTCCTGCCGTCCTTGAAAAACTTGTTTCATTACAGCTTCCTCTCTTGGTTGAAACACCGCCGGCTTTTGATGAAGAAAGCTTCAAGACAATGTCCTCTTTTGCCGAGAAAAACGGTCAGATTCAGATTGCAGAACAGTATCCCCTGCTGCCGCATCAGCTCGCTCGAATGTCCCTGATCCAGTCAGGGAAACTGGGTCAGGTTCATCATGTTCAAGCATCGATAGCACACGGTTATCACGGGATCAGTCTGATACGTAACTGGCTGTCGCTCACGGATATCAGCTGTGAAATTGTCGGCCGCCGCTTTGAGCTTCCGATTCAGGAAGTACCTTACCGGGGTCGACAAGTCCAGGATCGAATCGAGAATGAAGTTCAAGAGATCGCCATGTTGTCTTTCCGTAACGGCAAGAGTGCTGTTCTGGACTTTACTCGTTCTCAATACTTTTCGCCACTCCGGCAAAACCGGGTTCTGATTCGCGGGTCCCATGGGGAGATCCGGGATAACGAAGTCACGATCAGCTTGGGTACCGATGCGTATGATACATACTCCATCCACCGAATTCAAAGCGGCATGGAAGGAAGTCTGGGACCGCTCTCCCTTCGTGAGCTTCGCGCTGGACAAGAGTGCCTGTACCGTAATCCCTTCTCTTCTGCCCCGTTTTCCGATGAAGAGCTGTCCATGTTTGAAATTTTGACACGCATGTCTGCTTTCGTAAGAGAGAATATCTCTTTTTATCCCCTGACGGAAGCTCTCAAGGATGTACACTTGTCTCTGGCCATAGAAAGAGCAATCTCAACAAAGGAATCGATAAGCATCTGATTTTAATCAGTCATCTGAACGAATCGTTTAGCGAAATCGCTCTTTGAAAGGTGTTTCTTACATGTTTGCAATGGTCATTACAGATTCTATATTCTTATTTCTTGGGCTGTGGTATGTTATGTATCTTATATCCCAACATTCCAAGGATCCGGACCGCTCATCAGCTCGAGTCATGAGAGCTATCTTAGCCTTATCCATCATTATTCTACTGGTTCAAGATTACATCGTTAAAACGGTACCGTCTAATACCATATTAATCGTCGTTTTTATTGCTTCTTGGATAGCCACTATTTCATTGTCAGATAAGAACAGAGAGAAGAAGTAATTACGATGTCCTATTCTCTGCACTGAATTTTTATTTCATTATAAACATTACAGACTCTTTTGGCGTTTGTCTCTACAGACAGCCACTGCAGAGGATCAGCTATACCACTCCTCCAACCAATAAGGAGATGTAATCATGATTGGCTCAATGGTTTGAACTCATTCATTAGAAACCAAAAACGAACTTACTCCCTAACAGGAATAAGTTCGTTTTTGCTGACTTATCTATGAGAAGATTTATTCAATTGTTCTATCCCCAAATATAAACAAATCTTTACTGACATATTTACTTCAGTCTTAAATAATGTTCCTGAAAGTAACTGGTATTAGGCAGCGTATGTCAAGACTACTCAATGCCGTCTTCGTCTTCGTCCGCTCTATATTCTAAAAGATCTCCCGGCTGACAATCCAGCGCTTTGCAGATTGCCTCCAATGTGGACAAACGTATCGCTTTCGCCTTCCCGTTCTTCAATATGGAAATATTGGCGATCGTGATTTCAACTCTCTCCGCAAGTTCGGTAACTGTCATTTTCCGCTTAGCCAGCATCACATCAATATTGATTATAATAGCCATGTCTTCACCTCAAACCACTAGGTCATTTTCGGATTTAATATCAATGGCTTGCTGTAAAAGTCTTTGGAGAACAGCGGAAAACACTGCAATGACCAGCGAAGCAAAGATGGGAACCATTCCGACAATAATAAGCCCTGGAGCATCATCTTTATCTGCTACAAGAAAAACGAACGGCAGCATCACGAAATATAGGCTACTAATTACAATAGCACAATATTTTATGATTTTTAAAGATCTGACTGAGAATGAAGAAAAGGCTTCGTTCTTATCGATATAGCTCAGAAGACGGAATGACTGGAACAGCGCAATGATAAACGGTATGACAGAGATATACATAATGATCACAATAGGATATAGCGAACCGGCATAAATCGGATTCACCGGATGATTCGCTAACCAAGGTATGCCGAAGATGCACAACGCCAGAACGGGAAGCCCAATAAGCAGAACAGCCATTTTCAAAAAGATTGTTGAACCTCGTTTCACAAAAAGCACCTCACTTGTTTTAAGTGATTTAAATTTATCACATCATTTATCGTTTTACAATAAATAATTATTGATTTTTATTGTTTTATTATTGATAAGCAATCACTTGTGATATAATAACGACCAATGATAATGAATAAAAACGGTGGACAAGGCGGTCCTTACTCATGAAATTGGAACGATTAATCTCTATGATCTATAAACTGCTGAACAACGAAGTTGTCTCTGCTTCCATGCTGGCCGAAGAGTTTCAGGTATCCCCAAGAACCATATATCGGGACATCGACGTGATCTGTGCCGCCGGCTTTCCTGTGGTTTCCTATCAGGGAATGAACGGCGGGTATGGCATGATGGACGGATACAAGATGGACAAAAGCCTGCTCGGGTCGTACGATGTTCAGTCACTGATTACGGTTCTGCGCAGTCTCTCCACTGTATTTGAGGATGAGCGTGCACAGGGCACGATTGAAAGACTGCAAACGGTTGGCTCTGAGCAACAACCTCCGACCCTGGCGGTTGACTTGGAAACTCACCGTACGGATCATTATACGCTTCGCGAGCTACGGTCGGGGATCACGAAGCATATCGTTGTCCGCTTCGATTACATTAACAACCGGAATGAACGCACAACCCGTGAGTTGGAACCCGTGATGCTTTATTTTAAATATCGAAATTGGTACGTATATGGATTCTGTCGAGTACGTCAGGATTACCGGGAATTTCGTCTATCTCGAATGATGAATCTTTCGCTGACCCAAGACTCATTCCTACCCCATAGTGAGGTGCCAAAAGAGCGTTCTTTGCGAAACGAGGAATGGCAAAATCAGATAAGTGACGTTGTCTTTCGGGTTGCACCTGAGGTACTAGCTGAAGCGCTGGACCATTTTCATCAGGCAGAGAAGCAATTTAACGAGGACGGAAGCATGACCATGCAAATTTCCGTTTACCAACCCCTACAGGCAAGATGGCTTCGATCATTTCTGCTGGGATTGGGCAGTGGAGTCGAAGTGATGAAGCCGCGAGAACTTCGAGGGATTTTGAAAGAACAACTGCAACAAGCAATCCTGCTATACGAAGAAGTATGACACTCTGTTGTCATACTTCTTTTTTTATAATCACAACAGATTCAAAAACAAAAATCATTGTATTACAAAAGGAGATATTTTAAATGACAAATGTTTCAATGGAGATGCTGAATTACCACACGTGGGCCAACCAAACGATCCTGGGCAGAATCAAGGAATTGCCCTCATCTGTACTAAGTCAGGAATTGAACAGCTCTTTCCCCACCATTGCCCATGCCCTAAGCCATATCTACGCAGTCGATCAGATGTGGTATCTCGTTTTATCAGGTATGGCAATGCGTGAAGCGCTGCAAGAGTGCATGGCATTAAATGAAAAAACATTCCTTACCGTCGAAGAGTACATGGACACCTATGCCGAATTGGCAGAACGGTACAATGAATGGATACAGCGTCAAACCGATTTGGAGCAAACGATCATACTTGATAATCCATACGCCGGCATCTGCGAAACAACGTTGTCCAACATGCTGCTGCATGTGGTGAATCACGGCACCTACCACAGGGGCAATGTATCTACAATGCTGCGTCAAATGGGGCATGCATCCACCATGAACGACTATTGTCTGTATTGGTATCAACAACCCGTACAGTCCAATTAAAACAACAACGAATCAGGATCATCAGGATTGGAGCAGTCGAACAATGGAAATTCAGAATTTACTCTTTGTAAACTCAAGAGAAGACTTAAGATTGTGGTTGCAGACCAACTGCAGAACTGAAACTTCCTGCTGGGTTATTGTAAGCATGACTCCAAAGCCGGGTACGCTATTTTATTTGGACGTCGTGGAAGAATCCCTTTGCTTTGGTTGGATTGATGGGCTGAAGAAGAAAATTTCTAATGCAGAGCTTGCACAGAGACTGTCACCCCGAAGCCATAACAGTTCCTGGACTGAATTGAATAAAGAACGGGTAAGACGTCTTGAAAAGCTGGGATTCATGAGAGATGAAGGAAGACGCGTGCTGCCGAACATGGAAATCGATTCTTTTCAAATTCCAGAGGATATTGAGATCAGGCTTAAAGAGGATACACAGACTTATGAGAACTTCATGGCTTTTCCCGCTTTATATACAAGAGTACGCATCGACACGATCCAGAGCGTTAAGAATCAACCCGCAGCGTTTAATCACAGATTGGATAAATTCATTACACACACACGAGATAACAAAATGTACGGTCAATGGCATGACGGTGGGCGCCTTCTAAATTACTGAATGATATTCACTTGCCTATCATATCGAAGTGATATGGGACAGTCACCATTTTGCCTCTGGACGATATCCTATAGGTAAAAGGAGGACTGTTCATGTCGCTTTTGTATCAACATTCTGAACTGGAGAACGACGATGCTCCTCTGGAAGAATGGAAAAAGGATGCCTACCGCTTGTTTGCCTCCAAAATGAGTGATCGGGAAGCACGTTTCCCTTGTATTCCGGCGACGCAGGCTTTCGCCATGGGGCATCTCCGGTATGGTTTTGTTTCTGGCTCAGATCACCAACCCGCTGATCGTAAACTCGCTGAGATCATTTCGGAATACGGCCGGGCATCGCGTTCTTTTGGTGAATATTCTTCACTGATTCTATTTCTTGAATTAAGGGATACGATGAGAACGGTTTTGGAGTATGAAGCGTTTTTTTGGGAGCTGTTAAGCCAGGTCAGTGATTTGGATGTAACGCCATGGCCGGAAGATATACCGGAGAACCCGGAGAATCCCTTATGGGAGTTTTGTTATGACGATGAGCGTTATTTCGTCTATTGCGGGACCCCTGCTCACACCAACAGGCAGAGCAGAAGTTTCCCTTATTTTATGCTCGCTATGACACCTCGCTGGGTACTTGAACAGTGGAATGCTCACCCCAAGAAAGCTGCTGCCATTGGCCCCAAGATTCGTGAACGACTTGCCGAATACGATGCTGTCCCCGCTCATCCTGAATTAAAACAATATGGATCGCAGGGGAATCTCGAATATAAGCAGTACTTTCTTAGAGATGATGATACCTCCCCTTCTCGTTGTCCTTTTCTTCGTGCTCTTCAAGTGGAGAAGATTCAGGAATAGAAGTTTACCCCTCCTTGTCCTAAAAGAGGCCTCCTTCGAATAAGCTGTACTCTGCAGATATTAGGAGGAGCGTCTCATTAACCGGATTCAGGAAAGGGAAATAATAATGGACATGGAACTGTATATCAAATATGTTCTGATTGGACTAGCTATCGCCATGCCAGTCGGAGCAATCACCGTAGAGATGACCAAACAGGGCTTGAAGAATGGCTTCATTCACGGCTGGGCTGTTGGTTTGGGTGGAATGACACTAGATGCAACACTGATCCTTGCAATGTATTTTGGATTCGCCTCCATCCTTTCCCTGCCTTATGTCCAGATTCCTCTCTGGCTTGTTGGAGCCGGTTTTCTTGCCTATCTCGGCTATGATTCAATTCGAAATGCAGACCAGGATATTACACCAGCCGACGAGAAGGTGAAGAAATCATTTTGGAAAACGTACCTTAAAGGCCTGCTTGTAGCCATCTCCCCAGGTAATCTGATCTTTTGGGTTTCCGTATTCGGAGCCGTGCTGTCTGATTCCTATCGTTCAGCCGGTAAGGAAAGCTTCGCTATTGCGGCTTGTGGTGTGCTGTGCGGTATTCTGCTCCACGACCTGGGTCTGGTCTCTCTGGTTTCTATTACACGAAAAGTGATGAGCCGGAGAATGATCCATTGGGTTTCCATTGCAGCAGGCATACTTCTGCTCGGGTTTTCGTTTTATTTTTTGTATGAATTCGTACTTTCTCTATGGACAATATTCAGTGATTGCCATTGTTGATCGGACAACCCTCCAAATCCTAAAGAATGACGAGATAGATCAGGAGCCCGTTTTTGCGGGTTCCTTTTTTGTTGTCTCTTTATAGACATGTGCTTCCTGATGGCGCTATATCGCTGTTTACAGGGCAAAAAGCAAGTAATGAATACCGGTGCAACGGATGACTACTCGCTGTAACAGCTCGCTATTCCGCACTCTAAGCACCATCTCCACAATCAAGGACTATCGACGGTAATTTCATCCCTCCACTATGATACAGCTATGCTTACATCCCATATGAACCCTTGAGGAAAGGAATGAAGTCAGATGCAAAGAAATACAAAAGCTACAACACTTATGTTCCCCGCCTCCAGAGCACCGACATTATTAGGCAGATTGGTTAGAAATCGATGGTTGTACTTCATGCTTCTGCCCGGCCTGCTGTACTTTCTTTTATTTAAGTACTGGCCGATGTATGGAATACTCATCGCCTTCAAGGATTACCAGCCATTCCTTGGCTTCTGGGATAGCCCTTTTGTAGGGCTCAAACATTTTGAACGCTTATTTAATGATCCCAACTTTATCGTTCTTTTCCGGAATACGCTCATGCTTGCCATGCTCAACATTCTGTTTTTCTTCCCTTTACCCATCGTTATTGCACTCATGCTAAATGAACTTCGCCACCACTTGTTTAAGCGAACCATTCAGACACTGGTGTATATTCCGCATTTTATGTCATGGGTAGTTGTCGTGGGGATTGCTTACATTTTCTTAACTACAGAAGGCGGTATCGTCAATGATCTCCTGGTGTACTTTGGCTGGGATAAGATTAATTTTCTGGCGAGCAATGAGTGGTTTCGAACTATCGTTACTGCTGAGGTGATCTGGAAAGAAACTGGCTGGGGAACGATCATTTTTCTTGCCGCGCTTTCAGGGGTCGATCCACAGTTGTATGAAGCAGCGCGGATGGATGGAGCGAACAGGCTTCGCCAGCTCTGGCATATTACCTTGCCTGCCATTCGCAGCACCATCATCATTCTGTTGATTCTTCGTCTAGGGAACTTCCTGGATACCGGTTTCGAACAGATCTTCCTAATGCTTAACGCCATGAACCGTGAAGTCGGGGAAGTATTTGATACTTACGTATACTCCGTGGGGATTAGCCAAGGGCAATACAGCTTCAGTACTGCAGTCGGTTTGTTCAAATCTCTAATTGGATTGGTGCTCGTGGTTGTAGCCAATCATCTGGCCAAGAGGTTCGGTGAGGAAGGAATTTATTAAGGAAGGAGCTCATCATGGAATGCCTATCAAACCTAGCGTGGGAAGTCGAATTTTCGATGTACTGAACATAACATTGTTGACTGTATTTGCTCTGCTCACGGTACTCCCCTTCGTATATGTTATTGCCGGCTCCTTCGCCACTCAGAAGGAATTATTATTACGTGGGTTCATTTTATTTCCAACAGAGTTTACACTGGATGCATACAAGTACATCTTCTCAACCCCCACTCTTGTCAAAAGCTTGCTTGTTACCATCTACATTACCGTGTTCGGCACGCTGATCAACATATTTTTGACCTGTTTAATGGCCTATCCATTGGCTCGAAGGGACATGGACTTCCGTAAACCGATTCTCATGCTGATCGTTTTTACAATGTTATTCAGTGGCGGCATGATTCCAACGTTTCTTGTGGTCAAACAGTTAGGTATGATCAACACGTACTGGTCCTTGCTTATACCTGGAGCCATAAGTGCTTTTAACTTGATCATTATCCGCAATTTCTTTCAGCAGCTTCCCGAGAGCTTGGAAGAGTCGGCCAAGATTGATGGATGCAATGATTTAAGCGTATTTTTTCGCATCGTGCTGCCTCTTTCCATGCCGGCAATCGCTACCTTCTCCCTGTTTTACGCAGTAGGGCATTGGAATACTTACTTTAGTGCTGTGCTCTATATTAACGATAACACCAAATGGCCAATTCAAGTGCTATTAAGGCAGTTCGTTATTTTGGCTTCTGGCGGAATTGGAGACTCCACGGCAATGGAATCAGACTATGTTTCCCCGCCGGAGCAATCCATCAAGATGGCTGTCATTGTTGTATCCACTCTACCGATCCTGCTCGTGTATCCATTTTTGCAAAAGCATTTCGCCAAAGGCGTATTACTTGGTTCTGTGAAAGGCTGATCGTAACTTAAATCATGAAATCACGATTAGGGGGATTTTAATATGAAGAAATCATATCGGAAGTCGTTGATTCGCACTGGAGCTCTCATCGCTTCATTAAGCTTAATGATAACAGCATGTGCCAGTAACAATTCCAACGAGGCTACAGGTACGGGCGGTGCACAAGGCACTCTCTCCTTGACCATGATGCTGCCAACATACAGTGCCGAACAGATGAATGCGAGCAGCTCCATTTTGACTTTGCTTGAGGAGAAAACGAACACGGATCTAACCGTGTCCTGGGTCCCTTCCTCTTCCTACACGGATAAATTAAGTGCTACCGTTGCCTCCGGCGAGCTGCCCAAAACGTTCGTTGCTTTGGAGCCAAAAGCTTCTTTTATCATCAATGCTGCCCGGTCAGGCATGTTCTGGGAATTGGGACCTTATCTCGACAGTTATCCAAATCTGAGCAAGATGTCTGATGTTGTATTAAGCAACTCATCCATTGACAACAAAATCTATGGCCTGTATCGCGAACGGGATATTGCCCGTTTCGGTCTGATGATTCGACAGGATTGGCTGAACAATCTGGGTTTGGAAGCTCCGAAAAATGTGGATGAACTTTATGACGTTTTGAAAGCGTTTGCCACAAAAGATCCGGATCAAAACGGCAGACAGGATACCGTCGGTCTTGCGGTAGGGATGCAGGGAAATAATATCGCTGGATTCAAAGACATCTTGGTCTATCTGGGAGGCCCAAATGAATGGGAACTGAAAGACGGACAGTTAATCCCGGCTCACATGACCCCTGCGTATATGGATACCTTGAAGTTTTACAAGAAACTATATGATGAGAAGCTTATCAATCAGGATTTTGCGCTCGTTCAGGACGGTCGATCGGTGATGTATAAAGGTAAGGCAGGATTGTGGATTGACAACATGGTCGATGGAAAAAATATTGAAGAAAATATCAAGAAGGTCGCTCCCGATGCCAAAATCGATCTGATTAACCGGATCTCTGGCCCGAACGGAGACGCCACGCGGGCAGGCACAGGTTATTTGGGAATGTACATGATTCCGAAAACGAGTGTCAAAACGGAAGATGAATTGAAGCAAATTCTTGCTTACTTCGATAAGGTATCGGAGAAGGACATGCAAAACCTTTTGAAATATGGCGTTGAAGGTAAGCAATACACCGTTGAAAATGGAGAATACAAGCAAAACCCGGATCCCAAGTTGCGGTCAGAAATGACGGATAGCAACCAGTTTATGATATTGCAGGATCAGGTGGAGAACTTCGGTACCGAACTGGAGAAGCTCAGCACAGAATTATTCAAAGACAACGCCAATTTTGCCATTCAGAATCCAGCCTCTCCTTATATCTCTAATACCGCCATTGAGCTCGGCAATGAACTCAATAAAATCATACAGGATGCCACAGTCAAATACATTATGGGTACCGCCAGCGAAGAGGATTGGAATCAGGCGGTAGATAAGTGGCTGCAAGGTGGCGGAAGCAAGATCATTGAAGAGATTAATGCAGATTACGCCAAATCTGCGAATAAGTAATATCGGATATCATCTCATCAATTCATAAATAGCCCCCAGGACGATGATTTTTATCTCATGACCTAGGGGCTAATTTTGTCTAAGAGAAGTATGGCAGCAAGTCATTGTTCTTCCCTGTACTTTCCGGGAGTCGTTCCTGCAATTTTTCGGAAGGAGCGAATAAAATTGGCCGAGTTATTGTACTGCAGACGCTCTGCAATTTCAGCAATTCTCATATCCGTCTCCTTAAGCCATTTCTTGGCCATATCCATCCGGTACATTGTCAGGTACTCTCCGAAGTTTACCCCCGTCTCCTGTCGAAATACCCGGCTCACATAATGAGGGTGATAATTGATTCGAGCTGAGCAACTTTCCAAGGTTAACTCCGAATCGAATTCCCGTTGAATCATGTCGACAATGGCTTCCGATATATGTTTAAACTGCGTTTCACGGCGATGCTCCAGTTCCTTGGCGTATGGCACAACAAATAATGTCCAAAACCAGGACTTCATCTCCGTAACGTTCCGCAGCTTAAATAATGTATCAATTAAAGCGGACTCATCTCCCTCAATGCCTTCCATTGGAATAGAAAGCTCATGACCGAATTTGAGAAAATTAACCAGCAGCCTCAAGAGTGATAAATGATAGTGCTGAAATGGTGTTCGAGCAGGAAACAGTTCCTCCATAAAATGCTCCAATTCGATCTCGGATTGGGCCAGATCTCCTGCTCGTATGGCATCGAACAGCGCCTGCTCTCGGTTATGTGGAAACCTGCCCGGATCATTTTTCTGAGGCTGCACGTCCTCTATAAACAGAATCGACTCTTGCCCAAGTCCCACACTAAATTTCAGTGATGTCATAGCTTCATGCAGTGCATTCCTTGCCTGGTCAAAAAAGTGAAATGGGCGGCTGATTCCGATACTAACCCGGATCCCGAGATATTTGGCAATTGCCTTCTGGACGTCCACAGATAACATGAACAACTCTTCCTTAAGCTCTGCACCCTCGTTGGATGAGCCGATCAGGGTAACTTGGTAATCAGTAGTCACCACCGGTACCAACCTGTTATCACTTGGTATCAGTTCACCGACCATATTACTAATTGCAAACAATAATAAGTCCCGATTCCTCTCTTCATAGCGGGTCCCTATAAGGGTATCCATCTGGATCGCCAGCAGGCTCATGGACGACCATGTCTGATGAACGCCATACAGTCCCAATTTCTCTTCGAAATCGGTATGACCAATCTCACCCTTCAACAATTTATGCATGAAAAACTCTTTCAGTTGTGATTGTTGACCCTGGAGCTCGTTCATAACAACAGAATGATTGCGGATCAGATCATTTACCCGTTCTCCAATAACTTGCAGTTCTCCCGCAGCTTGCTCCCTACCTGCTTGCGGGGAGGCTACAGCTGCAAGGGTTGAATAGATGGATCGAATCGGGCTGTACATTCTCTTCGAACCAAACCACGCCAGAATTAGAGTAATTAACAATATCAAAAAGCAAACGAGTAAGGTAATCCAGCCAATGATCTGATTCTGTTGGTTCACTTGTTCGTTAGAGGCTACCGAAACATACACCCATCCATTGTAGGAAGATTTACGATAGGTGACGGTTACCGTCTCCCCCTCATGCTTGGATATGTACTGCCCGGTGGTGGATTCGGTTTCTTGAAGCTGTTGAAGATAGGACTCCCCCGACATGTTGCTTCCTGGTGACGCACCTTCATCACTTCGATGAATAAGCTTTAAATCGCGATCCAATATGAAAGCGTTTGCCATTTTCCCGTTTTGAACGGATAACGTTCTCCTTATCACGTCAGGAGATAGCGCTACACTAATCAGGCCTTTGGGATTCGCAGCGTTAAAGGGATATTTTTTGACGAAATAGACAGACTCCGACGAATCCGGCAGATTATCCTGCCCTCTGCTCCAGAAAGATCCGGTCTGTTCACGAGAAAACATTTCGAGTTGTGACTTGAATTCAGGGGTGCTGTATTCATTCACACCGGTACTTGTGACCAGCCATTTCTTGTTCAAACTGTACAAATAGATCTCCTTAATCCCCAGCTCGTACGTTTGAATCGTAGCAATACCTTTATACAGCTCATGAACCATTTCGAAATCCTCATTTGTAATCGGCTTGCTGAATGCCTGTCTAACGATCGGAGACTGCAAGAACTGCGTCGCCGAGTTATCTACGGTTCTCAGCATTTGCTCTACACCCATCTGCGTTTGCTGCAGCAGCAATTTATTGCCTTCATTCACCTTTTCCTGGACGGTCAAGGAGGAATTATAGTAGGAAAAGGTACCAAGAACAATTACCGGGAGAGTTCCTATGACAATAGAGAATAACAATAGCTTCCACAAAAAAGAAAGGGAACGTAATTTCATAATGCCTCCTCGGGGATTCCGGTTCATTACATTATTACATTAGTTCCCAGATGAGGATACGTCAATCCTTTTTAACTTTACCTTGAGAGAGCGTAGGTCTGTGAAAATGGAATTATATTAACAGATAAATAAAAAATCCCCCAACAACGGATCGATTCTGAAAGTTCAGCTGTTTACCGGTTAGGGTATCGTACCAGTCGGTTACTGGCACACGACTTGTTGTCTCATTCATGAATTGCCAAATTGGCAAAATCATTTGTTCAAACTGTTCTTGTGTTTCGCTCATGGAGGCACACCATACAAGCCAATCGGATTTGGTATACGTATCCCGGCTATCCAGAGGCGTTCCATATCGATTTTGTTGACGTGCATAATAATTGAGTTCTTTCACAGCAATTTCTTTTGGGAACAGATTGAAGCCTAACAGACGATCCCACACCAAATTGTACTTCATGCTCCATGATTCGTTGGAGCTGTCAAACGTCAGCTTATAGTGATCATCGGCATCCGCCATGGACACCCACTCCTTTGCCATCTTTGCAGCCGCTTTGCGGTATACGGCTCCTTCTTTCTGCATCTCGAGCAGATCACACATATATGCGTAGGCAGCAATGCCCAATATCGCTTTGATGGAAAGATTGGCGTTATGTGCTAGATGGCCTGCGAAGTCATCGGTGCACAGCTGATTGTCCGGATCCAGACCATGCTGCAGCAGATAAGACGCCCATTTCGTCAGAAGCTCCCAATGCTCACGGGCAAATTCAGCATGCTTCTCATATTTGCTAACCGCCGCCGCCATTAAAAGCATGTTGCCACATTCTTCGATCGGCATCTGGTACTCCAACTTGTTCTCCCCGTATACTTGCCCGTTCGCTTTGGGGTAAGTCCCGACGTCATGGGGCGCAAAATCAAACGACCACTCACTGCTCTTGGCATATTTATAGATGGGACGCATCATGCCTTTGACCAATTCAGGATTATATTTCAGAAACAGCGGAATCGACGGGTAGCTTACATCCACCGTGGCAATGCAGCCATTGCTGAAGTTTTCCTTGGAGAAAAATAAGACTTCGCCCGCTTCATTAACAACCAGCTTATGCGCAGCAATGGCTTGACGATAAGTGAGCGCCAGAATGTCTCGATAAGAAGCGCCGCCTGCCTCCTGACTTTCCTGCAGGAGTTCACGATTAAAGCTGTCGCATCTCTTCCTAATCTCTTCATACTGTTGTGCTGCCATAATTAGCATGTCATGAAAGGTCATTCCATCTTTTCTCCAATAGGCGTTCAATGGCTGATGAAAATATTCAATCGAGTGAATGTCATCATATGCTAACATCAGATAACCGGAAACCGTTTCTTCATGGACGAGACCCATATCCATCTCGGTTGCCATGACAGGCATATTATCAGATACTGTCCTTGGCTTATGGTCATCCTCCTCTACTTTCAATTCCCCAGTTCGAGCATATTGTTCACGACCTGATACCGAGTGAACAACCGATTGGCTTTGGGGGGACAGGGGGACCGCCAGATACATATATCCCCAGTCTATCCTTGTATCATCGCCAGCAAGCTTCAAAATGGGCTGTTCAACCGTTCCCATAGTCAATGCATGCAATTGTTGGTTGATTACAGAAGAAGACCAGGTCACTTGCTGCTCTGGTGTGTTCACACACCATTCTCCTGTTACGTCAAAATAAATCTTCAATTGGTGTTCTAGGCCATCGATCGCACGAGCAAGAAATGTAACATACGTCACGGGTCTGGATAAGACCTCAAGATCATCCAGTAGTAGCGGCGTGGTAAATTCAACCCGAAGCTCAATGCCTTCTCCTTCAAACGTGTAACGAGTTGTCACAGGTTCGACTGTCAGATTCGTCTGTACAAGTGGGGCATTTTCCTCTACATCTGCAGAACGATCGAGTGAATCCATTTTCCCCATAAATCTTCTGACTTTCCCATCGATCACTGCCATGCCTACCATGCCTTGAGTTTTGTTGGTCCAGTGCCGAGTGTGTTCTTCATAGAGATGATCGGCTGTTGACCATACGCTAAAATACGGGTCGACCGTTACAAGCGGCACCGCTGGCGGCCTGAAACCTGTTGTCATGACGCTACAGCTCCTTCATATGATTTATTGTCTTTTCTGAATATTAAAATGTATACGCACTTTAAACTTCTACAGGTCGTTGCTCTACTCATCCATAAGGGCTTCGTTTGCCTTCCTGACAAGGGATTACAAAGCCCATGGATTCTCTCATGATTTACGCGTTAGGAAAATCAGTTCGGCATCTGGACGGTCACCACGTCTTTTCCTTTCAGATTTTCATTGGTAAACTGCATCGCTTGATCGTATCCGGTGTTCCTCAGCTGATCCCTCAATTCGTTAATAATGCTCAAGGCAGCTTCATCCGATTTTGCAAAAACAGCTTCCTTCCAGGCATCTCCCATCCGGTCCATGGAAGGCTTCAACATTTCCCATTCAGGTGCGTTCGTGATGACATCCCCCGGATTATAAGCGGTAATAACCTGAATACCGTTTGGACGAAGTATTTTACGAGCATGCTCCATGGCATCCAGTCTGTCCTGATCTGCCCAGATATCTCCGCCGGCATATGAGTTGATGCGATCAAGTCCGGTTAGCGATTCCAAACCAATGCCAATACCTACACTCTTGCGAACTTTACCGGATTGATCCGCTGCGAATTTTTCAAACCATTCCTGATTGGCTGCAGGTTTGCCATCCTTCATATCCCAGTGAACGCCTTGCACCCCATATCTGGCCAGCATAAAGCCTTCGTCAGAAGCCATGTAGTCCAGAAACTTAAGTGCTGCATCCACACATGCACCTTGGCAGCTTTTGGTGATAACCGTTACGTTGTTGCCCTGAATGCCAAGGTCCACGGGGCGACTCGGATCCACATCAGCACGCTCTAATGGACCAACCGGAATGTAATCGCTTCCGGGATGAGAGGTGACATATTCCTTCGAAGCATCCAGGATGGCCGGATAATGTGCGGCGAGGATGGCAATACGTCCTTGATTAATCTTTTCTTTGGCGATGGGATCTGTTTGGGTAAATACATCCGGATCGAGCAGCCCTTCTGCCAACAGTTTACGATAGAACAGCATGTATTCTTCATAACCTGGAGTGAAGAAGCTGTGCTCTAACGAACCATCGCCTTTGTCTACGTAACTTGCTCCAGAATAGAACATCGTATTGCCAATACCTACTGCCCAACCGTTACTGAATCCGCCCAGTGGAAATACGGGCTGCCCGTTTTCCTGCAGGTTGGCGTCTTTTATTTTTTTGAGAAATGCATAAAAATCCTCTTTCGTTACCACCGATTGCGGATCCACACCTACCTTTTCGGCAATGTCTTTGCGTACATAGAACCCGTAGAGCCAATCAATACCGTCTTCGTTTGTAGCGGGCTGATTCTGCAGAAGCAGATACTTTTTGCCGTCATATGCATTGATCGCTTTTTCATATAATGCTGGCGGCACGTTTTCTTCCGCGATCGACTTGGCCAGGTTGGGATAATTGTCCAACTTATCGGATATGTCGACTAACTGACCTTCTTTGGCGGCTTTGATGATCCCATCAAGCTCTCCTCCCCAAGCCGGTCCGGTATATATATCAGGCAAATCCTGTGTGGCAAAGATCTGATTCACCTTCTCGGTCTCACTGCCTTTGGTATATTCCCATTCCAGGGTCACTCCGGTCTTTTCCTTAATGACTTCCTCTATAGGGGTGATTCCATTATCCGATCCGCCCGAACCATTCCAATTATGCAATATTTTTAGCGTGTTTCCGCCACCCTCTCCATCGCCTTCCCCGTTCCCTGATGAATTCATACAACCACTCAGCAAACTTCCAGTCATAATGGATACGAGTAATACGGACATGCCTTTCGACCAAATCCTATTCACACCAATCGCCTCCTGGATATGGATATCAATGAATCAAGGTTAAGCCTGATAGATTAGAACCGATATGATTAACCTTTCACCGAGCCGATCATGACTCCTTTGACAAAATAGCGTTGAAGAAACGGATAAATACACAAGATTGGAAAAACCGTAATAACAAGCAGGGCCATGCGCATGGATTCCGGTGTTGCTCCTGCCCCTCCGACTCCACCTACCGTCTGGCCACCTTGCTGCGCTGCCCGCTGCATGGAATTGGATAATGCTTCTGCTTCCGTCAGCATTTCTTGCAGCAAGGTCTGCACCGGGATCAGATTTTTGTTGGATACGTAGTAGGCACCAGAGAACCAGTCATTCCAATGAGCTACTCCGATAAATAGCGAAATGGTTGCGAGCACAGGCCCTGAAAGAGGCAGGATGATTCTCAAAAAGATCTGGAAATCTCCATAGCCGTCAATACGGGCAGACTCCTCCAATTCCTCCGGTATGCCTTGCAGAAACGTACGAATAATGATGATGTGCATGAAATTGAATAACAGAGGCAAAACGTACACCCAAAAGGTATTGATCAGATGCAGTTTTTGAAGTGTAATGAAGAACGGAATGAAACCCGCACTGAAAATCGTGGGCAAAAAGATGTAAAAGGTAAAAAAGGAACGGCCAGGCAATGTTTTTTTGGAAAGTGCATAAGCCATCAGGGTACACAATATCACATGCAGGAACGTACCCAGCACGGTGCGCATGAGGGTAATTTGGTATGCCTTCCAGATGCGTGCATTATCAAATACCTCGGCATAGTTCTCCAAAGTGAATTTTCGGGGTAAAAAATAAATTGCCCCCTGCATCGAGTCCTTACCTTCATTTAATGAGTAGGCCAAAATATAAATAAACGGGTAGATCATGGAGAAACCGACCAACGCAAGAAAAGTATAGTTGAACACTGAGAATACAGACCATTTTCGTTCCATATCGTCACCTCCTTAGAACAGGGATACATCACTGACTTTGCGGGCAATGCGATTGACGGTCAGTACCAGAATAAGTCCTATAATGCTTTGGAATAACCCAACAGCTGCGGCATAACTGAGGCGCCCTTCGCGAATCCCGGAGTTGATGGCATGAACATCCAGTACGCTCCCCATGCTCGCGGTAGCAGGTCCATTCAGAAGAAGCAGCTGTTCGTATCCTGCACTCATCAAGCTGCCTACGGCAAGAATGAACAAGAGGATCGCCACACTGCGAATGCCGGGAAGGGTCACATGCCACATCTGCCTGAAACGTCCAGCACCATCAATCTTGGCAGCCTCATAGAGCTGCTGATCGATCCCTGCGATGGCAGCCATGAAGATAATGGAGTTCCAGCCGATGTTCTTCCAGATGTCCGATCCAACAATCAGTTGATAGAACCAGGTTGGATTGTTCAGAAACTGGATTGATTCTGCCCCCATCGTTCCCATTAAATCATTGACTGGTCCGCCATAGGGTGTCAGCAGCCTCTGCATCAGCGTGACCACTACGATCCAGGATACGAAATAAGGCAAGTAGGATAACGTCTGAACCGTCTTCTTAAACCGGATCATGCGGACTTCATTTAACAGGAGTGCAAGAATAATGGGCATCGGAAAACCGATCAGCAGTTTCATAAGACTGATGAGGATCGTATTGCGGATGATGTCACCGGATTGATAGTAGTTGAAGAACTGTTCAAAATACTTAAAACCCGCCCATGGGCTTCCGGTAAACCCACCCATAAAGTTGTAGTCCCGGAAGGCAACCTGGATTCCGTACAATGGGACATAACAGAAAAGAAAAAACCAGACAATACCTGGCAGCATGAACAAATAAAAAAGTTTATGCTGCCAGATTCGCTTCATCAATTGATTGTTGGTTGCTCTTGACTTGATCACATTCCCACCTCTCCTTTCTCAAAATGAAGGACATACGCTACCTTTGCTGTACCTGCAACAACTTCAAACGCAAAGTAATGATTTCAAATGGCGTAAATGATAGCGATATTTGGGATGGATCTGTCATCGGAAGTGGCGATATGATGTTCTCCATCAGATCAGCTTCCCAAGCCTCAGCGGTTTCGAATCCAAGGTGAATGACCGTTTGAGCATGTGTTCCTGAAGTTTCATACAGCCGAACGATGATCTCGTCACCATCTTCAGCCTTTTTGATGGACTCAACCATGACATGTGTATGGTCGGGTTGCAGAAATGATTTTGTGAAAGGCAGATTTCCATCCTGTTTATCGCCTACCGTGGGTAACGCCACTACACGCAAAGGGACGTTCAGCTCATTGCCTCTTCGATAGATCTCGGCTTGAACGTGATTCCCTTGATGTGGATATAACGAGTAAGTAAATTCGTGTTCAGCACGATCTGCATCCGGATCAGGATACGAGCTGCTGCGCAGCAGGTTCAGGTCAAGCACGTTATCATAGGCTCTGTGACCATACTTGCAATCATTGAGTAATGCCACACCGTAATCGGGCTCAGATATATCTATCCACTGATGTGCGCAGACCTCATCCTTCGCAAAATCCCACATGGTATTGCGATGGGTCGGTCTGGACAGACTGCCGAACTGGATCTCACAATGCACCTGATCTGTGCGAACATGCACCGGGAAAGACGTACGCAGCATCTTGGCGTTTTCTCGCCAATCCACCTTGGTTACAAAATCGATTCTCCGGCTGCCCTGAGTAAGAATAACGCTCTGAGTCAACTCGGATTCGCCATAGTTGTATTGGAAGATCAGTCCAATCCTAGGCCCTTCGCGAAGTTCACGAATTTCATGCAATGTTAGCGGCACAGCGGCCTTCTCTGAATAATCATGGCTGAAATCCCATGCATCTCCTTCATCATGATACACACGGAGTTTATTTCCCTGATGTCCCTGTGGAATGACTTCTCGTGCTTCTGCTTTATCCAGGATAGAGAGAATGGCACCATTCGGATCAAATTTCACGAAGAAGGAGTTGCTTTCGATGAAGCGTTCTTCCACATTTACATGTAACTCTGAATCCAGTACCTCTGGTTCCTGTTCAATGCAGGCTCCGGACTCATCTATGCTGCTCTGATTAGAATATTCAGGTACAACCGTGTATCCCATGGAGGGAACCTGAACCTTCTTCCACCGGCCTTGAATATGAATCCATTCCTGTCGCTCCCAAGGTAATGAATTAAACACCACTGCAGATGCGGATGGTGACTTCTCGCTTGGTGCCATCTGATCTGCCAAACGGCTGTAGGTATCTGCAATCATGTTCTCTGTTTGGATGAACAGCTCTTCATACCTGATTAGCGATTCATCGTATACCCGCTTGATCGATGATCCCGGAAGGATATCATGAAATTGGTACAACAAGACTTCCTTCCAGATGGTTTCAAGTAGATCAGAGGGATAAGAGTGACCTAACTGGGCTGCTGCCAGAACGGATGCAAATTCCAATTCACGCAGCGCTTTCTCCATTTTCCGGTTATACCGCTTGCTTCGCGCCTGACTCGTCAAGGTACCCTGATGCTTTTCCAGATACAGCTCCCCGCGCCACGTCTGCAATTTCTCTCGTTCTTCATTGAGCTTTTCAAAAAATGTCCATGAAGGCTCCTGTATAACGGGAGACAAGCCGAGCAGGTTCTTGGTCCGTTCGAGCCGTTCCAGATGCTCTTCACCCGGTCCTCCTCCCCCATCCCCTATCCCGAAGAGCATCAGCGCGTGTCCAGATACATTTTTGTCCAGATATTCCTGCTCAGCCTTGGCAATGGAACGTGGTGCTGCCGGGCTGTTGTACGTATCCTCGGGAGGCATATGCGTTAATACCGCTGAGCCATCAATTCCTTCCCACATAAATGAATGATGGGGATGCCGATTGTACTCACTCCAGGAAAGTTTCTGGGTCATCATATAATCGACTCCGGATTTCTTCAATAATTGGGGCAAGCTTGCCGAGTAACCAAATACGTCAGGCATCCAAAGTGATTTCATCTCCAACCCGAACTCTTGTTGAAAATAACGTTTGCCATACAGTATCTGCCGTACAAGGGATTCTCCGCCCGGCACATTCGTATCCGACTCCACCCACATGGCTCCCTGCGGCTCCCATCTTCCTTCCCGTACTCGTTCCTTGATCTGCTCATATAACTTGGGATAATGCTGCTTCATCCAATCGTACAGCTGGGGCTGACTCGCTCCAAAAACATAGTCCGGATAACGTTCCATCATGCGAAGCACGGTCGAGAACGTTCTAGCCCCTTTACGGATCGTTTCACGGATCGGCCATAACCAGGCCAAATCGATATGCGCATGACCTACAGCACTAAGGGATAAGACCGGGTCTCCCCCTTGAAGACTGAGCTGTTCATGCGTTTGTCTCTTCGCCAGTCGAATACACTCTTCCGAGAATTCGGTTAGCTGCAAGGAGACGTCATAGAGTGTCTGGTAGATCCTTTCCTTGCGCGCTGTTCCCGCTGGGAGATGTTCCGCCGTCTCCAGCAGAACCTCGGTGTCGTAGTACAAACTGCGAATGTCTTCTCGGCAGACTGCGATAACAGCCTCTCTCAGAGAACCGCCCTGATACTTGCCAAACAAATCGTTATTGCCCGCTTCTGCCCATACTTCGATTTCATCTCCTCTGATACATGCCTCACGGAGCTGAACGACTCGCTTGCCAGGCAAGCCCAAGGAGAAGTCAAATTCGGAGTTAATCGTCGTCAACCCCTGAACAGGCGTTCCTTCGTGGTCAACCAGGCATAGTTCGCCACTGACGTCCAACAAGAGAACGATGCTCTCATGACTGCTGACTTTAAGGGCTGGAGTTTTACCTGTGAAACGGAACCAGGCACAGTCCCACAGCTCTCCCCAGCGTTCTCCTGGATGGAGCGTAACTTCCGTTCCCGACATCCGGGATTCATAGGATACGGGCTCTGGCGTAACCCACGCCTTTACTTCCAGCTCGGTAATCGGCTTATATATGGCTTCTCGAAGTTTGTTTAACATCTGTTTTAATCGTTCCGGCCTGATCGGTTCGTATGGCATGTTCGTTGCTCCTCTCTGTTACGGTGATTGGGCTAAGAAATCAGGAAGACCATCTCACATGTACCTCCGCATTGTTTTCATTTCCATGCTCGTATTGAACAAGCACGGTCTGTGAATCCGAATCCCATTCCCAAGCTGCGGATACCGCTTGACCTTGAACAATGTAATGGGCCGATACAGGCTTCACCTTGCTGTACAGCCGCGCGGTTGCTTGCAGACGGGCAGGTCCTTTCGCCAAAAATTGAAAACCTGTACCCGATTCGGACAAAGATTCGATTCGGGAGGAAGCCGCGATGAGGGAAACTTCTCCAGTCGCTGGACGTCCTGACACAACATCATAGAGCAGCGCCTGTTCTCCAGGTTTCAGAACCACCTGGCTTAGTACAGAGAGCTTCGAATCGAACAAATCCACCACCGGGCCCGATATAACCAAGGGTTCTTCGCTTACCGACTCATTCAAAGCAGAACCGATAATGTAAGGGCCGCGTCTAATTTTGAAATACGGTCTCGGTTCCCACTGAATAGCTGGTGGGTTGAGCGCGGCAATGATATCTTGAACCGATTGACGAAGGCGATCAGCTCCTGCCCTGGATCGTGTAAATTCTGCTGGGTGTTCGTTCAGCCAGACAACCCCTCCCTTTCCTATCCGGTGGGCGCCGCCCGCTTTCTCCTTCAGACCAAGTTGCTCGAACAAATGCTCACGCGGAGAATGATACTTGGTTCCAGACCTTCCCTCTTCCTGATCCAGATTCCACCACGCGCGAATATCATGATAGGGGTCACTATCATCGCCAACATAGATCAGCGCCCCGCCATCCTGCACCCACTGTGCCAGCACGTAATGAACATCCGGATACTGTGGCTTGATAAACTCGTAGCTCAGGACAAGTACATGGTAGGGCGCCAGATAACCCGGATAACGCCGCACATTATCCAGTAAAACGGGACGAACGGGTACGCCGTGTTTTAGCAGTGGAAGCGCAAGACCATAAAAAGGAGAGAAATCGAGCAGTTCGGTATCCCCCTCTTCTTGAAACCCTTCAGGATCTGTTCCATCATACTTTCCTGGATTAGGCGCCTCTGGATCCGGCTTCATTCGCTGAAACATAGCAGAATCGGCAATAAGAACACCAACTTGCAGCGGATTCTTATCGACTTCGCTCACATTCTGGTCCAGGTTACCCAGCGTATGCATGACCTGAAGCAGCGTTGTTGCATAGTCTGCGGGGATTCTCTCCTTGCCGGAACCTTCTTCCGTTGGGTAAGTCCCTTGAAAGATCCTTCGCGGCCATGGCGCGACTTCGTAATGGGCAACCCCAGGATGCAGAAGCGAGGCGACAACGGTCTTTAGATAGTTCTGTTTGTAATCCGCCCAGGTGTAATTCGGGTTATCCTCGATCGGATCATGCAGAAACCACATGCGTCTGTCGGTTCCGCGTACCAGTTCCTGCATCACGCCGTATTCAAGGTAAGCGGTTTCAAATGTGCGTTCCTTGCGAACCCCTTCATACACATTGGCTGTACGCGATGTCCCTGTCCAGATCTGTGCTATGTATCCATCGATGGAAGCCAGCTCAACAAGTTGGGATTGCGGACTGACGATTCGCCACTGCGTGTAATTGATCAGACTGTGCGTTGGAACGTAGAAGCGGAGGACACGGCCATATCGCTGCAGTGCATAATCCTTCATCTCCGCACACAACCGATCAAGGGCCCTGGTGTATAAGTAGGCCTTTAATTTGGAAGCACGATATTGGGCATCAGGCGAAGCATGCGGCGGAATCCAGGATTCCTTGTAATACAGCTGCCATTCCCTCTTAAATGCTTCAGAATATCCACCATTCACCCAAAATTCAGGCTCTTCCAGATGGATAGCCTCAACGCCGGCATCTACAGCGATTCGAATACGCTCGGCTAGATAACGTCCAAACGAAATGGTTGGTACCATGTACGGGATAACCGGTTTATTTCCATGAAGAATCATCTGCTGTTGACGATCCATCTGAGCCTCATCCCAGTGGGGGATGCCATCTATCTCGCCATCAAGGTAATCGTTGTATTCTCCCCAGGCAACCCCGGTCATGAGATGCACAATATATCCTTTGTCATTCCATTGCTTGATGCGTTCCGGCATGGATTCGTCGATGCCATAAACCATTACAAAGTCAGTCTGCAAATCATAGTCGGGATGATACGGAGCAGACTCCTGAAATCCGGTCCGCTCTTCCTTTCGGTCTCGTGACACATTCTAACCCCCTTGTGAAATGTGGTTTGGACTGTGTTGTATGATTATCCATCATTTTCTAGACTATAATATATGGGTTGAATATATTCAATATGTTTTTTAATAAAATAAAAAACCTTTCCGTCGTTGACGGAGAAGGTTTTCATGTGCATCCATATCAGGTTTGAGGAGCTTTGCCAGTGGTCTGGCGTATCATAAGTTCAGGTTCAATCAGTATTTTACTATAACTTTTCGTTTCTTCATGACCATGCAGCACTTCAAGTAATTTAACCGCAGCCTGGTATCCCATATCTCGTTCAAACTGATTCACATGGGTAAAAATGCTGAATTCCTCCACAATCGATGTGGGATCGTCAAAGCTTACAATGGATACATCTTCAGGCACCCGAAGCCCTGCTTGCTTCGCCATTTGATAAATCTGCACACCAAGCCTTCCGTTGAGCGAAACGTATGCCGTGACCATTCGGTTCACAATATACCTGTACAAGGGATGGGTTTCCGCATCTTTAAGCACACGTAAGGGTTGGAAATCTGTAATCATATGGGCCGGATTAATTAACGATCCTTTGCCTTTCAATGCCTCAATATAACCTTCGATCCGCTCCTGAACCGTGACGGTTTGCAGTGGCGAATCCGAACAGATGGCGATATTGCGGTGCCCAAGCTCCCACAGATGCTCTACGGCAAGCTTTGTACCGCGTCGTCCATCCGCCGCAATATAGTGTGTCTCGACACCAGGCAAATAGCGGTCGATCAGAACAAAAGGAAAACCGGAAAGCTTCATGCCAAGGATCTCCTCGTTATAGTTTTCCTCATCGACAGGAAAAATTAACAGGCCTTCAGCGCCGAGTGCCTTCAGTTCCTTGATGGCATCCTTCTCTTTATCCAGCCTGCCTTGTGTAAACATGACCATGCTGCGATAACCTTTTTCGCTAAGGGCCTGTTCAATTCCCTCAACAAGTCTGATGGCAAAGTAATCATGGATTGAAGGCATAACCACACCGACCATCCCGGTTGCCAGTTTACTTTCTCTTCCCTTCAATGCGATCGCCGTTGCTCGCGGCGCAGCTACGATATCGTTTTCTTCAGCCACAAAACTCCCCTTGCCAGGCACCCTGTCGATCAACTTTTCATTCGCTAATCCGGTCAAGGCATTGGCCACGGTGATTTTGCTGACCTGGAACTGGTCCATCAGTTCCTTTTCTGTCGGTATGCGATCGCCGGGTTTCATCTTTTCTGTAGTTATAATATGTCTGACATAGTCCTGGATTTGCTGATACAACGGAATTCGTTCGTTTGTACTCATTCGGATCACATCACCAATTCATTCGTAATATTTGAGATATATAATATATCCTTTCACAAGCAAGCGCAATAAACAAGCTGAACTTAACCGCAGTATAATATAACTCTTCCAGATAAATATCGGGATTGGAATGTCACTTTTCCTTAATTAAATGGGAAGTTTTGTCGAAACCCTTGCAATAACATATATGAATATATTTAATATATCTTGAAATGAGATGTGTGTCTGGCTTTTGGCCGCAAAAGGAGGACGAGATAACTGAGGGATACACATGCTCTAATTTCTGACTACAAACAAGGAGTGAGATCGCCATGGCTCGTAAATTCAAGATGTTCTGTTTAGCCTTCCTGTGTGCTTTTTCCTTAACTGCTGGAGCGGCGTCTGCTTCGGAAACCGTTGTTCAAACCACTAAGCCTGTGGATTCCAAAGCTAACCGGGAACTACCCAGTTTCAAGAAGCCGAAACATCTGGATACAGCTGATATCTATGATGCGCCAGGTGATATCAAATTGCTCTTTGCAACGTTGCAGGGGATCGTTAACAGGAAACAGCCGCGGATTTATCTGATCGAGTCCCAGGAAGAAGGAAAAATGACCTGGCTCAATGATCTCAATGTGCCCTATACGCTTCATCAGGATTACTGGACAGTGTTCTCGGCATACCGTAATGAGGTCAAAGGCATGATTGTGTATGACCCGAAGTTGCCTGATTCAATTAATGTGGCCACCACGCTTGCCGGTCTGAAAGATGCGGTTGTTGCCAGTCCAGAGCTTGCCGCCCGATTGTCCAAAGCCCCATATAAACTGAAGATCCTTGATGATCTGCAGGGCAAATTCAGCAGCCGGCTTGATGCTTATACCTGGCAATATGAGAATTTGTGGAAGAAAACGACCCACCAGATGTTAGTCGGACTTGGTCCGGATACAGCGATTCGGATCCCATCTGGCCTTCCAGAGTCCTTTGTGACCATTGCTGAGGAAGAGCAGCCCATACGTGATGCCAGCAACCGAGACACATACTCCCTCGACCTTTCTTCCCTACTTGGCAAGTCCGAGGTATACCTTCGGTTTGATGACGCCGTTACCCAGGATGGCTGGGGACCAGCGGTACATGAAGTTACAGTGAAGGCAGATGGCAAAGTCATTGCAAACTTTGTTGCAGGCACCCCCGAAGAAGAAGCATTTCTGTATGACAGACAGAATTCCAAGGTTGCTGAGGGTCAGGGCGGTCATCGATTCGCCGATAATGGCAATTATTTTGTGTATGAATTCAGTCCTCCTGCCGGAACGAAAGAACTGACGGCTGAAGTGGACATGTGGAACCAGTATAAGGTATCCGCTGGGAATATCCGTCCTCTCTCTGCAGAACAGCGTGAACCCTATGGTTATTTACGGGACTATGCGGTCGCCAACAAAGCGATGGTGTTTTGGCTTGACTCCAATGTACCTGAGCAAAAAGCTCTTTTTGAAAAAATCATGTCTGATGTAAAATCGGGAACTCCCTACCTTGGCTGGTTCAGCAATGATGTGGAAGGTGAATTCAGCTCCGTTGAGATTGCCTCCCGTTATGGCGTTTACGTACTCGCTGCCGACTGGTTCAGTAATCTGACTGTATTCTCGGGAACCGAGCCGAAGTTCAAGCCTGTCAAAAAATCTCCACGTCCCCAGTTGGAAAACAAAATTTATGTAACGTATACCTTTACTGAAGGCGATAATTTTCAGTACAACCAGCATCGCATGCGCGTGATGTGGGACGATCCGGCGCGAGGCAAGGTTCCACTCAACTGGACGTCAAGCCCGCTTCTCTATGAGGGCGCACCAGCGATATTGAATCATTATGTGAATACGGCGACTGCCAATGATCTGCTGATTGCCGGACCTTCCGGTGCGGGATATTTCTATCCGGGGGCATGGCCAGACTCGAGCTTCCGGCAATTTTTGCAACAAACCGAAAAATATCTCAAAAAGACTAGCATGACGATCTCGTATGTTTTGAACCGGGAAGACAGCGAAAATATACCACTCACCCCATTTAAAGCAAACGCTTACGAGAAAGACTATCATTCGCCAGGTCTATTCATTAGTTATGAAGATAACTATGGCGTTGAGATTGTTGGCAATAGTCTGCCGGTATCTACGATTCGTGGGATAAGTACGGCCCAGGATGGGTTACAGGTCCTCAATGAAGCAAAAGCGAACTGGGATGGGAAGTCGCCGTTATTCGTTTCTCTTGGACTGCTTGCCTGGAGCATGACTCCGTCCGATGCACTTGCACTTACCGAAGAGCTGGGAGGAGAATTTGAAGTGGTTCGAGCGGATGACTATTTCTCCCTCATTCGAGAAAGTAAGCAATTGCCTGCTATCAAATAGTCTTCAACCTTCATACGGCATAGTATCCCAACGCTTAAAAGCATCGTAACCCTCAATAGGGCTACGATGCTTCTTTTCCGTAGTGCGACAACCCGAATTGCTCATGCTCAAAAGGTTTCAACCAACAATTTTCTAACTGTTGCTATTTCTGTTACTATCCATTTTGTTTTCATGGCTTGGAACGTTTACCTGTCTCCAGTTTAGCAGCTGCCTCCAGCAGAAAAACTCCGCTTAGCTGGGCCGTAAGATGGAGCGGATTCTGGGCGGGTTGACCCCAGGCCTGACCGAATAATCCGTTTTTTCGGCTGCCTTTCCATAACGCATCTGCATTCCGGAAGATCGCTTGCTTCAGAGTTTTATTATGCCCGGCTTCATACAGCTCCACCATGTAACGGATCAATATGCCTTTGAACAAAGCACCATCTCCATCCCCATCCTCTAAGAAAATTCCCGTTTTCTCATTCGTCAAGGACTTCAAGGAGCCTGCTGCTGTCTTCTCTGCATCCTGCAAATACATCTGATCTCCCGTAATCCGGTAGAGCTCCACTCCGGCACCTATGAACGTGCCCTGGTTATAGGTGAAGATCCAGGCTTCATTCACATCAAGCGTGCCATCGTCACGCAGTACCAAGCCATCTGCGACGAGTCCTGTTTGCGGGTTTACGAGATACCGTTTCTCCCATTCGTATATTTTTTGAGCCCATTCCAGATCCTGAGCATCGCCAAAACGCTCATATAGCCTTGCTGCCAAAATGGAAGCAGGACCACTTGAACACGCATTACGGTTATATCGCTGGTCCTTCTTCCAAGCCATACCGCCAAGGTCATCTTCCCACCAGGCTGTCTTGATATCTGCCCAGAGTTCAAGCACGTAATCTTTCATTTCTTCACTGCCTGTGGCATCGTAAAGGCGTAGAGCAGCAAGAGCCAGCCATTCCATATCATCATAAAATTCATTATGAAGCGAACCATTCCGTTCTATAATACTGCGCACCAGTGCTTCCGCACGTTCCGTATACGCTTCGTCTCCTGTTCGTTCGTATCCGTCTACCAGTGCATCAACCGCATGAGCCTTCCACCAATAATTCAGAGGCTCTTCACCTTCCGGTGTCGATGGATAAGCGTTATTCATCATTTGTGCTTCATCGTTCCAGTAATATTCATGCAGTTTCTCTTGCGCCCACTGTGCTTGACTGGCATAGTGCTTTTTCCCTCCACCACTTGCACCCATCGTAGTAACCAAAATAATACTGAGAACCACCGTCAGACTTACGATTTTCTTCTTTTGCATTCGGATATCCCTTCCTTTCTTAAAGTCATCAGATTATTCCTTCACTGCCCCGAGAACGATACCGTGGATCAAATAACGCTGCAGAAAAGGATAAATTAATAGTATGGGAATCATCGAGACCAGAATTTTGGCAGAATTCAATGTCGTGTTCGAAATTTTATTGTACTGCTGCAGTTGTTCTACAGAGAGATTCTGCATTTGGTCTCGCGTGAGACTAAGCCGCTGCAGGTAAGTCTGTAGTGGTATTTTGGAGCTGTCGTTAATGAGAATGATTCCGTCAAAGAAGTTATTCCAATGTCCAACGATGACAAATAACATAATGGTCGCCAAACTCGGCATGGAAATCGGGATGAAGATGTTAAGCAGAATTTTGATCGGACCCGCTCCGTCAATAAAGGCAGCCTCTTCGAGTTCCTTGGGTATGCCTTTGAAGAAGTTCATGAGTAGGATCACATTGAATACGGGTACCGCACCCGGTAAAACCAGCGCCCAGATGCTGTTAATCAGCCCTAGCTTGCTAATCACCATGTACCAAGGAACAATACCTCCGCTGAATAACATCGTAAACACGATAATCCACATGTATGTGTTCCGGGATCTGAACTGTGAAATACTGCGTGACAATGGATAGGCCATAAGAATGGTCAAAATCATATTGATCGCACCGCCAAGCACCACCCGTTCAACCGAGATCAGAAACGCATTCCAGAACTTCGTATCGTTCAAAATCTGTGCGTAGGACGAGAAGTTCAGCTCCACCGGAAGAAAATAAACCCGGCCTGCATTCACTGCCGTACTGCTGCTGATGGAAACCATAATCGTATTTACAATCGGGGCCAGGGACATGAATGTAATCAGGATCAACGTGAACATAATTAATAGTCGGGATAGCCTGGAACCGAGTGTTTTGGATTGAATCATGCTAACCCTCCTAGAAAATTCTGTACCCCGCATACTTGGAAGCCAGTTTATACGAAATGACAATCAGAACAAAGCTGATTACCGATTTCATCAAACCAATGGCTGTTGCGAACGAATACTGCATATTGATCAGACCCATGCGGTACACAAAGGTATCAATGATATCACCCGTTTCATATACGAGCGGATTATACAGGTTGAAGACCTGATCGAATCCGGCATTAAGTACGTTTCCAAGGCTCAATGTACCCAGTAGGATAATGGTTGGGAACATGCCTGGCAGTGTAATGTGGAGCGTCTGCTTCCAGCGATTCGCACCGTCCATTGCAGCGGACTCATACAAGGCAGGGTTAATTGCCGTTAATGCCGCCAGATAGACTATGGTTCCGTAACCGAACTCCTTCCAGGTATCCGTTACAATCAGCAGCGGTCTGAACCAATCGTTGCTCGCCAGAAACATAATGCGTTCCAAACCAAGAAGTTCAAGGAAATTGTTAATCATGCCGTCAAAAGAAAATATCATGGTCAGCATCGTGCCCAAGACAACCCATGACATAAAGTGCGGTAAGTACACAATCGTTTGAATCGAACTCTTGAACACTTTCAGACGCACCTCATTAAGCAGAAGGGCAAATACAATAGGGACTATCAATCCCAGCACAATTTTCCCAACGGCAATCACCAGTGTATTGATAAAAATCTGCTTCGCGTCCGGCAGTTGAAACATATAGGTAAAGTTGCTAAGCCCCGCCCATTTGGAACCGAATATGCCTTTGGCAGGAATGAACTTCTGGAACGCCATGATTACGCCAAACATGGGCACAATTGAGAAAATAAACAGCATCACCATGCCAGGCAGCAGCATAAAATGATAGGTCATTTCGTCAAATCGCTTACGTTTCTTCTGGACTGAGCGTAGTTCCCTTTTGGGTGGTATCGTCGTTTCTGCTTGCGCCATTGCCTTCTCACCTCCATCTTGCTATATCTATAGGCAGCTCATATCGCTAAAGGAAGGTGCGGAAGTCTGGTATCAGGCTTCCGCTATGCTATGGTCCTGCTTCACACAGTCTGTATTACCTTTGAGCCATCTCGTTGACTTCCTCCGTAATCTCATCTCCGCCTGTACGCTTCCATGTATCGACAAACGTATCAAATTCATCAATGGGCGCTTGCCCCATAATGATCTTGAGAATTGTTTCCTCTTCCAGCTTTTGCAGGTTCGCCCATTTCAGCTTCATCGTCTCTGTCGTCCCGTAGAAGCCTGCAGGAGTCACTTCCAGATTGGGATTATTCGCTTCTCGTTGCCCTTCAATTCGAGATAGATATTCGCCATAGGTGTTGACGTCAACGTCATTGCCTTTCTCTTTGAATTCCTGATAAGCCTTGAACGAGACAACCCGGTCTTCCTGAACGGCGGAAGCATCTCCGGACTCATCGGCTTTCATGAGATCTTCGTAATAGCGCTTCAGTACATCGTCATAATCGACCTGCATTGGAATCTGAGTAGGATCGTTATTCCAGCGGCTCGCATCAGTCAACATCTCATCGGGATGTTCCTTCTTGTAGTTGATCGCATCATCCGTTAAGGAATACAGAAAATCCGTAGTCAGATTGACCGATTTCATTATGGCTTCAGGATGGGCAAAATTCTTGTTCACGACAACAATTCCTCCCCCTACAGGATCCTGACGAATTGTTCTGAACTTGCCATTCTGATCCAGTGGTGCCGATACCGCGACCCATACGGCTTCAGGATTTTGCTTGATGGAATCCTTGTAATTGGTATAGCCGATCCACCATGGATTAAAAACGATTCCCGCCTGTCCGTTGATCACCAGCGCTTCCTTCTCTTCACTCGACCGGACTGCAAATTGTTTATCAATCAAACCTTCTTTGTACATGGAGCTAACTTCAGCAAGTGCCTGCTTCATCTCAGGCTGAACGGATCCGTATACCACCTGACCATCTTTCTCGATCCAATTCGTTGGAAAGGCACCATGCGTAGCGAACATTGGGCTAAAATTCATCGCATTTGAATCCATTACCATGCCCACCGTCTTGCCTGTGCCAGATACGTCCTTTTCCACAAATGTTCTGGCAAGATTCCACACATCTTCGGCCGTTTCCGGCAGCTTGGCACCCACCTTATCTACCCAATCCTTCCGAATCCACAGCAACTGGTGTTGATTACCGATGTTCGTCATCGGAAGCCCCATAATTTTGCCATCCACCTTCACCTGATCGAGCAGCAAATCGCCGTAGGAGCTATAGATGTTCTTCACACCTTCGGATGCTGTCTTCTCATATACCTCAGTCATATCGGCAATCAGATCATTATCTACCAACTGATTAAATATCTCCCGGCTGACTAACATGACGTCAGGCAATTCACCCGTGGTCATGGATAAGGACAGCTTCTGATCCATGTCGTCCGTTTCCCAAGCCACCTTCGCTTTGACATTCACCAGATCTTCTACATATCGTGTGGCCAAATTGTCCTCAATGGTATCACCAGGCGGCAGGTTGTTCACATGATTGGTATTACGACCGATCGTGAACTCGACTGGTGTCTCATATTTGCCGTAAGGTTCGTAGTCCTGCTCCGATATCTGCGGCTGAGCGTTGTCACTGTTCCCCCCGCTGCAGCCACTGAATACAACCAGCACCATACAGGCCATCAGCAGTGAAGCGATCTTGCTGCGTTTGTGCATCCTGTCATCCCCTTAATTTGATTGACTTGAATAATCAAATTGTATGCGTTTTCATTTTTCGCGTATATGCAATTTTTTTCGGATATGTATCACTTTTTTCATGACCTCAACTATCTTGTGGGCCTTCTAATTTCTAACACGGAAACCAAATAAGCGGCTGCCGCAGCAACCGCCTTCATTTCTTAGCATTTTATTTGGAGTATTCCTTCTGCTTACGGTGAAGATGCCGGAATCACCATGGATACTTCTGTGCCGGAACCGGGTTCACTCCGAATAACGAGACCATAATCCTGCCCGTAATAGAGCTTCATTCGATCATTTACGTTACGTACGCCGCATCCCCCATTTTCACTGGTTAACAACTGTGTGATCTGTTCTGAGGTCATGCCTACGCCATTATCCGTAACAGCTAATCTGATGCCTTCGCTCACTCGCAGGACCGTAATCTGAATGCAGTATTCCTTCGCTGCTGCCTCTACAAAACCATGCTTAATGGCATTTTCCACAATCGGCTGCAGCACAAAATGAATGACTTGTTCCAGCTGTACCGTTTCGTCAACATCATAATCCACGTCAAACAGACCATCATTCATAATGAGCTGCAAATCCAGATATGCCTTAATATGCTGAATCTCAGCCTCAATTGTGGTCATATGCCTTCCTTGATTCAACGTTGTTCTGTAGAAACGTGCTAACGCAGATACCATATAACTTGTTTCCATATCTGCCTTCTTCTCGGCCCTCCATCTGATAAATGAGAGTGTATTATACAGAAAATGAGGATTAATCTGACTGATCAGCCTGTTATATTCACTTTCCTTCTTGGCGATCTCGGCGTGATAGACCTGTGAGATCAGACTGTTGATCCTTCTGAGCATCTTACCGATCCCATTCGTCAGCTCACCAAATTCATCACGGGATGAACTCTGAATGATCACATCCAGATTGTTTCGTTCCACCTTATCGACTTTGGTCTTGAGGCGAAGAATTCGGCGTGTAAAGTTAGTGGAAATGATATATATCAGCAGAAAGGTAATGATCAGACTGAGGATAATGACGAATAGCGTAATTTTAAAAATGCTCATTGCATTTGCGTAGGCATTGGTATTCAGCAAATTGTAATAGATCGTCCAGCCATTGCTGGCAAGGGTTCGGCTTAAGCTCAGGTCTGTCATTTCCCTTTTCTCCAAATCGACTGAAGCACTTCGCTTTCTGTTTTCCTGAAAAATGATATGTTGATCCGGATCTTCCATATGAACGGATACGTGCTCAGACAGATTATCCAGATCTCCAAATATGCTGCCATGCTGTATGGATATGACCATAAAGTTGCTGTCTTTTGGATTGCTGATCAGTTCCTGAACCAGGTAGAGCTTCTCTCCGTCCACAATCCAGCGTCTACCCCGGAAGCCATCGTACCACGCCTTGCTCCTGAGCTCCCCTATGGGCAAAATGTTATTGCGAATTCCGAGCAGTTCTCCCGATGTGTAGAAGGTGATCCCTTCAATATCATCGTCCATCATTTTGATGTTCGAGATCATCGGCTCCATAATGTCACGAAAATCCAGGTACATCTGATAATAATTTTCATCGTAATCTTTGGTAAAAATCTGTGAGAAATCTCGATTAAGTACCATAAACTCACTAAGCGTATTGTAACGATTGATTTTGTAATCCATAATGCTGGCTACCTGCTCCAGGCTTGCTTCAGCTTCGCTTCGCAGCTCTTTCATCTGAATACGATAGGATTGAATGAAGGAGAGCAGTCCAAGCAGAAGAATGGGAATGAGGGCAATGACCAGATGAGACAGCAATAATTTGTTGCGGAACCTGATATCATTGAACCTGCTCTTGATCCACCCGATCATGAAGCACCCCGCACTCTCTGAACTGTAACGGACTAACGCCGAACTTGTTTTTGAACAGCTTGGCAAAATATGAATGGTTGTCGATGCCGACAGCCACCGCAACATCATTAATTTTCATATTGGAGTGAACGAGCAGATGGCTTGCACGGTTCAACCGGTAATCCGTCAAATATTTGGAAAAGTTCTCTCCGGTTTCTTTCTTAAACAGAATGCTTAAGTATCCTGGAGACAAGTACACGTCGTGAGCTGCTTCTGTTAGGGAGATATCTTTCTGATAATGATCCTTCACATAGTCCTTCACCTGCCGGATCACCTTCATTTCCAGCGTTTCAGGCTCAGGCTTCCCAGCGTACGGACTCATCTTCGTAATATCCACCATCACCTGCAAAAACTCTTCCTTCATAAGCGGTTTGAGCAAATAATTGACGACACCCAGCCTTAGGGCACTGCGTGCGTATTCAAACTCATCGTATCCGCTGCAAATAACGATATCGATATTTTGCTGTGTTTTGCGTGCGATCCTGCTAAGCTCCAGTCCGTCCATAAGCGGCATTTTGACATCGGTAATCAAAATATCAATTGCATTTCGTATCAATAGCTGCTCTGCTTTCTTTCCGTTCTCCGCTTCCATGATGTGAAAAGGAAATCCATACAGGGCGATTAGATCCTTGATTCCTTCTCTTTGAACACACTCATCATCCACAACAAGAACATTAAACATCCAGACATCTCCTTTGCGCGTGAAAGTGAGAGGATAACCAGCAGAAATATCTCTTCGTTATTCATGGGTTGTCAGTTACAACGTAGTATATCATAGAATGAAGAAAGGGCTTTCATTAATATGCGTATTTTCAGATCCGTGTTTTATTAAATAAAAAAAGCCGCTATTTAAGCGACTTCTCCTCTTATGATGATTAATAAATCATTCATCATCTGACTCATCCTGTTTAACTGACCTGAAAGCCTCTTTTAGGATATGTGGATTGCCTTTTCCATAACAAAATCATCCATCACAAATCCATTGCCGATATCCGCAACCTGTTCCCGGACAGTCCGGAATCCTTTTTTCTCATAGACAGCAATACTTGATTCGTTATGACGATTGACAGTCAACCAGATCAGGTTAATGCCTCGTTCTATACATTGCTGCTCCAGAAAAGCGAACGCCAGGCTGGCGTAGCCTTGGCCTCTATGTTTCTTGCCGATGTAAAACTTACTCAGGAACATTCTGTCTTCCTCTACTTTTACAGATATATATCCTACAGGCGCATCGTCACGTTGAATGAAATAATATTCATAGCCCTGCTCATGGATTTGTTCTGTAACAGCTGATACCGATTGGTATTGTTGAATCATGTAATCGATCTGTTCAAGCGTGATGATGGATACGTAGTATTCCTGCCAAATCTCGGCGGCCAATCGGGACAGCTCAGCGATTTCTTCGGGTGTAATAACTTTCGGAAAGATAAGATTCATGGTTAGCCTGCCTTTCTTAGCTCTCTATCCAATTAATTCAGACTCCCTACATCGTATCAAATATTCCGATAGAATGTTAGCCACACCTTTGATCAAATCTTTGCATCTTTACGTATTTAATATCGGAATCTCGCTAAGCAGATCTCTCATATGAATCGCGTCCCATGGCATATGCTCGGTTATACCCAGTCCAACGACCTCTGTTTCTTCCGACAGCTCCTTAAGCAAATGCAGAAGTTGAGGTAACTGCATGGTTCCGGCAGGTGAGAAAACATACGGTTCGTCAGGGTTAGCAAATAATAGAGAACGGAATTTTTGGGGGTCCAGCACATCCAGATCCACGTGAATGGCAAGATGTTTGATTCCACTTTCTCTGATCCATTTCTTAATCACTTCTGTGCTATCGGAGAGCTCTTCTGTTCCGGCTGTCTTGATTCCCAGTCTTTGAATGACTTCTGTATCTGATTCCTCAGCGTATACACCCATTCTTTCAAATGCTTCCGAAATCACTTCCATCTCTTGTTCTGTAGGAACTGCCAATCCCGCCATAAAGATATTTTCGGGCTTCAAAGGAACCTTCACATGTCTCGAGAACTCCTCGTCTCCCTCACCCAGAAGATTCCCGAGTGGCAGCGTATGTCCGTTATCATAGCCAACATATCGAACCAGATCACTATGTGCATCAATCCAAATTAACCCAAGGTCCCCTCCATATCGTTCGTTAAGATAGGCAAATGGAGCTTGTTCGACCAAACAGTCGCCACCAAACATAACAATACGATCCGGCTTGTGAGCCTGAATGATATGCCCGGCAGCCTCCAGCTGTTCAAGCAGTTGTGTTCTTCCATTCATTCCATTCTCGTTCACAAGTGGCGTTCCATCATAAGCATGAACAGGAACCTTAATTAGCGGTTGATCATTATCTGGCGCGAGCCAAGCTAGAAGTTCGGCTCCAAAAGAATAGTTAGGATTGTTGCCCCCCTGCCATTGCGGCATGAGCAAGCGTATTGTTTTTGTAGACATGTGATACTCTCCTTTACTTGGAAGTAAGGAAAGTATAAACTGAACGAAAATATAATCGTAGTACGCACTTTAATGATAGGTACTACCCGGAAGGATAGTGTAGGTATGAGCATGACTGAATTTAAAGGTAAAGTGAAGAACATCCAGGATACCCCTTTTGGTTATACGGTGTCTGTCATCGGGGGTAAATGGAAGATGGTGATCCTCTACCTTTTGGCTGAAGGTCAAACCGTTCGATTCAATGACTTGAAGAGGCAGATTGGAGCGATAACCTATAAAATGTTAAGTTCACAACTCAAAGAATTGGAAGCGGATGGTCTGGTGAACCGGAAGGAGTACCCGCAAGTTCCACCCAAGGTCGAGTACAGTCTCACCGCCAAAGCAGAGAGCTTGCTGCCGATTATGGAAGAGTTATGTGAATGGGGAGTAAAGAATCAACCATAACTCGTATTTAGCGATTCAATGATTTCATTGTTTGCAATTCACTGTTGAACCTTACCCACGTCCACTGGTTCAATCGGAACAAACAAAAACGGGTTTCCGTTTAAAAATTCTCTGATTAATGCTTGAGCATAGGGTTGTTCACCCAATAAATTTGACGTTTCTTCTGGATTAGAGGCGTGATGACAGTAGTTCTCAATCATGAACATAATGAAGAAACATTCCAAGTCTCGAATATAATCTGTTCCCAGTTTTCTCACGTTCTCGTAACCTTGGATAAAGGTCATTCGTTCTCTGGGATAAAGTCCAATTAAACTGCCTGCCAGATCATATAGAAAATAGCCAAAGCCACATCTTCCAAAATCGATTGGATACGGTAAACCATCCTTGAAAACGATGTTATCGGCGTGCAAATCAGCATGAATCATTCCATAGTTTTGTTCATTTTTGTCCATATCAGCAAGTCTACTTAATATTTTCTCGACAGCGTGTTGATATTCCGTCCAGGCTTGATCCGACAAAAACCGTGTATAATAACGTTCAAGCTTCGCCAACTCCGTTCTAAAAGAGTCTGCTCCCCAGACAGGGCGTACAAAGTTGGGAGGTAAGTTAAAGCCCGAAACAGCTTCATGAAGCCTCCCCATCATCGCTCCCATTCTAGAAACAATAGCTCCCGTAATTTCGCCCTTTACATGCTCTCCTTCCACCCACTTCATCACCGTAACATACGGTCGTCTATAACCCTCAATCGTATCCATCTCTATTACATGAGCGCCTGTAAGAGAAGCGATTCCCACTGGGACATGAATGTCATCCACCGCATCCAAGAATTGAAGAAATAGAAGTTCTGATTGTATTTCTTCCTTGCTCCAACGATCGGAGTGAATCCGAAGCAAATAAGAATCGGGTGTACTTGTTTCAACTTTGTAAGTGATCGTATCGGATACGTGTATGAACTGAATGCGTTCCCACGCCAGATCATACTGCTGTAATGCTGTTAGTGCCACATTTCTGGCCCTAGCCAGCAGAGATTCTCTTTCTTCCATCGTGTCATAGCGAAAAAAGTCTTTCATTTGTTCTTTACTCCTTTTCATTCGTTAATTTGGTCATGTTCCTCATATGAATAATTATAGGTATCCTATTGTTTGGGATATAGGTAACGTTTCATTAGAAACTGATTTTTACCTGTCAGGGGATTAATATCTTCCTCATACCATGAGAAAAACCATGACATCAGGACTGTCATGGTTTTATTTTTATAAATAATTCAGAGTTCTAATACCGATACAAGCTCGCCATGACACACTTCACCGTTCTCGTTGAAGCCTAAGCTCTCATATAACTTCTTCGCAGCCAGGTTATCTGGGCTATAGGGAATCCAACAAAGTTTGGCTGGACCCGCCGGAAAAGTGCGTATGAATTCAATTACCTCCAGCATTGCTTGACGGCCATATCCTTCATTTTGGTGTTGCTTGTCTATCATGAGTCGTAATATACAGTAGTTATTCTCAGCGATTTTGGGGAGATCATAACCGATAATTCCATACGTAATCATTACAAACCCAACTGGTTGTTCATCAGCATAGATTGCAAATGGAAAAGACGAACCCCCATTGGTCGCTAAAACATAACACGAAGCTACACTTGAAAGATTAGGATGCCACATATTTTTGCTGATCTTCTGCAACCTCCAAGTTAAAGATCGTACGTCGGTTATCCAATGTAATCTTTCTGAGCGTAATCACGATTGATCCCTTACGGATCTTATTGAACTGAATACTACGTCCATGTCTGAAAGAATCTCCTTTTCACTTCTAACTTATTGTGCTCTGCCCATTGGTGAAGCTGCTGTAACCCTTCGCGTTCTTCATTCTTATCAAAAAAGAAACATAATTCCATTGGCACTAACCACCGGCCATGCAGTTTGAAACCAATTCTCTGGTTATTCATGTAGATACACTTGATTTGAGAAGTATCGTATTTGTTTGCCTTAGGGGAAACAACGTAATCTGTTCCAAACGTAAACGTTAGTTTCGTAAATAACATTTTTAACAGCACAATGATATAAGTCAAAACGTATATGGTCAAAAACGCGAGAAAAATCGTAGACCATCGGTCATCGCTCCTGTTGAAACTAACAAACAAAAAAATTCCCAACATGGACATGGATATTAAATTCCGTTTTGCGCTTGGATAAAATGTTTTAAATGTTCTCTCCACCTTCCCGTTCCTTTCCGCCTAAAATTCACACCGCAAGATTTAATCTTCTCAAATGATAACCCATATTACACCAATAAAGATATATTTTTATAAATGAAACGGAATAAGTAACCGTCTCAGCGCTGACATTTAGATTCCGAATTCGTGAAACGAAGTAATTTGGCCTGTATTCATTTCAACCTTCAAATTTCTATGTCTAAACAAAGAAAGCCGCCATATCGGCGACTTCTTCTACAATCATATGCAAAATAGATAATCCACATGCTACGTTGCAATACTGTTTCTTTTCATATTATCGACCTTCCCAAATACTCTATTTCGCACCTGCCTGAAGCAGAATCTCCTCGATTTCCTTGAAGCCCTTCTTCTTGGCATGACTCAGAGGCGATACACCATCTCCATCCGCAAGATTCACATCTGCTCCATGGTCTATGAGCAGCTGGATCGTTTCCTGCTGCCGTATATTCCCATCGTTCAATAGGATCGCTTCAAGCAGTGCCGTCCAGCCTAATTGATTGACATGATTCACATCTACTGAAGTTTCATTCAGAAGCTCCCGTATCACATCCACATATCCGTGCTCTGAGCGGGAATCAGTGCTGTTCCTCCATATCGATTCGTCATCGATGGATCGGCTCCAGCATCAATTGTGAGCTTTAAAATATCCAAGTACCCTTCAGCACCAGCGTACAGAAACGGATTGTTCTTCATATCATCCTGTATGTTAACATCTGCACCAGCTTCAATCAGGATTTGAGCCGATGCGAGATCATTGTTGTAGGTCGCAATCATCGCAGCTGTTCTTCCGCTATTATCTTGAGCATTGATATTGGTCCCCTCTTGGATTAGTCTTTCGATCCTCTCAGGGTCTGAATCCTCCGCTGCCTCTAGAAGCTGTTCATTCAGGGAAGCTGCCTGCTCCTCCACTCTGGAGTTGTTATTTACTGCCGGAGCACAGCCTTGGACGACGAACACCGTGCTGATTAGAATAGCTATCAATATTGACTTGCTCATACTGCCTCCTTACTGTAGCGTTACGGTTACCTCCGAAGCGACACTCCAATCCCCCACTGGGCTGACTTCATAGGTCGTGTCTGGACTTAACTTGCCATCGTTAACTAGATCGAAAACTCCTGTTGCACCTTTCCGGCTTGAATATTTATATGTCGCCGTCAGGGTATCACCGCTCGGGGAGGTTAACGTTACACTTCGGCCCGAAAAAAGCTCATCCCCAGGATCTTGTGCAAGTGTAACTTCAATGGATGTTTCACTCACCGCCTGTGCACTTGCAACTTGTAGCGCATCAAACGATCGTGCGGTGAATGTCGCATTATCGATGTTCGCCCAATCCGAAGATACCGTATATTGGACACCGGATTGCAGGGTCTGTCCATCAGGTAATCTGAACTTTGGTTCTTGTTTGCCATCTGTTGATTGCGTAAACGGAACATATCTGGCAACGATCGGTTCTCCGCCTTCCGGCGTAATCATGACTTGTCTTGCTTGCATGGAAGAGATAATCTGATACGTTTGTCCTCCAGCTTGTTCCTGGTTGTCCAGCACGAACGCATTTGCCCCTCGACCACCGCTGTAAGCTGAGATGATATAACCGTAATCAACTACACCGTTTTCCTGCAACGCTTCAATCTCGAACGTATCGTTCGTTACTTGACTAACTTTCGTCATATTTAATTTTGTTCCACTGCCTTCGAAGGAACCAGCCTGTTGCCCTTTATAAGTAAGGTTATATACCTCACCAGCTTTTTGAACAGACGTAGGAACGATGTATGTTGCAATGGATCCTGTTTTCAGGCGAGGCATATTGGTTAACGTCAATCCGCCACTTAGCGCGAAATCCGTTTGTGCTTTGGCAAAGACTTCATCTGCTGCCGTGAGTGGTTTATCAAAAGTCACGATTAACGTAATGGCATTCAGCGATCTGACACTCTCAATCTGAGCCTGCTCGGAAGGAATGGCTTGGCGGGCCGTATTCAGCAGCACCGCTGTTTCGCCGCGAGTAGACGACCCATTCTCGGCATAGAATGTGCTCATCCAATGGTGAACGGATTTCACGTCACGCTGCATCGCTTTGGATACAACCTGTTCAAGTTCTGCATCGGATACTTGGCTTTGCGGATTGAATTGACCCTCATTTGCCTCCATGACGCCCAGTTCAACGAGCTTCGTTGCATAAGGAGCATACCATGCAGCCGGATTAACGTCCGTTAGTTCTACGCTTTCTCCACTCTTGTCTTCCAGACTGAAGGTTTTGTACACCAGTGAAGCTAGTTCTGCACGGGTAATGGCTCTTTGTTCACCCATGGATTGATCGGCATATCCGTTCATGATCCCCAGGCTGTTCAATTCCTTAATGGCAGCGTCGATCTGCTGACTGCTAAGCTGTGCCGTTGTTGCGTTAGCGTTTGTAACGTATGTAGCTGCATGTACTTGGTTCGCAGCAAGCGGGAATACGGCTGTACCTAATGCAGTTATGGTCAGAAATGCAGCGATTTTTCGGGTTGTCGGATTCATGGTTGAATTCCTCCTCTATAGGTTGGTCTTGCCTGTATCTATAGAATAGAGGACAAAAAGAAACTCCCAAGGTCAAAATGATTAACAAAATATAAACTGAAGCTAATTTTTCTCGAAACTTAAACGGTAAAGCGGTAGCCCGCACCCCATACGGTTTCAATGTAATCCGGATTTTTAGGATTGGTCTCCAGCTTACCGCGCAGCTTGCGAATATGAACCGTAACTGTTGCTATGTCTCCGCTGGAATCCATGCCCCAGATCCGCTCGAACAGATCGGATTTACTGAACACACGGTTCGGATGACTCGCCAAAAATACGAGCAGATCGAATTCCTTGGTTGTAATCGCGACCTCTTCCCCGTTCAAGAAAACGCGGCGTGATCCTTTATCGATATGAAGTCCACGAATGTGAATCTCATCCTGCTCAACCGGTTTGCTCATGCCCAGCAGTCTCTCGTAGCGGGTTAGATGAGCCTTTGCTCTAGCAACCAGCTCACTTGGGCTGAACGGTTTTGTAATAAAATCATCGACCCCCAAATTAAAGGTCCTGATCTTGTCTATCTCCTCTTTTTTTGCGGAGACAACAAGAATCGGTACTTCCTTCACCTCACGAATACGCCTGCAGCATTCGAAGCCGTCAAGCCCCGGAAGCATCAGGTCAACAATGATCAAGCTGTAATCTCCCTCCAGAGCGAGCTTCAGGCCTTCCTCTCCGTTATGACAGAGCTCCACAGTAAATCCGTTAAGCTCAAAATAATCCCGTTCCAATTCGGCAATTGTTGTTTCGTCCTCAATGATTAATATGCTTGTCACTGCCGCTACTCCCCCTTGTCCATGAGCCTTTTCAATTGAATAAAAATCGTTGTACCTTCACCAGCCATACTGTCTGCCCAAATGAATCCTCCGTGTCCATCGATAATCTGACGAGCGATCGCAAGTCCTAGTCCGCTTCCCCCTGTCGAGGAATTGCGAGATTGCTCTGCCCGATAGAAACGCTCGAAGATGTGAGGCAGCGCCTCTTCCGGTATCCCCTTGCCGTTATCCTTAAACGCCATCGTAATCCATTCGTTATCTGCTTGAAGTGTAATGCCGAATCGTTTGTGTTCATTCTCCATGTACTTCAGTGCATTATCGACTACATTGACGACAGTACGTTTTAGTTTGTCGAGATCCACTGAAGCCATAACTGGACCTGACGCCTGGTTATCCCAATCGAGCGCGACCCCGTTATCCTCCAGATCATATCTCAGCTCTTCAATGCTGTCTTCAAGGAAATCAACAAGGTCTACAACTTTGAACAGGAAAGGCTCCTGATTTAAATCCAGCTTGGAATAGAGGAACAACTCGTCAACCAACTTATCCATGCTGACTGCCTTCGAGTGAATGATATTGACGTAGGTCTCCATTTTCTCCGGAGTGTTCGCCACCCCATCGCGAATCCCCTCAATATAGCCTTTAATGTTGGTGATCGGTGTCCGGAGATCGTGCGAAATGTTGGAGATGAGCTCTTTGCGATTGGCTTCGTCCTGCTGCCTTAGTTCATTGGAACGCTGCAGTTGGTTCCGCATGCTCTCAAACGCTTCGCTGAGCTGGCCAACCTCGTCATTGGAATGAAGCTGGAGCTTGAAGGAGAGATTGCCTTCCTTAATCTGCTCTGCAGAGTTCTTCAGCTGATTCAGCGGTTTAATGAAGCTGCGAGTAATCCAGCGGAACAGCAGCAGATTGGCAATAATGAGCACCCCGATAAGCAGGATTGACATCACGGGCAGCAGCTTACGGGTCAGTTCGGCAAAAGGACTCCGTTCACGAATGACGAAAATGCTTCCCCGTTCCCCGTCCGTATACTTAAAGTCAAATTTGGCATAGGCATAGAAGCGTTCACCAATATTAAACGTGCTGCGTATCTGATAGTTGTTCAGATCATAAGCAGGCAGTGCCTGCTTCAGTTCAGGCTGATTGAAGGTCAGCGATTCGAAGATCTGACTGTCCTCACGTCTGACATAGAGACCTGACTTCTCGGCTCGAAGTTTCATGTCGTATTCACGCAGCAAATCTTTGTTTTGCAGCTCATCCGGTTCATTTTTGGCCATAAACTTCATCTCTTGAAAGATCGATTCTCCCTGTTCAGTCAGTGGGTTGATCTGATAATGCACCTTATAAATATCACGAAAACTCTGCAGATCTCCTGTTGCCGCAATCGTATACAGACTTGCCGTAAGCAGGATAAACAGCAGACTTATCACGAGCATGCCCGTGAAGGACAGCAGCATCTTTATTCGAATGGACATGGGTTCCCCTTTATAAGCATGGTATAGGATTAGTTAGTGCACATGTTAACACAAGATGGATTCAATTGCCCAGATGCAAAAAAGCCAATATGGAACGCTCTCCATATCGGCTTCGATTTAATTTTATCATCCCATCATGCAGATTTAGCTGTCTTCCACGAATCTCATAACAAAAACCTGTTACAAAGATATGCGTTCTCAGCTTTCATTACAGCATAGGAGGTTACTGCGAAAATTCAATGTTCTTGATCACCTTGGCTGGATTTCCCCCAACAACCACGTTGTCCGGAACGTCCTTGGTTACCACGGCTCCGGATGCAATGACTACATTATTGCCAATGGTGACTCCAGGATTGATGATCGCTCGTCCACCTACCCACACGTTATCTCCGATTGTTACCGGCTTACCATATTCAGGGCCTTCATTTCTCTCCAAAGGATCAATCGGGTGTGTCGCCGTATAAATATGAACTCCTGGCCCAAACAAGCAGTGACTGCCGATCCTCACCTCACACACATCCAAGATGGTGCAATCGAAATTGGTGTAGAAGTGATCACCCACATGGATATTGTAGCCATAATCAAACCGGATATTAGGCTCCATGCTCAGATGCTCACCCGTTGAGCCCAGCAATTTTTTCAGGATATCTGTTCGAAGTTCCTCATCCGTTTCGGTACTCTGATTATACATACGAGTCATTCGTCTTGCGTACGCTCGATCACGCGTCAGTTCAGGGTCCCAAGCTTTATAGAGCTCTCCAGCGAGCATCTTCTGTTTTTCCGTCTTTGTATCCATATATCTAACATCCCTCTCCGTATTGTAATAGTTCACGTTACCTCCGTTTTTCCACAAGCTGCAGCGAATATGAGAGGCTTTCCAGAGTCATTGATATTAATCCAAACATATAATTCTCATCTGGGTCATTCAATAGTCTCATCTGAGGCATATGCATCTCTGGTATGTACTTCAAGCATTCATTCCAGATAATCTCTACATCCTCCGGCTGTACCAACGTGCCAGTCAATGCAAGGGTCTCGGGGTTCATCACAGCAATCAGACTTGATACGGCACGTGCAGCAATCGAATGGAATGTATTCCGATTATGTAGTAATCTGAACTGCTCATCGTGGGAGAGACCGAATGGCAAAAAGGCGATCTCCCCGGCAAACTGGGTATTCCCCCTGTGAATATGCCCATCAATCATGATTCCTGCACCTGGTAAGGAGCCTTCAATGAAGGTCGCGACAATAATAGACTCCTCATCTTCGTATTCCTGTTTCTGATATAGACCGTACACCATCAGGTTCATGTCGTTCTCTACAATAACCTCGACCCCATGTCTTTTTCGGATGGAATCCGCCAGTGGAACATTGACCAGGTTGGGGATATCCGACACATTAATGATGCCTTGATGAACAGCACCTGGAACACCGATACCCACAGCTCGGATCTGCGGATGGTTATCGATGAGGCTATCCATAAGCTGAATGATGAAGCCTTCATTCATTTGATCCGTTTCCGTATTCAGTTCCCCTTTTTCCACAGTTTCCCCTGCCAGATTAACCACGCCATAAGTGATAGAGTGATGACTGATTCCTGCCTTCACGATGAGACACACGATGTAGGCATAGTTTTCGTTGTACTTATAAATCTGAGCGGGCCTGCCCCCACTCGATTGCTCCATATCCAGTTCCACCAGTTCACCTGCATTCAACAGATCGATTAATATGCTGCGGCAGGTAGCGACACTTAACCCTGTTGCTTGTGCAACCATGGATTTGGTACCTTGTCTCATTGTCCTTAATGTTTGCCGCACCAATTCCTCATTCATCTTCTTCACTCGCATGGTGTTGTTCGTAATGGGTCCTTTTGTAATTCTTCTCACCTCTCACACTTATGAAAATACTTTCGTTAAGTATTAACATAATTGATTTTCACAACACTGTCCACAGATTTCCGCAAGCATAGTCTTAATAAAATGATTAAATTCCTTTTGAGCAAAATTACCCTTTGGGTAAAATTGCACAATGGGCAATGAATTGATATGATAGAACCATTCGCAAATCCATTGAGGAACTGGAGGTGAGACTATTTGAAACAGAGTTTGCGAGCCATTAAAAAGGAAGCGACTGCAAGTGCCCTATCTGAAGCTGCATTCCAACTTGCATTAGAGCATGGAATGGACGGATTTGTGGTTGAGGATGTTGTGCAGCGTGCCGGATACTCGCGAAGAACGTTCGCTAATCATTTTTCCTGTAAGGAAGAAGCCGTGGTTATGGCTGGTGAACACTTTCACAGAATGGAGGAATACTTCGAAATGATCAGTCAGCTGCCTGAGGATACAACACCACTGGAGGTGATGTATCAGTTCATTAAGATGCAATTGACTGAAGAAGTCCTTCGTCGTATTTATCAGATTTTGGAACTTTCAAAGATTTATCCAAGCTTAATGCCTCATACGCTAACCCTGCTGAATCGCTTGCAAAACGGTGCTAAATTGATGTTAAGTGAACTATTCGGTGATCGTTACCCGGCGGGGTATAATCACTTTCTTGCTGGCGCTGTTTGTGCGGCAATTATCCCTATGCTGGATGGGAGTGTACACGTACAACTTCCTGGGCTTCCTTCAGGAGATAAGGAAGAATCTATTTCATTCGATGAGTATATAGATTCTATGTTTACGTATTTGCGAGATGGATTTTAGAAGAGGCGAACTTTAGAGATAGAAGGAGAGAAATCAATTCGATGTCAAAATTACTCTACAGGCTGGGGAAAACGGCTTACGATAAACCGTGGTATTTCATTATGGGTTGGATTTTGGTGCTCGGCATTGTAGGAACGGCACTTGGCATAAACGGAGTGCACGTTTCCTCAGACATCAAACTCGAAGGAACAGCATCCCAGAACGTCTTGGACAAATTGGAAAAGGAGCTTCCTCAAGCCTCTGGTGGTCAGGGCAGCGTAATATTTAATATCCCTGAAGGCGAGCGTTTGGATACGCCTGAGAATTTGGCAGCCATCAGTAAGGCAGTAAGTGAAGTTTACAAACTGGATTATGTTATTAACCCTGCTGAGCTCGCTGCTGCCAGTGGCGCCGATGCCTCAGCTATGCAGGAACAGGCCAGTCAGAGTGCTGCTGGAGCAGGCGAGCAAAGTGCGGATCCAAGTAACCTGCCTCCTTATGGACCACTCATGATTGAAGGAATGCCAGTACCTGGCGTGTTGATCTCAAACGCTGGAGATGTTGCGCTGTTCCAGTTCCAATTCACAGTGCAGCAAAACTCCCTGCCTAAAGGTGTCACGGATTCGGTTGTGAATGCAGTAAGCGAAGCCGAACAAGGTACAAACATCTCGGTTTTGCCAAGTGATTCCCTGAAAGAAGTGGGCATACCGATTGGAACCAACGAAATCTACGGATTGGTCATTGCGGCAATTGTGTTGTTCATGACACTGGGATCCGTTGTTGCCGCAGGTTTGCCGATTGTCATTGCCCTGTTCGGGGTTGCGGCTGGTGTTGGTGGAGCATTTGCTGTCTCCAACTTTGTCAGCATGACATCCTTTACGCCTGTACTCGCTCTCATGATCGGACTTGCCGTTGGTATTGACTATGCATTATTCATCGTCAATCGTCAGCGGAGACTGATTTTCGACCAGAACCTGAATGCCCGCGAAGCGGCCAGCAGAGCTGTAGGAACAGCAGGAAGTGCCGTGTTCTTTGCTGGATTAACGGTAATCATTGCACTTTGTGGAATGCTGGTTATTGGTATCACCTTCCTGAGCATGATGGCTATCGTTGCATCGGTTACCGTACTGTTCAGCGTACTGATTGCCCTTACTCTTCTCCCTGCATTGCTGGGTCTACTGGGTGAGCGCATCTGCTCTCGTAAAGCAAGAGAGAAAAATCAGGCCAACGCACACAAAAAATCAAATGGGTTTGCAAATCGCTGGATCTCTGGTGTCGTTAAATTCCGCTGGCTTGTCATTGTCGCTGTTATTGTCGTTCTGGGTACGGCTGCAATCCCGGTAGCCAAAATGGAACTGGGCATGCCTTCTGGCGCTACCGCTAACCTGGATACTACTGCACGGCAAAGTTACGATGCCATTTCAAAAGGTTTTGGTGAAGGATTCAACGGTCCCCTGCTCATTGTTGCTGAACCTACTGACGCTTCCCAAACCGTATCATTACAAACATTGGGCGCCATCGCCCAGGATCTGCAACAATTTGAACATGTCTCTGTCGTTACACCAGCAGGTGTGAGTGAAGATGGCAAAATGGCTATTCTGAGTCTCATTCCAGATTCGGGTCCAACCGACGCAGCAACCAAACAGCTGGTTGAACAATTGCGTTCTCCCGACTCTACCATTGCAACCAATCACGATATGAAGCTTGGCGTTACCGGACTTACAGCGGTCAATATTGATATGTCAGCCAAATTGGCTGAAGTCTTCCCGGTATATATCGGAATTATCGTTGTCCTGTCTCTGGTCATCCTGCTTCTGGTCTTCCGCTCCATCCTGGTTCCGATCAAGGCAACGATTGGATTCCTGCTTAGTATTCTGGCTACATTCGGTCTGACCACTGCCGTATTCCAGTGGGGTTGGGCGAAGGCGTTGTTTGATTTTGACACGGGCGGTCCTCTGCTCAGTTTCATTCCAATCATGGTAACAGGAATTCTTTACGGTCTGGCTATGGATTATCAGGTCTTCCTTGTTTCTTCGATGAGAGAATCCTATGTACACGGAAATCGTGGTAACCAAAGCGTTATGAATGGCTATCAGATGGCCAGCCGCGTTGTGGTTGCAGCTGCCATTATCATGGTATCCGTATTTGCAGGCTTTATTTTCACACATGATATTATGATTAAACAGATTGGATTCGCCTTGGCCTTGGGTATTTTGATTGATGCATTCGTTGTTCGGATGGCGCTGGTTCCTGCAGTTATGTCTCTCTTTGGAGATAAAGCCTGGTGGCTGCCAAAATGGCTGGATCGCTCGCTTCCTAACCTCGATGTGGAAGGTGACAAGCTCATCGCTGAACTGAATGCAAAGGAAAAACAGTAAGATAATTAGGATCAGATTTCACCTGTCTGTTGCGACAAAACTGGACTCATCTCCTACGTTATAAGCACATGATTTGTTGAATCTTATTAGCAGCGATCAAACCAAAATAAAGCACTTTCTTGGCCTCTACTTGTCATACGACAAATAAAAAGCCTTGAGAGTGCTTTATTTCTGCAATTTTCGTACTCTGTTAAACATATCTAATCCATTCAATTATTTATAACGTGTTCACAGATTATGTTTGTTCATTACTTCAACCATTTCAATTCACTCGCTGATGCACCAGGTCTTTCTGAAAGGCAAGAACCCTGTCCCAGTCTCCACTGAAAATCGGAATGCTGTAATACCCTACCCTCTCATAAAGCGCTGCAGCTTCTGGCTGAAGTGGACCCGTCTGAAGCTTCAGATTGGTATAACCAAATTCCACAGCAAGACGTTCAGCTTCCCCAAGTATGGCCTGAGCAACGCCTTTACGACGATAACCGGGCCTTGTGTACATACGTTTCACCTCAACGGATTGATCATCCAGCGGCCTAATAGCTCCGCACCCTACCGGATGCCCATCCAGTCTGGCTACAATAAAAGCAGCACGAGGCGTTTCGACATCTGATGGTTGAAAGCCTGCGGTTCCATCCCCGCCGTATAACAAGCCCAGCTCACTGCTTAATTCCCGGATCAACTGTACAGAATCCTCACTGCGTACGTCCTCAGCAGCCGCTTGTACAACCAACGACATATGTCAATCCCCCTTTACTTTATTGGTTTTATTGGTATTACGGATGTGTATAAAATAACATTAGTTGATCGCAGCGTCAATTGCTCCATCGATAGATCTTTTGTATAAGGAAGTGAATTATTTTAACCATACAAAACCAGCTATTATTAATACGATAACCACTCCTATACCGATCCATCCCAGACTGCTTGCCAGTTCCCCCAGATTACCAAATTGCGCACGGTCCAATCCATTCTTGAACGTACCCCCAGCATGATCACGCTGCTCTTCTCGCTGTAGTCGCTCTCTCATCATCTCGGGAGTTTCTTGATCTTTGTTCTTCATCATTTCCCCTCCAATGGTTTAGATCGATGACTTATTCTTAACAGAGTCAATGTTTGTGTATGCATCTAGGTAATCATGCCATATGGAGTAAACTTCCAATTCTTTTTCCACCAATCTCCGCTCTTTTGATATAGTTTCAAGCTATAGCTAGATATAATTTAATGGAATTACATTATAACTTCACATCTGTGATAACTTTTCTGTAACACATTTGAAGAGGGGTTATGTTGATGACAAAAAGCAGTGTATTAGGTTACCCGCGAATTGGCGCTGATCGGGAATGGAAAAAAGCACTCGAAGCCTTCTGGTCGGGCAAACTGGATGAAGACACGTTTCACACCCGTTTACAGGAGATCCGATTAAACCATTTGCGCAAGCTGCATGATCAAGGAATCGATCTCATTCCGGTCAACGACTTCAGTTATTATGATCACATTCTTGATACGGCCGTGATGTTCGGTATTGTTCCCAAACGATTTACATATGACGGCGGGGCCGTTCCTTTATCTGTGTATTATGGCATCGCACGAGGTACGAAGGATGCTGCAGCCAGCGAAATGACAAAATGGTTCAACACCAACTATCATTACATCGTCCCGGAGCTGAATGATGTAACACCCACACTTACCGAGAATAAACCTCTTATCGCTTACCGCGAAGCCAAAAAGAAGCTCGGGATTGAAGGCAAGCCGGTGATCGTCGGACCCTTAACCTTCCTGAAGCTCTCCAAAGGTTACGACAAATCCGAGACGGAAGCCTGGCTGGAACGCTTGCTTCCACTCTACACACAGGTGCTTCGGGAACTTGCAGAAGAAGGCGTACAGTGGGTTCAGATTGATGAACCCGTTCTGGTTACCCAGTTAAGCAAGGATGACCTACAATTGCTCCAGAACATCTATAAGACGTTTGCAGACGCAGTCCCTAATTTAAACATTTTATTGCAAACTTACTTTGAATCCGTGGAGAATTATAGCGACATCATTACCCTTCCCGTACAAGGAATTGGACTGGATTTCGTCCAAGGGCTCTCGGGCAATCTGCAATCCATTAAGACAAATGGCTTCCCGGCTGACAAGATTTTGGGCGCAGGCATTATTGACGGTCGTGGAATCTGGAAGGAGTCACTTCAAGAGAAACTGTCACTGCTTGATGAGCTGATCGAACAGGTTGCACCTGAGAGCATAATCGTACAATCGTCTTGCAGTCTGCTGCATGTACCTGTTACAACAGAACGCGAGTCGAACCTCGACCCTGCGCTCAAGAGCTCGCTCGCCTTTGCAGATGAGAAGCTGAAGGAAATTGCTCTTCTGACAAAAGCATGCACATCAAGACATGCCGACATTCTGGATGCGATTGATAAAGCAGATCAGGCGCTGCTGCCTCTTAAGCAGTCACAAGAACGTAATCGCCTCGATGTGCAGCAGGCTGTTACAGCACTCCGATTACAAGAGCCTGCGCGTTCACTTCCGTTCGCTAAACGTCATAATGCTCAGCAGAAAAAATGGAAGCTGCCTCTTTTTCCGACAACTACGATCGGCAGTTTTCCTCAATCTGCAGAAGTACGCAAGACTCGGCAACTATGGCGCAAGAGTGAGTTGAGCAACGAGCAATATACCCAGTTTATTCGGGAGCAAATTGATGCCTGGATTCAAATTCAGGAAGAGATCGGACTGGATGTCCTCGTTCACGGGGAGTTTGAGCGCACAGATATGGTGGAATTCTTCGGTGAGAAACTCGCAGGATTTGCCTTTACTCAGTATGGCTGGGTACAATCCTACGGTTCCCGGTGTGTAAAACCACCGATCATTTTCGGTGACGTAGCCTTTGTTCAGGCAATGACGGTCGAAGAAACCAAGTACGCCCAGTCGAAGACCCAGCGTCCGGTAAAAGGCATGCTGACCGGACCGATAACCATTATGAATTGGTCGTTTGTCCGGGATGATATTCCGCGCGAGCACATTGCTTATCAGCTGGCTTATGCACTCAGACAGGAAGTGGAAGCTCTTGAACAGGCGGGTATTGGCATGATCCAGGTGGATGAACCTGCTGTTCGTGAAGGCCTTCCACTCAAACAAAATGAGCAAGCAGATTATTTGGCCTGGGCAGTCAAAGCATTCCGCATCTCTACATGTACGGTACAAGAAACAACGCAAATTCATACCCATATGTGTTACTGTGAATTCCATGACATGATCGATTCTATTGAAGCCATGGATGCTGATGTCATCTCCATAGAAACATCACGAAGTCACGGAGAGCTCATTCACAGCTTTGAATTAAATACGTACAAACTCGGCATCGGGCTGGGTGTGTACGATATCCATAGCCCTCGTATCCCGAGCGTGGAAGAAATGACAACCATGATTGAGCGCGCCTTGCGTGTGCTGGATCCCAAGCTGTTCTGGATTAATCCCGATTGCGGCCTGAAAACCCGTGGACGCGAAGAAACGATCGCCTCCTTGCGTAACATGGTTGAAGCAACCCAAATTGCTCGCGAACAACATCATGCCATCCAAGCCGTATAAATTAAAAAAGAGCAGGACGCCCCTCCTTCATATGGGGTGTCCTGCTCTTTTTCATTTCTAATTTTTTTCTAATGTTATCAGTTCAGTTAACCTTAACCCTGTAAAAAATCAATCAATGCTGCATTAAATTGTTCAGGGTGCGTCGCATTAAATCCGTGTGGTCCACCTTCTACAACCACCAGACGGCTGCCAGGGATGGATTGATGAGTACGTTGTCCACTCACTTCCAGCGGAACGATGGCATCTGAATCACCATGGATAACCAGTGTCGGAATATTAAATTTCTCCAGATCCTGACGGAAATCGGTAAGGCCAAAGGCAGCAATACAATCCAATGTTCCTTTAGGGGAAGCCAGAGCTGCAATATCCCGGTTATAAATACGGAACGGTTCGCTCACGAGGTCCGTACGGTCTCCTGCAGTGAAAAAGTTAGTTGTGAAACCATCCAGGAATGCGAGACGATCCCCTTTTACGCCATTTTGGAATTCTGCAATCGTTGCATCATCCAATCCACCTTGAGGATTGTCTTCTGTTATATAGAGATAAGGAGGAACTGCTCCCGCAAATACGGCTTTGGAAACACGTTCGGTTCCGTAAGTTCCGACATAGCGAGCTACCTCGCCGCCTCCCATGGAGAACCCGACCAGTGTAACATCGCGCAGATCAAGTTGCAGAATCAATTTATGTAAATCCGAAGCAAAGGTATCATAGTCATAACCATCCCAAGGTTGGGAAGACTGACCAAAGCCACGACGGTCATACGTAATAACACGGTAGCCTGCTTCGATCAGGGCAGGTACTTGCTTCTCCCAGGAACGCCCGCTCAAAGGCCATCCATGAATAAGGATGATGGGTTTTCCCGCGCCATGATCTTCATAGTACAGTTCGATTGGTTGTGCATTCTCTTCGCCTACATTTACTTTAGCCAAGGAAAATCCCTCCGTTAGTTATTATATTTTTGTTTGTTACTATTTAAAGGTTACATGTGCAAACGTTAATTGTCAATCGTACCCAAGAATTAGATGGAGTATGCCATTTGAACTGAATACAGCAAAAAACCTTCGAAATGACACCTGTCATTCTAGCAAAAAAAGCCGCCTGCTAGGCGACTTATCATGCAAACATATTTCTATTTTCTGTGCGTATAATGCTTGTCATGTTTAATGAGCGTTAGTGGTTGCTACGCCAGGTGCTGGTGCTCTATGCAAGGCCACACGTGCACAGGTTATTCCCCATGTAACCAGGGCAATCAAAATAAGATTAATTACGATTGAAGTTACTGGTGCTCCGCTATAGATGAGTCGGACGTATCCCAGAACAGCGTTGGATGCAGGCAGGAAATCCCCGATGTGACGATAGAATGGTGTGAGCATTTCGGTTGCGATAATGTTGCCTGCTGTCATGAGCTGGAAAGGAATCATGGCTACGTTAAACAGTGCGCCCACTCCACCAAATAATACAAATGACATTTGAGTCAGGCATACGCAGGCAATGTATACGAGAATATGGAATCCCCACATTTCCCAGAAGGAAGCGACAGGTGTGACAAACAACATGGCTACAGTCGTTATAATGAGAGGTGCTACGATACACACCATCAATAACAGAAGCTGTCTGGCCCAGAAAATTTTCCATCGGTCGTACTTGCGACTAAGCATCATGGTCGACAGATTCAATTGAATATTCATGGTCATCACTGCGATATATGTGATAAACCCAAGGATCATGGGCAGCATGCTGAGTGCAAAATTGGTGATGTTGTTAGACTTGACCACATTTGTCGTGACCACTTCTTTTTGAACGATTCCTGATAGCTGAGCGCCTACGCTGGTAGATATCCCTTCAGCCGAACCCTCCAATATGGATCTCGAAACTTCCGATGCTGCCTGATTGACATAATACGTTAATTGCCCTTCCCCTTTGTCCAGGTTCGCAGCGAACTGGGCAGGAATGCTTACGATCATGCCAATATCCCCATCATTCATGACTTGCTCAGCTTCCTCAAGAGATGCATAGCTTTCTGTTTTGAAAGGGACTGTTTCCTGAATGATCTTTTCTATTTTCTGTCCATTCGCTCCGTCCGAGTTAATAATACCTATTTTAAGTTGATCCACTCGTTCAGTTGCTCCGTTGTATCCCGTTAACCAGACAATGGTGAATATCAGTGGGACGACCAAAGCAAAGACCAACCCGATCTTGGTTTGTAGAATCTTCAAAAAATCTTTTAATACTGAAAAAACAGACATGAATTTCTCTCCTTCTTGGAAAAGCTCCAGATGCAAATTAATAGGCTAGCATATAATAGGCTATGCATGTATCTCTGCAAAAAAAGTCAGCTGACGCATCAGCTGGATATTCCTTCATAAATTTTGTTGAGCAGTACGGCAAGTTGTTCTGCCCCTTCCGGGGTAATTAACTCCCTTAATGACTGATCCATTTCATTCATCAGAGGAACTACCTGTAAATAAAGCTCTTTCCCTTCCTCGGAAAGCCGCAGCAGGATGGCTCGCCGATCAACAGGATCGGTGCTTCGAATAATAAGATCTTTATGTTCCAAGCGCTCCAATGTCTTGCCGACACTCGTCTGATCTTTACCGTGGAGTTCGGATAACTTCTTCTGTGTAATGCCTTCGTTCTGATAAAGTTGTTCGAGCATCCCATATTGTTCAGGTGTTATGCCGTAATCCTGCAGTAGATGGGTAACTCTTTTTTTGTGGACAAAGTACGTTCTGGATAGTAACAATCCAATGGGATCTTTCTCTTGATGAGTCGACATCAGGTAAGCCCTCCCTGAAATACTAGCATAGCCTATTAATATTCTTTAAGAAGAATATCCCTAATTTGAACCTTTGTCAATCTAATGTTTTCTGATCCGTACGTCCTTCTCTGTTAAAAATGAAAAAGCCGCCATGAAGGCGGCTCCGCTGTTCTTTGGTTGATAAGTGTTAAGACATTTTACTCAAAGCGATACGTCCAGAATGCTTCTCTGCCGAATCTGCGCTGGATTTCTTCGTCATCCAATTTCCGGTTGCCGACAAGCTCTGCAGCCTGAAATTGCGAACGGTGAGCCTGAATGGCTCCCATTTTTTGCTCCAGATATCCCCTTACATCAACATGTACATCTGGCTTTCCGATGGCCTGCTCATGGTTTTTGGAGAAGGCTACACAATATACGATGGGTCTCTCTTCTGCCGGCAGCCGGGAAATAGTCCGTATGACTGCAGCACCCGTAGCATCGTGGTCGGGATGCACGCTATAACCTGGATAAAAGGTAAAGACGATGGTAGGTTTAAGCTCCTCTATCAAATCCATGATGCGGCTATCGAGCAGATGAGCGTCCTCGAATTCGATCATCTTGTCGTGAAAACCAAGCATTCTCAAATCCTGAATACCAATTGCCTGAGCAGACTCTTCGAGCTCCACCTTGCGGATGGCAGGCAGAGTGACCCTGTTCGCAAATGGCGGAATGCCCATATTGCGTCCCATCTCACCTAAGGTCAGGCAGGCATACGTAACGTAAGCACCGCCATCAATATATTTTGCGAGTGTTCCGGCAACGGAAAAAGCCTCGTCGTCAGGGTGGGGATATATCACTAAAATACGTTCATTTTCGTATGACTTATTGTTCATGCTGTTTCGATCCTCCGCTTCCATCAGAAACTCTCCCGACTAAGTTGAAAGGCCACAACCAATTTACCCTGGCTGTCGTGACCCGCCAAAATCAGTCGATCCTTTTCATTTTCATCAATATGGGTAAGGCCTTCCGCATAAACCCAACCCGTCGTCGTTTTTAAGCCAACCCGGTATGGATTCGTGCCTGAAATTGATCCCTGTGTGTATCGAATAGCCGCATTGGAAATGAAAGCCGAGGCAGGGTGACGAGTACTATCGTAGTGATTGGCGTACGCACCTGTCGTCATTTCAAGGTGTAAGTATAGATCCTGATCAATGAAACCATTGAGCCGGGCTTGGACATCTTGAGGTTGTATAAGTTGCATAGTAATCTCCTTATGTGGTCTGAAAGATAAATACTTCATTCATTTTACCATATGTTCATGGAGAAATAACAATTCGTAATCACCTAACCGTTTACAATCCATCGGTGAGCACTAGTATGTTCCCTCAATGAGCCTCTAAGTGGTTAGGTTTATTGCATTCATTATGCTGTATACGTACCAAATTCCACTGTGAAGGTAATTGTGGTTCCGCACACCGTCGGATCTTCCGCTTCAATAGCAATTTCACCATTCATTAACTGTACAATTCGATGACATATCGCTAATCCGAGACCTGTACCTTCCGTCCGGCGAGTAACACTGTTATCCACTCGGTGAAATGGAATAAACAACTGACTCCGTTTATCCTGAGGAATTCCGATCCCTGTATCTCTGACCGTAAACTGAAGACGGACCTTACCCGCATCTGTGTAGAGCAGTCTGGCCACCAAGGAAATATCACCTTCATCCGTGAATTTCACTGCGTTTCCCAGCAAATTAAGAATCACCTGCCTGAATCTTCCATCATCCCCAATCAGAATCTCTGGAATATCCGGATCAATGGAAACGTGGACTTGCAGTTTCTTATTCAGAATTCCAACCTTAAGAATGTCCAGCGTATCCGTTATGGCTTCCCTGATGCTAAAGGCTTCCTTCAGGAGCTGTTCATGATTTGAATCCAATTTGCTATAATCCAGAATATCATTGACAATACGCAGCAGAGACTTCCCGCTTTTTTGCAGTGTGACCACATATTCCTTCTGCTTGTCGGTAAGATCGGTTGCAGCCAACAAATCCGTGATTCCCATCACGCCATTCATCGGGGTCCGAATCTCGTGATTCATGGTGGTTATAAACTCGCTCTTCACCTGGTTGGCCATTTCCATGGCTTCCTTCTCGATTAAGAGATGCTTCTGTTCGTTCAGCAATCTTCTCTGTACTGAAAGTGAAGGGAAGATGACCTCTTCCGAAGGCAGATGACTATATAAGGGTGATTTCACAAATTCAACGTCAGTCATCATGTACTCATGCTCTCTCATCATCTTAAGCTGCAATGACGAAGAAATGGCAGTCGCGTTATATGCGCATACGGATACCATCCCGTATTCACGGACTACATTGCAAGTTTGTCGCTCATAATTGACCAAATTCCCCTGGATCTTGTCTTCGCTATGCTCCCCCCACGTCATTACATTGGCCCACGTTCGAATGGACATGTTATTCTCTTGTACGATCCCCATTACCTGATGAAAATGAGTGAGAATATGCTGAAAACTAAAATCCCCCTGTGATCCGTAATAATCCACGTTGTTAGCATAATGAAGATACTGAAGCTGGTCACCAGAGATAACATCGTTGAGCTTGTTATAAATATCAAGATATGTGTCTGCTTCTTCTATCAATAAGATGTGATGACCTTGGTCTATACCCGTTAGAATATACGATACTGCATTATCAACATAACGATCGAAATCCTCGAACAAATAAATGATATGGCCTCCGTCCGTGACACTGGTCAACGAATTTAACGGTACTGCTTGTTTGTTCATATAAGGACTCCTCGGATCTTGCTTTTATTTTCTACTATAAAGGATATATATTCATACGTCACATCTATTATGGAAAAAACACGAAACTGTCGACGTAATCGAAAAGAAGCCGCCATAAAACGGCGACTTATATCGTCTATCCTGGGATCTATTTTACTTATGGAACATTATACGTCTTTCTGTAGCATAACTGGATTATCCTCCAAACTCGCTCTTCATTTTGATTAGTTTCTCCAAATGAGGCTTAATGGCTCTCTGAGTGAGATCCTTAATCTGCTCTTAGGTTGAAAATTCTCCCCACTCAATAGTGTAAACAGCCATTTCCTTGAACTCGTGCGCAAGGATATACAGATCCTCCTGCTTCTTCGAAGTCATAACCGTTTGATTAACCATGAATTGAGGATCAATGTCATTTACATAATTATCACTAAACTCAATAAGTGTTCGAAGGTAGTAATCAGTTTCTTCTGCTTGGTTCTTGGCCAGTTCGATGAGTTTCTGCACCTTAGCAGGATCTTCCTCATCGGTTACTTTACTGATTTTCTCAAGTGTTTCTGCCGTATGATAGTTGTACTTTTTTGCAATCCAGATTCCTGGTTCAACTAAAGATCATACCCGTCATCGTAAAAATGATATTCATATAGATGTGCATCAGAATGGAAGCAACGATTCCCTTAGATCGAATGGCGACTCCCCCCATAAAGAACCCGCCGATTGAAAAGGCAATGCATACCCAAATGGAGAAACCCAAGTCATAATGGGACATCCCAAAAAGCAGACTTGTAACAATTAATCCATAAACGCTACCAGACCATTTTATATATTGGCTAAGTGCGACGCCCCTCCAGACCCACTCCTCTAAAATGGAGTTTACGAGAGAAAATATCAGTCCATAATACAACAGCAGCCTGAATTCGTTACTATTCAAATCACTTGCATAGGAGTAGATAAAATAACTTGTTCCGATCACCATCACAACTGCAAAAATGCCAAGAAATCTCCACACCGGGTCTTCTTTTCCTCGCCATATCAATGGAAAGGAAATGCTTGCCCGGAAGTTTCCTACTCGAAGAACTTCAGCAGAAAAAATGCTGCGCACATTAATCATAAGGAAAGGAACTATGTATGCGATCACACTAAATCTGGATACGATAATACGCACTTCGTTAGCTACTCCTAGGGAATAACAAACCTCATTAATCCACTCCCGTAGGAAGTGCGAAATGGTATAACCGATCAGGAATATAAGGATAATTTTGAAACTTAGTAAAATCAGTGATTTGATTTTCATAATGGCTCCACGATCATTTTTAGTCTATCACGCTATATATTCACACTTGAGAATCCAATATATTGTATCATAACTTACCGTGATCCGTACCTACGGTTTATGACTTGAATGATCACCTAAGTTTTATTCAACAACTAAAACCCGACAACAAAAGTTGCCGGGTCTGACAGTACGCTGGACACTTTTACTCGCTATCATTCTTGGTAACGACTAAAGTTTTAGGTGATCCATTCTTTATGGAAATTGAGTAAGGCTCTTCATTAAAGTTAAAGCTTTTACTTTCCAGGGTCTCCATATCAATGTCCTTATAACTTGTCAGGATTTGATCAATGGTTTCCTCACTAACGTTCAGGGCATGTAATACCAGAACAGGATATTCAAGATCTGAACCAATATAATAGATTTCGTTTAAAGTCCCATCTTCTTCGATTTCAAAATGCATCTTGTTCGTATATTGATTGGCATCATTAATCATTGCTGGATCGGATACCGTAATGATCGTGCCTTGTCCATCGTAAAAGGTTGTTCTCTTGAAATCCAGGCCTTCCGTCGAAATCGGCTGAAGGAACTCCACGTCTTCATTTTGACTGACAAGCTTGTTGAATGCGGTGATGAACTCCTTCAGCTCTCCTTCCGGAGTGTATTTTTTCTCTTCGGCCTTGGGCGCCTCAAACAGCTTTTTCTGAGATTTAAAGAGAACCTGTTCCTCTTTGGAAAATTCAATGCGCACCGTTGCGCCTCGTTCAATTCCATCTTGTCCATCATAAATCCATACATCATAGGGATTATTAGTTTCTTTCTCAGCGGGCTGACCCGCCAGTTCTTCTACTTCTTGCTGGCTCATGCCTTCCTGAATTTGTTTGTACACTTCCGGGGTTATCCCCGTTTGCCCCCCACAAGCCACAAGAAATCCGAAAAGCATGAATGTTAATAAAGTGTAGTGCCATTTCTTCAAACCTAATCTTCCTCTCTCTCATATGTAGAAATCCTAATTTTCTCTCATGAAGAAACTTTTGTATATAGATTTAAACCATTTTAGGTCTTTTGACACGTATATGCATAAACGAAAACAAGAAGAGATTCATCATTTAATTTCTCTTTTTTCTTCGGTTTCGTCTCTGTATGATTAACGATAGCTCTACATATGTACTTATAGAAGACAAACATGAATCCCAGAATATTTTTAGAACAAGTACCGGAAGGAGATTTCCCGATTTGAAATCTTTTATTCAATTGCTGCATTTCGGCTATCATCAGGCGATGAGCTGCATTTTCCCTGTGGCCATCTTCGGCACCCTAGCCATCACCAGCGTGATCGAGGTTCCGTTCTTTCATCGCTACGATGCCATTCTACTGATCTTGCTTGGCGTCCAGTATCTCATGTACCGTAGTGGGTTGGAGACCCAGGATGAAATTAAAGTCATATGTGTGTTTCATATTATTGGACTGGTACTTGAACTGTACAAAGTAAGCATGGGTTCATGGTCCTATCCAGAGCCTGGATTCACCAAAATATTTGGAGTGCCGCTGTACAGCGGCTTCATGTATGCGAGTGTGGCAAGCTTTATGTGTCAAATCTGGCGCAGGTTACGCATGGACATGACAGGATGGCCTGGTTTTGCACCCTCCTTTCTGCTCGGAGGAGCCATCTATCTCAACTTCTTCACCCACCATTTCATTCCTGATTTCCGTTGGTGGCTCACGGCTCTGGTCTTCATCGTTTTTTGGAAAACATGGATCATCTACCGGGTACGGACCAAGACATATCGAATGCCTTTATCGCTTGCTTTTGTCATTGTAGGTTTCTTCATCTGGGCTGCCGAGAATATTGCTACATTCTTTAATGGCTGGAAATACCCTGACCAGCACGATGCCTGGCAATTGGTTAGTTTCAGCAAAATCAGCTCGTGGTTCCTGCTCGTGATCATTAGCGTCATCATTGTCGCCCAGCTTAAATATGTCAAAGCCAATCGAACTGGCAGTGGCCCTAACTAAGTATTAAGACTGATAAATACAAGCTGACGATTTTGATAACAAGGCTTTCTTGAAGCTTATTCCTCAATAACAACACAAAAAGGGCGCCAATACTGGCGTCCTTTATTGTGACTGACTGAATTCTTTTTCTTCTAGAAAACTAACCTTTAAGCTCTACTTACTCAAACCGTTCCAGGTCAATTCAGTATGGATTACTTTTTTACAACGACTTTAACCGATGATCGTGAAGTATTCCCTGCTTGATCTGCTGCCTCATAAGTAATCGTGTAGACACGATCCTGACCTTTACCCTTTCCTGTACGTTCGGCACGAAGCTTAAATTCAAAATCAGGAGTGCCGTACGCTGCTCCCTGGATGTCAGGTGATTTGTTACCATGTCCCTTGCCTTTATCCGGTTGGTTGCTTGTAATGGATATCAGTTTGACAGAGGCTACCCCTGTTCCTTGATCGGTGGCATCCGCTGTAACACGGATGGTCTCCATTTTGTTTGCATTTTCTTTCAGAACGGGTTTATTCACTTTGAGCTGCAGCACAGGTGGCGTGGTATCTCTAGCGGTTTCCGCCGAGAAGTTGATGATATAGGATTTCACGCCACCGTCTTGCCCCGTAACCTTCACCACAGCCTGACCTGGTACAGCCGCAGCTTGCTTCACTTCAACAACAGATCTGCCGCCGGATACAGCATCCGCTGAAACAAGAGGCAGGGCGCTGCCCGCTATAACTTCAACCTCATAGTTCTTCTGAGACGAGTTAAATCCCGACAGGGGTTTACCATTCACGGACAAACTGGCCAGATCCCGATTCGCATGAACCAAAGAACCCCCTAATGATGGATTCCATGCGTCTGATCCTGAAAAATGCTTGGCCGGAAGGTATTTTTCCGCTTCTTCCGCAGTTAACTGAGTGGACCAGTTACTTCTTCCTTTGGCATTGGCACCGGGTCCATAACTGGCATACTCAGCGAAACGGGCGGTCTTTTCATTATCAGCATTGCTCCAATTATTCCAACCTGCAGGACTGATATGATCATCCAAATAACTGTTAATGTAGACAACACTTGCGTTCGGCCGCCACGGTCTGCCAAGAGCCACATTGCCTGTCAGTCCAGATTCGGCAGTAATTCGGCTGTTTAGAAAAACATACCCTGGCTTGCCTTCGGCTGTGGAGGCCGCAGTCACATAGCCGTTACTCAGACTATGGATGATGCTGTTCTCAAAGAGAGCAGCGGCATTACCAAATATGAAGTCGACATCGCCTTCGATGTAACTGTCAACATAGTATTGTCTGCCGTCATTGACATATAACGTATCCTGCCAGCCTTTCAGACTGACATCCCGAAACACAAGGCGATCCCCACGTGCCAATAGCGCTACCGCTTGCCCGGCATGATCACCCGCATCATTCTGTATTGTCAGATGTTCAGCTGTAAAATCATTCGTTTGAACCCTGAAGCTGTAGCTGTTCGATGTACCGAGCGGATTGCCATTCCCGTCTAGTGTGCTAGCCGAATCTCCATAGACCAAAATGGTCCCTTCACGGCTCTCTCCGATCATCCGCAGGTGGGTTTTACTCGATGGCACATTTAATTTTTCACGATAGACCCCATCTTTGATTCGGATAATGGTAGGTATAGTCGCGTTGTCAGGACTTGCATCAATAGCTTCCTGCACTCGCTCGAATTCCCCACTACCATCGGAAGCAACGGTTAAAGTGACTGCCGGAGTTTCAAAAACTGAAACAGATGACATCCCCTCTCCCGCATCGTTATTTGCTGTAACCAAATAATAGTAAGTCTTCCCGTTGGTTAGACCCGAATCGGTATAAGATGTTTCGGTCACCTCCGCAGCAACCGATGCGTAAGACCCATCGGCGGAATCACTGCGTTTTACAGCATAGCTGTCTGCTCCCTGCACGCCTTCCCAGGTTAAAGTGATGCCGCCATCTTGCGGCTCTGCATGCAATCCTGTTGGAGACATGAGAGTTCCGTCATCAGCGGACGGTCTTGCTCCTGTTGGGGCAGACTCAAGACTATGCGTATCTCCGTTTACAGCAATAATTTTGTAATAGTAAGGTACACCGTTCATGAGTCCTGTATCTGTGTATGAAGTTTGGGACTGCGCTTCAGCTACCACTTCATATGTTCCGTTTAAATCGGTTGAGCGCTTGATCTGATAGGTTGCCGCTCCTTCAATCGGCTGCCACTCCACCTCGATTGAATTAGGCTGAGGTTTTACGACAGGCTCAGGTGTAGACAACGCTCTGGACGGTGTAACAGCAACAGGCGCTGAATCTACTCCTTCACCACCAATGCCAGTTGCCGAGACTACATAATAATAGGTGACCCCGTTATCCAGCCCGCCATCCCGGAAGGAAGGTTGGGTCAGTTTAGCTCCTACAGAAGTAAATGGGCCATCTGCCTGAACGCTGCGTTTAACCGTGTAATGGCTCGCCTGTTCGATGGGCTGCCATGCCAATTCTGCCTGTGCATTTCTGGATTTCCCCTCCAGTTTCTCTGGTGCTTCGGGTTTCACGGCATCCTCTGAAGGTGTGACTTCCACTTGGTTGGAGGGTCCGCTTTCTCCTGAAGTACCCAGTGCAGTGACGACATAATGGTATGTTGTACCATTTACAACAGTGTCGTCGATATAGCTGGTGTCTGCCACTTCAGAAGCAATTGGTTCGTAAGCTGACTCTCCTCCTGTGCTTCGTTTAATATTGTAGGTTGATGCTCCTTCGGCTTCGTCCCAGTTGAGTCTAACCATTCCGTTTCCGGGCTGAGCAGTGAGCCCTTTAGGTGCTGCCACAGGTTCAACGTAGAGACGAAGGTTATCATAATATATGGTTCCTTTACCTGTACCAGGGGTTTTGGCCAGAATGCGACCAATTCCATCGGAGAGCACATCCGCCTGGAACGGAATGTTATCCGCTACTCGTACATTGTCGATATAGATATCCGCTTTTTGCATAGCTACATTGCCAGTAATCTTCAGGTTGTACCATTGATTGTTTGCAGGGGCGTCTATCAGTTTATGATCCACACCGTCTTTCTTATAAACCAGCGTATAGGTGTCTTCTGCTGTGGGAGCAGCCGGTTTGCGAATTTCAATCGAAAGAGGCGTGCGGGTCCCTGCGTTATTCTGCAGCTGCAATACATAGGCTGTTCCAGGCCAGGAAGGTGACATGAGATCCGTTTCCAACACAAAGCTGCCGAGCTGAGGTTGAAATGCACGTGTAAATTGTGTTGTGCCTGGGGCATTATCATACAGTTTTAAAGACTTTGTCGACGTATTACCGGTGGTTCCAGAAGGTACTTCCGCCACCTCAACCCGATGGTCCGCATCTTGAGGATCAGGGAGCACGACATACCCGGATGGTGTTTGGTTAACCTCAAGTCCTTCATAGTCATCATGAATATAATCGATGGTTTCAAGCTCACCTTCGGGAACGGCGTACGCTTCTTTAGAGGAGAAGCTCGTTCCTTTGTCATTTACTGCTTTGACGACGTAATAGTACGTCTTCCCGACAGTCAGGTCCGGATCCGTATAGGAAGCAGATGTTATTCCGCTCTGGAGCTCCGTGTATGGCCCTCCGGAAATTTCGGCACGAAAAACGGAATACGAGGCAGCATTGTTCACCTCATCCCAGGATAATGTGATCGATTTGGGTCCTGCTTCTACTATTAGTTGTGTAGGTGCCGCAGGGAAATCTGCATCCAGCTGCTGAACAGCTGCACCAGAAAATACAGATGTATTCAGTTTATCCACTTCGTCGTCCGGTTTGGAAGCATCCGCCGCAAGTCCGACGTAAACGGTGCTGCTTACGGGGAAGTCTACAGCATTCACGACGGACCAGTCTGCTCCGTCTTTGGAGACGAGAGATGTAACTTGATCACCGAGCCTGACCAGCTTCACCCAGTATGGAAGCGTGATAAACGTCTCTGGTTCCTGAACGGAGACATCCGCCCCTTCGGTTTCACGCGTCAAATGAATCGCCTTTTGCCCGCCTTTGACGTATGACGTCATTAGGGCGACAAATGGAGAGGAAGCGTCCAGACTCTCGCGGATCATTACACCTGCTTCTGCTCCATCATCCGTGGCCGTTACGTGATCGACTCTAGCGACGATCTCACCATTACCCTCCAGTGTCTGGTAGGCATAGTGAAAATGATCCGAAGTGCCGGCAATGTCACCTGATGATTTTACAGTTACATCCGTTTCTAAGGCACCAAGCTGTGTATAGCCGGCAATGCCAGGTGCTCCAATGTCTGTTGAAGCCCATGGTGCAATACTGCCTTCCTTATTCACATGTACGGAGACATTATTCGATTGGGTTGCCGTTCCGGTATCGTCAATGGCTCGAACCGTGAGATAATGTGTACCATCTTTTACATTGTCCCAGCTCCAAGTATATGGAGCCGTATCATCTTCACCCAACTTAATATCGTTTTGATAAAATTCCACCTTGGAGATTGTGCCATCCGGATCAGAGGCAGAGGCCACAATTTCAATGGAAGAACCCTCTGTCGCAATCGTATCGTTGGCAGGAGAATCAATTGAAGTAACAGGGTTCGCTGACCCATTACCTGTTATGCTGTTCAGATACATTTCAAGATGGGTATAACCCGATTCATGAATTTCATTTCGGTCAGAGGCATCGTTTGGATTCAACCCTTGAGCGATTTCCCAATCATTCGGCATTCCATCATGATCATCATCTGCCAGTGTGGATAACACTTCTTCAAACTCCACATATCCTCCCACTTCTTTTTGGGAATTGATATGCTGACCGGAACGATTTTTAACATCATTAACGATTCTTGCGTCAATCGCATCCCTTCTCGGTAAAACAGCTCCAGCTTCGGCAAGGACACGATCATACGCCGTTTCCGCATCATCCATTGGTGATGGATTGGCCATGACAACCGGAGATTCAAGCTTCGATTCCGGATTCGCCAGAGTCCCGACCCCAAGCCAGTTATCCGCAGTAATCTCCGGATATCCGTCTACAATATTGCCGCTAACATGAAGACGGGTATTGGCTCCTACATCAAGGAAAAGCTGATCCCGTACGGAACGATACGTATTAGGGCCGTATTTGTAATAATTGTTCATCAAATTGTAGTTGCCTTCCTCACCGCCATAGGCAGAGAAAAACCCCCAGTTGTATACGACATTGTTGTATGATTCGATATTAAATCCGGGAGACCCGGCAAATCTCGGATTACGGCTTACATTGTGGGCGATGATATTATGATGGAATGAGGTATTGTTTCCGCCCCAAATGCCGGCATATCCATGCCTGCCCTTTTGATGGGTCGTCATCAGCATGCTCTCGGCAATGACGGACCATTGCACCGTGGTGTTTTCGTTGGCATACATGCTGAGGACTTCATCCACAGACCAGGTGAATGAGCTGTGATCTATAATAATGTTTTTGTGATAGCGTCCTCCAAATACGTCATCCTCACTTGGATGTTTGTCTCCAAGCCTGAACCGCATGTGTCTTACAATAATATTGTCTGCCTGAAATGTGGTCCAGTAATCGGAGACGGTAATCCCTTCTCCAGGCGCAGTCTGTCCTGCCAGCGTAATATTGGAACCCGTTATTGCCAGAGGAGATTCCAGATGAATGGTTCCACCCACTTTGAATACGACGGTTGTATCATTTTGACTAACGGCTTCGCGAAGAGAGCCGGGGCCCGAGTCAGCCAGGGTAGTTACTTCGTAAACTGCACCTCCCCTGCCGCCAGTCGTATACATCCCACCGCCCTCAGCTCCAGGAAAAGCAGGCAGCATACCTGAATCTCCTGTTTCTTCCGCAGCAGCCATTCCCGGCAAAACACTGAACAGCATCGATACGATCAAGATGAGTGACACAATCCTTTTCAATAAAATCTTCCTCCTCCGATTTCGTATACTCCAATGGCCAAACGCAGCACTGAGAGGCTATTAACCTTTCAGCAGATCCAATCACCTCCTTTATTCGATGTAAGCGTTATCACAATTAATCAAATTGAATAACCCGTATTGTCCCGTGAACAAAAAAGGTGTAAGGAGTATGTTATGCCCGTATCGTTTTGATCCATTTAACGGATACGGGCATTTACAGGTAGAATGAACTATCCCTTTCGATTTAACATATATTCATATTCGGTGCAGGCCAGCAAGAAAGCTCCCAGCCCCTTTTGATCGTTGGTAATAATCGGTTCACTTATATAATAAGCATAGGTACCGTCCCGTCTCGGTTCTCCTCCAAGACCTGCAACCTGACAGTTTTTGTACAGATTGACCCAGCCTTCTTTGGTTTCCATGACAAATTCTGAAATTAAGCCGGCGTAGGCATGGTCCAGCGAGTTCACCCAGTTTTCGTCCTGTAACCAACCGAGTCGAATGCCTTTGGCCATGGCATACACGATCATGCTGGACGCAGAAGCTTCCAGATAATTTCCTTTTCGAGTTCCTTCATTAATTACCTGGTACCACACCCCGGAAGAAGAGTCCTGGAAACTTCGCAGTGCTGACATCGTATCATTCAGAATCTCAATCAGCTTCGTGCGGTCCTGATGAGTGTCCGGAAGCAATTCCAGTACATCAACCAGCGCCATGACGAACCAACCCATGGACCGGCCCCAGAAGTTGGGCGATTGTCCGGTATTCGGATCACTCCAAGGCTGCGTACGCTTCTCATCCCAGGCATGGTAGAGCAGACCTGTCTTCCCGTCACGGTTGTGTTGTGCGCAGAGAATAAATTGCCTTGTCACATCATCCAGATCCTGCTCATCTTCCTGTTCGAACTGAAGCATATATTCAAGATAAAACGGTGCGCCCATATATAATCCATCCAGCCAAATCTGATAAGGATACACTTGCTTATGCCAGAATGCCCCTTCTGACGTACGCGGGTGACTACGAAGCTGCTCTCTTAGAAGAGAGGCAGCCACTTGGTATTTCTCTTCGCCAGTCATCTGAACCAATCCAAACAACAGCTTGCCGTTATTCAGATGATCAATATTATGCTCATCCTGGCGGTACCCGCGGATTGTTCCATCACGTTGTATGAAGTAATCCATGTTGTCCCGAATGTACTCTGCATACTTGCTTTCGCCGGTCACTTTCCACAGCAGCTCGAATCCCTTCAGAATAACCCCATAATCATACGACCATTTTCCATGATATCCGTTTGCCTCATACAGTCTGGGCGTACGCTCCATAATGGTATCTGCGGTATGCATTGCCCACAGGCACGGAGACTGAATCTGAATCATGGCTTCTCTTCCTCCTTCAATGAGTCATGATTTTATTTGTTCTGCACAGCTTGATATGCAGCCTCATATTCCGTAATTATCTTGTCACCGCCGGACTTTCTCCAGGTCTGTACTGCATCCTGGAATCCTTGCAAATCCAGTTTGCCGAGAATGTATTTGTACGTGGCATCCGTGATGATTTTTTGCAGTTCCGATCCTTGCTCCGAGAACGTCGCAGATTCCATAGAGTACATCGGATTAAGTACTGCAAATTTCGTGTTCTCCTGAATTAAACGATCGGATTCCACCCGTAATGGATCTGAATCATGAATATCATACCCATTTTCATTCGGACGTGATGAAGAGAACGGCTGCACTTCCTGTTCCCAGAGCTTGGTATCGGTAATTGTTGCCGCATTGCCCTCCAGGCTGTAGTGTACATCCTTAATACCAAAAGTCATTAATGTATATATTTCTTCGCTCATCAGATCGTCCATGAATTTCAAGACCTGCTTTAACTCCGCCTCGTCCTTCACTTCCGATTTGGGGAATGCCAGCAATCCGCCTACACCATTGGACGTGGACCAGATGGCACGATCACTTTCTTTACCCGTTGAAGTAATGTCGTTCACCATGATCAAATCCATGTCATCCTGTACACCTTTGGCCAGGTTAAGCAGGTTTTTGCTATCAAACAGCGCACCAACATAGATTCCCGCTTTACCCTGAGCAAAGCCCTCCTGCTGATCTTTTTTGGCCGTTACTGCAAAGTCCTGGTTGATATAGCCATTGTTGTACAGCTCCTTCATATAATCCATGGCTTTAACGTAACCTTCGGATTCAAACTCTGGCGTTACCTTGCCATCCTCGCTGACCGCCCATCCGCTCGGAGTCCCAAAGTATGAACCCAGTGTCTTGAAAGCACCGAATACAAGATCGCTGCGATCAATGAAACCGGTCGTATCTTTGATGCCATTACCATCAGGGTCCTGTTCGGTAAATGCTTTGGCAACTTCCATCAGCTCTGCAGTCGTTTTGGGTACAGGTAATCCCACGTTATCGAGCCAGTCTTTGCGAATGATGACACCGTTACGGGAAACCTGTTTCTGCATGGGTATCCCATACAACTTCCCATCAATCGAAGCTGAGCTTCTCATATCCGCAGAGATCTCTTTCAGATTCGGGAATTCGTCCAGATAAGGCCCCACTTCCCAGAAGACACCGGCCTTCAGTGCATTTCGAACCGATGAATTCTCCAGAATCGTGAGTGAAACAATATCAGCCAGTGAGCCAGAGGCTAAAGAGGTGTTCAAACGCTCCTCCTTCGAGGCATCCGGAATCCAGGAAAATTGAATATCCGTATTCGTCAGTTCCTCAATTTTGTTCAACACGGTATCCGTTGGCGGCGAAGCAGAATGCAGTATGTTCAACCAGCTAATAATAGGCCTTCCATCTGCATTCGTTTGCGGCTCTGCATTCTCTCCCCCGCAGGCACTGAGCAGTAGACTGCCACAAATCGAAAGCGCTATCAACTTGGCGTAACGGAATTTCATGTACCTATCCCCTTTACATGTTTTAAGTTTTGTTGTTATCTATTTCAGCTATTCTAAGCGAGTTAATAGACCCCATCTTCACCAAACTTTTTGGCGAGCTTATTGGCTATGATCACCAGAATCAGTCCAACCAAGCCTTTGAACAAGCCAACCGTGGTACTAAAGCTTAATTGTCCGTTCTTCAAGCCGGCCGTGAAGATGTACGTATCGAAGATCTCTCCAACTTCCCGATTGAGTGAATTAAGAAGCAAATACATATGTTCAAAGCCAAGCTCAAGCGTATTGCCGATTTTCAGAATTAACAACGTAATAATAACGGGCCGAATGGCCGGCAAGGTCACATGCCACATTTTACGTAACCGGCTCGCGCCGTCCATATCTGCTGCTTCATAAAGTTGCGTGTCTACTACGGTAATCGCTGCAAGATAAATGATGGTGGACCATCCGGCCTCTTTCCAGATAATTTGCAGAATGTACATGGGACGAAGCCATTCTGGCGAGGTAAGGAAGCTGATTTTGTTTCCGCCAAAAGCAGCAATCATCTCGTTAACAACCCCGCCATCCACACTCAGAAATACATAGGTAATGGATACGATGATGACCCAGGACATGAAGTGTGGAATGTACACAATCGTCTGAATTGAATTTTTGAACATCTTATGTCTGACTTCATTTAGCATCAGCGCAAGAATAATGGGAATCGGAAAAAAAATAATCAATTCAAGTGCAAACAATATTAGTGTGTTGCTGAGCAGCATGGCAAAGGTTGGTTCGGTAAACAGCCGAATGAAATGCTTGAATCCGACCCACGGGCTATCCTTAATACCGAGATACGGCTGATAGTCCTGGAATGAAATGATCAGTCCACCCATCGGAAAATACTTGAAGATAACAAAGTAGACAAACCCCGGAAGAATCATCAGGTATAGAAGTTTGTTGGCGGCAACACTTCTTAATTGATGACCGATTCCCGTTTTTCGATGCAGTTTGCCTTGTAACGAAACAACTGAGGAATTGGAATCTTTCACTGCTCGCTGACCTCCTTGATCGGTTAACATGTGTTCGAAGTCAAGCATATCCGCTCAGATTCATTCCGTACATAATCATTAGCTATCATGCTTCCGTTAATCGTGATATAAGGGCTTGTGACAAGGCTTTTTCCCGTGTGGATTGTAGCTTATGATTATTAACTCGGTTAATGATTATCACGCTGATTCCCCTCGAACTCCCCTCTCAAACCGGCCGCAGCAAGGTCTTAGGATATGATTATATACGTTATCCATAACCCTTGATATGGTGGGAAGAGATCAATTCCTAAGGAGGAACCTATCGACATGTCAAAAGCCGTACTCAAGAAGGAAACGCTCGGAAGCGTCATATTTAACGTAGTGAACTATACACTTCTTCTCCTTTTTGCCCTTGCCTGTCTCTTGCCTTTCATTAATGTGGTTGCAAGCTCATTTGCCTCAACCCAGGAGATTGTGCAGAAGAAATTCATTTTGTTTCCAACGTCATATTCGCTCGACGCCTATCGGTATATCCTGTCCACTCCAACCATCTTCAAAGGACTCGGTGTTTCCATCTTCATCACCCTCGTTGGTACGGCTGTCAGCATGACACTTACAGCACTTATGGCATACGGATTATCCCGACGCTATCTTCTGGGGAGAAACGTCATCAACTTTATCGTTGTATTTTCCATGTTGTTCAGCGGTGGCATGATCCCCACCTTTTTAATCGTAAAAGCAGCCGGGTTGATCGACTCCTACTGGTCCATGATAATTCCTACAGCAATTAACGCGTTTAACCTGATTATCATGCGCAACTTTTTCCAAGCCCTACCGGACAGCCTGGAGGAATCCGCCAAAATTGATGGTGCAAATGACTTCCGCATATTGTGGCAGATCATGCTTCCACTAGCTCTGCCATCGATTGCCACATTATCTCTTTTTTACGGTGTGTCCTACTGGAATACTTATATGAACGCCATTCTGTATCTCAATGAATCGAAAATGTGGCCGCTGCAGGTACTTCTTCGTCAAATCGTCATTGTATCGAGTGGAATGGAAGGCAATAGTTCTGCGGTTGATATTGTACCTCCGTCACAGACCATTAAGATGAGTGTAATCGTCGTTGCAACCGTCCCCATGCTCATCGCCTATCCTTTTGTACAGAAACATTTCACAAAAGGAGCTTTACTCGGATCAGTGAAAGGTTGATCAATATGCTGCTTTTGAATATAAAACCAATCCCCTTAGGCCAATGACCTAAGGGGATTGGTTTGCTTACATTACTCCAAACGTTATCGCCATGTTGGAATAACTCCCTTACCTTTACAGCTCAAGCTTCATTTTTCGATAGGCGCCTGGCGTGACATGCTCTTTTTTGCGGAACGAACGAATAAAGTTCTGCGAATTCTGATAGCCGAGACGTTCTGCGATGTCCTTGATTGGCATGTCTGTATCAACCAGCCATTTCCTTGCCACTTCAAGCCGGAACCCCATCAAATAATCGCTGAAGGTCATCCCGTACTCTTTGCGGAATATGCTGCTGAGATAATTGGGGGTATAATGCAGCCGTTCGCTAATGGATTCGAGTGAAAGATCTTGATCATATTCCGTACGCACAATAGCAGCGATCTGATCAGCGACCGAACGAAATTGGTGGTTCGCCTTTTCCTGCATACTAACAACCATTGGATAGATGACTTCATGAACCAGAATATGTTCGATTTCCTCCGGGTTAAGCGTATTCAGAAGTCTCTGGTACAGCGTGGCATTGCTCTGAGTTAACAAAACTTCTGCTCCGATCAGCTGCTCCAGATGGATCAGGTTGTTCACGAATCGAATCAGTGTGATCTCCAGGTTCATTGGATTCTGACTATGCTTCATCATGTCGGCGAGAAGAGGATACAGCGTTCGTGTTGCTTCATCCTTGTCTCCAAGCCGAATGGCATCAAACAGCTGGGATTCCAGCTCCTTGGGGTAATGAAGTAACGTTGGTCCGGTGTTCCCTCTAGAGATATCTTCATAAAAGATGACGGATTCCTTACCCAGTTTCAAACGCTGATATAACGCTTCAAGACTCATTGCACATGCTTCACGGCTGTTCATTAGATCCTCATAAGGTGCACTAACACCCACACTCACCGAGGCATTCCAATAATCTCTAGAAGAGATGATCAACTTCTTCGCATATTGCGAGATCAGGTTCCGCATCTCAGCTACCTTGTCAGAACTGCAAAACAATAACGTCGCTTGAGTGCGCTCGTTCAATACGACGGGAAGCATGCGTTCTGTCGCCGGAATAATCTCTTGTACCAATTGGTTTACTGTAAGTAAAAGAACATCTTTGTCCGACAGTGACCCTTCACCGCATCGATCCACTTGGATGAGCATCGTGATGAAGACCGTACTGCTGTCGATGTTATATCCGAATCGCTCCAGATTCTTCTCTACTTCTTCTCTTGTCAGGCGGTTCTGTAGTAAATTAAGAACAAATTGGGATTCGAGTTTAGGTTTTTCAAGCTGAATGAGTTGTTCCAGATCCTTTTTCTCGGATACGATTGAATCGATCGACTGAATAATCCAATCGACTTCATCCTTGACCATTGGCTTGGAAGTGTCTGCCAGACTCTTTTGAATTTTGCGAAAAGGCTTGGTGAGATAGATGGAAATGATGTAGGCTATAATGACCATGAGCCCCATGATCACGATCCCCATCACAATAAGACCTATTCGGATTGGCGTTAAGGCGCCGCTGACTTCTTTGGGGTCAAGCAGCGTAACATACGTCCAGCCATTGTAATCTGAACGTGCGTATAGGGCGATGATTTTATCCCCCGATGTGCCTGGCAGTTCCAATTGCCCAGTCTGTGATTGATTGACGGTACGCTCGCTGATGAGTTTCATTTGCTGGTTGGATAAGTGCTCTTGATCCGACTTCGTTGTGTACAGGGCCTCCCCTTGTTTGTTTAAAATATAGATGGATGTATTCGGCTTAACCAAAAGCGAACGATTAAGCGTCTGAAGGGAGAGATCTGACAAGGCAATGGCCTGTTTTTTCTTGGAATGTACAGGAAGTCCTTGCAGAAGCCGGATACCATCTGCCGTTTTCGTCCAATATAAGCCGCTGCCTTCCTGCTCTGCGAACTGATTCTGATACTCCTGTGTCTCTTCAGAAGTCAATCGGAACACCGTACCGTTGGACAAACTCCACTTCTGCTGCAAGCTGACTAACGTGTATTGAACACCCTCAAGGCCCATGGTAGCAATATAGCCCAGTTGGGACTTCAATTCCCGGTACGCTTCAAATTCCTGTTCCGTCATCGGGCTATTGATGACTGATCGAAATGACGGAGTCGTGCTATAGGTAGCAAACGCATATTCTATGGTTTGGATTTTCTGCTCCAGCGTATTACGAATCTGTGTGATGAGGCTCTGTTGGCCGTCCCCAACCCGGTCCACGACTGAATTGGTGGTAGAAATATAGATGTAACTTCCAAAGCTGATAACAATACCAACACTGAGGAGCAGAACCGGAATAAAAATATTGTAAAACGTTTTACTTTTTCTCAAATTATAGTTCCCTCCTTCCAACATTGTGGCGTTATTCACTGATTATCCAACGGCATACAAATACCGAAGATATAATGAGTTTTTTAGTGTAAGCGATTACAAATAAAAGAGAAGAAATTCTCGTTTTCTCCCTCCATTTGGTAATATTCACTTGAATTTTAACACAGCAAATGATATGAGTTTAGACATAACGTATTAGAAATTAGCCAAATATTGCACAGGAGTGATTGAATCATGCTGCCATTTTACGAGATTCGCAAAGATGATTTTGCAATTATCCGCAATGCCAGACAAATCGCTTTTCCCACACATATGCACAGTGCAATTGAGGTATTATACGTCTTCTCAGGCACACAGTCTGTCGAGATTAGCGACGTTTCTTATGAATTGCAACCAGGTGACGCAGCTGTCATTTTTCCGGATATCATTCACCGATATGTTAAAAGTGGTCAACAAACTGCAAATGCCATTCTGCTTATTATTAATCCCAAAGTATTTGAGGGCATTTTCCCCGATTTCAATCAGCTTCAGCCTGTAACTCCCTTTGTTTTGAAGAAATATGTACATAAAGATGCGGTGTATGCATTTAGGAAGGTAAAAAAAGAAGATGACTATGCCATCAAGCTTGGTTGGGCCCATATTATCTTGTCGCATTTGCTGTCTAACACCCAGCTGGAACAGCGTCAACGAACTCCTGTACTGGATATGCCTCATAAAATTATGGAATACATGGCTAATCATTTTACGGAGCCCCTCTCGCTGGACACACTTGCTGCCGAGTTCAATGTGAGTAAATATTATATATCCCACATCTTTTCCACACGGATACAGATGAATTTTCGCAATTACCTCTCCATGTTGCGGGTCGAATATGCAGCAAAATTAATCCGAACTACGAATGTATCCTTAACCACTGTAAGCAGCAGTGCAGGCTTCGAAAGCCAGCGGACATTTAATCGCGTTTTTCAAGCCATGTATGGAATTACACCCAGAGAATTTCGAAATAATGTGAGCACCTATTTAAAATGACAACAAAACAAAATAAAAATTAAAAAAGGGCTCCCTTTAAGGGAACCTCCTTCATATTCGAATCCATATTTATTTAGCAAGATATCCGCCGTCTACGAAGACCGTTGTTCCTGTAACGAAATCATTTTCAGCCAGGAATACGACTGCATGTGCAATTTCTTCCGGTTTGCCCAGACGTCCAAGTGGATGTTTGGCAACCAGGCCATCATAGAATTCACCAAGAGCTTCTTTGTTTACCATGCCACTTTCTACAAATCCAGGAGCAACTGCGTTGACACGGATGTTACGGTCAGCATACTCCAGAGCGAGTGATTTCGTAATTTGGTTGACTGCACCTTTACTAGCCGCATAAGGCATGGATGTTGGTTCACCAACGGAGCCTAGGATCGAAGAAGTGCTGATTACAGATCCTCCGCCCGTTTTCAGCATTTCGCGGATCGCATATTTCGCGCCGTAGAATACGCCGTCCTGGTTGATTGCAATGACACGTTTGTATTCTTCGTCAGTCAATTCGTGCGAAGGCTTTTGAACACCAATGCCTGCATTATTGAAAATGACATCCAGTTTACCAAACTGCTTCACTGTCTCGGCTACCAGGTTTTCGACTTGTTTTTCGTCGGCAACATTAACTTTGATGAACACTACATTATCATTATATGTTGATTTCAATTCCTGCTCGGCAGCTTTGCCGTGCTCTTCATTATAATCTGCAATAACAACCTTCGATCCTTTAGCCAAGAAGGCTTTTACTGTAGCCAAACCAATTCCGGAAGCTCCGCCTGTAATGATCGCTACTTTGTCTTTAAGATTGGTCATGGTGATTCCTCCAGTAATTGTTGTATTTTAGACAAAACTAACGCGATTTTATATGTAACCATAATCATATGATATCGTCATGACGTAAGTTTTGTCGTTTATTTGACACAATTAATCGTACTCCTGTTAATGAGCATTGTCAAGTTACTATATATTTGCTAGTTTACATTCTGAGTAATATTAATCGGAAATATTGAAGCAACTCAACGGAAACACTTCATCCTAATACGGTTGTTAGTGTGTTCCAAATTTCAGGGATTATGTACCTCGCACGGGCGGGCTGTCTTTTTTTCTGTTACAATATGAAGCGGAAAGGAGTGAAACTCATGTTAGATTCAATTGATAGTCATATTTTACGGAGACTGGCTCAAAACAGCCGGATATCCTATACTGATTTGGCTAAAGAGGTTGGATTGTCTGGTGTTGCCGTCAAAGAGCGTATAGACCGGCTTGTCAATCAAGGAATCATTGAACAGTTTTCCATTGTAATTAGCGCTGAAAAGCTCGGCAAAAAGATATCTGCCTATTTGGAGCTTGAAGTGGAGCCTGCACATTTGAATGAGATCATAGAGGCGTTGAAACAAAACGATAAAGTTGCTGTGTTATACGAAATGACTGGCCCATGCATCCTCCATATACATATTCTTGTCGAGAGTATTGAAGAGATGGAACAATTCATGAACGAATCCATATACTCGCTGAGAGGTATCGTCCGCGCTGAAACACAGATTCTGATGAAACGACACAAAAATCAAGATGGATTGAATATTTAAAAAACAAGAACCGTCAGGCATAAAGACCAACGGTTCTTGTTATGAATATGAAGGTATTATTGCTTTATGAAATGAGTTAGTTTGTCTTGGAAAGCTTGGCTTGATAGAAATCGACGAAGTACTCGCTTACCTCCGCTGACTTCTGGGCATTTAATTGAATAGGAGCAATCAGTCTAACGGTTTCTCCATTGAATGCAGCCTTCGTTTCTCCAATTTTCGCTGACAGTGTATTGCCATTATACAGGATTGAAACCATTTTCGTATTCGGCTCCCATTCGATCTTGGCACCGAATTGTTCAAAGCTGCTGCGCAATGGTGTCATACTCCGCTCAGCGTCCCCAAACAACTTTTTGTCAATAATCGCATGAACTCCCCAGTTCCCATCGACTACCTGTGTAACTCCAAAATCGGTGGTTACCGACATTAAAGAGTAAGCCTCGTCTTCGGTTAGTTCCATGCCTCTCATTAGAAACGCCTTGGTTTTATGCGCTGCATCTTTCATCGCCTTGTCGAGGGAAGATTTTTCGAAGATTTCCTTCTGGGCATCCTCACCCAGTTCTTCAAGATGGTTCGCGTAGCTAAAACCATGGACTACCCACTCGTTCTCATTTTCCAGCAGCGGGAAGTTTAACGCCTTTAATTTGTTATCCAGCTTATCCTTTTTATGAAGAATAATCTGAACATCTCCGGTAACAGAAGTTTCAATGGCTGTTCCATTCAATTCAGAGTCTCCTTGCCCTGCGTGCGGATCACCGATCGACAGCAGCGCTCCCGGGACGGAAACCGGATAGTACATGGTTGCTCCTTCGGTAACACGCCAGTCATCGATATTTCCGCCATAATAGGAAGGCGGAACCGAATCAACGATATCCGCTTCCTTCGGCGCTACGCTCATGGTACCGAAATGGAGCCGAACAGGCACTCGAACGTCTTTCAGGACATTGTGATTTTCCTCCACCGTTGTATGGTCGACAACCACACCTGGATAATCTATTGTAGGATGCACATTTCCATCCGGATCGGTTTGAGGAGTCCATCTGTAGCTATATAGTGCCTTAGCGTAGTCCGTACCGCCTTCTGAATCCATTTCGTAAATCGTCACAACCTCACGTGTCACCGGTTCTTCTTCCATCTCTCCATATAGAAACCCCCAGTTTGCAGCCACGTTGGAACCATATGTTTTGCCTGCATATTCGCCGTTACCATTAGGACGAAGTTTCATATCCAAAATCTTCACTTCCAGTACATCTCCCGGTTCGGCTCCTTCTACCGCGATTGGGCCTGTCATGATATGTACTCCCGGACCACGATCTGCTTCCGTCTTCTCGGATTCGGTCCAATGAAAAATATCTTCGACACCTGCGTCACCTTTGATCATTCGTTCATAATCGTCGCCGGAATGGTGAGTAATCGCATCCACCGTAACGATATCTCCGGAGTTGACGGTTAGTACTGCTTCACCCTTGCCGATGTTACCCCACCGGACATTTTCAGAATTTGCCTTCAGGACATGCGTCTTTGGCTTGAGCGACACTTGATCAATGTCAGCATTAACTACATTCACAGCTGGTATTAGCAGTGAACCAATGGATAAAGCAGCGAAAACCTTCCATTTCAATCGATTTCCCATTCATAACTCCTCCTGTCATCTTCCCATGTCATATTAGTTAACTTGTTATGAACCGAAGTATAACAGACAATCCGAAAGTTAACAATATAAAGTTTTAACCGTTTTTCAATTTATTTTCTTAATACAAACAGCGAAAATATATTAATAATATTAACTTTTACAAATCCTCCATAGATTTTATGGTCTATTAACAAAATAAAAGAAGCCGCCATTTGGGCGACTTCTGAAGCGTCTTATATTACACCGTGTCCAGTTCCACGGACCACCTTTCCCCCTCTTCTAAATGAAGTTGGAATGCACCGTTTTCCATGGAGATTGATTTGAATTTTTTATCTCCGTGCTGTTTACATAAAGAGATATCGACCCAGTCTGGGAGCTGAACTTTCGAGGATATTCGCCGAGTGGCGGCTAACTCGGCTTGAAATATCCCTGACTTGCGGTCCCATGCAAGAGACAGAGCGCCACCGGGTATACGCCAATTCTGCAGCTCTCCACGCAGCATTCTGGCAGGAAGTGCCGGGAGCAGCTTGATCCGTTGAGGCGAGACCTGAAGCAGCATTTCTTGTACGGCATTAACCCAGCCCATATTGGCATCCAGCTGAACTGGAGCTGCATCTAACGTCAGGCAAATTCCCATATTGCGCCAATCGTTATGGAGTGTGAATCCGTTCGATAGAACACAGGAGCGGGCAAGATGATCCAGGCTGTCCAGAGCCCGTTCTCCGTCGCCCAGCCGGGCATAGATCGATGACATGTGAGCCAGGGACCATCCACTCTGTGCTCCAAGTTTCCGCTGGTTTACTGCTTTCTCGAAGGCTTCGAATAGTAGCGGGTCCTCTTCCCTACTGACTTCCTGTCCTGGAAAAACAGGGTATAGATGGGACAGATGACGATGATCTTGCCGATCCTCAAACGCAGGATGGAGCCATTCCTTGACAGCCCCCTCCTCATTCAACATGTAGGAAGGCAGACGTGTAAGCATGGCTTCCCACTCTGGTAATTTGCTGGTGTTAGCACCGATTATCCGACTCGCTTGTATGGTATGTGTCAATAATTCCTTGATGATAGCGACGTCCATTGTGGCATTAATGGCTGTAGGCATGGGATGTGCGAGCTGTTTACCATCCTTTGGCATGAAATTCTGCGGTGTGTTCTCGGGTGAAACGGATGGGTATATCATATACAAGCCCTCATCGTCCAGCACCAGAAAATCTTCATAAAACTGTAATGCCTCTCTCATAAAGGGCAGCGCCTGCTCACGCAGAAATTGCATATCACCGGTGTACCAAAAATACTCATAATAATGTCTGGCCAGCCACCCGGCTGCTCCAGTCCAGTTCATGATTACAGGAACAATCTGATTAGGAATGCCTATGCCTGGCATAGTTCCAGCGGGGATATAAATTCCGCGACAGCCATAGAGCTTGCGTGCATTTTCCTTGAAGACATCCAATAAACCGGTGTAATACCGAAACAAAGACAGGTTCATGCAGGATAAACCACCAACCGCCGAATGCCAATACATCATCTGAACATTTTCATTCGCCATGTGATGACCCCAGATTAATCGGTAATCTCCTCCCCACAGCCCGTAAAGCCCAAAAGGTATATTGCCTCCCTCAGAGGTTCCGCTAATGAATAAATATCGACCATATGCCCACATCTTGCGAATTAACCCCAAGGGAGCTTCGCCTTCATAGGCATCTAGCAGAAGCTCTTCATTGCTGAGTCTGTCATCAGCCGCATCATCCAGATCAAGCTCTGCGGATTGAAACAGGGGCTGATGCAGCTCTGTATGTCTGGATAGTATTGAATTATAATCAGCCTCTAACCCTGCCAACTCCTGCTTCAGTCGTGCCCATTCCTCTTCTCGCTTGCCTGTAACAAACATTTTAACGAGAACGAGCACATCGCCCGACGTTTCGAACGGGAGTTCTGCGTGAATTGCTTGTTTTTCGCTGTCATCTCGCTGATCCTTGTCTGGAATAGCAACCCCTTTTCCCGGGAAATGTAATGCTCTACGGGAAGGCAACACTCCAGCCCCAGGTTCATCTCCCACACAGATTAGACGCATTACAGCGCCATAATCCTGTCCATCGTCATTTCTGCCACCATAAAATATATATTGTTCATCTTCATCCGTTCTGACCGTGACGGACATGATCAGTTCTTTAAACTCTTCATCTCCCCGTTCCCGGTCACCAGGCGGAAATTGAAGCCCCACACTTCCCGATATCATTGGCGTACTTCCTGTTTCCCGAAGCTGCGGCGAATCGTTCGTGCTCAGTACTTCAGCGTTTATTCTGAACACCACACAATCATCTGCACGAGAGACAAAAAGACTCCTTGAAATCTTTCGTTCCCCTTCCTCCCAGCAGACATGAATTTCTCCCGTTTCCATATCCAGTTCCCTGCGATAATGGTGAAAAGCGTAGTCACCATTCATGATGAGCGACAATTCAGCCAGAGGAAAACGGGAGGATAGTTTGGAAGCATATCCTACTGCTTGCACAGCACGGGTCAGATGCCAGCTTGCCTCCGAATATTCCCCAGCATCCATAAGTCTCCGGGTCTCCTGCAATGTGTGACTGACGTTGGGGAGTTCATCCTTTCTTCCCCAATGCCATAGTTCACCATGCTGCAGTAAAATCACTTCTTGATGTATACCACCTCGCACAGATGCACCCATTATTCCATTACCGGAAGGAAGCGCCTCCCTCCACATCCCCTTCCACCATGAAGCGGGATACTTTAGAATCATTTTGTTTTTGTCGGGTCTGCTCGATTGAGATTCGTTTGTTTTCCTCACGCTTCTGCTCCCCGCATCTCCATTTCAATACTGGCCAGCAGGAATGGCGCAACTCCCATTTGAGCATCGCTGACGATCTGTTCGCTAATATAGTAGGCATAAGAACCGTCACGATATTTCTTGCCTCCGAGACCAGCCCCATGACAAATGCGGTGCAGGTGCACCCCCTGTTCATCCTCCGTGACAAAGTGACTGAGTATACCGGCATACGCCAGATCAACAACTTTGCGATCCAGTTCAGCCAAATAATGCAGACGCTGACCCTTGGCGAGAGCGTAGGTCAGCATGCACGAAGCCGATGCTTCCAAATAGTTGCCTTCCCTGCCGTTCTGGTCCATGACTTGATACCACAGTCCGCTCTCCTGATCCTGTGCATGGGCGATTGCATAGGCCATCCTCTCGAAGATGCCCATGATCTGGCCGCGCTGAGGATGATCAATTGGAAAATGCTCCAATGCATCCACTACCGCCATCGCATACCACCCCATCGCCCTGCCCCAGACATGGAACGATTGACCCGTGTCTTTGTCACACCAGCGCTGTTCCCTGCTCTCATCCCATGCATGGTGCAGCAGACCGGTTCGCGGATCACGGGTCTTCCGCTCAATCAGCAGGATCTGACGCGCGACTTCATCGAAGCTCTCAGGGTGATCGAACACACGGCCATACTCAGCCAGAAATGGAGAAGACATATAGATCCCGTCAAGCCACATCTGGAACGGATATATTTTTTTGTGCCAGAATCCGCCCTCACTGGTTCGAGGCTGCCCTTTCAGCTGGGCGACGAGTCGCAAAATGGCTTGTTGGTATTTCTCTTCCCCAGTTTGCTTCCACATGGAAAAAAGATTTTTACCTTCATTGATCATGTCCAGGTTATAATCCTCAAGTTTGTAGTTCCTGATGGTGCCATTTTTATCGATCAGGCCATCCATATGATGGAGAACCAGTTCACTATATCGAGGTTCACTGTTCCATTCTGCGGCACGTTTCAGGGCCAGAAGCGTCATTCCGGCAACGTACCCCCACTTCCCTGCAATTTTGGGGTGATTGCCATCCCGGCATTCGGAGACCAGCGTATCCGCAATTTTGGCAGACATTCTGCGATTCTGAGTAGAGACCTTTGTTAACGTTTCAACCAACGTAATCGCTCCTTTTTCGCTCGCGTTCTATTACTCAAGCCAATCCCGACTTCTCAACGTGTGAACAAACGATTCACTTAATCGGATCAGGTCAAGGGGTGCAGCCCCTCCCATTGAACTGACCAGCTCCCGTCCTGCGGAAATCCCGGATTGTTCCCACCTACCTGACCGCTCCATCCGGCAGCCATCATCGCTACTGCAGTTAACAGTCCACCATTCCCCGGCAGATACGCCCATAATCCTGGCCTTTGATAATTGTGTCCATTGGGCAAATAGGTGTTTTTGGTGGCATCCATCAATAAAAAGTCAACGGCCAGCTCAGGTTCGCCCAGCCTTGCCGCTGTCATGGCACACATCGGAAAGTCCCACCCCCATGCGGATTCCCAATCCCAGCATTCTTTCACTTTGAGAAGTGTATTTTTCATGATTTTTTCGTCGATCAGCGTTCCAGGAAGCAGGCCGAGCGCTCCGAGCATGGAAGGATGATCATGGTTCTTGGCAGTAAATGTGTCAGGACAATTCTCGTGCGCAAGATAAACACCATTCTCATGCACTGGACTTGCCATATGAGCTGCAACCTTTTTCCAATCCGGGTTCGCTGGCCGCTCCAGCCGCTCCGCCCACATAGCGGCAATCTCCAGCCCAAACTTCCAGTATTCCAGTTCATATGGCGGATTCAGACTTTCATTCATGGCATGATTCTCTTGAGCCGGAATCAACGGCGGTCCAAGTACATATGCTTCTTTTTCTGCATCCCAGTGGGCAAAAGACACCATAAAATCAGCTGCCTCGAATACGATGTCCTTATACCGTTCCAATACAGACCTCTCAGGCCGGGCCAAATAACACATCTCAGCAAGTGCCATCGGATGAGGCTGCTGCCAGATTAACCCTGGTGCTACCGGTGACGGACTCTGCCCACCGTTATATCCGACCATTTTGGGCCAGCGCGCACCAGTATATCCCTGTGAACGTGCCAGTTCACGAGCCTTGGGCAAAATGGAGATGTACCAATCCATACTTCGACGAAGCAGATCTGTACGGTCCCACAGAGGAAAATGTGCAGCATGCCACCAGTGCATTTCCAGATGCATTTTACCGAACCAGCTATTATACATATAGCCCGTTTCCTGAGGCGGCATGGAGCCACCACTGTGTACGGCACACAGGAACTGGGACAGCACAATTCGTCGCTCCAGTTCTGCTGCTCGGGGATCTTTACTGCCGGATAGATCCATGGCTGCTCCACTGTTCCAGAACTGCTCCCAGTGGACCGAGCTGGCTTGGAATACGGCCTCAGCTGGTTGAACTGATGGATTTGACGCAGCAAAAGCAACACTGCAAGACCAGCTATCTGAATGCTGCAACGCTTCAGGAATAAGCGTGAACTCATGTGCTCCGGTCTGCTCCAGACGCCCCTTGTCCCAGATCCACCTCACTCCATATTCGTCTTCATCCAAAATCCGTTTCAGTGAGGCTGAAACCGAATCGTTCTCCATTAGCTCAGTGCGATGCCTGCTGTCCTGTTCCCAATCAGGAAAAACAGATTTGGACCAGCTCCGATGTGTCATATCCGGACAGGGGAAAGCAAGGAACAAATGCAGCCGCCCCTTGCGGATTAATTCGGAATGTACACGAAGGCCGATGCCATCCTTTTCCGGATCACAGGCAGTCTCTACCTGAACCCTGAACCCATCTACGGTGAACTCACTGTGAAGTGTACCTGTCCACAGATTTAATTCCTGTCGTACCGGATTCACATGTGACGTATCTGCTTCTACTCCATCTTCCTTCAATATCCGAAACGCGAGGCGTCCCAGTTGAAGACGATGCGGATTCTGCCGCAGCCAGTGATAAGCCTCTTCCCGGTTCTCAGGTTTCATGGGATACGCCACCTTCCGTCCATACGTTTCAAACGACTGGTAGACGATATCCTCATCGGCGAAAACCTCATGCCCTCCGGTATAATGCCACCCCCAATTGGACTGCGTGCCAAGAGGTATTTGATATGACTCCGGAAAGGTCTGAAGGCCGGTAAAATCAGCACTGAACGCAAATTCACCGTTGCCGACAGACAAAGGAGACCTGGGCTCAAGCTGGGTCAATACCGGATGGTTTCGAGTGACAATGGCTTTACGGTTCATGTAAGCCGTTCCTCCTTCTCTTATTGGGATGGGGGACTAGGATTCAAACAAGGAATCCCTGCGAGCCCGCATCATCTCTCTGTATTTCCCCGGTGTAATATCCTTGGTTTTGCGATATACACGGATAAAACTATTCTCATGCTGATACCCCACCATGGAAGCGATTTCAGATATTCTGTAGTCAGTTTCCCTCAGGAGCTCACAAGCCCGGTCCATACGCAGCTTCGTGAAGTAACCAAGAATGGTGTCGTTCATTTCCTGCTTGAACAGCTGACTTGCCAAACTGGAACCGATACCCGCATGCTCAGCAATGTCCTGGATGCTAACCGGGTCTTCCAGATGGTCATTCATGAATGCAATCATCGTTTGGCAAACGATATAATCCTTCCTGAGCTGCATGCTGTCATACCAGGCTGCGAGCCCTTCTGCCTCATTGCGCAGCAGTAACCACGCAGACTCCAGATTCATCGTCCGCAATCCGGAAACACGGAACCCGCAAGCCTCAGGTTCCCGTTTCATGCGAATTCGTTCCAGCGTCTCCGCTACAGATTCAAGAAAGGATATCGCCGAGGAAGGGTGCCACCGTTCACTCTTCATTCGGTTAAATCTTTTATCCATGAGCCTGATTACATCTTCGCCACTGCCGGCTTCGATCGTTTCAGTCAATTGGGACATGAATTCATTTTCCTCTGCACGTCCAGGTTCTTCGTGACCAGAAATGTCCTCAAACCGTATCACTTGTTCATATCCGCGGTACAACCTGAAACCCAGAGCGCTGTCCGCTTGCTGCATCGCCTGTTGAAGCTCCTTGAATCCGTCCTGCTCCTCGCTTATGCCTGCGGAGACCTGGAACTTAAGCAGTTTCGGAATCATTTTCAGCACTTCATCAATTGAAGTGGATGCATCCACATTTCTGCAGGGATCAAGCGGTTGCAGCATGACTATTACTCGGTCCCTGCCCAGATCTGCAGGAATGAGACGCCACTCCCCTGACAGCAGTTCTGCAATGATATTGGCAATGGCAAACTTCAGAAGGGATTGATCCGACTTCTTAAACCTTTCGCACCATGCGTGATAATTATCAATAGACAACATAGCAATGGTCAGCGGACTATCACTCCATTCCTTGAAGTATCGATTCCACTTTTCACCAATTTCCCGATAACCCGTTATGTGTCCCGCATAGATATCGGTCAGAAATTTGGAGGATGCTTCAGGAAGTGTTTGTCTGAGATTAATGGCTTGCTGTGCATGGTCTGTCAGCAGTTGCCCTGTTATTTTCTCGAGATCAATCAACTCTGGACTGATACGGTGACGGTCATATCCGCTAAGCAGTTGTCTCATCCGTTTCACCGGTTTAAAGGCTGCTCTGTTATAAAAAGCAATCGTAGCGGCGCCTGCGGCAAGTGCCAACAGTGAAACGATGAACACAATGTTTCTAATCTTCTGGGCATTGGACAGTAAACTTTCCTGGGAAATAATTGAAAGATAGCGCCAACCTGTATACGGGGACATCGTCTGTGAAGCGAGCAGCAATTGCCCCTCGTGCTTGAACTCACCAAGCTTTTCTCCTTCCAGAGTCGAGAGGACCTGGTCCACCGCTTCCTCTCCTACTGGATAATTTCCAAGATCATATAATAGTTTATTGTCGGCATCCAGAATGAAACGATGATTATCGAGATCAGAGACAGAAGAGAGAAGCATGTGCTTGAACATTTGATCTGTTTTGAAATTGATGGCAATGATCCCTTTAAGTTGACCCGCCAGCATAATCTTGCGATAAAGTGTAATCTGGGAGGCAGGAACTCCTGAACCTGCAGCAATCTCCCTCCGCTTCACCAGCATGGGGCGGTCATCTAATTCAGCAGCCACACCCACCCAGCCCGAATCGGGAAAATTGACTTTGCTTGAACTATATCCCTGAGGAAAAGCGACCATGCTCTCCCTTTCCACATCATAAATGTAAGCGCTTTTAATAAATGGAGTACTGCTAGTCAAGGTTTCAAGAAACTGTACCAATTCGGTGACATTGCGGTATGACCCCTGTACCTCACTCGTGAGAAATTTATACACATGATTATTCAGTGCAATTTTTACAGCAATCTGGTCGCTTTCCCGAATGACTTCATCAATATCATTCATGCTGATCCGCAGCATCTGGTGCTGCGGTTCACTGAGCTCCTGTTGTAATACCGACTTGGCCGAATAATACGTTGTCATGCCTACTGCAATAATAATCGTGAAGACAACAATGGTCAAAATAAGCAGCAGCCGGGTCTGGGTATTGGTGAAATTGAATTTTAACCACTTCAAAAAGGAAAGGGTCACAGATATCTCCCACCTTATGTGCAATATACCGCAATTATACAGTTTACCCCTGCCCGGTGCGACCCGGCCTAACAGCCTATTTTGACTTCTTCAAGCATCTCGATCTCACACTTGCCCGCTGTTTTGGCTGTTATTCACCATCATTTAATGTAATTAAATGTTCACTCACTTCTCGAATTCTGCACAGACACCTTATTCCCCCAGCCTCCTAGCACCGCTTCTATGGTTATGGGACGATGCTCGGAGATAGAACGCCATACGGCTTCGCCTGCTGCGACGGAGTAAGCTCCATCCACGGCTCCGGAGAGAATCCGGAAAGGACGATGTTGATCTTCTCCAAGAAAGATATCCTCTAGAAGTAATGGATCCCCTCCACTATGTCCGCCTTCCCGATGTACGACATGTATGGTCTCTTTGGAACCAAACAGGGGGAAATAGTCGATGGTTTGAACCGGAGTCGGAAAAGGAGTACGTGCAGGCATATGGTATTCAAGTGTCTCCAGGCGCCCCTTCGTACCGTTCACAGCCAGCCGATAGCCTTCATAGGGAAGGGAAAAATTGACCGAATAACTCATGAGTGCCCCGCCACTATATCTCACAGATGCTGTATACGTATCTTCGATCTCGATAGTGGAATCAAAAATGCATTGATCCGGACGATATGCTGTGTATGGGAAATCCGTGGTGGCCGAACCCAGCAGGTTCAGATGATCATCCGGAACGCGGATCTGCCGACTGCGCGGTGTCCAACGGGAGTAGTACGCACAGTCTTCCGAGACATTGCACGTATGACAATGCCGCCCATCTTCCCGTGCCGGATTCCACTCCCCATCTGCACCATAATAATTGAGCGCTCCATAAGCAAAAACTTCCACAGGCTTTTGGTTAATCCACCACTGGACCAGGTCAAAATGATGGGTACTTTTGTGAACGGACAGTCCACCCGAATAAGCCCGCTCACGATTCCAGCGCTTGAAATAGCTGGACCCGTGATGCGTATCAATATACCAGTTGAGATCAATGGAAGTGACTCGGCCAATCTTGCCTTCCTGTATCATTTCCTTGATCCGCATGTGAATGGGCATATATCGGTAGTTAAATGTTACAATGACTTTACCTTTACTCACCGCTTCAGCATCCAATATTCGCCTGGCGTCCGCTCCGGTTGTCGCCATTGGTTTCTCGGTAATTACGTCCAAATCCCGCTTCAGCGCTGCGGTTATATAGTGGACATGGGTATCATCCCTGCCGGCGACAATAATGCAGTCTGGCTTGGTATGCTCCACCATGGAAGCAAAATCAGAAGCTCCATACACAGGAACTTCGGAGTGATGCGGAAAGCGCGCACGATAAGCTTCGAAACGCGCGGGATCCGTATCCAGCAATGCCACGATCTCCGAATTGTGAGTGAATAGCTCATGTATAGGCTTGGCGAACTGCCCCAAAGCTCTGCCGCTCACTCCGCATATAGCATATCTTTTTTTCACTTCTTCACCTTCTCATACCATTCCTGGACCCGCTGGGTGACCACTTCGCCTCCAGAGGCATTCCATTTCTTCACGTATTCATCATAAGCCTCCAGAGGAAGCTCTCCGATAACGATCTTGGTCAATACTTCCTGAAACAGTTTGTGTGACTGGATATCAGGAAACCCTTCATACACGGAAGCCGGGAGACCATCACCCGCAATTTGCCGGGCATCGGCTGTGCTCACAACGAACATGTCTTTCACCATCTGCTGTTGGTCCTCCGGATAAGTCTCTTCAATACGTTTGTTCATGTCCTCTGCAGTAGTCAGGTTCTTCATACCCAAGGCAAGCGGTTTGTTGTCGGCAGGTGGAAGAATGACTTTGCGTCCGTCTTTGACTTCATGCTGCTCCCCTTTTAGGCCGAAACGGACAAATTCATCATTTTCAGGGTTGTAAAAGAAATCAAGCAGCTTCAATGCATTAGGCGCATTATCTTGCTTCACGGCCGGAATCATCCATTCCGGCTCACCCATGCTCTTCTGCGTCACGAACGCTTCGAAGCCTTCGACTTTAGGCAGCGGCATCGCTGCGATATAAGCATCCGGTGCCTGTGTCAGCATGGCGTTAAGACGATCGCGTACATTCGCCGGCAAGTGGTACCAGCTGCCCACCAGGTTATTGTTAATTTTGGCTTGCCATACTTCCCCTTTGTTCAAAAACGTTTCATTATCAAGCAGTTTTTCTTCATATAACATCCGGATGAATTTAATTGCTTCTCTCATGTTATCCGTTGTCCCGGCATACTGAATCTTGCCGTTGTATTCATCCCATTCCGGATATCCTTCCCACATGGCGACTCCGTACATGGCAAATAGATGGTCCATCCACCTTCCGAATTCTCTTCCGCTTGTGGGCAGTTCATCTGCTTTGCCATTGCCGTTCGGGTCCTTGTCACGGAAGGCTTTGAGCATTTCAACATATTCGTCAACGGTTGCTGGCATTTCCATGCCTACCTTATCCAGCCAATCTTTTCGAATCAAAGGTGCCCGTTCCGGGACAAGGAATACTTTAGGTACATAATAAATTTTGCCGTCAGGAGAAGCTGAGCGAACAATATCCCAGGCTTCTTGAGGAATACTTTCCCAGACATGCGGAGCGTACTCAGGGAGCAGATCATCCAGCGGCAGCGCTCCGCCTTGTTGGATCAACGTTTGTTCTACGCCTCCGATCGGGCGCAGAATATCCGGCAGCTCATCGGAAGCGATCATCAGGTTCAGATATTCCGAGGGTTCTGATCCGGGAGGCGTCGTAATCAGCTCATATTGAACGCCCGTCTTCTCAGCTACATATTTCACGTGTGGATCATCAGCTGCAGGCATGCTCCCCATGCCCATATGACTCTTGAATACTTTCACGATTGGGATACCGGAACCACCTTCAGAAGAACCACTCCCTGAATCGCTGGTATTGGAACTGCAGCCGGCGACTACCAGCATGGCCATACTGAGCACAATCGGTACAAACTTTTGGGTCAGTCGTCTTCTCATTGAATCATCCCCTTGATCATGATTTATTCTTTCAGCGATCCAAGCAGCGAACCTTTGACAAAATATTTCTGTAAATAAGGATACACCAATATAATGGGAACGCTTGCAAAAAGAATCGTTGCTGCTTTCAATGTGGTGGTGTTGAAGTCGTAATCATCAAGGAACATATTGACCTGAGCCAGTTCTTCCGGACTGGTCAAATAGGCACGCAGCTTCATTTGAAGCGGCCATAGATCAGGATCCCGAACGAAGAGTACGGCGCGTTGGAACGTATTCCAGTATCCTACGGCATAGAACAGGCTGACTGTGGCAAGAACCGGTTTGGACAGCGGCAGATAGATCTGGAACAGGATTCGAAAATCGTGGCAGCCATCAATCCGGGCAGTATCATCCAATTCCTTCGGCAAGTTCATGAAGAACGTGCGCAAAATGACCATGTTGAACGTACCGATGACCCCCGGAATAATCAGTGCCCATATGGAGTTCATCATACCCAGCTCTCTGACCGTCAGGAAGAAGGGAATCATCGGTGCATTGAAGATCATCGTGATGACAATTCCGAGCATGACCTGTTTGCGGATTAGAAATTCTTTGCGTGATAACGGAAAGGCGGTCAGCACGGAAAAGAGCATACTCAGCGCTGTCCCTGCTACCGTTATGAATACGGTTACACCAAACGATTGCCAAAGTCCCGAACTCTGTAAAATATGTTTCCAGGAAGCCATCGTAAAGCCGACCGGCCACAGAAAAACTTCCTTGGAATCGGCGGCAACCGGCGAACTCAGGGATACCGCGAGCAGATGTAGCAATGGCAGGATCATGGTTAAGGCTGCAGCTGTCAAGAACACATAGTTGGCGACTTGAAAGCATTTTTCACCAAAGGTTTGTTTCATCACCACAACCCCTCCCCTGTCTTTTTGGCCAATCGATTGAAGACCCAGAGCAGGATAAACCCGATGACGGATTGGAACAGTCCAATGGCTGTCGTGACACTATACTGCCCCTGCAGCACACCAGAGCGGTATACGTATGTCTCAATAATATCCCCTACCGAATAGGTCATTGGGGTCAACAGGTTATACACCTGATCGAAACCAAGCTCCAGGAAATTGCCGATATTCAGCAGGAACAGAATCAGGATGGTTGGGAACAACGCGGGCAGCGTAATATAAATCGCCTGTTTCCACTTATTAGCTCCGTCCATGACGGCAGCTTCATATTGGGTTGGATCAACGCCGCTGATGGCTGCAAGATAAATAATGGTCCCCCACCCGACTTCCTTCCATATGGAAGACAAGACAACAATGGGCCGGAAATATTGCTCCTGCTGCATATACAGAATGGGCTCGAAGCCAAACCATCCACGGACAGCGTTCACAAAACCACCCGAGGCAAGAACTTCAAAGACGATTCCACCTACAACGACCCAAGAGAGGAAATGTGGTAAATAAAACAGACTTTGCAGGAAACGTTTGGCCAGCATCTTCCGTACCTCATTAAACAGCAGCGCAAGCAGGATGGGAGCTGGAAATCCGACGACCAGCTTGTAGAACGCAATCAGAGCTGTGTTTCGAAGTACATTATAGAAGTCCTGATACGTAAAAATAAACTTAAAGTTATCCAGGCCCACCCATGGGCTGCTCCAGATCCCTTTCATGATCTGAAAATTCTGAAATGCAATGACGCTTCCTCCCAAAGGGATATACTTAAAAATAATGTAAAACAAAATACCGGGTAAGATCATGACATACAGCATCCAATGTTTCCTCATGTTTCGCAAATACCCTTTTTTGACTCGTTTGCCCACTGTAACTCCGGGTTGCCGTGCAGGTGTTTCCGTGAGCTCAGCCATACGATCTTGGGCCCCCTTTAGCAGTTAATAGTGTGAATGATGAGCAGGATCCTCTGTTCACATCATATGGGCGAGCAGCATGATCAACAATCGTGCAATCGGCCAAATCATGAACCAATCGCTTACACAGCAAGCTTTTGCAGGATCGGTTCATTCGGTGGAGAATCGGTTGGTACGGGTATAATCATCAAAAAGGCCGCCATATGAGGCGACCTAAGATACGCAGCAGTTATGCTTTTGTTTGAGTTGCATTTCTTAACAGGCTGAGTGTAATCAGTCTTCCATCAGTAGAGATCCGATGTCGTTTGGATCCTCAATCTCCTTACTTGCAATAAGAATTCCTTCCTCGTTCAATGCCTTTATGTTGAGTGGAGTGCTTGCAGTCGAGGGAAGCAATACAAACCATATGTTTCTTTCAGCCCCCACCTCAACCAATTTAGCTTCAGTAGAAATCTGTGCTCCATTTCCCTTCGTTTCGACCGTTATCCGCTTGATTGCAGGGTTCAGTACATTTCCGAATATGATGGGAAAAGGAGATTCGATATGCTCCAAGCGAGGCATACTCATATAGTCCATTGCGGGTAAATTTGAAGAAGATTTACTAATCCCGTATCCTCCACCCCATCCCCATTTCCAACCGAAAATCCTCTTTCGTACATATTCTATCTGAAGGTTGCTGGATTCCGAGCTTGCTCTTTGTGTAAATACAATCATACCGCCTTCCACTGGCTCTTCATGGATAATTTGTGATGGTAACTGTTCTGTTCTATACTTTTGAATCGCTATTTCCGGAGTTATCCCAGTAGGGATATGTATGGTCTCATCCATTCCCAGCAATCTAGACATCCGTTGATCTGAAAATCCACCCGGTCTATCGTTAAGATAGACATAAGATAAAAATGAGGAGATCAAGAGAATAATCACAACTAAAGGTATCCCAATCCGTCTTTTTATTTGAAGTTTCATTATCTCCGAACCCCCTTGTTATTTAAAACAACTTATTAGAAAAATAAAACTATACTAACATTACCATATTTAACCTCCCATTTTCTGATTTATATATAACAAAAAAACCTTCAAGCACCGTGTCTTGAAGGTTTTTCCGCCAAATATTAAAGTACTTTTTCCAAAAAGCTGATGGTGCGTTCATGCTTCGGATTACCGAAGATTTCTGCAGGTGTACCCTGCTCGATGATATATCCGCCATCCATGAAGATCACCCGATCTGCAACTTCACGGGCAAATCCCATCTCGTGGGTTACGATCATCATCGTCATTCCCTCGCTTGCGAGGTCCTTCATTACACCCAGAACCTCACCAACCATCTCGGGATCCAGCGCGGAAGTCGGTTCATCAAATAACATGACGTCTGGATTCATCGCAAGCGCGCGAGCAATGGCGACCCGTTGTTTTTGACCACCCGAAAGCTTGTTAGGGTAACTGTCCGCCTTATCCGACAAGCCTACCCGCTCAAGCAAGCGCAGCGCGGTTTCCCGAGCTTGCTGCTCGTTCAACTTACCAAGCTCTCTTGGTGCGAACATGATATTTTTGAGCACGTTGAAATGTGGAAACAAGTTAAAGTGCTGAAATACCATGCCAATATTTTCACGAGCTTTATTGATATTGGTTTTCGGATCATTCAGATCCTGGTCATCAACGATAACCCGGCCTGCAGTGATCTCTTCCAATTGGTTTATACAGCGCAGAAACGTACTTTTCCCCGAACCGGACGGGCCGATGACACAGACCACTTCACCCTCGGAGACCGTCATATCAATACCTTTTAGAACCTGATTCGAGCCAAAACTTTTCTTCAATCCTTCAACCTTAATTTTACCCACGGCGAACTCTCACCTCCAGATGGTCAGCGATTTTAGTCAATGCAATGATGACAATCAGATACATGATCGCAACAGTTAACCAGATGTCAAAAGAGGCGAACGTTCTTGCGATGACAATTTTACCCGATTGCGTCAACTCCACCAGACCAATGACAGACAAGATCGACGTATCCTTCAGTGTAATGACCATCTGATTGATGAATGAAGGAATCATAATCCGGATGGCCTGAGGGATAACGATCTTCATCATCGCTTTGCGGTAAGGCAGACCCAGTGAACGGGCAGCTTCCATCTGTCCACGATCAATCGATTGAATCCCCCCGCGAATAATTTCGGTAACATATGCTCCGGCATTCAAACTTAGCGTCAGAATGGCTGCCAGGAACAGAGGCATAGTAAAGCCCAGCGCCTGCGGAATCCCGAAGTAGATAAAGAAAGCCAGGACAATCAACGGAACACCGCGGAATACATCCACAAATACGGTGGCAACACCGCGAAGGAATTTATTATGTCCCACTTTCATAAATCCGAAGACCAAACCCAGAATAAAGGCAAAAAACAATGAAACAATGGTGTATAAGAGCGTGTTACCTAGACCTTTGATCAGGGATGGCAGGGATTTCTGAACCAACTCCCAGCGCCCCATATCGGCAGTTGTCGAAGCATTTTCACCAATATATGTCTCAGTAATGCGTTTATACTCTCCGTTTGCCTTGATATTTGTTAGTCCATCATTGAACATTTGCAGAAGTTCCTGATTCTTGCCTTTGCTTACGGCGAACCCATAGGAACCTCCTTCTTCTTTTTCGGTAACAATCTTCAAGCCATTATTCTGTTTCACCCCATAAGCAAGTACGGGAAAATCTTCAAAACAGGCGACAGAGTTACCGGTTTTTACATCATCATACATTTGTGAGGAATCATCAAATGGAACAATTGTGAAGCCATACTTCGAGGCCACAGACTCTGCAAAAGTGTATCCCTCTGTTCCCGTTTTCACAGCAACTTTTTTACCTCTGAGGTCCTCGTAACTTTTTACGGTATCGTTATTGGCACTAACGCCCATAACCACGCCTGATTCGAAATATGATTCAGAAAAATCAAACTTTTGCTTTCTCTCATCGGTAATACTCATTCCCGCAATAACACCATCGACCTGATTTGCCTCAAGTGCCTGCACGGCGGCGTTGAATCCGAGAGCTTTAATTTCATACTTAAAATTTTGATCTTTGGCAATGGCATCGAGCAAATCCATGTCGATTCCGACAAAATTACCATTCACATCCTGAAATTCAAACGGAGCAAAGGTAATGTCTGTGCCGATGACATAGGTTTTGCTGGTGTTGGACTCTGCATCAGCAGCCCCCGCCCAACCGGATAGTCCGGTTACCAAGAGCAGCACTAGCGAAAGTACAAAAAACGAGACCTTTGTTGTTTTCATATGTCCTCCCCTTCTCGGTCTACTACGTTAACTGTGTTACACTTTTTTCAGACGTATTGCTCATTATACAGTCATATTGTTTTTGTGAAAATAAACATTTTAAATTTTAAGTATCGATTTCTTTTCCAATAGGATGCTTCCCGTGTAACTGATGAAGGTTCTTTTCGCATTCACTCTTTATTTAGCGTTGTAAAGCGCACTCGTCCTTTCGTTCATTCCACTACCCGACCAATTTTTGGTGAGTGATGAATTTGTGTTTTTTCTTACGGGATTCATCCGGAATATGTTTATCATTTACAATAATCCCTCTTTCAATCAAAAATGTTTCGTCTCAACCATGTACTTATAACTGTCAACAGGCGCACCTTCCATTACCTTATTAAGCACTCGCTTGAAACACTTTTTCTTGACGTTCCCTCGAAATTTGATGTTGACGTGCCTTCCATAGAAAAGGGAGACCCAGCGCTGTTGCAAGTGCCAGCGGAACAAAGACGAGCACCCCATTCGCTGCCCCAAAATGGCCAAGAAGCAGACCTCCAAACACAGGTGCTATCACACTGCCCAAATGATTAAAGCCAATGGTTCCAAAATAGATCCCTTTATTCTCCGGTTTAGCAATCCGGTCAATGAACAAGTCCATCATGGTAAACAGCAGCACTTCTCCAATGGTAAATAGGATAACGCTAATGAATAGCAGCACCAGACCGTCCGCCCATCCGAACATCAGCAAGCTTCCGGCGATAAGCATATTACCAAGAATAAGCGAGGCAATTGGTGAATAGTGCCTGGCCATCCGCACAATCGGGTATTGGACGAGGAGCACGGTCATGGCGTTAAGGGAGAACATGTAGGAGAAAATTCGGCTTCCGTCCTCTATATTCGGATTCAAGGTCAGATACTGAGCTAATGTTGAACCAAAATGTCCAAAGCCCAGTTCACAAAAGGTGGTTCCAATGAGGACCATCAGGAATACCCGGTCTCTGGTGGTTGTACTCAGAGCGGCTCTCAGGCTTGGTGCAAGAGTGTGGACTGGCTTAGGGAGATCGGTACGCCTAACTCTAAACTGAAACAACAAGACCATGCCGTACATCACATATACCATGCCTGCTAGGATAAACGGAAATGTCGATTCAGCCGATCCAAGGTAAAGTCCGATTATTGGGCCAAAAACAACACCAAGATTAATCGCGGCATAGCGCAGATTATAAACGAGCAGCTTGTGCTGTGAAGGAGTAATATCCGACAATAAAGCGCGTGAAGTCGGCTCAAAAAAAGCACGGCATAAGCCATTTAGTGTGTTGGCAATGAAAAATACCCATAAATGCTGCGCCGATGAAAAGATGAAAAAAACGCCTGCCCAGCTAAACACCGAGACCAGCATGACAATTGGACGACCTATCCGATCCGAGATGTATCCTCCGTAGAAGCTAATGAGTACGCCAGCCAGAGAGCTTACTGCAACGGTTAGGCCCGTTTCTGTCGGTGAAGCCTCCAATACGCGAGTTAGATAGATGGATAAGAACGGAATGCTCATGGATGTCACCAGACGTCCGAACATGGTACCGATAATGATGGTCCACGCCAAAGGGTGTATTTGCCGAAGAAGCTGCTTCATAAGGTATATCTCCTATTCCGGGTGATTAAAAAAGGACTGCGCATGTCACTTTCATTAGTTATAATTGTAAGGATCAAAGGGGGAAATAAAAGTGTAAGCAATTCATTTTACATTTCACCTTTTATAAAGGAGCAGACCTATGGATACATCCATCACACACTACCTTCGGCTTGTCACATCAGAGCAGCTGTCCCTTAAAGTGAATGAACCTGCTGCGATAACCATAGAAATCCTCTCGAACGCGCTATTTTGTACTCCACGGAATGTCAAATTTATATTGCGTAAGCTGGAGGCTGCCGGCTTCATTCGTTGGCAGCCGGGGATCGGCAGGGGACATCATTCCAAATTGACACTTCTAAAGAGTATGGACGAAGTAATGGAGGATCACTTTTTTGGCTTAATAAGCAATGGCAAAATGAATGAAGCTGTCGAACTCATCGGTACGTTGGAATCTTGGGATATGAATGGTGTGATCAGGCAAAGATTGCTGCATTTGTTGAACCAGGAGATGGGTTTTCACAGCCATACGGAAACAAGCTCGGGTCAGGATGTACTTCGAATGATGCGTTCGCGCCGTCTGGGGGACCTGGATCCGGCTTCAGTCTATACGGCTTTTGAGACTTATCTGCTTGGGCAGATATGCAACACATTACTTACCTTCGATGCTCAGTCCGGGACATTTCAGCCAAGCCTTGCACACGCGTGGGAATGCAGTGAGGATCACAAGATATGGGTCTTTTATCTGCGTAAGGGTGTCAGGTTCCATCACGGACGCGTCATGACTTCAGCAGATGTGCAGTCAACGTGGCAGCGTCTGCATGATGTCCAAAGTCCTTCGCTATGGCTGTACCGGGATATCGAGCACACCGAATTAGAGGGTGACTACTGCATTCGTTTTTATCTCCATCGACCCAATCGTTTTTTTCTGCACCTGTTCAGCTGCATTCCCATGACAATTCTCCCCTATGATGTTGACAGTTCCAATCAACTGATCGGTACAGGTCCATTCCAGATTAGTGAACTAAATAATGAAGTGCTCGTACTTCGTGCATTTGACAGCTATTATGGACTTCGTCCCCTCCTCGATCAGGTATATATCTGGTTTGTACCGGACTTGGGGAGCCAATACCGACATTACGAATTGCAAGGAACCGAACGCTTGAATAAACCTTCAAATGATGAAGCGACGAAAGATATTGATTATCCTGCACTCGGATGCCAGTATTTGTTGTTTAACTTCCAGAAGCCTGGCATCCACCATCATCCCCATTTTCGGCAAGCACTGAGAATGGTGTATGACTCTGCAGCTCTGGTCGCTGAACTGGGCGATAATCTGATTACCCCCGCTAGCAGCTTCCTTCCATGGAGAAGTGCACAGCAGCATTGGTCGGAAGCATCGCTTGACCATGCACGTGAATTGCTGGACAGCAGCGGTTATCATGGCGAGACCTTGATTCTGTCTTGTACCGTTAACAAGGATATGCGTGTTGCGCATTGGATACAGCAACGTGCAGCAGCAATTGGACTGCACATTGAGGTGGCTGCTTCCATCGACAACCTCCAACCTGAAGAGACATCATTTGCGGATTTGATCATGGCCGAGGAGATTCTGGAGCAGGATTGGCAATACGGCATGATTCACTATTTCAAGACGTCGTCCAATCAGTTCAATGTCTGCATGTCACATGAGCAGATGTCCCTATTGGATGATAAGCTGGAGCCTTTTGCACAGCTGGATGAACCTGCTCGAATAAGCCTGCTGGATGAAGCTGAGGATTTACTACGCCGTAATTACTGGTTATTGCATGGGGCTCATGTGAACAAAAGGGCTCAGCTCAATCAGAGCCTTTCAGGTCTGCAGACATCGGACTTCGGTTTTATGGACATTTCCAGGATATGGATTAAGCAGTAAAATAAAAAAGGACTTCCGTCCAATGACGGAAATCCTTTTTTTGTTGTTTGTATCTTCTCATCTGTTCTGAAACTATACGAGCTATACATGAAATGGATCTTCCGATCACCCTCATTCAATCGGCTGCAAAGCTTGCTCCACGTCCTTTCTTAGCCACAGCTCACGGAATGGTTCGCAGTTCTGAATCAATTTGTCGAAAGGTCCATGACCGACAATTTTTCCTTGGTCCATAACCACGATCTGGTCGACCTGCCGGATGAAGTTCAATCGATGTGCGACGATAATGACCGTTTTGCCACTGAACTCTTTCAGAATCGTTTCCATGATGCTTTTCTCCGTAATATTGTCCAGAGCCGACACCGGTTCGTCCAGAATCAACACGTTTCTGCGCTGTAACAGGATTCGGGCAAAGGCAAGCCGCTGACGTTCCCCGCCGGATAACTTTAACCCTTTCTCGCCAACAAGTGTGTTTAATCCCTCCGGCCATTTCAGAATGGTATTTTTAAGATGAACTTTATCCAACAATTCGTAGATAGCTTCATCCGAAATCGATTGATCAAAGCAAACATTGTCCCGGATGGTCGCATCGAAGATTGGCGTCTCCTGTGACAAATATGAGATATGGTCATAGTAGCTATTCAGCTTCAGTTCGTCGATATCAACGCCATCCACCAGCAGCTTGCCGGTGTTCTTTTTTAACAGGCCGGTTAACAGCTTGATCAACGTTGATTTTCCGCTCCCACTCATGCCAACCAGTGCAACGGAGGAACCTTGGGGAATGGTCAGCGAGATATCATGTAAGATACTATCCCCTCCATAACCGAATGATACGTCGCGAAACTCCATCTTCCCCTTGAGCCCCATCACTTCATGACCACGATCCAGGTTGCGGTCCTCCGGAGCTTGAATGAATGCTTCAAACCGCTTATAGGTCACTTGATTCAACCGATAATCCACGAACAGCACATTGAAAATGGCGATAGGTGTGTAAATCTTTTCTATGAAAAGAAACAATGCCACAATCACACCAATGGAGGAGTCTCCTGTAATAACGCTCTTAACCCCAAAGAACAGGATTACAAGCTTAATGACGGTGATAAACACCTCAAATATGGCAAAAAAAGCTTCATGAATCATCCGCAGCTGTGCGCTTTTGTTAATCATTAGCCGTGCTGATGCGCTGAGTTTCGCCATTTCCTTCTCATATCGCTTGTTTGTCCGAAATACGACCAGTTCCATGAATCCGCGTATAGAGTATCTGGAGATGGACTCCTGTTCGTTCAATATCGTTGATTTCATTCGGTACAGAAATTTCAAGATCAGGTTCGTTACTCCAAAAACGACGATATATCCAGCCGCAATAATGATCATAATCCGTGGATCGTAAAAGCTGATAAACAGCAGACTGAACAAAATCGTTGGCAGCAGTTCATGCAATGTTTTAAGGTAAAAACCATAAATGATCTCATTCCCTGCTTCTGCACCATTTTCGATGACTTTGATCATTTGTCCAGTTCCCACGTTTTGATATGCCTGATAATCGATTTTTGCTATTTTGGCCAGTGCCATGATCTTTAATTGCTCGGTCAACCGCTTGGACAGATAAACGCTTGGGTACTCATCCACGTAGTTCAGAATGACCGTCCCCAGCAGAAATGCTCCGTAGATCATGATCATATGGATCATATCGTCCATCCGATTAACCTGTATCGCCGTATCCAATATCTTCTGGAAGAAGAAAATCCCTAGGCTGCTGAATAGTTGAATGCCCCAGCCTAAGGCAATGTATAGGAAAATCCACCATTTTAATTGAAATAAACATTGTTTTAACACCGTTCTCCTGCCCCTTTATCTTTTAAAATGAGAAAAAGGCCAGCACAAATTCAGTCAAGGAACTGTGCAAGTCCTTCTCTATGAGAAGGTCATTGTAGGTTCCATAGATCTGATGTGTCCTGGCCTGCGAACAAAATGATTGCCTGGGCACCATCCAAAGTCTCCAGTTTCATACGATCAAATGGGCAGACGAACCCCTTGATAGCCGGTACGCGTTTTGATCCGGCCCGAAAACTAGTTACTTCGAACGATACGATAAGACATTCATTTCACCTCAATTCAAAAGATATGGTCTAGTATAGCCTTTGGCCTTCCTTAAAATCAACCAATGATTTCAAGTAAATTCGTGCATGTTATATTAAAACTTGCAACTCAACAAGGGAAAAAGCTATGATCATGATAGAATGAAAACCTATGTATATTTTCTTGAAATAACGTCAAGGAGGAGAAGATGGAAGACATTATTTTGTGGTTGAAGTATTTCTTTTTGGGTGTGGTCCAAGGAGCAACAGAACCAATCCCTGTTTCTTCTAGCGGACACCTGATCATTGCACAGCGGCTGATGGGCATGAAACAAAATGGATTATCGTTTGAAATTCTAACCAACACAGCTTCGCTAATAGCTATTGTTTTTATCTTTCGTGAAGATATCAAAAAGCTGATTGTTGGCGCAGTTCAATACCTTCGTACACGGGACCAACAATACAGGGCAGAATTTATGTTTGTGGTATACATCATTATTGGCACAATTCCTGCAGCGCTCGCTGCAGTGTTTTTCAAGGATCGAATTGAAGAAGTTTTCGCTTCCGTACATACCGTTTCCATTGCTCTATTAGTAACCGGTGTTGCCCTATGGCTCATTCGTAATCTGCGCGGCCGTAAACGTGATGGAGATTTGTCTACCAAAGATGCGATTCTGGTTGGACTGGCTCAAGCCGTAGCGCTGATTCCCGGGATCAGTCGTTCCGGAGCAACTGTAATAGCTTCCATAGCGGTCGGCATGAAACAGGAAACGGCCCTGAGATTTTCCTTTATGCTCTATATCCCGATAAGCTTGGGTGGACTGGTCATGGGAGCATCCGACATCGCAAACGATCCCAATCGATCAGAGCTTGCCATTCCTTATCTGATTGCCTTCATAACAACACTCGTAGTCACGTATTTCTCAATGAGATGGTTCATGGGCATTATGGCTAAAGGGAACTTGAAATATTTCTCGTACTACTGTTTTATTGCCGGAACCTTATTGCTTATCTTTTTGTAACTTTAATAGCTAACCCTTCAAAGGAACATCGGACGTTCAGCCCGGTGTTTCTTTTTTATTGCTCAATTCTGATCGGATATTACTTAAGTAAAATATTTAATATTTATGTACACGAACAAGCGCATGACAAACCCCATAGTAGACATGAATGATGTCCTCTATGGGGTCTGGTTCTACACGTTAAAGATTAGTGTGGCAAGTTTCCAGCTGTTTGTGATGCAATCATGGATGGCGCATACCCGTTCAGCATTTGCTGCATATCCTGCTGAGGCAGTTGCGGCACCTGATAGAAACCATTTTTATTTTGATAAATGGAGATCTCATACGCCATCTCGATACAGTTCGGCAGTGAATCTGCCAGCACACGACGTACCACCGGGTTTGTTGATTCAAGCGCAGCCGTTGTTTTCATTACTGCTCCCGATTTTACTGCATTCAACATGCTCAGAGAGATGCTTTGGTCACAAATTTCAGTTGCAGAGAGCATTGGCTTCTTCGGTTGGCTTGGTTTCATGCCATACGTGAAGTCGTTGCCCTGTGACATCTTATAACTTTGCGTCGGTTTGGATGGGTCTTGTCCTGTTCTGAAGCATTCCAGCGTAATGTTGTACTCTTCGGACATGAATTGCTTTTGACGCAACAAAATATCGCGCAGTTCCGGATCTTGGACATGTTGACTCAGCATCGTATAGGTATTTAACGTATTGATGGCTCCTGCAAGCACCTCATGGACATCAAACATCTCATGTCCGCCATGGTTGAGTTGTGGTGGGATCGTTCCTGTTTCAATGTTTTGATGATTTTGCAATTGCATGTAGAATTACCTCCTCATATTTGTCTGCTTTTGGGCGCAGTCCGAAGTTTATTATTGATTTTATGGACCAAGGATATGCAGAAGGTTGTTTAAATTTTTTATGCATTTCAACGGATCAGTAACCCTTGCTAATGTCCTGCATAGGCTAATGCATACCGTTTAGGAGGGATTTTAGTTGTATACTTATGAAGCTAACCGGCAACAGCATCTGGCATGGCACGAGACACTCGAGCTCCACGAATTAACTGCATTTCAGAGCAACCAGTTGACTCATTTCAAAATGGTAATTAACGATGTGAAGAACCCGACTTTGCAAGCCTTGTACAAGGAAGCCATCATGAGCATCGAACAGAACCTGAAGGAGCTCCTTCAGTATTTCCCGCTAGCCCCCCAAGGAAACAGAAATAGCGGAAATGATCAGGACATGACCGCGTTCTACGCGGGCCAGTTGCTCGGATTCGCTAAGACGTCCGTTCGGAGCTATGCCATTGGAATCACCGAGACGGCTACTCCCCAACTGCGGGAAACGTTACAAAAACAATTAAACGGCGCCATTCAACTGCATGGTAAAGTGTTTTACTTTATGCTTGAACAGGGATTCTACCCTTCCTATGATCTTCCGAAGCTGCTGGCGAACGATGTAGCCATGGCAAACAAAGCAATATCGCTATAACCATGAACCCTACAACGATGAGCAGGCTTTCGGGGAATTCGAATGCCTGCTCGCTGTTCATGTTCCGAATACATACTAACCATTCAATGGTACCGGCTAAACCATGGGCGGCAAGCTCTCCGCATTCTCCTTCCTGAGAGCATATGGCGGTGTATTATAAATGTATGGAGGTGCAGGAGGCAATTTGGGTGCAGCTGCGAGCGGCTGGGGATGCTGTACATATTGAAACACACCTTGGCCATCCATGCTTGGTCCATGAGCCCAGCGTCCAGTTGCACTTGCGTCTCCTCGCGAGAAATTAAATAGCACGTAGGATACCTCTTGTTTCTCCAATTCTCTCGGGAAGGTTGTGGGAACAACAACACCCTCTTTTTCTTCCAGCTCCTGAATAGCTGCGATCCATTGATTTTGATGCATCGTGTCTCGTGCAAGTAACCAGGATAGCATATCTCTGACCCCGCGATCATTGGTCATTCCATACAGTCTGGCAACCTGCAACCTCCCTTGAGACTCCGCAGCCAGATTATGTCTGAAGTCAGCAAGCAGATTACCGCTTGCAATTGTATATTTGGCGTTCCATGGATAACCGTTGCTATCTGTTGGTGCTGCTCCCAATCCAGTCACAATGGCATGTTGGGGATTGCTCCCCCCGAGGATTGCGTTGATGACAGGATCTTTAGCGGCTTCCTCCAATGTTGCCAGAGGTGCATTATCCAACAAACGCGCAATCATTGTAGCGAGCATCTCCACATGGGCGAGTTCTTCTGTCCCCGTGTCCATAAGTAAATCTTTATATTTTCCATCCCCGCGTACATTCCAGCCCTGGAATAAATACTGCATAGCAACAGTGATCTCACCAAACTGTCCCCCAAGGACTTCCTGAAGTTTTCTCGCGAATACGGGGTCCGGACGATCCGGTTTCGCATGATACTGCAATTCTTTGATATTAAAAAACAAACCATCACCTCATTAGTTGGGATAGCTGATTCTATGTCGAATACTCTGCAAACTTGCTTGTCATAAAAAAAACGCAAATGTACACTTGCTGAGTCTCTACAATCAAATGGTTAAATGTACAAAAAAATAAAAACCGTCCTAAATAAGGACGGCCTCTACACCTTTTAACGTTTATTTAAACAGCAGTTGATTCAATTCACTAGAAGTCATCTCGTGAGTCGGTTTAAAATCATCACTTTCCATATATTGCAGCAGACTGTGAATAAATTGTCGCCCTTCGATCTGAGCAAGCAGCTGGTCATAATCCAGTGCCCCAACTAACACTTTGCCTTTGCCTACTTTGCACTCAAATAACAGTCCAAGCTTATGATTACGCTCAAAGTTATCGATCGTCTGCACAATTGGCTGCAAATCTGCCGGGAGATCGTCCAAAATGATGGATCTCGAATGGGTAACAATATTCCACCATGGGTAAGTGGAGTGCAGCTCGCTCGGGAAATGCTGAAGAGCCGGATGATCATTCTGAATCAGCAATCCCAGGGTACCTACCGGAACGGGTTTATTCATGCTTTCCGAGATGGACCGGAACATGGGATAACACCAGAAATCAGTACTATATAAGCCCTCAATAGCGTTAGTAACCTGTCCGGGAGAAGCCAGAAGAAGAACTGAACCGCCCTCTTCCAAACTCTGCAGCGCGGTTTCTGTCAGTTCCTTGTACACAGGCGCGAGAGCAAACTGACGATCCGCTTGCGCAGGGTAGACCCAGATGTTATAGGATTTAGAAATGTCCGTATTCGATATGGACAACTTTAACATTACTTGAGTCATATTCTCTACACTAGGCAGAATTACATGAATGTTCCCAAGCTTCTGGTAAGGTTTGATAAGATCCTCTGTAATGAGCTGTTCTCCTTCGGATATAACGCGGTTTCCTTGAGTACATTCCCATCGCAACGTTTCCCCTTTCAGAGGGACCTGACGATAATAACTCAACTCTACCGATGCGTTGAATGTCTCTTGAGTAGCATAGTTATACTTCTCAAAGCGAGCCAAAAGGACAGCATCCGAGCAGAAGGTTCGCCATTTTTCAGCACTGATTAAACCTTTGGAGTCCATAAATGCGTCCAATATGCCAACAAGGGCCGTCCCTTGTCCGCTAAAGTCCTGCAAATCAAGCAGTTGAAAGCCTGCAAGTCGCTCGGATCGGAAAGCAGCCTCAAGCTCTTCCTTGTAACAATCTACAGCCAGTTGACCTGAGGCACGGAAGAACGATTCAGCGAGATGCCCCATGCCCTTGGCCTGCAAACGTTCTCGAAAGATTTCAAAGTTATGTGCTTTGATCGAGCCTGTATACTTCTCAATCTCCGCAAAATCCGGATACATGGCATACTGCCCAATCTCGTGAGATACTACAGGAAGATGCGGAATGAGATCCTTGTCCGTTGCAGCCGCTTTCACGGTTTTGGAGACTGTCCCGTATTGGATCTGAATTTCCTGTTCCTGCGAATGGGAATCCTCTAGTCCAGTGTGCTGCTGAGGGTGGATGTGCTCATCATAATCCTTCATTGTACCAGGCAGATCGGTTTGAACATGACCCAGCGGAGCGTCACACATCGCATAGGAACCTCTGATCAAGCGGTCGCGGGAGAACCGCACACCACTGAAGAAATCTTCTTCCTCCAGAATAACCGGGGTAAACTGAAAATTGTTGGAGCCTTGCGTGTACAGATGACGCTGATCATATGCCTTATAGTCTTTCAGAATGGCACTTAGCTTTTCCTTGCTCCCCCACAACTCATTCCCCAGTGACATCATGATAAACGAAGGATGATTCCCGAAGCTGCGCAGAATGGCGAAGCCTTCCTCAATCAAATAATCCTGCTCTGCCTGGTTATGGTTCGCATCGCTCTCATCCGTAATCGTTCCCCAAAATGGCAGCTCGGGTTCCATGTAGATTCCCAGCATATCGGCTGCAACAAATGCTGCTTCAGGTGGACAACAAGTATGGAAACGATAATGATTAATACCGTAGGATTTCGAAATGCCGAGGATTCTTACCCATTCGTTCACGTCCGTTGGTGCATAGCCAGTTAACGGGAAGATCAATCCATCATGCTTGCCTCGTAAAAAGGTTGGTCGATTATTAATTGTAAACTTGTCTCCACTCGCCTTGAAATCCCGCAGTCCAATTACGATGTCCCGATCATCGATGATTCTCCCGCTCTCTTCGCGCAGCGTGATGGCAATCTTATATAAATGAGGTGCATCGTCGCTCCATAAGAGCGCTTCATCTCCCAATGAATACGAGATACTCATTTCGTTATGATCAACTGGATACATCAGCTCGGCAACTTCATGTACAGCTTCTTCTACGTCGGAAGTTTGCTCATCAATGGCGAAACTCTTGGCAGACACTGCAATTTGGGTGTCCTGTAGCACTCCATCCAATTTCACCGAAAGCGTTATCGATTTATGCATCGCATCGGTGTAAATTTGCACATCACTCATACGTGCTTCATTGCTGAATTTCAATTCCAGCTTGCCCGTAATGCCGTTCCAGTTCGTCTGTGTATCCTTGGAGGTCATATGCCCGCCTTTGGTTGGGTAGCTCGTGTTGTCTACCTTGATTCTAACGGTATGTGTACCGGCAGAGAGCCCTTCCTTAAGCACATACTCATGGGGCGTATTGAGACTGTTTCGTGTACCTAGTGGAATATCATCAACCCAGACTGTTGTAACCCGTGTACGCTCCAGATGTAGACAGCAGTACTTTCCTGCCCATTCCTCCGGGACCTCAAACTCCCGCTCCAGCCAGAGCCATCCCTCGAAAGCGTATTCGTCCGTGAGCGCTCCAACCTCAGTCAGCTCGTTTTTCTTTCCCTTCCTGGCATGGGACGTTGTATTTGGCATGGTAATCGTGTCGTCATATGGAGTATTGATTCCCAGCTTGTTCTCGTCAAGCTGCATTCTCCAGACTCCTTGCAAGTTAATGATGGGCAACATGATTTCAACTCCTAATTTTGGGTTAACCGTACTTGTCTATCATTGTATCAGAGAATGGAATAGCTATCTGTGAAATTTAAATATAAGGATCGTCTGTTTACAAAAAAAACCTGACCCCAGGTAAATAACCTTGCAGGGTCAGGCTGACTATCAACGAATAAACTAGTTTTGTTCCAGAAGACTCAGGATTAATTTGACAGATTCAGCCCGCGTTGCCGTTTGCAATGGGGCAAATCGATTACCGCCTACACCGTCAATCCATCCAGCCTCTACCATGGAGGCCACGTAAGGCGCTGCCCATGCAGGAATCTGCTCCCGGTCTTCAAAAGAAAGCGAAGCCGTGGAGCCTTCCGGTGTGCTGCTTGCACGAGCAATCATGGTCACCATTTCAGCACGGTTCAGTGGTTTATTTGGCTTAAATGTGCCATCCGTGTACCCACTAATAATGCCTGCTGAGGCTGCTTCAACAATGTATGAAGCAGACCAGATAGGAATCTGTTTTGCATCTGTATACGTTGTTACCGTGCTGCTTGTATTCAGTTTCATGGCTCTGCCCAGCATGGTAATGAACTCCGCACGGGTTACTTTTTGATTCGGACGGAAGGTTCCATCGCCATAGCCTTGAACAAATCCTGCAGTTAAAGCTTGATCAATGAGCGATTTCGCCCAGTGTCCTTCCGTATCTTTCAGCTGTGGTAGATTCTCATTGTTGCCACCGCCAGATTGACCTGGATTGCTGGTATCCGGTTTGCCTCCCTGTTCTGTTCCGGGCTGCGTCGTCTCAGAACCTGTTCCAGGTGTTGGGGTAGTGGTTCCAGACCCTCCACTGCTTCCAGAACCGCCACCTGATCCAGGGTTCGATGTACCCGGTCCAGGGTTCGGCGTTTCCGTATTCGACTTCTTGATCATGCCAAATTGATCAATGATAAACGGTTTTGCATCATTAATATTCTGATCAATTTCATACGTTACGGCTGTAAGCTTGTTCCCGTCGATGGTGATGCCCACAAAGTTTTGAACTTGACCACGTTTCGGGCGACGGTTGTCATTCGGATCTGGTCCATACTTTGCAGCATGATTTTCTTCTGCCAACTCAAACAAGCTGTAATACGCATCCCCAAGAACAGGATCCTGATTTTTGTAGTATACTTTCGGTCCGGCTGTTGCTGGAATCAGATAAATGGTACCATCCGGGTTCACCGCGTATTCAATCTTCTTACCGTTCAATGTTTCCGTAATCTTGACAGCATCTTTCGCTTTCCCGGTCTTATCGATCGGTTTGGTACGGGCGTAAATATGATCATGTCCCTGTAACACAAAGTCGATATCCAGTTCTGCCATCAGCGGAGCGATTTTGTTACGAACTCCGTTTGGTCCGATAATATCCGAATCTGTCGCATGATTGGACGTTGTATAAGGACCTTTATGAATATTAACGATGATCCAATCTGCTCCGTTTTTGCGAGCTTCTTTTACATCGTCCTCCAGCCACTGGACCTGTTCTGCCGAGAAATTGTTATACTCTTCTGAATCCTCGTTTGAATTCAACACCACAAAGTGTGCATTACTGTAATCGTACGAATAATAAGCCCCTGTCTCTGTTGCCGAGTTCACCGGTACATCCAGGTTGAAATGATCGATAAAAGCGAAGTTCTCATCTTCATGGTTACCCGCTGAAGGAACGATTGTGGTATTCAGAAGGCTTGATTGAGAATGACCGAGCAGCCAATCCCATTGCTCTTCTTTAACACCCTTATCAACAATATCTCCATTGTGCACTACAAATTGTGCATTCGGAATGGTAGCAAGTGCCTTGTCCAGTGTCTCGGAGGAAAGGATCGCTTCATCCTCTTCCTTCGCCTGCGTATCGGCCAGATCAATAAATGTAAAGGCTCCTGTCTTCGGCGCTGTACGGAACGTGCCCGTATTGCTCCATGTATTGCTGGAAGCTTCCCCCACTCTGAAGGAATAAAGCGTATCTGGCTTCAGATTCGTTGCTTCCGCTTTGTGTACAAGTTCCGTAGGCGAATTTACGGACTGGCTGGAACGCCCTTCAAAAGAAATGGCTTTAGAAAAGTCAGCCATATTAGCTGTTTTTTCAACAACCTGAAGATCACTTCCTGGAACCTGTTCGGATGTGTACCAGGCAAATCCTTTGCTAGTGGTTGGATCTCCATTAAATGTAACCGTAACCTTGCTCACTTGCTCATCATTCGATTCTGTGTCCTTGGTAATCCCAAATTTATCGACAATAAATGGTGCTGCATTATTTTGATGTTGATCGATTTCATAAACGATCGCTGTAAGTTTGCCGCCATCAACAGTCAGTGAGGTGAAATTCTGCACCTGACCTCTTGCTGCACTCGTTGTATCTCCATACACGCGGGCATGATTCTCTTCTGCTCGATCAAACAGGCTAAAGTAAGCTTCGCCCAGTTCGGGTTTCGTATTTTTGAAGTATACTTTGGCACCTGCCGTACCTGGAATCATATAGATGGTTCCATCCGGATTAACCGTGTATTCAATGCTTTGCCCTTTGAAAGTTTCCTCTATTGTGGAGGCTTCTTCTGCTGTTCCATCCTGCTTGATCGGTTTGGTCCGAGCATAGATGTGATCATGTCCTTGAAGCACAAGATCGATGCCAAGCTCATTCATGAGCGGAGCAATTTTATGTCTAACCCCGTTCTCGCCAATAATATCCTTGTCGGTAGCATGATTGGACGTCGTATACGGTCCTTTATGAATGTTGACGATGATCCACTCAGCTCCAGCAGATTTGGCCTGCTCCACATCCTGCTTCATCCACTCCACTTGATCGTTCGAGAAGTTCGCATAATCCGTCGAATTTTCATTGGAGTTCAGAACGATAAAATGCGCGTTGCTGTAATCATAGGAATAATAAGCACCTGTGACTGTCGCCGCATTCTCTGGCTGTTTTACATTAAAATGATCATAAAATGCATAGTTTTTGTTCTCGTGATTACCCGCAGAAGGTACAATCGTTGTTCTCATTAAATCCTCTTGTGAATAACCAAGCAGCCAGTTCCATTCTTGTTCCGAGGTCCCATTCTCGACAACATCACCGTTGTGAACGACGAACTCTGCATCCGGGACGGTTGCTAGTGCCTTCGACAGCGTTTCCGCGGATAAACGGGCCTCTTCCTCATCCTTCGCTTGGGTATCCGTTAAGTCAACAAAGGTAAATGCTCCGTCAATCGGAGCTGTTTTGAACTCCCCAGTTTCACTCCAGAGGCCAAGCCTCTCGTCACCTACGCGATAATAGTATGAAGTGTTTGCTTCAAGTCCTGTAGCTTCTGCTTTATGAACCCTTTCTCCCGGAGAATTTCTGGAGATGATTGCTTCACCACTGAAGGATTGTGCTGTGTTGAAGTCAGGAGCTCCGTCCTGTTTACGGACCACTTGTACATGGCTTTCTTCTGAACCAAGCGGAGTATACCAAGTAAAACCTTTACTCGATTTGGCGTCACCATAGAACGTCGCTGTGACTTTGCTAATTTCGATTGCCGGTGCGTCAGCTAACGCTCTCAGCTCCATATCAAAGTACAGATCCGAGCTTCCATCGCTTTGCTGATGTACCTCCACTGCAATGATATTCTCCCCTTCACGGAGGAGCGTTTGAAGCGGTTCGGTCAGATCCACATCGGTATACATGACCGGCAGATCCATAGAAGATGTGGCTTTGGTAGAATAGTTAATCTCACCATCAGGCATACCGAATCTGCGAACTTCTGTGCCATTTACATATAAAACAGCACCGTCGTCAATGCCGAAGGTACCCAGAATTTGACCATAATTTTGGATTTGCTCCTGGTTAACTGTCAGCGTTGTCCGAAAATATGTAGTGCGGTGTTTGAGATCTTGGTTTCCACCATAGTCCACTTCTGTCTGAAGCGGTCCAAAATATGTCGTCGATATGCCGCTACCATTGTCTTTGTAACCAAAAGGAGCATTGTCTACTGCCCAAGTATTGTCTTCATAGACAGCCTGCCATACCGATTTTAAATCCTGACCTTGATCAAAATACTTCCACGTTGAATTTTTGCTAAGCAAGATGTCTGCTTGAGGGTCAACGGTCTCCGCTGCTTTAACTACTGGTGCTGAGCCCAGTCCCCCAAACCATCCAATAACCAGTGCGGTTGATAGCAGGATGGCAAGAACCTTTTTGTACAATGGGTTAATCATCGTGTTCTCCTCTCATTTGGCATTAATGTGCATCTAGCGCAATTTCATTAATAATTACTAGATTAGCCAGTTATATCATACGAGAGGAATATGTTGATTTTTGCATGTTTATGTAAATCACATGTAAATATATTCATATTTATTGAGAAATACGATCGCCAGTTTTGCCGGAGACCGTCAGGGATATGCTGCAGGATTAATACAACCTATTCCAGTATAGGGAACATGATTGGACCACTGTTTGCTGGATTGCTGTTTGACAAACACCTTCATATTCCTTATATTGTTGGTGCACTTATCCTTGGGCTCGCCCTTTTCCGGACGATGCAAAAAAACCATGTGAAGGAACAGGTTATCTCCTATGACTGAGAACTGGCACCAAAATTTTAAAAACAAAAACCGGGAAGCTCTAATTACAGCAGCCAAAGAATTATGCATGAAGCAGAGCTTCCTTAATGTGAATATCAAAGATGTATGCAGCGAAGCCGGAATAAGCCGGGTTACCTTTTACAAGCACTTTCAATCCATGAACGAACTGATTCTGGCGGTCCAAGTCGAGATTCTGGAGAATATGACCGGATACGTGAAGAATGCTGCTTTACCAGGAATGAGCGGCAAAGAGATGCTTGCTTCCATGCTTGAAGCCTGGGTAAATTACGCCTCCACTCATCTCGGTTATATCAAATTCGTATTATTATTCGACCTGCATTATGAAGCCTATGATTCAGGCCAAGAATTGAAAGAACAATACAATCTGTTCATCAAACGTAAAAAGGAACAACATTTCCTGTTAGATGCTCTAGAGACCGGATATAATGATGGTACGTTGAAGCCTGATCCAGATCCCCTTAACACAGCCCATTTTATCTTTGTATCCATGATGAGTATGCTGCAGAAAATGAGTCTGGCTTCAGAAGAAGATCACGTTACCGTTCAAAGCGATCTGAAATTCGCCAAACGATTCGTTGATATGCTGGTACAGCATTTGAGTATTTGAAAAATGCCATGAACACGGTTATGACCTATCCAACCGGATTAGGTCCTTTTTGTTGTGTACAGCATCCATCTTACTTCAGAGATTCAGTCGTTCAGTTGAAACCGGTTTATATCAGGGTCTTCGCGCTGTGTGTGGGCAATCCCATGCACATATGTCAATATGAATCTAGGACTAGTCTTCATTTCTTCCTTTCAATTTACGATAAATAGTATGGGGTTATACGAATAACCATTTTGTTTTAACTACTTCCAAGGGGGAACAGAACGTGAGACAGACTCGCAAGATAAAGATGGATCTAAGACTCAAACTGTATTTAATCATTCTGGTGCCATTGCTGGCCATGGGCGGTCTCATCGTGTGGACGACCATCCACTCCAGTGAAAACGCATCTGTAATGACCATACAGCATAAGAATCAGCAGTTAGCAGTAAACACCGCCTCCCTGCTGGGCCAAGATGCGGAATCAATCAGGACATTATACTCTACGGCTTCGGAGGAAAGCGATGAATACAAAAGTCTTAGAGACGAACTCGCTAAAGTCCGGCTTCAATCGGGAGCACTCTATGTATATATGTATAACAAAACGCCAGACGGGTGGATATACACGGTAGATGGAGCTGATTGGGACGATACGGAATATAGCCCTTACGGAACGGCAATGGAATTCAATCCCCAGATTCAGGAACGCTTGCTAAACGGTGAAGTCGTTACTACAGGTATTGTTGACGATCCAACCTGGGGACAGCTTCTCTCCTCCTTTACACCAATCAAGGATTCACAAGGTGAAATTGTTGGTTATCTGGGCATTGATATTTCTGCTGCAGCAGTGAATCAAGTATCTTCTGTTTCGGTGAATAATGCGTATCGGACCATTATTCCGATTTTTGTGGTTGTATTGATTCTATCGCTGGTCATGATGCTATTGGTGGTAAGAGGCATTCTCAGACAAGTCCGCGATATCAAGTCAAGCCTCGAACAGGTCGCGGATGGGAATCTAACAGTGGTATCCAAACATCTGTCCAACGATCAGCTCGGTGACATCAGTGACCTGATTAATGTCATGGCTTCGCAATTGAAGAACATACTGAAGGGAATACAGCAAGGGTCTGATACGCTGCAGCAGTCCTCGGCAAATATTGCGGAAACCGCACAGACAAACCAGCGCCAGACCGAAGAACTTTCCAGAGCAATCGAGGAAATTGCCATAGGCTCCATGAAACAGGCGGAAGAAACAGAACACTCCGTCCAACATTCGGAGAACCTCGGCAAGATTATGGACGAAGTTGGTTCATACGTGCAGCAGTTCACTCATACTTCTGAGCAGCTATCTGCCGTACAAGTGCAAGTTACACGCGAACATGAAGTTCTGCTTAAAAAGGGTCGGGAGAATGCCAAGCGGGTTGAGCATCAGCAGGAAATTTCCAAGTCTTTAACCACTCAATCAGAGCTCGCTGCTTCCATTAGTGGACAAATTCATAATATCCTGAAACAAACCCAGATTTTATCGCTGAATGCTTCCATCGAGGCAGCCCGTGCTGGTGAGGCTGGTAAAGGATTTGCCGTCGTTGCTGGTGAAATGGGCCAGCTCGCTCAGCAATCTGAACGTTCCATCCAGGAGATTGATGGGATTCTGAGTTCATTTGTACAAGAAATCCACCGGATGGGCAGTCATTTTGAAGCGAATATGGTAGCGGTCAAAGAGCAGGAAGAACAGATCGCTGATTGCCTTCAGGCATTCAGACAGGTTAGCCAATTATCAACTGAAGTACACGAGCTTGCTCAGCGTTTGGAGAACCGCACAATGAATATGCATTCCATTCGTCAGGAAGTGGAACAGCATCTAAGCTATATCGCTTCTGCAACAGAGGAAACTTCGGCCATGGCTGAAGAAGTCACGGCCAGTGCCGAGGAGCAGCAGCGATCCGCGAACGAACTGTCGAACATTTCCGGGCAGCTCGCTGGCCTTGCGGGCAACCTCAAGTCCTATTCCGATCAATTTCAGATTGAAGTCACGAAATCCGATCCAAAATAATAAAGAACCCCGTTACCTGATCCAATCAGGTGGCGGGGTTTTCTTAATATTATTTGCCAATATCCTATAAATCCTTTCTCGCAAACAAACGAGTAGTTAACACATATGATGCACCGAAGATGAATATTATTCCAACTGATATCATGGCTATAAGTTGCCCATCTACACCCTTCTCACTGACCCTATTCATAAGCATAGCAAAAGGCTGCGCGAGAAGAATGAGTGCAACCATAAATATGGCATTGATTATTCCGGCTCCTTTTTTACTAAGTGCATAAAAGAGAGGCATATAGATGGATACCAGCACCAATACCATGCCTATGGAAACCATAATGTCCATGAGGGTATAGCTTGGCTTGTTCAGCTCAGGGAAAATCAAGTTAACCAGCCAGTGAATTCCCAATGAGGCGAGCACGCCAAATAAGGTATATAGGATCGCAGATACATACTTGGCTTGCACGATATTTTTGCGGCTGACCGGAAGAGTAACCAGGAAATTATGATTATGGTTTTTGATATCAATCATGGTTGCCAGAATCACGGATCCAAATGCGGTGTAGATCCCCACAAAATACATCGACATTTCATGGCTGGGTATGAATGCCAGGCTAAACACAGCGAGATATAATCCTATCGTCCACAGTGAACTTCTTAGTGCTATGAAGTCTTTGCGAAGCAGGTTAAGCATGTTTTCGTCCCCCTTTTGCCGTAAAGTAGATCAGATCCTCCAAGGTTGGTCTTTGCAAAAGGGCAAAGCTTCCAAACAACCGTGCGGCCTCTTCCCTATTGTCTGTCAATGCTTCAAAACCAACGGCTGTCTCGCGAATTCCAATAAATTGATCCCGTGTATCCCGATCTAGAAGCTCCATATCTCCTTTAACGATCGTATATCTCTCAAGCACATCATCTTTCGTTTCGTTAAAAACGAGTTTACCCTGATTGACGAATGCAATATAGTCCGCAATACGCTCCAGATCCGTCGTGATATGTGTTGAGAAAATAATGGATCTTGTCTCATCCTGTATCAGATCTGAGAGCAGATCCAGAAGCTCTCTTCTAAATACAGGGTCAAGACCGGACGTCGGCTCATCCATAATGAGAAGATCAGCATTGTGTGATAGAGCGATGGCCAGAGAGAACTTGATTTTCATCCCCTTGGACAAATCAGCGATTTTCTTCTTGGGAGACAATTCGAATTGCTCCAGATAGTCGTTGAATTTCTGCTCATCCCACTTCGTATAGAAGGGTGCAATCATTTTTTTCATTTCCCGGATCGTCAGATGTTCATAATAAAAGCACTCATCGGATACGACACCAATACGCTGCTTAATGTTTACTTCCTGCGCGGGCATCTCATGTCCCAGTGTCCTGATCGTACCCGAGTCTGGATGGATCAAGCCAATGATCATTTTGATCAGCGTGCTTTTTCCCGCCCCATTCGGTCCAATGAGCCCGGTAATATACCCCTGTTTTACATCCAGAGATACATTGTCCACCTTAAATAAGGGATACACCTTGGTTAAATTACGCAGTTCAATTGCATTCATGATGAAGTTTCCTCCTCAGACAACATAGTAAAAAGTTGAATCACATCTTGCTCCGTCATGCTTAATTCCTTGCTCTCCCGAATAATCTCCAGCATTTTCTCTTCCAGTCGTTTCATCCGCTGCTCCCGAATAAAATCCTGATTGGCTCCTGAGACGAAACAGCCCTTGCCTACGACGGAATCAATCAATTTCTCTTTTTCCAGCTCTTCATAGACACGTTTGGTCGTAATTACGCTGACTTGCAGATCCTTGGCGAGCTGCCTGATGGAGGGAAGACTATCCCCGGCTACCAACTCCCCGCTCAAAATACTCTGCCTGATCTGGGTTAATATCTGCATATAGATGGGATCGCTCGAAGCGTTGGATATCAGAATTTTAATGGCCATTCACCTCATTCGTGTTTATTGAGTACATAGTGTATATATATAATATATACACTATGTACTCATTCGTCAATCCATATTTGGCCATCTTATAGGAGGTTTCTGTACAGCAAAAAAAGGACGGAAAATGTCCGTCCCTCTAAGTTCTATTTATTTTCCCTCATGGTACCACTCTTTAATCCCCCACTATTTCAGCGATGCTGGCAGCTTGACGCCAATCAGTTTGCCATCGGCCTGTATAACAATCATGCTGCCGGTCTTTAACGTTGCCTCGTGCAAGTCAGCACCGGTTTTCACGCGAAATACAGGCTGGCTTGTCAGCATGTTGATTCCAAGCAGTGTCCCGTTAAGCTGCGCACGATAGATTCCTTTGCCATATATGCTAACCTGAGACACAGGAGCATCGCCATTCCATTGAACCGCACTGCCGTTTACCAGCTTGACACCCTTTAATTCGCTATCTGTAACAGAGTCCCTGTAGAGCAGACGTTCCTGAACAACCCCTACCAGTTCTCCACCCACCCCGCCAGGAGGCTGAAATGTCCTCGTTGGAGCATCACCATTCTTGTAAGTATTCAGATCATATTCAGCAATCTTGCCTGCCTGTTCAATATATATCTTCCCATCATTAGCCAATACACTCCCTTGGCCGCGCTCATACGGCGGGTCGCCAGACATTTTCCAGGTAAAGTCCATGCTTCCTTTACGTGTCCCTGTCTTGAGATTAAAGGCATTCACCTGTACTTTCCGGTCCGGGACAGATTCATAATCACTAAGCAGCGGAGTGTAGTAATCGACAGAATACACCAATCCATTTTTAATTTGAATTGCCTCTCCCTGTCCGAACTCACTCCATAGCTTTTTCCCGGTTTTCTTGTCATAAGCATTCAATTGCACAGAAGTCAGTGCCCCCTGTACGAAGAAGGTTCGCAGCACCACTCCATCCGATTCCTGCAGATAGGCGGTACCATTGCCTTCGGCTGATGCTTCATCAGCCTTCCACCGCAGCTTGCCTGTCTTCCGATCAAAAGCATACGTGGTGCTTCCCTTGATGACATATAGTGTATCTGCAGTAGGAATTAATGCTTCTGTCCGCTCATGAGTATCCATCCATGTGGATGTGCCCGATTGCCATACAGCCTTTCCAGTCTTGGCATTTACCGCATATGGCTTATGGTTGGAGGTTAGGCCATACAGAACGCCATTGTCATAAACCATGCTCGGGGTCAGATCTTTACCAAATGTCCAGAGCTGTTTGCCCGTTGCTGCATCCAAGGCGACCAGCTTGCGATTAGAAAAGGCAAATACTTTACCGTCTTCTGCAACAGCCTGTTGTCCTTGATAGCTTTCATTCTGATCCGTATAAGAGTCTACCTTCACTGTCCAGGAAGGTTTAAGTTCAGGTACCGTTAATTTGGAATATGAATTCCAATTGTAGATGGAGATATCCGCTTTCTCCGCCAGTGCCTGAGAAGGCATCGCGGTGTACCCTCCGCTAACAGCGATGATGGCTGCAGTCAGCCCTGTAAGGGTGCGAACGTAGGGATGATATTTACGTTTCTCCGTTTGTGATTTAGTCTGCTTGTTCAGCATGGAAATCCTCCTTCTTGTTAGTGTAAAGCTCTTAAATCTACTAAATCTTGATTGCGTAAAAAGTAACATTTGGAACGAATCTAGTATACAAGAGGATTAATCTGGGAGCAATTAACAAATTATATCTTGTCTGTAATTTGTTCAACTTAGATCATCCTCAAGTAAGGTTTAAGCTCCCTTTTTCTTAGTAAATCATGAATATTTCACCAAACTGATTTGCATACTACTTCAAGTAATCCAAATGACATTTAGGAGGCTACTCACTTGAATCAATTTTCACAGTCCCAACAAATTAGCCAACTGGCTCAGCAGCTCACGCAGCAAACACAGCAAGCTTCCATGCAGTATCAACAACTGTTAAGACAGGAGCAAAGCAATGCACAGCAGCTCGAACAACTGGCTCAACGCGAGCAGCAAGCGGCTCATATGATTCAAACAGCACTTCAAGGACACCAAACAGCTATCCAACAATTGCAGCAAATCGCGAGCCTTGCTCAACAACTGGCGAACACAACTCAACATGTATCCTTCGTGGATCAACCATACAACAACCCGAATGTCGGTATTCCTGGGCAAACGTTCGGACAGTTTCCAGGCCTGCATCGTCAATAACATATGTATAAAAAAAAAGGAACCCAATGATATGGGTTCCTTTTTTGCAGCTATTATTTCATGTAAGTAAGTGCTCAGGCATTCAAGTCATGCAGGCCCGGGCTATGCTCATTAGGAAGTTCCGGCATATATGGGAGCGGGAATCCCTGTGGAGGGTCAGTAACTTTCAGTTCGCCGCCATTACGACTAGGTGATTGGCCGCTATATATTTCAGCAATCCGGGTATTGTCCAACCGGAAGTTAAACTGGGCATTATGGAAGCCAAGGTCAACGTATTTCTGGCATTCCGGGTATTTATTGATATCGTAGTTGGGCACTGGAAACACTTTTCCCCAATTCACACCCAACGTTTCAAGGGCCTTGGCAAATGCATTTTGATGCGCATTATCACGAACAATCAGGAAACCCAACGTTTCACGAAACGCTTTGTTTGTACTCATTTCATAGATTCTTGTTTTTTGTAATACTCCCGTCGATTCCAATACAACGTTATCAAGCAAATTGCTGACCAGATTGCCATGATCATACACATAATTTCCAAGCCATGGGTTACCTGCAGCATCTACAGGCAGAGAACTCTGAGCACCCATAATATAATGATGCGGGTTCGCATGCTTGATGGCTTCGTCGAGTGGAGCTCCGTCCAGGCCGGCATCGCCTGCGCCCTCCGCTCCTGCTCCGGTCAACAATTGATTTATCGTTTGCTGTACCAATTCGATGTGACTTAATTCCTCCAGAAACACACCACGAAGCAGGTCTCTGTATTGTGTTGCTTTTCCGCGGAAGTTGCTGCTCTGAAAGAAAAACTGCATCATTGTACGCATTTCTCCAAATTGTCCGCCTAATGTTTCCTGTAATACTTTGGCTGCGGCCGGATCCGGCTTATCCGGAACAATCATATTAATCAGATCTTCTCTATAAAAAAACATGGTCGTCCTCCATTCAAGTAAATTACAGCCTTAGTTTCTGCCTTCTTCCTGGATTTATGTGAAAGTAAGCTCAACCAAAGTTTGGATTCGAAGAAGAATATAATTCTTTTATTAAGGAGAACCTAACCCGGTAAAACGACTGAATACTTGGAGGGAAATAAGACAATGGGTATATTGAGTGGCAATCCCAAAGATGAACCGATGCACTACGGAGAAATTTTTAGCGTGTGGCAATGCTCCATGATGGCAAAAGGGTCCATTTCCTGTTACCAGGCGTACATGAACCATGCCGGAGACAAGGATCTGAAAAAAATCCTTGATGACCTGCTGGATCAGGCCAAACTGGAAATCAAAGAGTGCGATGCTTTGTTGACCGAGAATGGCATTGCTCCGGCCCCAATGTTGCCCGAAAGACCTCCTGTCAAATTGGAAGATATCCCTGCTGGTGCGAGATTCACGGATCCTGAAATCGCAGCCAAAATCGCAGCAGACACCTCACTTGGTCTGGTTGCAGCGAGCCAGGTCATGGGACAATCCATCCGAGAAGATATCGGTGCATTATTCGCCAAATACCACGTAACCAAGGCGGCACTAGGCGTGCGCATTTTGCAATTGATCAAAGAAAAAGGCTGGCTTGTCCCTCCTCCTCTTCAAATTAAAAGACCAGATTCGGACAAAGCCTAAGCAGCCCTATTTTGAGTAACATTCAATGCCCAATGAAGACAAAAAAGGAGCAGTCATGCTGCTTCTTCTTTGTCTTTTTTGTGTTTCCTTTTGTTTAGAATTAGTTGGACAGGTTATATAGATTTAGAATTAATCAACCATACCAATGGAGGGATTCACATGTTCAGACACCAAAAGGAATTACAATTCGAAGTAAAAGTAGATCGCCCGGATCCCGTATTCGCCCGTCAGGTCCAGGAAGTATTGGGTGGACAATTCGGCGAAATGACCGTAATGATGCAGTACCTCTTTCAAGGATTTAATTGTCGTGGCGAAGAAAAATATAAAGATATGCTTATGGATATCGGGACAGAGGAAATCGGCCACGTTGAAATGCTCTGCGCTTTGATTAGCCAGCTGCTGGATGGCGCCACACCTGCCGAACAGCAAAAAGCAGCTGAGGACCCTGTTACTGCTGCCATTATGGGAGGAATCAACCCTCAACATCTGCTGGTAAGCGGACTGGGCGGCTTACCTACGAACTCTACCGGCGTACCTTGGAACGGTTCGTATATTGTGGCAAGCGGCAACCTTCTTGCAGATATGCGTTCTAACCTGCATGCCGAAAGTCAGGGCCGTCTCCAGGTTGCAAGACTCTATCACATGACTACCGATGAAGGCGTTCGAGCGACGTTCCGCAAAATGTTGGCACGTGACCGTTACCATCAGTATCAGTGGATGGCAGCCATTCAGGAATTAGAAGAAAAGAACGGCGTCGTTGTTCCTGCTTCCTTCCCACCCGAGGCCGAGCAGGAATCTCAACCTGAAGCCTATGAGTTCTGGAATCTTTCCGAAGGTACAGAATCCAGTGAAGGTTTATGGGCGAAAGGAAGTGCTCCAGACGGCACTGGGGATTTCGTTTACGTTTCCAACCCGGTTCCAAAAGGACAAGTCTACGAGCCAGTCATCCCGGCCACTGAACTTCATCATGACCTGGATGGAAAAGCGAGCGATAAGTAATCGTTAACCCTTTGAAACATTCACTATAATTCATTTCTTTTACGTTTCTGCTCTATTATTTTGGGTACTAAATCAATAGACAACGATATCTGGAGGTGTTTCACGATGGCGACGAAGGAACTTGCAGTACACGAGAAACTTGAAATTCATGAACTGCTAACGCTCAAAACATCATGTGCTACTAAAGCGGTGACCATGCTGGAGCTGGTCCAAGACGAGAAACTAAAATCCTTGATCGAAGACGATCTGAACAATTCTTCCCAAGCGATTGAAGAATTGAAATCCCTATTGAAATAAGGAGGATTCTTATTATGTCTACCACGATGACCAAGGAAATGCTGGTAAAGGCCATTAAACCAATGGATGATCTTGCGATTGCTACCGATATGCTTCTGTCCGCCAAGTCCGCCGTACGCACTTACGCGATTGCTCTTACCGAAACAGCAACACCGCGAGTTCGAAAAGTGCTTAAGGCCCAACTGGACACCGCAATTGATACGCATCAAAAAATCGCCGATTATATGATTAAAAATGAAATGTATCATCCTTATAATATCGAAGAACAAGTCGAGCATGATTTGAAAAAGTCGGATACGGCGTTGAAATTAGCGGATTCCAAATAAATGTTACTTTTCCCATCAAAAAAACGACTCTGTATTTCACGGAGTCGTTTTTTTGTTCATTCTTTTTTTTAGCAAGATCACTACAAATAACAATATCGGAAGGAAGATTTGGAATACAGGAGAAGAATAATTCAACGTAACCCCCCGACCGACTTCTATATGTTCAGTATAAGTCGGTGACAAGAATGACAAACCACATAGAAGGATCCCTACCGCAAATACCCACTTCTTGTAATTGACTCCTGTTACTCTTTCAAGACCTATAACAGCACCATGAAAGAAGGCGGCAATTTTAATGCCTAACCCTAAAAATAGAAGCAAAGTAAACAGTGCATCCATCCGCTCGAACACCTCAGTCAATTCAATCAGTTGAACCGTTTCGAGGAGCGGAAGAGTACTATACGCGGCAATCTGAGGGCCTAGGACAAAAATAATAAGTTGATTAATAAAAGTTAGAGCAAGCGCAGTTACGATATAAGCAGTGATCACGACTTTATTAAAATTTCTGCCTTTACGAGCATATGGATAAAAAACCAGAAATAAAACAACCTGTCCGAACGGAAAGGAAATGATTTCAGGAAATGCTGCATTGATAATCGGCTTCCACCCATTCTCCAAAACAGGTAATATCAGTTCCGCGTGAAAAATGCCTGTTGAAGGAATCAATATGCTGATCAAGGTATATCCCAGCAGCATCATAGGAAACAAAATCATACACATTAGAAACAGTACACGGTATCCGTATCGTACTGTATTGGAGACGACCAGGATCGTGATCACGGTGATAAGCCACATGGGTGTTCTGTTTAGCAGAGTCAATACGGTGACTTCACTTAAATCACGTAAGTTTCGGGAAGCCTCATAAGCAAAATACCCCACAAACATCAAGTTAAGTATGGTTCCCATGATTTTACCCATATAACGACGAAACAATAGAAACAAATCCAATTCAGGTTCCTGATGATGAATTCCCAAATGAATAAGTAACAATAACAACCCGGCTAGAGCCCCTGCTAGCATGGCTAACCACGCATCCTGTTTGGCTTCCCCACCCATTAGAAACAAAGTTGTACTTCCAACTTCAAATAGGGAAAGACAAACAGCCAGTTCCGATATGCGAAGAGAATTAGCTGTGGTCATTATTCTTCATCTCCTTGAGTGAGTTTACATCTTTTCCTTATTCGGATCCAAGCAATTTGCTAAAAGAATCCTGAAGTAATCCTGTTCTTCTGATGTTAACATCCACATTGATATGAATGTCCATGTTTCTGATGTCTTCTGGCCAGGATTCTTTTAGGGACTTCCATTCTTTGGGTTGTTGCTGATGAATTTTGTTCCCAATTCCCAATAGGTCCACTTTTAGTTGCTGAGTTGCCTTCCACCCTTCCATCATCTGTGCTTTGATCAACTGTTCAGCCTGATGCTGTAACTCATTGAGACTTTCTGTAGACGAGATTTTTTTCGGGGAAGTGCTCTCTTCAAGCTCTCCGCTCACTTTCGCATCTACACGAATGGTATAATGGAAGCCAGTCTTGATCGGCTTTGTCTTTACAGTGGCTTTTCGAACAAGAAATGAGTTAATTTCCCCATTTTCACCTACATATCTAAGATTTGTCCTTTTCACCTGATCCGTTAGCCAAGCTACCCCCAAGCTTTCACTTTGGCTTAGCTTTCCAATTTTCTTGTCCTTAGAGAAAACGCCCAACCCCTCCAGTCTTAATTTGGCTGGTGATGAAGTCTCTTTAAAAACATCTATATTTTCAATTTTTTTATGATCCTGACCTTTGACCGTTACGATGGGTATCCCGGCCGCTCCGCTGTCAGAAGAGATTTTCATAGCAAATTCGTGTAGGTTAACTAGAGGATAGTAGGATCCCCGTTCATGATTTCGTTGTAAGATATCGGAAAGGGCACGACCTGGGTTCTTCTCCGGTGGAACCATTTTATTCAGGTAATCCCTTGCTTCTCCATCTGCGATAAGCATCCTTACGGTTTCGCGGGGTTCGATATTACGATAGTAATTATCTAGAATTTCCGCAATTCCCTGTTCTGCTGCCGCTTCCCCGATTACTAACACGTTGGTATGTGCAAAATACAACTTTTTCGGATTTTCTACACTGCTTTTTGCAACAGCTTCTCTGATCGTTTTTCCTTGAGAAGTAAAGGTGGTCACGGTAGACTGAGAGCCTCCCCCTGAGGACCCGCTTGTACTGCTCGCAGGTGGTACGATAACCTGATAGGTGATGCTCCATTTTCCGTTATGTTTGTCAAACCCCGTTGCTGATGTAATCCCTAGATCGTTCATTTCAGTCCGGTTACCACAACCTCCAAGTAAAGTTACCCACATAAGCACTATAAACATGTGTCGTCTATTCACAGGAATCACATAAACTACTCCTTTACTCGCTAGCATCAGATTCGTTTATACTGCTTATGGCATTGTCTGAACCTGCCGGGTATTGATGCGGAGCTTGCCTTGTTTTGTTTGAATCCGCTTTTTCACCCGGTCTAGTCTTCATCGCCCACCATGGAACCCGCAAGACGAGATCTTTCATGTTCGACTTGTAAAATGGACCGAATGGCATGAAGTAATCCACTCCGAATGACTTTAGTGACACCAAATGAGCCAACAGAGGCACTGCACCTGCCAATATGCCGAACAAACCAAGGGTACCCGCCAATAACATAAATGGAAAACGCATTAACCGGACTGCTGTCGCCATGCTGAAATATGGAATAACAAAGTTCGATATGGCCGTGAAGGATACCACAATAACCATCGCTCCCGAAACCAACCCAGCTTCTACTGCAGCTTGACCAATAACCAATGCACCGACAATGGAGATTGCCGGTCCAATCGCTCGCGGCATCCGAACACCCGCCTCACGAATAACCTCAAATGTAATTTCCATAAGCAAGGCTTCAAGTAACGCAGGAAAAGGGACGCCTTCCCGCTGAGCTGCCAGAGTGATTAATAATGTGGTGGGTATCATTTCTTGCTGGAACGTAGTTAAAGCAATGAACGTAGATGGCAGCAATAAAGAGACCAAAAAAGACAAAAACCGAATAGTTCTCAAAAAAGTGGAGATATCATAACGCTGGTAGTAATCTTCTGTGGTTTGAAAAAAGTTGAAAAAGGTGACTGGAGCAATCAGGGCAAAGGGGGTTCCATCAACTAGAATGGCAACTTGTCCGTCCAGCAAACTACCAGCAACGGTATCCGGTCGTTCCGTGTTAAGCATGGTTGGGAAAGGTGTTAGAGGCGCATCCTGAATGAATTCTTCGATGTATCCACTCTCCAATATACTGTCTGTATGAATTGAACGGAGTCTTTTATTGACTTCATCTACCACTTCCGGTTTGGCAATCCCCTGGATATAGGCCACGGCTACCGAGGTTTGGGTATATTCACCAATATTGTGTTTAAGAAACTTCAGATCCGGCGACCGTATCTTTCGTCGAATCAAAGTAATATTCGTAGCAAGCTCTTCTGTAAAGCCCTCTTTTGGTCCCCTAACCACCGTCTGGGAAGTAGGCTCCACTACAGCTCTTCGTTCCCCTCCGGAAACAGATACAGCTATGACATGTTCAATCCCTTCAACAAGAATGATCAGATGTCCGGTTAATACGGCTTGATAAACTTCCTCGAGAGATTCTATTCTTTCGATATTTCCTGAAGGCAGGACTAATTCGAGGGGCAGATCGGGAACTTCTTCTTCACATGGTGGAGTAGTGTTGACCATTTGAATAACTTTCTCCATGAGTTCTCCTACAAGCGATGGGTCTGTCAATCCTTCAAGATAACAGACAGCCAGCGAAGTATGACTTGGCACAGGATTAGGAAAATCACGAGCGACAAAATCGGGACTATTCTCAAACGCCTTTTTTATCAATTCAAGTTTATTTTGAAGAGATGGGCCCAATTTTACTGGTTGTTTTGTTTGTCTCTGTTGTTCTTCCCCTTTGTTCTGCGGCTGAGGTTGAAATACTCTACGTATCCACCGAAACAACATCATTTCACCTCCTTTATTTTCCGTTTAATATGGCTTCTACCATCAAAAATATGCAGCAAGTTAAAATTGTCCTATCTCCAAGCTTCCGTGAATAAGCTGATAAAGTACATGAAAGGAGAGGACAACGTTCCATGATACTAGGTTATATCTTACTGGGGATTTCATTATCAGCCCCAATCGGTCCCATCAATGCCGCTCAGTTGGACAAGGGTGTACGGGGTGGATTCATGCCTGCCTGGTTTGTTGGACTCGGCGCGATCGCTGCTGATATCATTTACATGCTGCTCGTCTATTTCGGCATCATTCATTTGCTGGATCTGCCCTTTGTAAAGGCTTTCTTATGGCTATTTGGTTTTTTTGTGCTTGTGTATACCGGTGTGGAAAGCATCAAAAATGCAGGAACCCTTACGCAGTCGAATATGAGAGGGGACGAAGCAGCGCTATCCAAATCGTTCATGAATGGATTCCTGATGTCACTGTTCAATCCCCTATCCATTATGTTCTGGCTTGGCATTTACGGATCCATTCTGGCCAAGGCCGTGAATGATTCAACTGTGGAACAGACGCTAATCAACAGCGGAGCCGTTATTCTGGGTATCCTGATCTGGGATATATTCATGGCCGCCGCTGCGAGTCTATTTCGCAAGTATCTTACTTTAGGCGTCCTTAAGGGCATATCCATCATTTCCGGCCTCTCTCTTGTCGGTTTCGGATGTTATTTTGGAGCGAAAGCTGTTCAGTTTCTATTTTTCATTTGATCTTATTTTTGCGAAGCCGAATCCCGGTAATGTGAAAGCTGGGACTTTCCAGGGTGTTGTGTGATTCTTTTTGTTCCTGATCTGTGGTGGAAGACTCTTCATTTTTCTTTTTCTTGCGAACCCTTTGCACAATCATATCGCTAATTCCAATAAGTAAGACAAGCAGTAGGCTGATAAAGAAGCCGGGTCGACTCAGCGGATGGAAAAGCGTACCTGTTATAGCGAGGGCAATCAGTACCAGCCCAATCCAGCGTTTGACAACGCTGAACCTCCCTGCTTTCAGAAGTCGGCCAGAAGATAACAAAATAAACAACCAATTGTACATGAGCATCAATCCTGCTGCAGTTGTTACATATTCATACACCTTGCCAGGAAGCAGCAAAGACATGACGATGGTTGCGATAAGCCCGCATCCGATCAGTGACAGCGCGAATAATGGATACTTCTTCTTCCATTTTCTCGAGAATAACCGCGGAGCATCTCCTTCCTGGGCCAAGGTCAGCATCATGGAGGTCACCGCGTAGAGTGACGCCGTCATGGTAGAGAAACCCGCTACAATCAACACTCCATTGAACAAATGCGGAACAAATGCCAAATGATCACTGCTCAGTGCCAGTACAAAGGGACTCTCTTTGGGATTAAAGGCCCCCAGCGGGACCATGGTCAGAGCCAGTCCAATCGACACAACGTATACTGTTGAAAGCGAGATCAGCATCACTTTACCTGCCTTGGGAGCCTCTTCCGGCTTTTGAAGGCGGTAGGACATGATTCCGAGCACCTCAATTCCCCCATACGCATAAAAGGCAAATAGAAACGCAGACCACAGACCGATCCCGCCTTTCGGGAAAATCTCACTCATGCTTAGCGGTACGTTATGCTCGTACTTCGTTCCCCCAATCCATCCTGCGAGAAGGGCGATGGCAAGTACCAAAAACATAAGAATTGCTGCGATCTTAATAATGGCAAGTACATTTTCAACCCGGTCAAACCCTTTATTCCCGAAGAACACGATGCAAAGACCGACAATTCCAAATCCGGCAGCAAATATCCAGAGAGGAACATTCGGAAACCAAAAACGCGAGAAAATGGACAAGGCCGTCAACTGACTTCCCATAATAAGCAGCTCCGAAAACCAATACACCCATCCACTGGCAAAGCCTGCCCAGCTTCCGAATGCCTTCTTGGCATAGGAACGAAAAGATCCCTGCTCCGGATGATCCGATGTCATTCTTGCCAAGGCATCAAAAACAACATATGTACCGAGGGCAGCCAAAATGTAAGCCAGTAATACTGCCGGGCCACCGATCGAAATCGCGAGGCTGGAGCCCAGAAAGTAGCCTGTACCAATTGTGCCTGCTACACCAAGCAAGCTGAGCTGCCACCACTTTAGTTTCTTTTCCTCCGTTGAGGCCTCTGATGCTTTACTCATTTCTTCATTCCTCTTCTGTAATATTTTGGACCGCTTAAGGTATCCTTTCCCAATTGACTCTTTTTCATGTTGAAGACGGGAAAACAAAAAAAAGCGAACGATAGGGCAAGCCCTTCATCCGCTAATATATTCACATTGGTTATTGGATTGGAATTAAACCTACAACCGGATGTGGCACATAGGGTTCTTCCAACAACGCAATTTCTTCTGCTGTCAGCTTCACGTCCAGGGCAGCAACGGCTTCCTCCAGATGTGATATTTTCGTCGCACCGATAATGGGAGCTGTGACAGACTGCTTCTGCATCAGCCATGCCAGAGCAATGTGAACCCGTGGTACACCGTGCTTGCTTGCGATCTCTGCAACCCGCTCTACAATGAAGCGATCCGTATCGGCAGTAGAGTCGTATTTGGATTTCTGGACTTGATCCGTCTCCGAGCGATGCGTTGTTTCCGACCAGTCACGAGTCAGTCTTCCTGACGCAAGCGGACTGTAAGGAATGACTCCGATCCCTTCCTCCTTGCATAGGGGGAGCATCTCTCTTTCCTCTTCACGGTACAGTAAGTTCAGATGATTTTGCATGGAAACGAATTTGGTCCAGCCATTGCGCTCAGCGACAAACAAGGCCTTTTGGAACTGCCAGGCGTACATCGCAGAAGCACCGAGATATCTAACTTTTCCAGCTTTGACTACATCATGTAATGCCTCCATCGTTTCTTCGATTGGAGTATGGTAGTCCCAGCGATGAATTTGGTACAGATCCACATAGTCGGTCCCAAGTCGCATTAGACTCTTGTCAATTTCGCTCATGATCGCTTTGCGGGACAAACCGGCGCCGTTCGGTCCTTCATGCATTCGTCCGTGCACCTTGGTGGCAATTACGACCTCGTCTCGTTTGGCATAATCCTTCAAGGCCCGCCCAAGGATCTCTTCACTTGCCCCTAGAGAATAGACATTCGCTGTATCAAAAAAGTTTATACCGAGCTCCAGAGCCTTCTTAATGACAGGTCGGCTATTCTCCTCGTTCAGTACCCATTGATGAATCCAGCGGTTGGCATCGCCAAATCCCATGCATCCCAGGCAAATTCTAGACACGTCCAACCCTGTCTTCCCCAGCTTCACATATTCCATTTTCTCGTCCTCCTTTTTAATCTTTTCTTATGTTCCGTCGTCTATATTCCGTTGGCGATAGATCAAAGCGCATTTTAAACACCTTGGAAAAGTGAGTCGTATTTTCGAAGCCGCAGGCGTAACAGATATCCGTTACCGATTGTGTCGACTCGAGCAGGAGCTGACTGGCCAGATCCAGTCTGCGATTACGTATCCATTTTAACGGAGAAGAGTTATACAATGACCGAAATTCCCGCTTGAACGTTGACAGGCTTCTGCCAGACAAATAGGCCAGATCTTCAATGGAAACGGGATTGGTCACATTCTCTTCTACGACTTGTTCAATCTGACTCCGTTCAGGAGGATGGGGATACAGCAGCTGTTGCAGCAAGTTCGTGTTTGCTTCAGCAAGATGAAACAGCAGCTCCATGAACTTGACGCCAACCAATCCGTCGCTGATCGAATCAGATTGGTGAAAATATGATTTTAGTGAGTCAATATATGCTCTCATTGGGGCGTTAACTGAAATGACAGATACCGGGGCGATATCATTGGTGGAATGAATGCTCTTCCGATCTGCAAATTCTGCGAACTTATGAAGTATATCCCCGTTCAGATAAAACATCATATAATCCAGCAAATATTCAGTACCGTGCTCACCCGACTTTTCGTAGTCTACCTTGATTGCTTTGTGCAAGAATATCATTTCATTGCTCCGCACCGTATGCTTTTCGTTCCTGTATTTAACCGTGTATACACCTGATTTAACGAACAGCATCAGATGATCTTTCAGGAAAAAGCTTCCTCTGGTTCCCTGCGTATGCAAACAAAACCGGATGACTGTCAGCCCATTCCATTTCAAGCTTCCCTCTTTGTCTGGTGCCTGTTCCATTCCTTTTGGAGCATGAATTAATTTTTCGGTTCGTCGTACAACCATTCTTCTGCCTACCTTCTGTCATCTCCTGCATAAATAACAATAACGCTTTTCTTCAAGAAATACTTTGCTCTGAAGCTCAAGTCATGTGATCATTTCGTCCATTCTTCTGAAGGAAATGCATCCGTCAACGCCAAGTCAATGAAACCAAAAACGGGTTCCAGTAACCTGGCTCCCGTTCTCTCTTCTATTCGATTGGGCTATAACCAATTTACCCTCTAGGGTATTTATTCTTATCCGCTTCCGTAATCGCGCGAATGACTCTGCATGGGTTGCCTGCAGCCATGGCTCCTGCCGGTATATCCTTCGTCACTACGCTTCCCGCGCCGATCACCGTATTGTCTCCAATCGTTACACCTGGCAGCACAGATACGCCTCCGCCAATCCATACATTGTCCCCTACTGTAATCGGGAGGGCAATCTCCAACCCTTGATTGCGCTGTTCAGCATCCAGTGGATGACCAGCAGTGTAAAATCCGCAATTCGGTGCAATGAACACATTGGTGCCAAAGGTAATCTTCGCTGCATCCAACAGTACCGCATTATGATTACAATAAAAGTTTTCTCCAATCTCAATGTTATATCCTTGATCACAATAGAAAGGTTGTTCTATCCAAAACTTCTCTCCTGTTTTCGCCAAAAGTTTTCTCATAATGGCTTCTCTTTCGGATATCATGCGCGGACGAAGATGGTTGTAGTCGTAGCACAGCTCTTTTGCTTCAAGGCGTTCGTTTACCAATTGCGGATCGTTGTTATTGTCATATAAGAGTCCTTGTTGTGCTTTTTCTTTCTCGGTCATTGTCATTCGTGTAAGCTCCTTCGTTGTGTCTTTTTAAGTAGCCAAAATTCTATGTATGGATGCAGCAATGTACAATACAATCTATTATAAATTCAGCCGTTAGCAAAATACAAAAAAACACGAGTGACCTCTTGGATCACTCATGTTTCATTCAGCTGCCGCTGTCTCTCTATTCATTCAATGCTGTCTTAATTAAGGCATTAACCCGTGAATTGAAGAGCAGACCGATATGGGACACCAGCGAAACCTGTATGTTATTCGCTCCGCTCAAACGGGAAAGTGCAGGAGATACGATCGTGTCACTAGTAGAGTAGATGGAAGTTACCTCAACTCCCTCAGGGGCTGAAGTTGTAGTCAAACGATTGGCTCCCCCCAAGGTGACCAGCTTGTCTACTTTGGTAGAACCCCCACGGTTTAATATGTAATATAAACTATTAGCCCCGCCCATACTATGAGCCACAATGTTGACTTTGCTATGGCCTGTTTCCCGAAGTACATTGTCTACGAATTGACTGATAGCTGCCGAATTCAACAGCTGATTCCCCTGCTTGCTAGGCAGATCAATCGCAAACAGCTCATCTCTGGACCAACCTTGACCACGCAGATAACTTTCAATAAAAGTGAAATTGCTATCGGAACCTGTTAATCCATGAACAAAGACAACAGGTGTCCGTTCTGTCGCAGCGAATGTCTTTGAGCTATGACCGATACCAGGTATCGAAATGGCTATCAGTATGCTCATGACCATGGCAAAAAACAATTTACTTTTTTTCACATCATTCACTCTCCTAAAATATTATTTACACTATATATAATATAAGTGAATAAATGGTATTTAAATGGATCTTTAGTCTCAAATTTAATAGATTAAATGGTTAGTAATGATTTCCTTTAGCCATCCATCCCCTTCTCTGTTATGCTGAATGACGGCAAATTTCAATTTACAGGAGGAACTTCCTAGATGAGACAAACGATTAACCGCATCACTCTTTTCTTCTTCGCCATGATCCTAGTGGTATTCCCTTTTTCGTGGAGTACAGCCCATGCTGCCGGTTCGTACAAATCGCTAGATTTGTATTTCCCGACAGATATTGATGGCCACTGGGCGTACGATACGCTTGACAATTTCGTTAACGCTGACCTTCTTAACGGTTACATCCTGGGCAATGGCGAGGTCGCTCTTAAGCCCAATCATCCCATCACTCGTGCAGAATTCGTAGCTATTCTTGTTCAGGCTACAGGACTACATAGTACAGCTCAAGGAAAATCCTTCAGTGATGTAAAAGCAGGCAAATGGTATGCTGAGTCTATTCGGATTGCCAGTTCACTTGGCGTCGTTGGAGGTGTAAGCAGCACTGAATTTGGACCTGACCTCCCGATTACACGCGGCGATATCGCGGTAATGGTCGTACGTGCGTTCTCCGATACGGTGGAGTTTAAAGGTGCATCCAAAACCTTTAAGGACGTTCCAAACTACTATGCAGCTACCGCCATTACCAAAGCGAGCCAGGCTGGTATTGTTTCAGGAATGACAACAACTACGTTTCAACCTTTCGCAAAAGCTACACGTGCTCAAGCTGTAGTCATGCTTGAACGTGCTTTACAATTGGAGCAAACCGAGCTGCCGGAGACATCTGAACTGACGGCACTTGCTTCCACTGCTACGGCGTCGGAGATTCAAGCCATGACGGAGCATAAATATGATCAGTTGTCCGTAACCTATGCAACCTATTACACAGGATATCAGCTTTCATCCAATTTTACGTCTCTGGAGAATATCACTTCTACAGTAGATGAGGAAACCACAATGGATATTGAAATGCTCTCCCAACCGAATTTTACTGTCATCGAAACCTCTAACCGTTTGGCTGTATTAGAAGCAGAAGGCGGCAAGATGAAAGTAACGATCCATGCGGGTAAAGAACAACAGGAAGAAACGGTTTCCATGGACGGATTGTATAAACTCAAAAAAATGAATGATAACAGCTGGAAAATCTATGCCATCCTTCCTTATGAAGAATAGGCACTAATCTATCATTTATTTCATAAACACTAAAAACCACTGAATCCTAATTCAGTGGTTTTTGTATCTAATAGATTATCCATCAATTCCTAACCAGCCTGTTACTCCAGCTTACTTGCTTTGAGCGCCAATTCGTAGGCGTCTCCCCTTCCCATAGCCGGAATGCCCGATAAAATGAATTCTGGTCTTCATACCCTACAAGAAAGGCCACTTCTTTGATATCAAGTGACGGATCAGCCAAGTATACTCGAGCCTGCTCATGTCTGGCTTGGTTCAGCAACTGCTTGAAGCTGGTGTTCTCATCGGTGAGTCTGCGCTGTAATGTACGATCACTTACGCCTAACTCCTGTGCTACGATTTGGATATCGGGACGTCCACCTGTGAGGCTCCGTTTGAGAATCCATACGACCGCTTCTGTCATGGATTGAGCCTGTTTCTGTTCATCCAGCGAGCGATCAAGTATGGGCGTCAGCATCTCAAGCAGCTCTTCGTTATACGAGATGAAGGGCAGATCCAGATCTTTTTGATGCAAAATCAATCGATTGTTTGATGCACCTATACGGATATCGCAGCCGAAGAAAGCCTCCAGAGCCTTCACATCCCCCATGGGCTGTGAAAATTCAACCTGCAGCGCATTCAAAGGCTGCCCTGTTCCGCGCCGTCCTAACTCCAGAAGAAACGCCAGCGTGATTCCAACCAAGACGGGAGGTCCGGACGGTCTACCATTTATCCACTCCAGTTCAATAATGCATCGATCATGCTCTTCGGTAATATGCAAGCTTTCGGGAGGACACATCCGTTTGTACCGAGCCATCCGAAATAGCGCATCACGGTAGTCACGAGCATGGTAAGTGGCTAGTACACTTGGTGGATAGTGGGCTGTTTCAAAAGCGGTTGCCAGTTTGATAATTGCTTCAGCCGTGTCACCCATGAGGTCGGAATAAGCCTGCCAGATTCCAAAATATTCGTCTGTATTGATCATTGTATTCGTAATCTTGGTGAGTGGCAGTTGTGCTCTACGGGCTGCGACATGGGTGTCGATCCCCAATTGCTCCAAGCCTGCCCAGAATCCGGCTGGAATCTTAATACGTTCTATGGAATGCGGCTTCATCTTTCGGTCTCCTTCAATGGATCATAAGTATAAACAAGAATACTCCTTCGTCCACCAGATGTCTAATCTCTTGATCATGTCTACTAGAAGAATAACCAAAAACCACATTAGCCCACAAACTGACCTAACGCATTTGCCTTCAATACAAAAAAAAGCCGCCATGATGGCGACTTCTTGTTCTTGCAATATGGAAGCAGGTTTACTTCCTATTATTTCTTAATAATTCCTTGTTTGAGCAGCTCGTTCACATTGAGCGATTGGTCATAAGGAACATCGATCTTGCCTTCATTCACCAGTTGAATGATCTCATCCCGATAAGGGCTTGCGAGATCGATTCCAACGATCTCCCAGTTATTGTCCACTTCTGGAGAAATCTCCTGATGTTCTTGAATATATTCAACCAGGTAATCCCGAATGCTGCGTGGTGATTCCCAATCGCGGTTTGCTTCTACCAATTTGTAAGCTTTCAGTGCGCTGCTGTATCGATAGTTGTTTACAGCAAGCTTCAGTTCTTGCGTATCAGCCAGAGGCTTGCCTTTGTACATTACATCGATGATACGCTGCCCTGCAGGCTTGGACAAGTCGATTTTGTAGTCTACACCAGCAAACATATCATACAAATAACCTGGAACCTCAGGATCGAAGCTGATCGAAACGTCTCCCTCTTTCCACTGGTTGTAGTGTGAAGCAGACCATTCCATATACGCCTTCAGTTCTTTACCCGTAACCTTAACGGTATAGAGCACATTATCGAATTTGTAAATATCGAAAATATTCGCATATGTGATATTGCCTTTTTTCAGATTGGAGGTGTCTTTGAAGAGTGCAGCAGCCGAAACATCCGCTCCGCTCACTTCCATCTGAACCTTGTTGATCAGATCAACCACGGCTGTATCTTGAAGCTTGCCTTCAGGAATCCCATTAATTTCATTCACAGGCTGGAAGTCCTCCGTTGCCTGACCGAAGATACCACCAGACGAGCCTTCCGCTCCAGCAGAACCACCACCCGTAATGAATTGGATCGTAGCTTCATGCTCTTCCTTCACCAGGTCACGAATCGCCGGATCAGGGGTGTAGGAAGCCATGTCAACCACTTGAACCTGACGGTCCGTCACTTTATTTTTACCTTGATCTTTTTTCACTTCGATATCAAAACGCACAATGTCACGGCCAAGGTTGCGAGGGCCACCGATCACGGTTTGTCCAATTTTTTCGTTAACCACGATGTGCATGTGCCCAACCAGCATGGCATCAAGTTCAGGCACCATGTTTACAATTCGTTCAGCCGAGTCTGAAGCTCCGTCTTCGTCGAACTCAGCAAACATGCCCGCATGAGCGCTAGCGATAAGTACATCCACTTTTTTCTCATTTTTGAGGTATTGTGCATACTTCTTCACCGTTTCACCCATATGCTCAAACGTAAGGCCGTCTACCTTATCGCCGTCCCAACGAGGTACATTGGGTGTCGTTACACCGATAATCCCTACTTTTATGCCATCCACATTGATAATCGTGTACGGTTCGCCAAGTGTCCCGCCATCTTCTGTCTCGATGTTGGCTCCAAGTACGGGGAAGTTCAGTTCTTTCATAATCCGATCCACATGATCGAGTCCAAAATTGAATTCATGATTACCAAAAACCATGGCATCGTACTTCATGGCATTCATGGCTTTGGAAACAGGATGAATAACATCTGTGTTTTTACGATAAATATCATCTGTTAAAATATTGCCTTGATATGTGTCCCCATTGTCAATCAACAGCACGTTAGGGGAGGTCTTCTTCACTTCATTGACATATGTAGATATCCGTGCGAGCCCGTTATTCGTTGTTTCCGCACTATCTTCATAAGTATAGCCCCACAGATTCCCGTGCACGTCAGAGGTGCCCAAAATGGTAATTGTAGTGGATTCGGCTTCCTCTTCTTTTTGAGGAACCTCAGTCCCTGTGGACGGCTTCTCAGGAAGCTTTAACTTTTGGCCAATTTGAAGGACATTCACGTTTTTCAATCGATTGAGCTTTTGCATCTCTGCTACGGTTGTCCCATTTGTTTTGGCAATGGTCCACAACGTATCTCCTTTTTTAACAGTGTACGTCTCGGCAGCCGCAATTCCACCAAAAAGAGTAGAGAACACCAAAACCATGATGACAATCCAGCTGAGCTTACTACGATGCTTCATAAATCCCTTTCACCTCTTGTCTTATGATGTGTGTTACCAGGTCTATCCTCTCGATCATAACAAGATAAATGAAATAATTGGAGATTAAATTTACGTTTCGAACTAAATTATTACATTTTGCAACACATTCTTGTCGTTACAACAGGTCCATTACATATTTTATTGATAATGATCCAACATTTAGGGGGATAACAATCATTGTATTGTCATAAAAAAAACCTGATCCAATTAAGGACCAGGCTTCAAATGAACTATCCCTCCACGATATCTGCTTGCAGAGCAGTCGCAACTTCAATCATCTTGGGAACCACAGCTTCACTGGAAATGGCCACGTACAAATCCCCTGAATATAGCCGAAAAGGAATGTCCACGTTATCCTGCTTCCACATAAAGAAGTCTCCATCAATGGACATCGTACTTTCGGTTCCCTGAACAGTGTAAACCTGTGAATACGTAAAGTCAGGCTGGGTTGCAAAGTATGCCTTGCACTCTTCCAGAGTGATGGATGGCTCCCCATTTTGTTCTTGCATGGTTCGAGTGATACGGAAACGCTGATTCATTGTTATGCCTCCAGATTGATTAATTCAAGTATATATTATCATTCATAATAGCAATTTACGCATCGTTTCGGCAAGAAAGGCGCTCGGCAGCCGCCAGGGATGTTAATTTCTCTATATAGGCGTGCGCTCTATTCGTTGCTGGTTTGAATGAAAAGAACCTCCCGTGGAGGTCCTGATGATCTTCATATAAATTCTATTGTTGAACCGTACCTTTTCCTGTTTTCACCGTCTGTACTTCATACATATTTACGGTTGTGCTGATCAGATATGCAGGTTTTTCCTGCCCTCTTTTGTTGCGGTGGCCCTGGATATGTGCATCGCTTTTCTCCCAGTTTTTCCACGCGTCCTCCGATTCCCAACGAATCATAATCATGACCTCTTCATGTTCCTTGCTCTTCTTGTTGACCATCACACTAAAATCAATCAGACCAGGCATGTCCACCACTGGAGTTGGACCATTGAAACGTTCCAGCACCTTGTCACTATGCCCTTTTTCGATAACCATACTGCGCGTTTGAATCAACATCATTATTCCTCCTGATTACAGTTACACTGGATACCCACCAGCCTAACAGCATTTTGGTTTACTCTTTCCACTATTGTAGTCTAATTGAAAATGATTATCAATAAAGCCTAGTTTAGTTCATCTTGTAATTGGAACTCTATGAAAATTTTGCTATACTACACTATGCTAGATTACTGTCCATACGTCCTTTTTCTACTATTTTATGAATGTGGAGGAATATAAAAAATGGTTCGTAAACACATAGGTAAAACCATTGCTGCCACCCTGATCAGCTTGTCCTTGCTTGGAACGACGGTAAACATCGGTGATGTGCATGCAGCACCTGCCATATCGGTCAAGTTGGATAATGTAGCACTCCAATTTGATGCTGCCCCGCGAGTTGATAAAGGCGTTACTTATGTTCCCTTCCGTACCGTAGGTGAAGCATTGGGAATCCGGATTACGTGGAACAGCAAAACACAAACCGTCAAAGCCGTAGGCAGTGTTAAAGGTCAGGCTACAGAGGTCCTCCTTCAAGTGGGGAATACCACCGCTACCGTTAACGGCACCAAAGTGAAGCTTGCCGCAGCCCCGGTACAACGAGAAGGACGCGTACTCATCCCGCTGAGTTCGTTCAGCAGCCAATTCGGCGTAGTTGTGAAATGGGATCAGGCCACACGTACAGTTTCTCTCGTATCCCCACAGCGTGAAATGCATTTGAGAGCCTTTTATGCCGTGCGGGCATTTCATGAAATCGATCTGGTCCCATCCATGAACTCTATAGCTTTTGGCTGGAGTCGAATCGACCGGAATGGTCAATTTACGCTTCAAGGAGATGAATATTATCTGCCTGAGGCAGCAGGCGAAGTGACCCCGCAGACCATTGTGGCGGATGCTGCAGATCAGAATATCAAACCGTACCTTATGGTATACGCACTGGATGGTCAAGGCGAGCTAACCAAAGTTTTGAGTGACAGCAGTCTGCGCGAGAAATCGATTCAGGGCATTAACGATGCTGTGACTGAGAATGGATTTGGTGGCGTTGTTCTTGATTTTGAAGGCTTGGGTTTCAAACTGGATGCCAAGCAGCAGCAGAAGCTGCTTAACGACTATGTCAAACAGTTAAAAGCTTCTCTGCCTCGTGAGATTTCGATATCACTGGCTGTACCGCCTCTGAACAGTGCATATAAAGGCTATGATTACAAAACGCTCGCTTCCTTGGCGGACGATCTTATTATTATGGCTTATCAATATAACCCTGCGGGTACCAAGGCTCAGGTTCCTGAACCCAACAGTCTCGTTGACCAAGCGATCCAGCTTGCACTTAACGCAGGCGTTCCAAAAGACAAGCTGCTGCTTGGGATTAACTTAAACAGCGAAACGGGAACCTCCGTTGATGACAAGCTTGGATTGGCCAAGAGATATGATCTCAAAGGAGCAGCATTCTGGCGCCTTGGCTTATTCCGTGAATTCAACAATCAAATGGTAGATGCGGTGAATTCGTCAGTGATCAAAGAGTAATGAATATTCATTTTGATGTGCAGGGTGTGATGAAGGTTCTCCAGCCCTACAGGAGTATGTCCACGCAAACTTGTCTTCTATGAATATACTATTCTATCTTATCGGATAGGAGGTATGCAGAATGACTCAGTTACTGGACGCAAGAGTCTCGATCAATGCAACGTCGACCAACTCCATCTCTGTACCCATACCGGTAATCAATACGCCTACGTTATTTGCCCAGATTGGTCTTATTACTGCGGGTACAGGGGCTAACCCCAGAGTTCAACTCAAAGGGACGATTACAGTTCAGTTACCTCTGGCACTTTTCGTAGTGAGAATTACCATTGTGAGAGGTACGCTGGCGACAGATCCTATCATCTATTCGGCAAATAGCACCTATGGATTGAGCGGTATACTCGCACCTGAAATCATTACTTTTTCAGCGAATGACTTCAACCCGCCCATTACACCACAACTGACGTATTCAGCGTTTATCAGTACGAACTTGCTCGGAACGGTTCGAGTCGGACCCGAAAATTTTGACGGCTTCCTCGTATCAGATTGATCATTAATCGATTTACATTCAAAAACCCTACCGCTGCAAATCCGGTAGGGTTTTTTGAATGAAGAAAAGCCCCCTCACAGTTAAAAGGGCTGGAGGCCACTTCAGCTGTACAGGGAGCTACTTTAATCAGACGTTATTAAGAATACTGCTTCAATACCTGCCCCAGAATTTCAATTCCCTTCACAATCTGTTCATCGGAAGGTGTGGAGAAATTCAATCGGATCGCATTGCAAGGTTCACTCTCATCAACGAGGAAAGCCGTGCCTGGAACAACGGCTACGCCGCTGGCTGCAGCTGCCTTGGCATAATCCAGCATCGGAATATGAGCCGGCAGATCACACCAGAGGAAAAGACCACCATCCGGTTGGGTAAACGTAATGGAATTCCCCATGTGTTCCTTTAGTTTGTCCATCATTAAGGCAGATTTTCTGCGATATATTTCGCGAATACTGCTGATATGTTCTGCATACTGGTATTCTGCCATGAACTTGTAGGCCAAGATCTGAGGAAGCATCGCTGTATGTACGTCCTCTCCCTGTTTGGCAACCACCATTTTCTGCACAACTTCGTTCGGTGCCAGCACATAGCCAACACGCAAGCCAGCAGACAGGATTTTGGAGAAGGAGCCCACATAGATCACTAGTCCCTCTTCGTCCATGGATTTGATCGTAGGCACATCTTCGCCACTGAACCGTAGCTCACCGTATGGATTATCTTCCAAAATCATCACACCATACTGTTTGGCAAGAGCATAAATGGCTTTGCGTTTCTCCAGACTTGTCGTTACTCCCGTCGGATTTTGGAAACTCGGAATCAGGTAGATCAATTTCACATTCTGCTCTGTCTGCAGTGCCTGTTCCAGCTTGCCGATATCCATACCGTCGCTTTCCATTGGAACGCCAACCAGTCTCGCACCTGAAGCCCGGAAGGAGTTCAACGATCCTATGAAGCTTGGGCTTTCACAGATGATCGTATCTCCCTCGTTGCAGAATACTTTGCAGGCAAGCTCAATGCCTTGCTGTGCACCCGAGACAATAAATAGCTCGTCCGATGCTGTGCCCGTGTTATAGTTCGTCTTCAGGTGATGGGTCAGTGTATCGCGCAGCGGGCCGTAACCTTCGGTTATCCCGTATTGCAGAGCCGTTACCGGATCCTGCTCCAGAATGGACTGTGTGAATGTCCGAATGGCTTCAATGGGAAACGTCTCCGGAGCGGGATTACCCGCAGAGAATGGAATAACGTTCTGACCCGAGGATGCCTTCAGGATCTCTCGAATAATGGATGGCTGCAGCGCAGCAATCCGGTTAGAAAATGAATAGTTCATCTTAATATAATGCCTCCCTGCTTCAAATCTGACGCTCAATTCTAGTTCTACATTCTTTTCTATTATACGAGTACTTCTCTGTTTTCAAAATGGTCTGCTTCAAATTCATCAAAAACAATAAAAAAGAGGTCGACATACGCCGCCTCTTTCAGATCCATCATTATGCATGTTTTCCCACATCACCCGCGAGCTGCATTCATCTCTGATAACCTTGTAGCCTTGACCAGATATGCTGCCAAACCAGGAAATAAGCGAGCTAGCGCAGGATAATATTTGTTGGTTTTGGCAAAAGCCAGCTTCTGGATTCTCCGTGCACGCCGAAGCAGTTCTGTAAATTCATCGCTCGCGTCTTTCGTATATCCTTCCTTCCACTGCGTAAATACGATTTCCTTTTGCAAGTAACGGTTGGTCCACTCTGCACACAGGATGGACGAACGCAGCGCAATGGACATGCCATCACCGCACAGGGGAGGAATCATCAGCATCGCATCTCCTATATGCGGGAACTGGGACCAAGGCTCAGGCACGTTCGACAAGTGAAGCGGAGCGATAGAAACCTGAGTTCCCTGAACAGGCTCTCCATCTGCCAGTCTTGCTGCGAGCCTGCCATTGGTTTCGGAGGCTGCATTCAGGATATCGGTTACAGACTTGCCGCTTCCCTGCACCGTATCCAGCGTTAACAAGGCTGCAACATTCGCATAGCCATTCTCGATCGGTGAAATGCCGACGTATCCTCCCTCACAGAAATAGAGTTCTACCCTAGCAGGCATGTCGAGTCCGCTGTAGTGAGATTTTATCCCAACATATACGGTTTCATCCCGAGTTTCAGGCGGAGACATCATTCCACGTGGCTTTTTGGTCCCATATGCTCCGATGACAGCCTTCGTTCTATAGCTTAATCGTTCATTCCCTTGTTTGACCTGCACCTCGTAATGATCATCTTCAAGCAGCTGAATACCAACGATCGTTGCTTTTGTTATAATTTCGGCTCCCGCAGCTTCAGCTTGCTTGTGTAGAATGCGATCCAGTTCATGTCGACTGATGCCATAAGCGGGTCCTGGAAGAGGAGCTTCAATGTGACCGCCCTGAGGCATAATGATCTGTGCATGATCCATCGTGCTGGGCTTCACTTCCTGAAGCTGAATATTTAGATACTCCAGCATTTCTTTGGTCTCTGGTGACATGAATTCACCGCAGGTTTTGTGCCTGGGAAATGACTGTCGATCCAATAGAAGCGTACGATGACCCTGTCTGGCCAGCTGCAGGGCGCAAGAACTGCCAGCGATTCCAGCACCAATAACAATGACATCTATTGATTCGGACACCTACTATCACCTGCCTTTAAGTTGAATTTTGAGCAGCCGTGACTATAAATGCCACCCTCATTAACCTGCCCGGTGATTCGGTATTACGACAGAGTAGCGAAACAGCGGCTTCCATTCATAGGTCATGGTGTCATGGTTCAATTGCTGTTTTAACTCCTGCCAATCCTTTGCCGTGAAGCCCTTGGCAACAGACAGCGGACCGTCATGACGGATATAACGATTACGCGAGATCATCCGGGTTGTAAGCCAGACCGCAGTATAGGATACCGGGTGGCGGTGGATATCGTTAATTACAACACCATATCTGGAAATACGCAGCATATGTGAAACGATATCAAGCAGCAGCTGTCCGTCAAAATGATGTACAAACTGTGATCCTGTAACGATATCTGCCGATGCATCCGGCAGTTTCATGACATCGGCACGCTGTACATTGACCCTTGGTTCATTTTGAAAGAGCAGTCTTGCCTCTTCGCAAGCTTCCTCAGTCAGATCGACCAATGTGATCGTGAGGTCAATCCCCTTCTGCTTCGCCCAATGCAGCAGCTTCTGGTTCACGTCCCCTGAGCCTGCCCCTACATCCATAATGCTCAGCTTAAGAGGTCTACCGACGGATATCCATAATTTCTCAACACCATCAAGAGTAGGACCTGGAGCGGCAAATATTTTATTGAGCCGACGCAGGTGCTGCAGTGCTTCACGCAATTCTTCCCCGCCCATTGAGAAATCATCCATCAATTCATCTTCCTTCGCACGGATCGACAAGTTTCTAAAGAAGGACATGATCCTTCTCCTTCAGCGCTGGCGTATAGGACGGTACGTAAGTAAATTTCATGAGCTCAGCGGTCAGCCCAGGTCCAAAAGCCATTGCCACACCCTCCGTTGAAGATTGATTACGGGCTTTCATATCCTCACGCATGGCATGAAGTACAAATAAAATGGTATTGGATGATAAGTTGCCTACGGTTCTAAGGATTTCCCTGCTGTACATCGTCTGTTCTGCTCTTAAATTCATGACTTCCTGAACGGAGTCAACGATCCCCCGTCCACCTGGATGAATAGCCCATAGTTCGGGTAAACTGTCGCTCCCGAGCAATTGATAAAGCTCGTTCTCCAAGTGCTCACCCAACAGTTTGGGGATGCGAGGCGATAAGTACAGATCGTAACCTTGATTGCCTACCTCCCATGTCATATCCTCCGTTGAATCAGGAAGCAGTACGGAATATCCGGTTCCAAGATCGAGATAATGCTGCTGCTTGGATTCCGGAGCACCAACGATACAAGCAGAAGCTCCGTCCCCGAAGAATGAGGCTGCAAATAGCGCCCCCCTCTCCTTTACCGGTTGAAAATGCAGGGTACAGAGTTCAACGCATACGACCAGCACTTGTGCATCAGGCATTCCCTGGACGACATCACGAGCCATCTGAATGGCTTTTAATCCCGCCGCACAGCCCTGAAAAATGAGCGGCAACCGGTTTACGCGGGGTGACAATCCCAAATCGCGAACTAGCATGACATCCAGACCAGGCAGATATTGTCCTGTGCAGCTGACCGTTATGATATGTGTTATCTGTTCAGGTGACATGCCCGCATCCTTCATTGCCTTCTGGGCAGCCTCCATCCCAAGCGGGAGAGCCTCCCGTTTGTATGTATCCATTCGTTCCTGCGTGGACGGAATCTGAGAATGGTCCCCCGAAGGCAGGTAACGACATTCTTCGAGTGATCCAAGATAGCTGGGTTCAACCGTATAACGCGTTTCTACACCGCATGACCGGAACACTCTTTTGGCAAACCGGGCCAAATCCTGTTGATCCTCAAGCGATGAGGCAATGAGTTCTGCAATATCGGACTGGGCAACTTCGTGAACAGGTAGTGCAGTTCCCATGCCCAGGATGGCGATATCGGTATGGTTATGCAAGGGTTGATTCATTTTAAACCTCCTATGGTGGATGAGAGATATCCTTTAATTAACAACACTTACCCTTAAGAGCGTCGTTGTAATCTGTCGTATCCTTTATATTTATGTATATGGTCTATGCTGACCCACATTCTCCATTCAGGTGCTCTTCTTCGAAAAGTGTAAAAAAAGAAGCCGCCCGAAGGCGACTTATCGAAAAAGTGTGGACTTACGTCCAATTATTTATTCAATTCATCGCCTATGATGACGACTTCCGTTTCCAAATTCACATTGAACTGGCTACGCACCTTCTCCTGAATGAGCGCAATCATATCGATGTAGTCCTGCGCCGTGGCATTATCCACATTCACGATGAAGCCCGAATGTTTGCGAGATACTTCGGCACCGCCAATGCGAGTCCCCTGAAGACCGCAATCCTGAATTAATTTGCCTGCAAAGTGGCCTTCAGGACGTTTAAAGACACTTCCGCAGGAGGCATATTCCAGTGGTTGCTTGGACTCTCTGGCATAAGTAAGTTCATCCATCTTCGCCTTGATCTCTACCGGATCTCCCGGCTGAAGCTTGAACTTCACCTCGATGATGATATCGCGTTTGCCCATAAATACACTCTTACGATAAGCCAGCAGCAGCTCCTCGCTCTGCATGGTGATAATTTCGCCTGCCTCAGTCACGACAATGGCAGACTCGACCACATCGGACATCTGTCCTCCGTATGCTCCTGCATTCATATAGAGTGCGCCACCTACCGAGCCCGGAATGCCGCAGGCAAATTCGAGTCCGGTAAGACTTGCGTCTAACGCCTGGCGGGATACATCAATAATGGCTGCACCGCTCTGTGCAGTCATCGTATGACCATTCACGTTGACCTGATTAAGATTCTGTAGCGACATGGTAATCCCCCGAATGCCGCCATCTCTGACAATCATATTGGAGCCGTATCCCAGTGTAGTCAACGGGATATCATGCTGAACCGCCAGCTTTACAATAGTGGCTACTTCATCTATGGTCTCGGGGAATATCAGAATATCTGCTTCCCCGCCGAGTCGCGTGTACGTATAATTTCGGATCGGTTCGGAATATCGAATGCGGTCTTCGTGAAAGTTGTCAAACAGGGTTTTGCTTAATAACTGATATGAATTCATGATTTTCTACCACCTTGTCTTGATTGCATCGTATAGGTTATTTTACTCTGAATAGCTCCATTTTGTCGCAATTAATTCGAATTAATCATTAATTATTTAAAATAATGGTGCAGGACCGGAAAAAGCCGCCATATGGCGACTTGGGAATTCGTTGCTTTGGCCTTACTCATTATAACTCATTTCAAGTAAGTGAGCATAATGCTTGCTGTCTTCCTTTTTTCATTCGAAATAAAAGCACAAAAAAAGGGCACTTGGCCCAGAGGTTAATCCTTCTGTATAAGATACCTATCCCTTCACAGCTCCCAACGCCACGCTGCCTATAATCTGCCTGGAGAAGATTGCAAAGACGATGATGATCGGCAGGATGGAAATCGCAACTCCCAGATATAACAACCCATAATCCATACCATAATAGCCCTGAACCAGAGCAACGAGGACCGGAAGCGGGTATTTATCCAATGAGAAGAACAAAACAAGCGGTGTGAGGAAGTTGTTCCATGAGCCGATGAACGTGAATATGCCAAGTGCCGAAATGGCAGGTCCCAGAATGGGCAGCACAATTTGATTGAATGTCCGAAACTCTCCTGCGCTGTCCACACGTGCCGATTCAATGATTTCGTCGGGGATACTGCTCTCCATAAATTGTTTGATAAAAAATACGTTAAAAGCATTCGCTGCCGCTGGTAAAATAATGGCCGCATAGCTGTCCAACAGCCCCAGTGTACTGAACAGCCGGTACATCCCGATCAGAGCCAGCTGCCCGGGCACCATCATCGTGGCCAGCAAAAACATGAACAGCCAGGTACGTCCCTTAAACTTGAACTTGGCAAATCCATATGCGGTTAATGAACCGATATACAGCGATAGTACAGTTGAAGTGCCGGCAATAAAAAGACTGTTCGCAAATCCGCGCCAAATGTTGATTTTGGAGGCCATATTCAAGTAATTATCCGCAACGAATGGTCCGGGAAGGAAAGTAAAGGTGGATGCAATGGTCGCATTATTATGCGTGGAATAGATAATCATCAGATAAAACGGAACGATGCAGATCACAGCCAGACCTGTTAAGAGCAAGTAGATGAGCACTTTGCCGATGGTAAGCTGCTTCGTACTGGCATATTGCTGGATGGCTGCATTCGGTTGTTCAATCGATTTTGCGGTTTGCATGGTACTTCCCCCTCCCTATGAACGACTCTTCCGACTGGTCATGATGAAGGATACAACGGATAAGAGAATGATGATAACGAACAGACAGAAGGCGATAGCTGCGCCGTAACCGAAGCGTGTGCTTTGGAATGCTACATTATAGAGATACATAATACTGGTCATGGCAGCACGGTCCGGTCCACCACTTCCATTCGTGAGCGTGAACGGCTGGTCGAAAATCTGAATGCCTCCAATAATGGAGGTAATCATCTGAAACAGAATGATCGGTCGCAGCATCGGAACGATAATATGAATGAAAATGTGCTTCTTCTTCGCCCCATCCATCTGAGCTGCTTCCTGTAGTGCCGGGTCTATTCCCTGAAGCCCTGCAAGGTAAATGACCATGGAATATCCGAAATATTGAAAGAACAGAATGGCTGACACAATGAGTCTCATGAACCACGGATCATTTTTCCAGTTGATCGGATCATCAATCAGTCCAATCTGCACCAGGAAGTGATTCAGACCGCCGGACTGCCAATCAAAGATCAGGCTGACAAGCAATCCAAGTGATGCTGCCGTAACGATATTCGGGAAAAAATAGACGGCTCTGAAGAAGTCTCTTCCCTTAAGCAGCTTGTCGTTCAGGATAAAAGCTAGAACAAGAGAGACGGTAAGCTGCGGGACGACAGATACCCCCCAGATGAATAAGGTGTTGAACAGCGTCTTATAGAACAGCGGATCCTGCAGAACAGCAATATAGTTTCCGATCCCAACGAATTCAGGGGTCGTAATGCCATCAAAGTTGGTAAAACTGATATATAGGGAATAAAGAATAGGATAGAGTCCAAATATAGCAAAAATGATAAAGAATGGAGCGATAAAATAATAGCCATAGTGGTCTTTGCGGATCGATTTGGCAAACATGATGTGTTCCTCCAGTCATCGGATGATTAAAAGGTTTCGTTCTCCTCGGCTAATCCACTTCCAGCTCAGGAAATCTCAATTTCACATCACGTTTGATTCGCTTCACCGCTTCTTCTTTGGTCTGGATGTCATTATTGAGATACAACTGAAGGACATTTTTATAAATGTCATTATTAATAATGGAGTCATACTTGGTTCGCTCGTAGACCGGTACCTGTTTGGCTGCCTCGGAGAAAAACTCGAAATGCTTTTGCCCTCCCAAATAAGCTGAAGTTACGGATGGCGCCAGCTGGTCATTCACGACCATGTTGCTTGTAAAATAATCCTGTTCCTTCGCCAGCTCAGACAGGAAATCATGGTCAAAGTTATAAAACTCAATAAACTTCCAAGCTGCATCCTTTTTTTCACTCTGACTGTACATCGCGATATACGTGCCTCCTGCGCTAAATGAAGACGGACCAGGTGCTAGCCCCCACAACCCTTCGGTGTCCGGCGCATTCGCCTTGAAGGTATATTGCAAAGCCCATGTAGCACCAGGGTAGAACATCACTTCCCCCTTTTGCATTGAAGCGGCGTGCCCCGCACTTCCTTCTTCATATTCCGCAAGCACCTTGCGCTGACGAGCTTCCCGCACCAGGTCCAGAACCTCCATATACGTTGGATCAATGACAAGCTTGCCATCCTTTACCCAGGGGATTCCATCATAGGAGTTGGATATGGCATTCCAGTTTGCCAGTGCATGTACTTTATTTCCGCTCTCCTGCTGCACTCTCTCTCCAATCTCAAATATGTCTTCCCAAGTACCAATCTGCTCGCCCACTTTCACGGGGTCGTCCGTTCCCAAATATTCCTTGGCCAGGTCCCTGCGATAATAGATGCCTCCAGGTGTCCCCTGATACCCAATGGCACGAATATGGCCTTCACTGTCCTTTTCATTCGCCTGTACAAATGGATATTGTTCTGGAATCAGCTCATTCGCGTTATACGGGGATGAAGACAGATTCTCCAGATAAGGTACATCAATCAGCTCTCGTATGTTTGCATTTTCAATCATAAATACATCAGGTGCTTTCGACGTGGTCTGCAGGGCGGATTTTAATTTGGTAATGTAAAAGTTTCCGGGGATATTGACGAAATTCACCTTGATGTCTGGATACTTTTCTTCGAACTTCTCAATGGCATAACCGGCTTCATCCGTAAAACTCCACACCGTAATTTCTTCCTGCTTGGATGCCTGCTCTCCCTTGGACTGACAACCGGATACGATCATCACTGCACTTACAAGTGCAATGATGGAGAGATACTTCAACTTAAATGTCTTCATGGGCCCCCTCCTTCGATAAAAGGAAACGCTTACATTTTATTCGAGTATAGTGATTTTGGAGAGGGCTTTCTCCTCAAATATTGTGAATCATCCTTCATATTTTGTGATATGGGTCTGATGTTTCTTCCTGAATTCAGAAGGAGTACAGCCATTATATTTTTTGAACAGTCGGTTATAGGAATTCACATTGTTAAATCCATGTCCGATGGCGATATCCAAAATGGAGGTCTGACTGAACAATAATGCCCATTCCGATTTGATAATACGAAAGTGGTTCAGGTACTCCATCAACGTGACTCCCTTAGTCTCCTTAAACAGCTTGCATACATGAAATTTGCTGAATTTAATATGCTCAGCCACATGATCCAGCTTGACGGGTTCAGCGTAATGTTCCTCCAGATATTCGCAGACCGATTCAAGGAATTCGAATCTTTTGGCTCCGTTACAGGTCTCTTTGGAAGCGCATGGCTCTGTAGTCGGTTCCTTGGTACGCAGCAGGTGGACGATCAGATCGTACAATCTCGCTACCATTAACCAGCGGTATCCCGGCTGCTGCCTCTTCTCCTCTTCGGAAATGGCCTTGATATATCGGTCCAGATTCTTCTCATTACAGATAAGTGACGGAATCATTGTGGTCTTATGAAAAAGTTCGCGAAGGTCATGGGATTCAGGATCTGCTGCCACATTTCCCGTTACCCACTCCAGCCGAAACAGGATAATGGTTAAATACCCGGTACCTGGCAAAAAGCAGTGCACATCCCCCGGCTTAATCAGCAGAACGTCTCCTTGTACAAGCTCATAGACCTCGTTGTTCACTCCAATTCTCGCGCGTTCTCCATTCACAACGACCAATTCAACCTCTTCATGCCAATGTGCAGCAAAATTAAACTGTTCACCCGTATGGATTACCCGGATCGGAAACCCTTCTGTCATATGACCTGTTTCAAGAAACGTTGGCACTCCCATCAGATCACCCTTTCCATATTTTCCAATTTCCAAGCCCTAGTAATCATATTATGCATGAAGAGCAGGATTCCTTTCGAATGGATCAGGAAAATAATTTCTCATATGAAAAGAGCCGCCCTATAGGGCGGCTAAAAAAGATTACTCATTCGTCACTGCACGAACGGACTGACGTTCCACACATTGAATATCCAAGGTAAATACAGACTTAACCTGCTCCCCGTTTAACATCTGAATGAGTAAATGTCCGGCAAGCAATCCGGCGTCTGTTTTCGGTTGTCGAAACGTCGTTAGCGGCGGAGATACATATTGTGAGACATGGATATTGTCGAATCCAACGACCGATATTTGCTCCGGCACTGAAATGTGATGCTCCCGGAATGCTTCCAGGCCTCCGATTGCCATGTCATCATTAGCAAAAAACACAGCCGAGGGGAGACCCTTCTCGATCAGCATCTTGGCCGCATGATAACCGCTCTCTTTGCAGAATTGTCCACTCAGTCTCCATTCGCTTTTTTCTTCGATATCGGCTTCACTCAGCGCTCTCAAAAATCCTTGATAACGAAGAAGATTACAATCCGAATTGAACGGTCCATTAATGTAAGCGATAGTACGATGACCTTGATCAATCAGATATTTTGTTGCCAAATATCCGCCTTGATCATCATCCATTAGAACATTTACGATATGTTCATTCGCAAGTTGCCGATCCATCACCACGATTGGAAACTCCCTGGCTGCAGCTTCCGTCAGCAATTCATCCGGAATATCCTGCGCAATTACTATAGCGCCATCGATTCGCTTTTCCCGAATATATCGGTTCGCCGTAGATTTCTCCCCGCCCATTGAACTGCATACAATCAGATCGTAACCATGACTCTTAATCGCTGATTCGATGCCGGGTACCAAATCCGAGAAATAGGGACTGGACATGTCGTGTACCATCACGCCGATGGTTTGGGTATTTTTACGTTTTAACTCCGACGCTGGTCCATGTTTAACGTAATTGAGTTCGCTGGCTGCACCGAGCACCTTCTGTCTTGTCAATTCACTAACATTGTCTTTCGCATTAAGCACACAGGATACGGTAGAACTGGCCACACCAGCTCTCTTTGCTACATCTTTAATGGTTATCATTATAATGCTCCCTCAAAACACCAATCTCTTCAGTTATTACAAACAATACCGTATGAATCATTCACTGCATTTTATCACGCGATCTGCTGGTATGTCTTCTGGGCAATCCTTTGTTCATCGAAAAAAGGTACCGATCCGTAAGTTCTACCTGACCAGTACCTGTATGTTATTAGATTAATCCTTTTATGCCCTCTTCCAGAATACCCATCACTGTTAATGTTTCTTCATCCTTGATGACTTTATCCTTGCCGTGAATGATGGCCTCATAGATATCATCGTAAACACGGGCGTAATCTCCCTTTTCAGAGATCACCTTCTCTTCATGGTACACTCCTTCTTCATCTATATAGGTTAGCGTGCCATAATGCTGGGGCAAATCCACACCAAAATCAGCATGTCCTTTCGGCAGGTAAAACAATTTCAGATGTTCCTCCTGACGGTCTTCCGTTTGTTTGACAAACACTCCGTTTTTACCATATACAACCAGGCTCGGGCGTTGTTTCAAACGGAAAAAGCTCGATTTAACGGATACCTTCAAGGTTGAATAATAAAAGTCCAGATCAAAGTAATCGTTCATTCTGCCAGCACCAAGTAATTGACGTACATCAGCATGAATCGTGTCCGGTTGACCAAAATAGGATATCACTTGATCAATCGTGTGCACTCCGTGTCCATATAGGTAACTGTTGTAAGGAGAGAACTGCGTCGTGCCGTTCGGAATTTCCGGGCGATAATAATCATAGTGCATTTCCACTTCAAGCAGATCCCCAAGCTTCCCGGATTCAATGACTTTTTGAGTTGTCAGAAAATCCGAATCATATCTTCTATTCTGATAACATTGAATGATCAGGTTCTTCTCTTTGGCGTATTGAAATATGGATTCCGCTTCCTCTTTGGTTAACATGAACGGTTTCTCAACAAGCACATGTTTACCATGGTCGAGTGCCATCTTGGCATAACTATAATGTGATTCTGTATGCGTACAGATTACAACTAACTGAATCTCCTCGTCATTCATCAGGCTCGAAATTTCGTTCGTGTAGTGGATCCCTGGCACCTTGTCCCAATCCGTTTTGTCCGGGTTCCGGGCATAGATCGTTTTTACGTTTAAGTGTTCCCTATTCAATGAAAACGGAAGATGATAACGGTTTGTACTTTTGCCATTGCCAATATATCCAATCGTTAACATGGTTGTTCCCCCCTGCTGCTCTTTTTCTTTAATTATAGAAGAAGAGTGCAGTGCGTAAAGGTTATCCATGCATTATGGTACATTTGACCAAAGTTCGGTTACTATGGCACATTAATATTGGGCAAAATGTTCAATTAAACATCATTTTGACTCAAAAGAATGATAGAATCCGGGGTGAACCGATTGAAACTGCTGATGCAATTGTCAGAAATGCAGCATTTTACACCTAACGAACAGAGCATTGCTTCTTATATTTTGAGACAGCGGGAACGCATGCTTCACTGCAATATTCAGGAGCTTGCTCAAGTTACATATACATCGCATTCTGCCATTAACCGTCTAACCCGCAAACTCGGGATGACGGGTTACAAGGAATTTATCATCACCCTAGCCCGTGAATTCCAGCAAAGTACCCAGAATGGTTCCAACCCTGTTGATGCCAATTATCCATTCGGTGTCGGTGAATCCACTCTTCAGGTGGCTGCGGAGATTGCCGATTTGATGAAAGAAACGATCTCAAAAAACGCTGCCATTCTGGACGATGGCCTGCTCTCCCAAACGGCACTGCTGCTGAACCAGGCAGATCGAATCTTCATCTATGCTTTGGGTGATTCGCAGATCCGGGCCAAAAGCTTCCAAAATAAATTGTTTAAACTCAACAAATATGCGATCATTGCAACGGAACTTTCCGAGTGGGCGCATCATACCATCAATGTCACTTCAAAAGACTGTGCCCTGTTCCTGACGTATCACGGGAAGTCATTAAGCTACATCAAGGCAGCACGTCACTTCAAACGTGAAGGTATTCCGTTTGTTACAATAACAGCAACGCCACAGAGTGAGTTGGCTAAATGGAGTACTTTATGTTTACAGGTTGCCAACGACGAGGAAAAGTTCGCCAAGATTGGTACCTTCTCTTCGCAGATTGCCCTGGAATATGTCTTAAACGTGTTGTTCTCCTGCATTTACAATATGGACTATGCCAAAAATAAACAAACGGCCAAAGAGTCTCTCCAAAAATTTGCCATCGGCGACATGATGAATGATATCTAAATAAACATTCGAAAAGAACGAGGTGCCCGCATTGAAATTTAGTGAATATGTCGTAGGTCAGCGCTACGAAACCAAATCGATTAAACTGTCCAAGAGCGATATTATGGAGTTTGCGAAAATCTATGATCCTCAGTACATGCATTTGGATGAGGAAAAGGCTAAAAAAGGACGTTTCGGCAGCCTGATTGCTTCCGGCATGCAAACGATGAACATCTCCTTCAAGCTGTGGATTGAAGTAGGCGTATACGGAGAGAATGTTGTCGCAGGTACGGGGATGAATCACATTCAGTTTATCAAGCCTGTATTTCCCGATGATGTGCTGAGCGTAGTTGCGGAAGTGATTGAACTGCTCCCCAGACGAAGAGGCAATGGCATTGTTACCGTACTGCTCACAACCTATAATCAAAATCATCAAAAAGTATTTCAGGCCGAATTAAGCGCATTGATTGATAATTAAGCTTATTTGCAAAAGGAATATTCAAAATGTTGGGGAGTGGCATCCAAATTATAATGGTCTACTTTTGGTTTCAGAAGAAGAACCGACTCCGTACGAGTCGGTTCTTCTTCACCATTTTTATGCAACAGCTTAGTGCACATAAAGCCTGCTCATCGCCCCGTACCTATCTCCTGGTTCCAGACTGAATAATCCAACTTCAGCAGCTTGTAAATTCAAATTCCCATTCCCCATTCAAACTCATCCAGTTCTGTCGCACAAATTGCGGCCTTGGGTAATCTTCACGTAACATTGTGATCTACACTCCTGATCCCCATGAATCGGTAATGTATACTTGAGCCTTTAGGCCAGATTGATTTTGCGGATGACTTCCAGCGGTACTTTCGGCTGACGGTCTTCAGTTAGCAGGCCATTAATCTCCTGCTGCACATCCGTGACCTGTGTATAACAGTAGCCCGAAATATAAGGAATGGCCTTGATCGCTCCTGTAATTGAACGAAAACGTTCAACAAAGGCTTCAACGGAGTCCACCTGATTGCCATAGCCCCAGCCTTTATCCGATTGAAAGGCAATGCCCCCGAATTCACTGATGATAATGGGCTGTCCTTTATACTCGTAACCTTCGGCAAAAGCAAACTTCCATCGGTTAGAGGAGATCTTGTTGGTTACAATCATGTCCTTATCCTGGTAACGTTCCAAAAAGGCATCTCCTGACTCCACATAATCATGAATGGTCAAAATATCCGATACTGTATGCTCCCATCCGTCATTGGTAATGACCGGACGATAAGGATCGATGGCTTTGGTCAGATGATAGATGGATTGCGTAAACTGCTGCTGTGCCACCTCGTGAGCGATTGTCGGTATTCCCCATGATTCATTAAACGGAACCCAGGTGATCACGCTTGGATGATTGTATTGTTGTGGTACAATCTCGAGCCACTCCTTGGTGAAACGGCTAACCGCTTCATCATTGAATTCAAAGGTCGCCGCCATTTCCGACCAGACCAGCATCCCTTTTACATCACACCAATATAAAAAGCGGGGATCTTCCAGTTTCATATGTTTGCGAATGCCGTTATATCCCATCTCGGCAATTTTATCAATATCTTCGATCAGCGCTTCCACCGATGGAGGAGTCAAATGGCTTTCAGGCCAATAACCCTGATCCAGAATAAGTCGTTGATAGAGCGGAGCATTATTCAGCAGAACCTGCCCATTTTCAATCGATATTTTTCGCATGCCGAAATAGGAATGCACCCGATCGATTTCCTTCTCATTTTCGTACAAAACAAAATCAATATCGTACAGGTTTGGTGAATCCGGAGACCACAACGACTGTTTCCACGGGCCGCCCGCCTCATGTTTGACACTGGCCTCCACGGTCATCCAAGCTCTATCCGGAGACAGGCTGATGGTTTGCACATGCTGACCCTTCAGCTCAATCTTCGTTTCCAGACGCAAGTTGTTCCTGCCTTCAATCCCATTCAATTGAAAGTCCAAACGAATCATATGACGGTCGATATCGGGCGTCATCTTGACCGTTTCAACCCTTGCTTCACTCACATGCTCCATCCAGACACTCTTCCAAATTCCGGTGCTTTGCACATAAAAGCATTCAAAATTTTCATCGACCCAGCGCTGTTTCCCCCGAGGCTGCATTGCACTTTGACTATCCGCTACTTCAAGAACAATATTGTTCTCCGAACCGTAAGTGAGATAAGGTGTAATGTCGAAGAAAAATGCTGCATATCCCCCCTCATGCTCACCCGCAACCCTTCCATTCACCCAGCATTTGGCGCGATAATCCACCCCTTGGAAATGAAGAATAGTTCTCTTGCCCTTAACCTCTTGAGGAATGGTTACCAGTTTGCGGTACCAAACCAGTGGATGAAATGTCTCGATCCCGATCCCGCTTGCCTGAGTTTCATAGGTAAAGGGAACTTTAATCTTGAGTCCTTCCGGAAATTCAGCTTGATCATACCAATGTTCACTTTCACCTACCTGATGGTCATCAAAACTAAAATCCCATTCGCCATTCAAATTCAGCCAGTCTTTACGTACAAACTGCGGTCTTGGATAATCCTTATTGTAAAATTGGGTTGTCATATCTTTTCTCCATTCTCCTTGAGCTACATTGGGCTCGCTGGCCTGACATAGCCGTTTTATTGTTTTATGAAATTCAGACTTGCTCACCTTACCCCTTAATTCCGGACATGCTGATTCCCTTGACAATCTGCTTCTCGAAAATGATAAACAAAATAATGATAGGTACCGAAGCCACCGCATTAATAACCATTGGTTTGACATAATCCTCAGAATATTGACCCATCAGCGTAGGAATACCCATTGGCAGTGTAAATAGATTATCGTCGGTGATCGAAAGGAACGGCCACAGGAAGTTGTTCCAGGAACCGATAAACGTCAGAATGGCCATGGAAGCCATTGCCGGACGAGTGAGAGGTAACATGATGCTGGTGAATATTCTCCAGAAGCCACCCCCATCAATCTGTACACTTTCGAGCAGATCATTGGGAACTCCGTCAAAGAAACTTTTGAGTACAATAACAGCTACGGGCGAGGCAAGAGCCGGAATGATGAGTCCGCTGTACGAATTCAGCAAATGAAGATCTTTTGCCACCTGATAGAGTGGAATAATGGTAGCCTCCCCCGGAATTAACAGGCCTCCAAGGATGAAAAAGAAAACAATGGTACGATAGCGAAATGGGACCTTGGATAGCGCAAACCCCGCCATTGCTGCAAAAATGACCGTAAGCACCGTTACAATCACGGCCACGAACAAACTGTTGGCAATCCATTGAGACAATTTGGTCGTCGTTAGAATCTCTTCGTACACAGCCAAAGAATACGGAGGCTTAAACCAATCCAGGACTGTAATGATCTTCATGCCTTCTTCCTTGATCGATACAACAAGCATCCAAAGCAACGGAGCCGCAAACATTACAGCCATCAATGCAGAACTTATACGAAACAGCCACTTCATCAGCTATCCACTCCCTTCCGGTTGTTCATCCAGTATTGCAGCACGGATAACACCAGGAGTATGAAAAATAAAATATAGGACATCGTCGCGGCATAACCGAGGTTGTTATTTCTAAATCCGGTTTGATAGATTAACTGGATAATCGGACGTGTCTGATCCAGTGGGCCTCCGCCTGTAATAACATAAATCTGCATGAAGACCTTGTATGAAGCGATAATTTGCAGCATCGTAATGGTTTTGGTGAGTGGGGATAGATATGGAAGGGTAATTCTCCAAAATATTTGCGAGTCACTCGCTCCATCCAATCGTGCAGCTTCATAGATCTCATCCGGTATTTCCTGAAGCGCCGACAAATACAGAATAAAGTTAAAACCTACTGTCCACCACAACGTTACAACGGTAATGACGATCCAGGCCAGGTTTGTTTCGGTCAGCCAGAAAATTTCGGCGTTTTGGGGTAACAGACCAATGAGATGCAGTACGGAATTGACAAACCCGGTATAAGGCTGGAATACGAATAACCCCAGATAAGCTGCGACAGCAACCGAGAGTACACTTGGGATAAAAAAGATAATCCGGTAAAACTTCTGCAATACCGATTTTCGATTCGCAATCAGAGCCAGCACAATGGCAAGTATGATCATGGTCGGAGTACTTAGAAAAACAAAGAAGGTCGAGTGCCATATCGCTTCCCAGACTTCCCTGTCCTGAAGTACCTTGCGGAAGTTATCCAGGCCAACAAAGTCCATTTTCTTAATGAGTGTCCATTTGTAAAAGGTCATTTCAATGCCTTTAATCATCGGCCAGATGGTAAACAATACATACACAATTAGGAAGGGAAGCAGAAAGACAAGCGCCTGCATCTCCGTCCTCATTTTTTTGAACTTCATACCCGTCTCCCCTTTGATTAACACGCAAGCCAACGTAATGCTTACACATGCGCAAGCTTGCGTGACCCGTCTTCCTTCTATTCACTCAGTATTTTCTGAATGCCTGCCTCCATATTGTTCATGGCATCAGCCGGAGTCATTTTATTGACCCATACTTCATTCAAAAATTTAAAGGCGACCTCTTCACGGATTTGGGCAGTTTTGGTTGATTTTTTGCTGAACTTAACGACACTAGCTACCTCAGAATAATCGCTGCGGTAAGGCATATCCTTAAATTCCTGTTTTTCCAATACGGACGGTTTGGAAGGAATATGGCCGGCTTTGGCCCATACCTGACCATTATCTGCAACCCAATCGGCGAAAATCATCGCCGCTTTACGTTTTGCTTCGTCTTCATCCTGAGTCAAAGGCAGAATAATCGTGTGAGAGTCTCCCCATGTTGCTTCCTGATCATAAAATTTAGGTATCGGCATCGCACCAAACTCAAAATCTTTGGTGGATTCCCATGTTCCTGTCGTCCAGACACCCGTCATGGTCATTGCGGCTGTCCCGCTTTGGAAATTTTTATAAAAATCCGGATCATTTTTTTTGATGTAGCCTTCGGTATACAACTTCTGGATATAGTCGGCTGCTTGGATCCCCTTTTCTTTATCAATCGCCGCAGATTTCAGATCGTCCGATATGACATCATTTCCACCCAATTGCGAATACAATGACCACCATAGACGGAAAGGATCATCATTGTTATTGGATAATGCAAATGGAGTAACCTTGGCTGGCAACTTTTCTTTTAATGTTTTAAGGAAACTTACAAAACCATCAGCCGATTGTTCCAGTACGGGCTTTCCGTCTTCGCCGAGCAGACCAGCTTCTTTCAGCAGCTTTTTGTTGTAAAACATGATAAAAGCATGTGTATCAATAGGTACTGCATAATGCTGATCGTCTACTGTAACCGCACTCAAAAGATTTTGATTGTAGGAATTCCAATCTACGCCTGCATCTGCAGCGGGTGTATCGAGTTCAGTGACTACCCCCTGATCAATCAAATCGGGCAGCCTAGAGGAATGGGATATGCCGATGTCCGGTCCGTTGCCGTTACCAACCGCGGTGACAAGTTTGGTATAATACTCGCCCCAGGCAAGCTTGGTATTTTTCACTTCGATGTCCGGATGGGTTTTGTTGAATTCATCAACTAATGCTTGCATGTTTGCCCCATCGCCACCATCGAACAATGTCCAGAAGGACAAGCTCACTTTCCCTTCACTTGCGGCATCACCGTCGGCACCACCACTGTTTCCACTGCATGCACTTAAAATCATAGACACAGAGAGAAGTAATGTTAGTGCCAACAAGCCCACTCTTCTTTTCATGCGAGCATCCCCTTTATTCTAATATTATAGATACAAACGATATACTTGATTTATTACATTATTATTGTATCTATAGTGGGATTATAGCCACCCAACCTCTTGATGTCAACGCTTTCAATTATATTTATTGTAATTATTCAATCAAAAAAAGCCTTAGTTACAATTTATCCGCAACTAAAGCTTTCTCTTCAATCCACATCAGGATTCATTACGTAATTTATGGTCATTTTGATGTTTTGATCGTGATCTCCAAATTCTCTGCCAAACAGGTTCATCCCACCTTGGTGAACAGCATCTGGTTTGATGCCCACCCGCAAGCGCAATTTGTGACTATCCAGGAGGTTTAGTTGATTTAATGTAACAGAGGAAACCTTCTCCATATCAAGCGAAGTCTTCTCTTTGTCTACTCGCCAGGTCTTTAGCAAACCATATTGGGTTGACCACTCATACCACCAGGCTGGATTAAGATTTCCCCTTCTGTCACCAAAGTCCCCAGGACATGTCCACATGCCAATCTCCACGCCATTAATCCATACCGAAATATCGGAAGGCCAATTGTGATCGTAGTTAGGTGCCTCAGAACACATTTCCATAGATACTTCAAGCGATTCAATCCTTGCTCCGGGCGGTAATTCCAGTGGCATCAAATATTCAACATATCCTTTTCGAAACCACATGATCTGAGCTCCAATATGCTTTGGGTGAAAGAAACTCGCAGGTTCATCCTCACGTATAATCATTCCATCCGCATTGGCCAGGCCGCAGGTTGGGGATACCTCGCAATCGCTATAATGACCTATGGGCATGTCCACCTCATAGACTTGAACACCTCCTCTGGGACCCGCCTTCTCCAAATTCAGTGCAATGTGTATATCATCATAATTACGACTGCATACTTTCATCGCGCCGCGAGAAGCCGGCAGCAGCTCTGTATTAATTAATCTTGCAGCCTCCAAAATCTTGATATTGTTGGCTACGGTGGATACTGGAAGTTTAAGAGCTTCAGCAATCTCCACGATATTTAGGTTTTTGGAATTAAGGAGGCGGAGGATATCTACCCGGGAACGTGTAGATAAGGCATGGGTAACCGTTACCAGCTTGTCCGGGTCATCAAAACTAAGCTCAAGCATTGCGTAATCCACCTCATTCTAAGATTGTATTTCAATAATTTTACTTGTATGTTACCAAAGAGTCAAACTTGCTGTATTAAACCTTTTATTTTGTATTAAATGATTCACTCTGATAACCCACGCAACGCAAAAACACCTCAAAAACGGTCCTCCATCTCATACAATACGGAAGGTTTTTTGAGGTGTTTGACTTGCCGAACGATTCGGGGACAGTTCACTTAAGTAATTCTGCCCGTTTGTTAGATCGTTTTTTTATTGACTTTACTGCTTTTGGATTTTTGGGGTTTGAAATTACTGTTTTGTGCTTTCCCCTGCTTGGTAAACCATTCAGACTTGGGTTTGCGCGCGGGGTTCTTCTTAGCCTTGGCCGGTTTATTGGTCATGGAATTGTCGGTTGCAGCCTTCGATCCCTTACTGTTTTTTACAAACACAGGAGCACTCGTCATCGGATAAGGATGATCTTTGACTTCGGGAATGCTCTTCTTGATTACCTTCTCAATATCCTTGAGGAACGGCATTTCTTCCTTATCGCAAAAAGAGATTGCCATACCGCTATGCCCTGCTCTGCCTGTGCGGCCGATTCGATGTACATAGGTCTCTGGAATATTAGGCAGGTTAAAGTTGATGACATGCGAGAGCTCTTCCACGTCAATTCCTCTTGCCGCAATATCTGTCGCTACCAGCACCCTTGTGACTCCGCTTTTGAAATTGTTCAGCGCTTTTTGTCGATCATTCTGAGACTTGTCACCATGAATGGCTTGAGCAGTCACATTTACTTTGGTCAACTCACGTGTAACACGGTCAGCGCCGCGCTTCGTGCGGGTGAACACCAGTGCCGAAACAATGGATTTATCCTGCAGAATATGATTCAACAGATGTTGTTTCTTGCCATTCTCCAATAAATACACAGACTGTTCAATTCGGTCTACCGTAGAAGACACCGGTGTAATTTCAACTTTCACGGGATCAACGAGTAACGTTTTAACCATTTTTGTAATTTCCGGAGGCATCGTAGCTGAGAAGAAAAGGGTTTGTTTCTTGCTCGGCATCTTGGAGATGATTCGCTTCACATCATGAATAAAGCCCATATCCAGCATCCGGTCAGCTTCATCTAATACCAAAATCTCAATGGATTTCAAATCAATCCGTTTTTGGTTAACCAGATCCATCAATCTGCCTGGCGTGGCGATAATAATATCTGCACCCTGGCTCAGCGCTCGCTCCTGCGCCTTCTGTGAAACACCACCAACGATAGCAGCGCAGCGAATATCCGTGTATCGGCTATAAATCTTAATGTTATCCGCAATCTGGATAGCCAGCTCTCGGGTTGGACTTAAAATCAAGGAGCGAATACGGCGTCCTTGTCTTGGACCACCTGACTTTTCGCTTAATAATTGAATGATCGGCACCGAAAATGCTGCCGTCTTCCCTGTTCCTGTTTGCGCGCACCCAAGCAAGTCTCTGCCTGCCAATACGGCTGGGATTGCTTGTTCCTGAATAGGTGTAGGGTTCGTATAGTTCGCTTTGTTCAATCCTTCTAAGATTGGGGGTATAATATTCAAGTCTTTAAAGTTCATTGAGTCTCCTTCATGACGTCCATATCTATTTGATGTGTCTTGTTATCACACGTAACGAATAAGGATACCATTAAAAAGACGATCTGTATATTATCTTTTAATCCCAATGTCAGCTCACCAGTTTCAACCCAACCGCAGATCCAAGCACCATCGCAATAAACAATATTCGAAGTGCGTTTCGGGATTCCCCATAGAAAATCATGCCAAGAATCGCTCCTCCGGAAGCACCTATTCCTGTCCACACGGCATACGCCGTCCCCATGGGCAGTGTTTTCATAGACAGAGACAGCAGCCAGAAGCTTAATCCAAAACCTGTAACTAAGAGCAGGATGGATAGAACATTACGTTCTTTGTTCCATTTATTAATCATCAATACACCCAGCATCTCGAATAGGCCTGCCATAATAAGAAATACCCAGTTCATGAATGATGCGCCTCCTTCGTTTTCTGCTTGCTTACCATTTTCAGTCCGATTACTCCGAGCAATAACACACCAATGAGTATCATTTTTCCAGCCTGGACAGCAGCCCCGAATAACAGAATCTCAGCCAGTACCGCGCCAGCCGTTCCCAATCCAACAAATACGGCGTATACCGTTCCGACATCTAGTGTACGGGAAGCCGCAATCATCAGGGAAAAGCTAACACCAATGGCGATCACCGTTGCTCCCCATTCCAACAGACCACTCGCATGCTTTAAACCAATCACCCAGCTCACTTCAAAAAGGGCTGCAATCACAACAGACCACCAGGTTTTGTTCATTTTGACCTACTCCTTTTGGTATCCAATTTCATACAACAACGTTTAGGTTTTGTCTTCGAAAGCAAAACAAAAAAGCCCGGGAAACAAACTGCATTCAAGCAGTTTATCTCCCAGGCTTTTATCCCTCCGTGGCATAACCAACAGGTTATGAGCTTTCTCTCGGACCAGGCCGATCATATCGCGGAACCCTAGAAAGCATGTCGTATGATTTTATGTAACCTATTATACACACTTCTCCCCTTGGGGCAAGTCTTTTAGGATTTGATCACAATTCCCATTAATCCGACGAAGGTCGCCGCTTGATAGGGTGAAATAACGCAGCCGTTCAGATCTTCCATGTTCACTACGAGCGAGTCAAATTCGCAATTGCTAAGATCCAAGCCCTTTAATTTCGTACCTGTCATGAATGCCTGATCGATATTACAATGGTCCAGCAGCATTTTTTGTAATGCTAGATAGGCAAAGTCAGCACTAATTAATGAACATTCAGCAAAAGCGACTTGTTTAAGGTTGGCAAATCTAAAATTGGAGTAGTCCCCCACACTCTGAGCAAATTGAACGTTTTGCATCCTGCTGGTGGAAAAATCCGTGCCGACAAATTTGCAGTTGGTCCATGCGGTCCGGTGCATGATAGCACCTGAGAAATTGACGTTGGAGAAATCACAATTTTCAAAAACAACATCCGTAAATTCAAATTGCTCCAGCGAGGAATCAGAGATCATCACATTTCTGAAAATGACATTCTCGAAGGATACTTTGAGCGCTTCCTGGTAATCGAGTGAGATATGTTCAATGAGTTGATTCCGGTACTCAGTTTTGGACTCCAAAACCTGGATGGTCTCTATGGTCATCGATTGTTCCTGAATTTTCGGGCTATCTATTTTCATGTGTTCATGGTAACTCCGTTTAAGACCAACTGTCAATCGGATCACTACTTTGCTTCCAATTCACGTTATTTCCAATCAAAAAAGGACGACTTATGTAGTCGCCCTTGATCAGAAAATCGGAACTAATCTTCCTTCTTATACAATGTTTAAGCCAGTACTTCAGCAAGTTCCCGGGTTTCACTTGATTCATGCATTAATCGGGCGATATCACGAGCCAGCGCATCCACATTATCCTGCTCAGTCGCCCAACTGGTGCAAAAACGGACTGCACTATGTGTGGCGTCTACCTTCTCCCAGAAGGTGAACGTGTATTGGCTGCGTAATTTCTCAAGCAAAACATCAGGCAAGATTGGAAACTGCTGATTGGTTGGTGATTCGTACAGGAACCGAATATGTTGTTCTTCAAGCGAATCGTGAATTCGCATGGCCATATCGATGGCATGTCGTGAAATTTCGAGATACAATCCGTCTTCAAACAACGTTTCAAACTGAATGCCCAGCAATCTGCCTTTTGCGAGCAGACCGCCCTTCTGCTTGATCATGTAACGGAAATCACGCTTCAATGCATCATTCAGGATGACTACAGCTTCCCCCATCAGGGCACCAATCTTGGTTCCTCCGATATAGAACACATCAGATAGACGGGCGAGATCAGCAAGGGTCATGTCACAATCTGGGGATGCTAGTGCGTAGCCGAGCCTTGCCCCATCCACAAATAACGGGAGTCCGCATTTCTTACTTGTCTCAAATAATGACTGCAATTCGGCCTTACTATACATCGTACCGTTCTCTGTTGGCTGGGATATGTAAACCATTCCTGGCTGTACGCAGTGCTCAGGAGAAGACTCACTCCTATGCGCTTCATAGACTGCTCTCACTTGGTCAGCTGTGATCTTCCCGTCTTCGCTGGGAACGGTAAGTACTTTATGGCCAGTCGCTTCTATTGCCCCCGTTTCGTGAACAGCGATGTGTCCTGAAGTAGCCGCAACGACTCCTTGATAGGGACGCAGTATGGATGCAATGACCGTTGTGTTGGTTTGAGTGCCTCCGACCAGAAAATGCACATCAGCCTGCTCGTTGTCACACGCCTGACGAATAAGAGCTCTCGCCCGATCACAGTGGGGATCTGTGCCATAACCGCTCGTTTGTTCCATATTGGTCTCGATCAGTCTTTGCAGAATGCGTTCATGCGCACCTTCGTTATAATCACATTCGAATCGTATCATCGTGTTGTCTCTCCTGCTTTCTTCGTTAACTTCTCTTGTATGTTCATCATGGAAGCATAGACCTCTTGGATCTCATCCTCATTCAAATCCTGCATTAATTTCAATATTTGCTGGTCAGACCGATCGTTTAATTCAGCGTAGAGTTCCTTACCTTTATCCGTCAGGCGAATAAGACTGACCCGGCTGTCAGCTTCCGAATTCACTTTGATGAGCAGGCCTTCCTTGGACAGCTTGTTCACGATCCGGCTCATATAACTGCGATCGATGGTCAGTGTATCCACCAGATTGTTGGCAATACTTTCTCCACGAATACCAATTTCAATGATGACCCTTACCTCGGCAAACGAATACCCCGTACCAAGGATGTGCTTATCCAATACGCCAAGAATATTGGTATAAAAACGGTTAAAACGCCGCATGTCAGCCAGAATATCAGAATGTATATGCTGAGAGTCGATGTGAAGCCCTCCCTTTTAGTGGACATTGTCAACATTATAATAAGTTGATTAGTGGACGTTGTCAACATAATGATTGCTCTATGACAAAAAGCCACAACCCATCCACCTCTCGGCATTGGACTGTGACTTAACTTCAAAATTCTCCCAATCTATTCAGTTTAAAGGCAGCCCTAGGGCGGTATCTACATTCTGCATATTGAATTGCAGCTGTTGCTTGGTATCCCATGGATGATACCATCCACGTTCAAGCATATACGTCACAATGCGTTCATGAGCAAGAATTGCTTCATCCAACTGACGAACCAATACCGCTTTGATTTCTGGAGTACCCGCATCCGTGACGGCCATCGCATAATTCCTCACTGCACTTTTGGAAGTAATCAAAAAATCCATTGCGATGACTTGGTCTGTCAGGGATTGCACACCCATCAAATGCTCAATGATTGGATTCATGTCATCATCTCCTGCTGTTCGGCCTTTTTCATAATCTCCTTCAGCTCCTGGACGGCTTCTACCGATTGCTGCACTTCCTGCCTCAATATGTCCTTCAGCTCCGGATCTGACACGAGCAGCACCATGATATTGGATTTAGTTAAATTAACAGTTCTGAAAGCAGCCATCTCCTGGACTTCAAAAGTTTCATGGAGCGCATATTTCATGTTGATTCACGCTTCCTTTCCAAATAGCTTATGGTTTGAGAACCACCTTAATACAGTGATCCTGCCTTGTATCGAATATTTCATATCCCTTTTTGGCATCACTTAACGGAATCACATGGGTAACCACATCACGTGGATTCACTTTCCCTGTATCAATCAGTTCATACATATAAGGCATATAATGAATGACCGGAGCCTGACCTGTACGAAGGTTAATGTTTCTCTGAAAAATATCCCCAAGCGGAAATCCGTTATATTTCCCTCCATATACTCCAGTTACCTGAATGGTTCCTCCTTTGCGAACAGCTTGGGATGCAATCAGGAATCCACCCAAAGCTCCACCATGCAGCTTAAGTCCGGAGGCCAGAGACTCCAGTGGGGTCATTTTCCCGCTCATGCCAGAGCAGTCGATTACAATGTCTGCGCCGCCTTTGGTTAACTCCTTGATATGGTCTCCCGCGCCAGGAATCGTTCCAGAGTTAACGATCTCGACTTGATTGGTTTGTTTGGCGTGCTGTAAACGGTAGTCCAGGTAGTCAACTGCGATCACTCGTTTTGCTCCCTTGAACCAAGCAAATTTTTGAGCTAGTAAACCAACCGGACCGCATCCAACAACGACTACGGTGTCCCCGTCCTTCACTCCCGCATTGTCTACGCTCCAGAAAGCAGTCGTCATCGCATCCGATATCAGGCATAATGACTCGTCTTCCTGTTCACAGCTTTCGGGAATTTTGAAATGTGTAAAGTTGGCAAAAGGTACTCTCAAGTACTCTGCTTGCCCTCCTGCATAACCCCCAGTGGTTCCTGAATAACCGAAGAATCCACCCATTTCTCCATGTTCGTTCGATTGGTCACATTGACTCTCCAGATGATTTTGACAATAAAAACACTGGCCGCACGCGATATTGAAAGGAATAATGACTCGATCTCCCTTTTTCAAATTCGTCACATCAGGCCCTACTTCTTCAACAACACCCATCGGTTCATGCCCGATGACATAGTCTTCCTGCAAATTGGGAATCATGCCATGGATCAGATGCAGATCCGATCCGCAAATAGCTGTCGTGGTGAGCCTGATGATCGCATCATCCCGCTTTTCAATTTTGGGATCAGGTACATCCTTAACAACGACATTTTTGATACCTTGGTAGGTCACTGCCTTCATGCCTTGTCTCCTCCAATGTGCTCATCCGGCGTACGATCAAATAAACCTTTTCGACGGGTATCATCCGGAAAAATCTGCTGCTTGGCAATTTCGACGGTTTGATTCGCAGACAATTGATCCAATTGGTATTGCTCCTGCAGCTCATAAGGATGGAACCACTTCTTACGAATCATTAGCTCCGAAATTTCCTGATGAAGTTCAATACCCTGATGAAGCTGCTGTTTTAGTACTGCTCTGGCATCTGCAGAAACCGTTTCAGTTAGAGCGATCGCTATATTGCGAACCCCTTCTTTGGCACGGATCAAAAAATCCATCGCAAACGTCATATCTGCCATTTCAGGCATATGAAGAGCATTGGCTGGATCCAATGCATCCATCTTCGCGGGATGAATTGCTTCCTGTTTCAAGTGGATCACCTCAGTTTAGTATTGGCGTTGGTCTGTGAGCAGGAACTGCCGTTTCAAAAGGGGCCTTTTTATAAATAGCCTGCAAATCAAGCAGCGCCTGCATGGACTGCGTGACGTCCTTTTGCATCAAGTTTTTCAAGTCCTGATCGAAAACAAGACCCTGCATCAGCTTGGACTTTGCCAGGCAGAGCGTTTTGAAATTAATAACTTCATGCAAATCCAAAGATTCATGTCCGGCCAAGTGTTCCGGTGGGTTGGTCATTTCGTCACCTCCGTTTTTCATGAATATGTTGTCCCCATCCCCCGTTTATATTCTATTTAAGGGTAAGAATCACACTTTATACCGTTCACGTACAGGATGTGGATACGAATCCACTTATTCAGTCAAAAAAGATGAACAGCAAAAAACCGCGCAAATTGCGCGGTTCAGACTCAAAAACCTTTTCTATGAATGACTGTACTGCACCTGATGAAGTCGGCTGTAGATCCCACCAGCAGCGACCAGCTCATCATGATTCCCCTGCTCGGCAATGCCATCCGCGTTCACAACCATGATACGGTCGGCATTCTTGATGGTTGTCAGGCGGTGTGCAATGACCAGCGTAGTTCTGCCCACAGACAGTTCTGCGAGAGATTTCTGAATTAAAGCTTCCGTTTCTGTATCCAGAGCCGATGTAGCTTCGTCAAGGATCAGAATCGGTGGATTTTTCAGGAACATGCGGGCGATGGACAAACGCTGCTTCTGCCCTCCTGATAGCTTAACCCCGCGTTCACCGATGATCGTATCGATGCCATCCGGCAATGTGAGAAGTAATTCCTCCAGCGATGCCCGGCGGGCAGCATCCCAGATTTGCTCATCTGTTGCCGTGAGATCCCCATAGGCGATATTCTCCTTGATGGTTCCCGAGAACAGGAATACATCCTGCTGAACGATACCAATATGCTTGCGAAGGGATTGCAGCTGCACATCCCGAATATCAACGCCATCTACTGTGATTCTTCCCTCTTCCACTTCGTAGAACCTTGGGAGCAGACTGCAGATGGTTGTTTTTCCTGCACCGGAAGGTCCAACGAAGGCAACGGTTTCTCCCGGTTTAATAGACAGACTGATATTATTCAGTATACGGCGGCTGGATTCATAACCAAATGATACATTCTCGAAACGGATATCCCCCCGAACATGTTTCAGCTCAACTGCGTTTTTGGCATCCGCAATTTCAGGCTCCGTATCAATAATTTCGAGGTAGCGTTTGAAGCCGGCAATTCCCTTCGGATAGCTCTCGATGACTGCGTTGATTTTCTCGATCGGACGAAAGAAGATGTTGGAGAGCAGCAGGAATGCCATGAAATCACCCATATCGATTTTACCGTCAATAAAGAACCATGCACCACTAATCATCACAAATACAGTGACCAGTCTCATCATCATATAGCTGACCGAGATGCTCTTGGCCATCGTTTTATAAGCAAGCAGTTTGGTTTGACGAAAGTTTTCATTGTCGACGGAAAATAGTTTTTTCTCATGCTCTTCATTCGCAAAGGATTGAACGACACGAATTCCGCCTACGTTATCTTCGATCCGGGAATTGAAATTACCCACGTTGCCGAATAGACGCCGATAAGTTTTGGTCATGCGTCCACCAAACACGATTATGACCCAGGCCATGATCGGTATGATAATAAATGTAATCAATGCGAGCTCCAGATTAATATTTGCCATGAGCCAGAATGAACCAATCAGTGTCATAACGGCGATGAAGACATCCTCCGGTCCATGGTGAGCAACCTCTCCGATATCATTCAGATCATTTGTCAAATGACCAATCAGATGGCCCGTTTTTCGATTATCAAAGAAACGGAAGGATAACTTCTGCAAGTGAGCGAACATCTTCTCACGCATGTTGGTCTCAATGTTGATACCGAGCATGTGACCCCAATATGTAACAACATAATTCAAGGCTGTATTAAGTGCATAGATCGACAACAATACAACACAAGCCAGGATAATGAGCGGCCAGTCCTGACCTGGCAGTAATTCATTAATAAATTTGCTCACGGCCAGTGGAAATGCCAGTTCCAGCAGACCTGCGATAACTGCACATCCGAAATCAATGACAAACAGTTTCTTGTAAGGCCGATAATACGAAAAGAAACGACGAATCATTCTTATTCACTCTCCAAATCCTTATTAGGGCTTTCTTGTTCATCCTGCAGCTCGAAGAGATGAATATACTCATCGATGACCTGGTCAATGGCTTTCAGTTCACCACTAATCATGGGACGAATATGCTCATATTCCGCTTGACCCAGCTGTCTGGCCAAAGTCGTTCTTCGATTTTGCATTTGCTCCAGAAAAACCAGAATGCGGCCACGCCGGAACGTTTGCGCTCCGTTCCCCCGCTTACCGTGATGTTCACCATGTCCTCTGCCCCTTCTGGACCGTTCACCACGCTGCTCTTCTTCTCCGCGTCCACGTCCTGAACGCATATTTTGACGTTCTGCAGACTCACTAGCGTATTGTTCTCTCATTTCAAGAACACCTCCACATCGTATACATTTGTATACGAATTAATATGTATACGATTGTATACACAAAAAAGTAACCTGTCAACCGTTATTTTCCAATTATGTGAACACTCCTTTTTTCCAATAAGAAAAAACTGCGATGTTGTCGCAGCTTCTCTTCATGCTATATAACCGATGTTCATCAATGACCTACTTATGATTGATTTTCTGCAGGGTTGATCGGCAAGGTGATGACAAAGGTTGTTCCTTGACCCGGATAGCTCTCCACCTGAATGTCTCCTTGATGAAGTGAAACAATCTGTTTGACGATGGCGAGTCCCATCCCACTACCCTCGTATTTTCTGCTGTGGGAACGATCCGCCTTGAAAAAGCGCTCGAAAATACGCTTCTGATCTTCAGGGTCGATTCCGATTCCATTATCGGATATTCGAATTATTACATCCGAGAGATTCCGCTTGATGCTCACGCCAATGATGCCACCATCTTCAGTAAACTTGATACCATTGCCTATAATATTCATCCAGACCTGGTCCAGTTGATCATGATCCGCTGTTACTTTGATCAGTTCAAGATCCAACTCAAAAGCGATGTTTCGGACAGTCCACTGCGGCTGCAGTGCTACAATTACGCGCCGGATCTGTTCATCCAGACTACGTGTGACAGATCGCAATGGCTGAGAATCGGACTCAAGCAAACTCAGCTTCAGCAAGCTGTCACTCATTTTGGACATCCGCTTTGCTTCAGCAATAATGATATCCAGATAGCGGCTTCGTTCATGCTCTGCAAGATTGACCTGCTTGAGCGCTTGAGCATAACCGGATATGGAAGTCAGCGGCGACTGAACCTCATGCGATACATTCGTTACAAATTCTCTGCGCATTTGTTCAAGCTGCTGCAGATCATGTGTCATCTCCTCAAAACTTCGAGCTAAGGTTCCAAGCTCTCCCGTCTGCTTGATATTCAGCCTGACATTGAAATCACCTGAGGCCAGACGCTTGGTTGCTTTGGTAAGTTTGTTAATCGGTTTCACCACGTATATGGAAGCAATCAGAATCAACAAACTCCCTATGACCAAAGAATATATCAGGAAAGTGGATATCCATCTTACGTTGAAAGAAGTGTACGGTGATAAGAGCGGCTGTATAAATAACGCTTTCGCCCCCGCTTCCGTCATGAACGGCAATCCGACAAAACCTGTAGATTCGTTGGACGAATCAGCACGAACGATCTCCCCATTCAGTACCTTCTTTACTTGATCCGATGACACCCGAGCAGAAGCCTGGTCACCCAGTGTTCCATAGGAATGGACCTCAGTATTATCCTCGTCGTAAATGCGGATATGATAGGAGTTGAGCTGCTTCATCCCTCCCACAAATTTGTCTGCTTCATGCAATGGAATAGTTTCATAGATACGCACGATATCCTGTCCGAAACTCAATAATTCTTCCTGGACATTCTCATTCATATTCCCCCTGAATACCAAAAAGGTAATCACGAAAGCGATGATTGTACCCGCGATGACGGAAATTAAAAAGGTTAGTACCACACGGATATACAGAGATCTGATCATTCACTAACCTCAAGCCGATAACCAAGGCCGCGCACCGTTTCAATTCGAAAATCAGTTGAAGCGACAAACCTTTCTCTCAAACGTTTAATATGTACGTCTATCGTTCGATCATCTCCAGCGTAATCAATTCCCCAAATCTGATCAATTAACTGCTCGCGCGTATATACTTGTCCTGGTGTACCAGCTAGCTTGTACAGCAATTCGAATTCTTTGAGCGGCAGCGCAAGAGATTCCGTGCCCATAGTGACTTTATAGGTTTGTTTATTCAGAATAAGATTCCCGAGCTGAATCGTTTGTGTAGAGCCAATCTTGTAACGCTTCAGCAGCGCTCTGACCCGAACCGTCAATTCCATGGGGTCGAACGGTTTGGTCAGATAATCATCGGTTCCCAGTTCAAAACCCTTTACTTTCTCCCACGTTTCACCTCGTGCAGTCAACATAAGCAAGGGAAGGTCGGGACTTGCCCTGCGCAGCTCCTTGCATAATGTCCATCCATCCATAATCGGCATCATAATATCAAGCACAACCAGATCGACAGGTGTCGAGGCATACACCGCCAGGGCCTGCTTGCCATCTGCAGCTTCTACCGTTGTGAAACCGTCATTTTTCAGAAATAAACAGACAAGTTCGCGAATGTTCGCATCATCGTCAGCAACAAGTATTGTCGGCATGTGCTTCTCCTTTTCCTTCAATGCATTCTAAGTAGTCTCAACTATTATACTATTAATTTTCCTGGTTGACCCTCTGTGGATGTTTATCCAGACTGCCGCTTGAGACTCTCATTGCTTTTCATAGGCAGGAGCAGTTATATGGAGGTTGCTCAATCTATGCTGCATGTCTGCCTTGTTCTGTTGAAACTGTTTGAGCCGAGAACCGTTAGCACCGGACGGATGAGGGAAGCCCCACAATATCCTTTTCTCACGTATTCGTTTCTCCTCAAGCAATTGACGAAGCACAGCTTCAACTGACTTCCCGAGCGGAATAACTAAGGGTTCGTCCAGTTGACTCCACTCAGGCAGAAAAGACCCAAGCACAGCTTCATATAGAAAGTTATTCTGGGTGATAGCAGGCTGATGTCCCGTATAATTTTGCTGCTTCACTAAGATTGGATACCGAATCAGGGAAGTGGTGTGCAGAAGCATGCATTCAGGATCAAATAGCGCTTCTACATTAGGTACATTTAAAAATTGATGCAGGCCTATCTCCTGAAGCATTTGGATTACGTTTGTTCGCATGACACCAGCCATTCTGGCGGCAACCTTTGCTTCCTGACAGGCTGCTTCGTAGGTGGCCTGACGTTTCAAAGCTTGGACGGCTGTGCGAAAAGCAATCTCCATCTGCTGCCAACCGGGTGTAATGCCAACAAGCATGACTTTGGCGGAGGAATTGATGTATTCATTATGCGGAGAATAGTACATCTCAACGTTTCCTGCTGCTCCCAATTTCAGATCTTTAATTAACAGATCCTCTTTTGTGTATTTCTGTTTCAGGGGAAATGACTTCATGATCTCAATCAGATGTTTATGTTGGATAGAATTGATCAGCAAAACGTTCCCTCCTCGCCTTCCAGCCTTTCGTCATTTGAAAAAAACCGCCTATGGGCGGTCATGATATGGTGTCCGGGATGACCTACTCTGTCACCAAGACGGCTTTACGATCATACGTGCTATCGTTCACATGTTGAAGCATAAAATCAGCCAAATTGGCACGCGACAGCTTGAGTTTCCGAGACTTGTCCGGGTGAATCTCCATTTCGTGAACATACTTTCCATTATATCGATCCATCGTGAGCACGGGAGGTTGAACCAGTATCCAATTCAGCTTGCTGCTGGTTACGAGGTTGTCCTTGTCCAGGTGATCTCGAAGCAGATTGGTCATGACGTTCGGGATGACATATTTGTATAAGAAACCGAGCTTACCGGCCTCTCTGTGAGTACCAATAAACGACACATGAATCAGTTTGCCTGCTTCGTTGTTTTCCATCGCCTGGATGATATTTTTCAGCGCATCGATAAGAACGAGATCTCTTTTGAACATGCTCTTCGCACCAAGAATCGAAAAGACTGCGTCAAATTTTTCTTTTTTCAGGACATGATCGACCTCCGTAAATCGGGTAACTTCGCCCTGCACGATTTTTAAATTTGGATGAGAAATACCCAGTTTGGAAGGGTTTCGGACAAAAGCAGTTACGGTATGCCCTTCATCAAGTGCACGCTGCAGCAGCTCCTTTCCCGTTCTTCCGGTCGCTCCAAATATGATAATGTTCAATTGTCCCACATCCATTCTTCGTTGTTATTTACATGAAGCCTTTGTACGAATACGAGCGAATCAATGAAAATTGTTTGGCCAGAAAATGAGGGGCATAAGGCATGTCATTGCGAAGCCAGGCCACAATGGTTCCGATCAGTGCCGAAGAAGTGTACCAAATTGCAATTTCTTTATGGATGCCTGCCTGCGCAAAAGCACTTTCCATCTCCAGCTTCTCTATTTTCTCTGTAACGAGTCTAGTCAGCAATTTCAACAACCGTTCTGTGAAAATAGGGGTTCGTTTGGAGGCGAGCACGACACGATAGAATTTGGGATGATCGGCAAAATGCTCAAGCACTTTCACCAGAACTGGCCAGGCCTCCTCTGTCTCATGATTGTCAAATCGGTGGTACTGATCAACGATCCGTTCAATATGCTCGTTCATCTCATCCGCCATCTTCTCCATCATATCCGTAATATCACGATAATGAAGATAGAAGGTTACCCGGTTAATGGTTGCACGTTCGGCAATCCGGTTCACCGTTAACTTCTCGATATCCACCTCCTGCAGCAGATCTACAAAAGCATCCCGAATAAGCTGTCTTGTCCGAAGTATTCGCGGATCGGTAGCTGACTTGTTATCGTTTTTCATAACGTATCACTCCTTCAATTTGAGAAAATTACAATTTTAAATAATGAGTCGTTTATTTTCGCAATAAGCTACATAATTAACGATTCTGTAAAATAAGCAACGAATATGCCCAGAAGTGTAAATTGTAATCTGCGGGAATATGTATATAATTCAATAGATACAATGTAAACTATACAACACGTTGTAAATTTAGTCACGTGTAGATTGAAAGGATGGAATGGACTTGCGTCAGGCTAGATTAGATGATGAGAAAAACATCAAAAAAGGTCCCATACTGTTTGTCATGATTCTGGGTGCATTTCTTGCCACATTGAATCAAACCCTAATGAGTGTTGCCACTCCGGAGTTGATGGGTGATTTCAATATCTCCGCTACAACGGCGCAATGGTTAACCACTGGCTACATGCTGGTGAATGGCGTACTTATACCAATTACTGCGTATTTCATGCAGCGTTTCTCGACAAGGCAGCTCTTTCAGGCTTCCATGTTCATTTTCCTGATCGGTACGATCATATCGGCATTAGCGACTAACTTCGGTACACTGCTAACAGGTCGTATGGTGCAGGCTGCTGGAGCAGGTATTATCATGCCGCTGCTGATGCATGTCATTCTTACATTGTTCTCCCCTGAGAAAAGAGGAGCTGCCATGGGAATGGTCGGCTTCGCAGTCATTTTCGCCCCGGCAATCGGCCCTACCCTCGCTGGGTACGTGCTCGAGAACTATTCATGGCAAACGATGTTTTATGGAATGATCCCATTGACGGTCATTGTTATCGGTTGTGCATTTGTATATTTGAAAAATGTATCGGAACGCATAGATACGAAATTTGATACACTTAGTGTGACATTATCGACCATTGGTTTTGGTGCACTGCTGTATGGATTCAGCCGCGCAGGGAGCTTGGGATGGTCGAGTGCGGAAGTACTCATCTGTCTTGTGGCAGGAATCTTGGCCCTCGCCTTGTTCACTTGGCGCCAGCTTGTTTCTGCAGCCCCGCTGCTCGACCTTCGTGCGTTCAAGTATAATATGTTCTCTTTGACCACGATCATTAATATCGCAATTACGATGATCATGTATGCAGACATGATGCTGCTGCCTCTGTATCTTCAAAATGCACGTGGTTACACCGCACTCGAATCCGGATTATTGCTGCTCCCAGGTGCTCTCGTCATGGGATTCCTGATGCCGGTTACTGGACGTTTGTTCGACCGCTTCGGTGCAAAATGGCTTGCCATCATCGGTATGATCATTACAATCGTAACGACGATTGGCTTTATCGATCTGACCGATTCGACCAGCTACACATACTTGGTTCTGATGTCTACTGGACGCCGGATTGGTATGGCTCTGCTCATGATGCCAATTCAAACAGCAGGTCTGAACCAGCTGCCACCAAGACTCGGTCCTCATGGTACAGCAATCTCCAATACGGTCAGACAAGTCGCTGGCGCGGTCGGTACTTCATTGCTCGTGAGTGTCATGACCAGTCGTACAACGACACATGTACAGGACATGATCGCAAGCGGTGCTGCGAACGGCTTGTCCCGGGAACAATTGGCGATGGAGTCCATGATTCAGGGAATCAACGATGCTTATGTCGTTATTATCGGCATAGCAGTTGTAGGGCTCGCACTCTCCTTCTTCATCAAACGAACGAAGCAGGCAACCGAAGAAGAAGTCAAAATTCCTGTTAGACAGAAAGTTTCCATGAATTCGAACTAAATTGGTAATGATACAAACTAAAAAAGCGGCAGATCAGGACGAACTTCATGTCCTGTCTGCCGCTTTTTACTTGAATAATCGCTAGCGCCTTGCCTTCCATTAAAAAAGTTTGATTTATCATAAGGTAAGGACCTCTCAATCTGCCAACTTCTCCATATCATCCTGCAATTGAATTAGCCGTGTACGGATTGCTTCCATACGACTCTTGACTTCGGCTATTTGATTCTGCAGTTTTAACTCCCTGTCGGTGTCCTGTGATGAAATGGAACCTGAATCATCGTCAAGAGAAGCTCTGAGCTGATTCAGTTCAGACTCGTATTTGATCTGCTGCCTTTCGGCTTGTTTCAATTCGTCCTCCGCTGCACCGATCTGGTACTCCAGATAAGATATATCAGAAGAGCTTGCTTGGCTTAATCGCTGTGAATAGGTCATGGGTTCACCTCAACATTCCTTCTTCTTAAGATTCATCCATCGCTTTGGCAAGATCATACGGCTGGATATCGATATCCAGCTCCTGATTCAGAGCCAGCTTTGCTAACTGACTGCCGATAAAGGGGCCCATCGTTAAGCCGGAAGCACCAAGTCCGTTGGCCGCGATCAGTCCCTCCCATCCAGGAACAGACCCCATTACCGGAAGAAAACCTGGCGTAAACGGACGGAAACCAACTCTTACCTCCTGAAACGTGCTGTTCGACAAACCTGGTGCGAGTTCCAACCCTTTATTCAAGATTTCCTGCATACCGCCCGGCGTGATTCTGGTGTCGTATCCTTCAATTTCATTTTCATGTGTGGCCCCGATCACGATTTTGTGCTCACCAAAAGCCAAAAGATATTGATCAGAAGGTGGCATAACCACAGGCCAGCTTCCTGTCTCTTCCTGATCGGATACCTGCAAATGCATAATTTGTGCTTTTTGGTAATGAACCTTAAAGTGAATACCCAGAGGCTTCATGATCGAATTGGCCCATGCTCCGGCACATACAATGACTTCATCTGCCTGAAAACGCTCTGTATCAACTGACACTCCTGTTACCCGACCAGAATCGAATAGAAGAGCAGCATCCCCATGAACGAGGACGGCTCCATTCCGCTGCGCGGATCGAATTAAGGCATCTCGCAGGGCACGCCCATCTATACGCGCTGCGCCGCTAATATATACCGAATGATATTGTTGATCCAACAATGGAAACCGTGCATGCGTTTCCTCTTCATTAAGCCTTGTAATGTCCCCAACTTCCGGTGCATCTGCTCTTCGAAGATGGGCACGTTCCTCCATCTTGCCGATCTTTTCGATATCCGAATGAATACTCAATGCCCCCACTCGGGCATACCCGGTTTCCGTTTCTCCCTCGCTCTGCAGTTCTTCAATCAGTCCGGGGTAAAAGCGTGCGCCGGCCTTGGCAAGCTGGTACCAATCCTGATTACGCCTCTGCGACAACCAGGGGCAGATGATGCCTGCGGCAGCATCCGTAGCTTGTCCGATATCACCACGATCCACAAGGATGACTTCCGCACCCCTTTTTGCTAACTGATAGGCTGTCGAAGCCCCCAGTATTCCTGATCCTACTACGATGACTTTCTTCATGCTTGCATTCCTTTCCTCTATCACTGCTTTCATTATAGCGTATACTGTTTCGCATCCAATTAGCAAGAGATCCCCATTTTAATATCCCAAACTAAAAGGTTTTCGCTCTATGATGCAATGTTGCAATCGTGTTGTTTAAAAAAATGTTAATTATGTAATATAATTCAATTTAGGTTTCTTTTAACGCTGTATCCGCGCCATTAACGCACAAGATTCTTTAACGAAAAGAGGAATTACACAACGATGCCGAAACCTAGCATGGAGAATCCGCTGGATGCCGATATGCCACTAATGATTACAGGGCAGATCCAGATGAATGCTGATGAATTCAAGCATTGGAGCGACCATTCACGGGATTACACCATTGTACAATGCATCGGAGGAACCGGGCGAATCGCAGCCAAAAATCATGAATTCCTGATCCGTGAAGGAACCGCTCTTATTATGTTTCCTGAAGTTACCTATCGTTATCACAATCTGAGTGATTCATTGTTGTTTGATTGTCTTACGTTTAATGGCTATTTGTTGCCCCGCTTCCTGCATACCTTGCAGATCGGGGAGCTGCGCGCCTTCAAGCCGGATGGAATGCTTCATATCCTACTGCATGAAATAACGCTGGCGCTGCAGTCCCGGCACAAGGATCAGATCTGGCACGTATCCGCATTGCTCTACATGCTTCTGGTCAGATTGACGATCGAAGGAGATCGTTATGGTGCTTATAAAAGCTCCGATGCACGCCTAAAGCTTGGCGGACTCGTTACTTTTATCAAACAGAATTATCATGAGGATATTTCCCTTTCCATGCTGGCCCAGCAGATGAAAGTAACCGAACAGCACTTAAACCGGATATTCAAGAAAGAATTTCAAATGACTCCGCTTGAGTACCTGACACGATATCGTCTTCTGAAAGCCAAGGAAATGCTCATCCAGAATGATGCCATTACCGCTCATGATATTGCCAAAGCAGTCGGTTTCAACAGTGCCAGTTATTTTGGTTCCGTATTCAAGAAATACGAAGGCATCTCCCCGATTGAGTTACGCAAGCAATACCTGGGTTAGAGAATTTCCACATCGATCTCAGCCAGCGAGGATAACCGCAGATCATGAAGCTGGAACTCCAGATCGCGAGTTACCTCGTTCGGCACAATGACGCAGCGAATTCCCGCCGCCTTGGCTGCCTTCAGCCCATTAGGCGAATCTTCGAAAACAACCGCTTCCGAAGCCTCGATCCCCAGACTGTGCAGAGCCAGAAGATATAATTCCGGATCTGGCTTGACCCGCTTGACATCCTCAGCCGTATGAATGACGGCAAATTGTTCGTATATACCCAGCTTGTGCAGATAACCATGCACCCAATCGCGCGTGGAGCTTGAAGCAACGGCAAGCTGAATCCCCTTTTCACGAGCTGTCCGAAGCAATTCATGAACTCCTGGCAGGATGGTTGCCTGCCCCAGGTAGGTTGTATATTTCTGTTCCGATAACAGCTTGATCTGATCATGATCAATCGGTTTTTGCAGTGCCTGTTCCAAGTACAGAAACGGATGAAACTCTTCAAAGTCGGTTCCCACATTTTTGGACCAGAGGTCCAGTCCGAGTTCAATACCGTGCTCCTGATAAATATCCCGAAAAGCATAATACCAGGGTGTCTCTGTATCCAGGATCAGTCCATCAAAATCCAAAATAAAGGCTTTTATCATCAATCTCTTCTCCCTCCATTGATCGGCAGGGGAAATGGCCTAGAAGCGTGCAGTCAAGTCAGGGCTTGTAACCTCCAACGACAAAAATCGGCAGGTACAACCTGTTCCCGTTGGTGACTGTGCAACCACGCCAGCCTGAATCTTCCCTTGAAGCGGCATGCCAAAGTACCTAATTAGTTTCCACTCTTCCCCATCAGGTGAATAAAAAAATGAAATGCAGCCCTCCACCTTGCGTACGCGCAGGTATGGATCGGGTACGGGAACTTCAATTGAATTGCAATCATCAGATGAACCGTCCCGGGTAACCACCGACACAATGGTTGCCGCTTTCCCGTCATACTCAAAACAAAGTTTGCACCAGTTTCGTTCATCTGCCATGATCATCAGACATCCGGAGTCATACTGGTGTTTCATGTCCACGGTTAATTGGGTGGTCAGTTCAAAATCACCTGGAACAGGTATCGCCAGATATGGTGCGGATGCACGGACGTTAATGCCCGCGGGGTCCTGGAAAAAGTCTGTGTCAGCCTGAGCCTCCACAATAAGTACACCCTCTTCTGTGTAGGACCAGTTTTCAGGTTCATTCATCCACTTCATTTGGTTTCGCTTTTCTGTTGCAAATACGTTAGACATCTCGTAACCTCCCAAGTTCGTTTTCTGTATTACATATTCTTTCTATATACAGAAAACCCCTTCTCCTACATATTTTTGTATGTTTCGATCACTTGGGTATGTTTCTGTGGATCAGGCAGGAATAACATAATGACCATCAGGATGACATACAGTGCAAGAATGACGCTAAACAAAAGTACGGGATGATGATGGTACAGCAATCCTGTCAGGTAACCAGATGGAATGGCAGTCAGAGTCATAACTGTCTGTACGGCAGAGAACATATCGGCTTTTTCATGCGTGCCCAGTCTGTTCATAAGCAGGGAATCCCGGTACGTCTGCAGTATAAAATTACCGGCTGCAAGCACGATCAGTGTCAGGAACAGCATGGCTATGTTTCCAACAGGTATCAACAGAAACAGCACGGCTCCGATTGTACTCAATATGATGGAAAACCCTACATACTTCTCCTCTGATCGTTGTTTCAGACGTGGAATGATGACCAAATACAGCAGCATGACCGTTAATGCTGTCACTACCGGGATAAACGAAATCACACGATCATCAAACTTGAGCTGTTCCTTAAAGAAAATGACCTGAAAAAAATTCAGCTGCAGAATCAGATTGGAAAGCACGGTAATCAGTATGATCGGAAAAAGTCTTCGTTTATAAAACGATCTGCCGAACAGTCGCAAACTTGAAGCAAGGCTGTGCATCACCCTCGTTTGACTATGCATACCCATCAGCTCTTTTCCAACCTCGGTTTCATCGGTATACCGGTTGCGAATGAAGAACATCGCGGTCATCAGTATTCCTCCGACGAAATAGATGCTGGCCAGCGTTGGCACAATACCAAAATCAGCAATAACTACACCTGCGATCGGCGTTAATACTCCAGCTGCCGTGATAATCATGTTAAGAATGCCGAACACTCTGGAGCGTTTATGTTCTTCGACATCCTCAATGATTAGACAGTTGAAGGACACCGTCACGAATTTTGAGGTGGCATTCAGAAGGTAAGCAATCAGAAACAGCCAGAAATTGTGCGAGAATGCCCAGATAAACATCGGAATACTCCACGCAACCAGATCAAAGATTAGTGTCGTCCGTTTCCGGCCCAGCTTGTTCGTAATTGAACCGGCAAACAATTGAAATATAAAGGCAAAATAAAGATTCACCGAATTGATCAAACCGATTTCGATGTCCGAAAGTCCGGCTTCCTTCATATATAAAGGAGCATAAAACAGGACAATTGTGCCAGGGATGGCCCATACCGGCTCAAGTAAAATGGAATACCGCGGGTTTCTCGGCAAATCCTGAAGCAACTTCAATCCATATCCCCCTCTTTCTGCGGACCTTGCCGCTGCGGATGGTTGTGCATCGCAGCGGCAATCCCGAGACTTCTATACTTCTATAAAATGAGAGCTGTTTTGACGGAATTCATCGGCAGGGGCTCCCCGGTACGCAGATGATATCCCACCGTACCGTTGAATGCCTCCTCATAATCAGACAGCAGCTCCTTGGCCGTCACCATGCGCTCCAGCTCCGGAATGCTTTGCGCGAATTTCAATGCCGTACTGATCATGGAATGCACGGCTACGGCGCCAATAATGCTGATTCCATCATTAATTACATCTGTTGATTTGAAGGTTACCTTATAGCTGTCGTCATAGCCCATGGGAATGATTCTGCCCCCTTTGGCAATCATCTCGAATCCAACATGAAGCTGATTCCCTACCGCATCGACTACGATGTCGAACTTTTTGTTGTTGTTGATTTTATATACATTATCCAGCGTCAGTTCCTGAGGATAGAACACATGATCAGCAATGCTTGAAGCGAACTCTTTGCGGTATGGGTCTACTTCGGTGCCAACGGTGAGCCGTGCCAATCGTTTGCTTACGAGCTGACACAGGGAACCAATGGCGCCTGAACCCAGAACGAGTACTGAATCGCTTGGCTTCACGCCTGCTTTCATAAACGTCTGCAGCACACAACCAAGCGGCTCAATCATCATCGCCGTTTCCCAGCTCATGGAATCCGGAATCGGGTAGATATATTTCTCATCCCCCACATAATATTCGGCAAATGTACCATGCGTGGTCATGCCTACCTGATAGTCATCGAAGTTTTCGCAATAGATGAACAATCCTTCGCGGCAGTAGGAGCAGGTTCCACAGGATTGAGTGGGATCAATCAGAACGCGGTCGCCTACCTTGAATCCACGGACTTCGGGGCCCACCTCCACAACCGTACCCACGCCTTCATGGCCGATAATCGTTCCCTTGTTTGCCGGAACTTTGCCTTTGACAATGTTTAGATCCGTGCCACAGATGCCTGAGCCATAAATTTTGACTTTAACCTGGTTCGGTTTCTGGATGCTTGGTTGTTCAACATCAAGTAACGCTACCTGTTTATGATCCTGATATACGAGTGCCTTCATGGATTATTCCTCCTAGTCGATTCCCTGTAGGGATGAAGTTATAAACGTTTTCGAATACGTTATCGAGCAAGATGCTCCTGTTTACGCAGCTCTTTCCAGTCCGAAAGGGTCTGCAAGAGTGCTTCTTCCACCCACAGCAATTCTTCGCGAGTATGGGCATCCGAGAAAATAAAGTACCCTTTGGTGAAAATGCCGAAGTGTGCCATTTTCTTTACAATAAACTCACGGAAGGGATCCGATTGGAAGTTATCCTCCGTAATCGAGTGAATGTAGAAGCTTGCATAGGTACCCTTCAAGGCCAATTGGTCCGTCAGCCCAAGAAGTACGAGTTCTGCTTCGATCAGATCCATGATTCGGATGGTGGCATCCCTCCAGCTTGGCCATACCTTGGCAGCTTGCATCAATCGTTCACATGCGATGGCTGCTGCAAGTGCAGTGGTCTCACTGGAATGCGCATTGCTGAATCTTACTTGTCCGGACAAGGACATCAAATGCTCGGGTCCCATCACGGCAGCGAGGGGCAGTCCGTTCGCCATGCCTTTAGAGATGCAGAGCAGATCCGGCCAGATGTCATACTCTCCTGCTGTTGCCTGCTTGCCCATACGAATGCCCGAAGTGACTTCATCAAAAATCACAATGATATCCAGTGATCGGCAAAGGGAGACGACTTGCTCCAGCTGTTCACGCTTCCATTCATTGGGGCACAGCACAATGCATGCGATGTCTTCCGGTGACGCTGTAATCTGAGCTTCAATTCGCTCTGGTGATGGCTTGTCCACCCAGATCGTTGTACGTTCAATATCTACTGGAATGCCGCGCTCTTTCGTTTCGCGACCATAATAACCATAGGCTGACCAGTCATGCCACCCGTGATAGGCTGTTGCAATCACCTTGCTCTTGCCGCTTCCTGCCCTAGCCAAACGTACGGCTCCACTGACAGCATCCGCACCGCTCTTCGTGAACCGCAGCGAAGGATAACGCCCACCAAACCGCTGAAGGATCAGATCAGCACATTCCAATTCAATGTCAGCTGGGATGGAATAGCTTGTCCCTTTCTTCAACTGATGAATGACGGTCAATTGAACTTCATGCCGCGCATGCCCCCAAGGAGCCGTACCCATGGCCATCTCGCAATCCAGCCATTCATTCCCATCAATATCGATAAAGCGGGAATTCCGGGCTTCCGCACAACACACGGGCGTGTAGCCTGGAAACAACCGTTCAGGCGCTTTGGCAAGTGTACTGCATCCGCTCGGAATAACCTTTTCGACGTGCGCGAGCCACTCCAGATTCCGGGTAAATCGTACGGCACGGTCCAGCGTGCTCTCTTTTGAATTCACCTATAGTCCCTCCCTGTACACTTGGTTTAATGGTTAACGAACCTTGGTTCCAGGCCAGCAGCCATCATAGATGCGATCCATCGTAATGACATTGCCATACAAATCGATAATCAGATCCTTGGCCCGGTGGGCATGTCTCATCTCGATCCAGTACCGGTTTTCCAGTAAACGGGCGAAATTGTCTACCAAAAACAGCAACCGGTTCTCACTATGAATGAGTTCCTTGCCCAGTACCTGCGGCAGCCAGATGGCCCCGTTTGAATTGAAGCGGTTGGAATAATCACGTACCTCTGCAATAGGTGCAATCTCAGCTTCCTCAAGCTTGGTCCAGAACGTATCAGCATCACTGCGTACTTCAGCGAGATCAATGCCGACGATCGGCAGATGTTGGTGCTCGGGTTGATTATTCAACTGTTCTTTCAAGTGACCGAACACAAACGGCCAAACATCAGCCTCGATCTCACTGCCCCACTTTTTCCAGAAGCGGGCCAAATTGTTTTTCCGGTTGAAATTTCGATGAATGCCGCTGCTGCGCTCCCAGTGATAAGCGCGAATATTCGGGTTAATGACCGTATCATATCCGGCTGCACGTGCACGCATCTGGTAATCAAAATCCTCGTATCCATTGAAGAATTTCTCATCCAGGGTACCGATCGTCTCGTAGACTTCCCGCTTCATGCCGAACATGGCGAATACAACCAGCTGCACCGAGAACGTCTCTTTCGGAATATCTTCAGGGGATGCATTTAGGAAAAGGTGTCTGCCGATGGTGTCTACAAAAGCAATACCGCAGTGCTGCACGCCACCGGTTTGCGGATACAGCAGCACACCACCAATCATGCCGATTGTAATATCGCTATCCAGCGTCTCTCTCATCATGGACTGCCAATCCGGCTGCAGAATCGTGTCGGAATCCAGGAAGAAAATATAATCTCCCTCAGCTCGCCGCAGTGCACTGTTAATGGATACCGCGCAACCGAGTGGAAAATCATGCTGCAGAATTTCAATCGTTACCCCTTCACGAACTTCCTGCTTCAGTTTCTCCAGATGTTGAAAGACTGCCGAGCCGGAGCCATCATTGATGAAGATAATCTGTGTGGATGGGCTAACCGTCCGAAGCAGTGAATCGGTGAACAAGTTCAGAATGTTATAATCCTGGTTAACTGGCACAATAATCGTATAAAGCATGGGATCCCTCCTATTTGGATATGATGGAATGCGTTCAAGCTGTTCACTCTGGAAAATATGTCTGGATACCAGCCTCCTTGTTCCGAATATGCTGTCTTAATTTGGTAATGTTTTGGATCTACTAGAAATTTATATCATTTCTTGTAATTATGAAATCTCAAATTCTGAACTCTATTAATATTTGAATATGATCAAAAAAAACACCTCTGGAGTGATTCCGCACTGCCGGCGCGGTTGACTCTCCAGAGGTACTATTCAGAAGTGGGGAAGCAGATTAGTTTCTGCCGTAATACAGCTTGCGATTGGTGATATCCACCAGGTACAGAATGTCGACCCCGTTGGCATTGCGCTCAACACTGAGCCTCTCAATCGGTTTGCCTGGAGCAATCGACGTTTGGGCCCATCCGCCATTGCCATCCGGAACCGCCATATATGCACGGTCGGTGCCGCTATATTTCGTATAATAGACCCGAACATCTGACCCCGTCCACGTAATATCAATGCCCGCCCTCGTTGCCGTAGCATTATATACGGTCTGCTGCGTCCATCCACCTGCATCATAAGAAGCATATTTCACGGAGAAGTTCGTGCTTCCTTCCTCCCGGTACCGGTAGACAATCTTCGGTTTGCCTGCTGAATCTACAGCCAGTTTGGCGCTCTGGATTCCCGGTCCCCCTGGATCGCCTCCATCTTTGACGTAGGCCTCGGTTGGAGCAAACGGCTGGACAATATCCACATTACTTAGCGATACGGGTGAAGCTATGACACTGCCATCTGCTTTATAGAAAGTACCTGTTGAAGGTCTGTACTTCACGTAAGACAGATCATGACGAAGTGCGCTCGAAACAAAAGTAGACCATTCAAACAGGATGTGTAAGTCGCCTTGCGCATCGAAAACCAGATCATTCGGATAGAATGAACGACCTGCGTTCGCACCGACGACCGCCTCTTGGCTCCAGCTGGACTGGGCATTGTTCCAACGATACAAAATGCCAGAACGATATCCCGTCAAATCATCGCTTGATCGGATCAGAAGATAGACATCCCCATTCGGTGCTGTTGTCAGAACGGGGTATGTCCCCTTGAAAGTGGAGAAGGAAGGCATATCGGAAGAATGATTCTGCGGAGCGCCTCCAACGGTATCTGACCTGAAATAACGCCAGCTATCGTTGTGCATGGAAGCAAAGACATGAAATCGGCCGCTGCCGTCGCGTGCTATGGAAGGTTGATTGTGCCCTATGTCATCGCTATACTGAGCAATGCTGCTGCCATTCATTACCGGAATGTTGGACCACGCTCCTGTTCCGTCCCGTCTTGCGATATTTACAGTATGTGTGCTCTCTGAGCCTCCCGGGCCGTTATATGCCAAGTACGCATACTCATTTCCCGTGCCATATGTCTCAAGCGGCGTCCACCATCCCGCCTGATTGCTTGAATCCATGGCATAAGGTACCTCCGTGAGTGTTGCTGTTGCCATACCTGTGCTCGTTGGCAGTACAGATATGAGCAGTGCTGCAACGGCGCCTATCTTCCAGAACCTGCCTTTTCCCAAGATCATTCGCCTCCTTCATGATTGGTGTAACATGAATTCGTAGAGAAAGGATCCCCGGCCGGGAATAATTAAAGCGCTTACAGTTTACTGGATGCTTGTTAGCGCCATCATCATGGTAACATGAGTTTTCCGCTGTACGTCATATACAAAATCATGCTTTTAATAGAACAAAAATTTGATATTTAAGCTTCAAGATAAAATGGAATAGAACATTTCATCACTTTCGGTTTTGCTAAACGTTTTCGATATATTTATCGCCAAAAAGACCGAATGGGTTACCATTCAGTCTCCTTGGCTCCGAGGTTTGTGACAAATTGGCGCAATGCATGAGATACCCATTTTCGGGTGTGAATGACTAACTGGATTTCGAGTCTGAATTCGCCATGCTCCAGTGGCAATACGGTGAGTTCCTCCCGCCGGATCTCATCGAGGGCGATCATTTGAGGCAAAAGCGAGATACCCGATCCTGCCATAATGCTTCGTTTAATCGCCTCAGGGCTTCCAAGCTCCAGACCTACCTTATAAGGAATACCGTTAGCCCTGAGTACTCTCTCCAGCAGCTGTCTGTAGTTGCAGGTATCCTCGGGCATAATCCATTCTTCGTCAGACAGATCGCTCAGTTCAATTTTCTGCTTCTTCGCAAGGGGATGATCTGTATTAACGATGAGGACAAGCGGCTCTTCCCGGATGGTGATCCACTGCAAGCCTGATTCGGATGAAGCATTCGCGAGAATAAGTCCCACATCGGCTTCTCCCTCTTTTACCTTCTGCAAAATCATGTCTTCCCGGTCGGTCTGCAGCCGAATACCCAGTTCAGGATACTGCTTGCGCGTCGTCTGAATCGGGGCAGGAAGAAAATAGGAAGCCAGCGAATCCATCGTTGCAATGGTAAGTGAACCTCCGCCCTGTTTGGTCAGCTTTTCCTGCGAATGTTCATATATCTCCAGGAGTTGTCCCGAGAGCTTGAACAATTCTTCCCCTGCTGAAGTAAGTCGGATTTTATTGTTGTTGTAACGTTCGAATAATTTGACCTGATAGATTTTTTCCAGCTTTTGAATCTGTGTCGTTACACTCGACTGTGCGTAGCCAAGCTCTTCTGCCGCCTTGGTGAAACTTTGCCGCACGGCCACTTCACGAAAGGTTTGAAAATAATTCAAATCCATGTTCCTGAACCCTTCCTTATCAAAATAATCGATAACACCCATCATCTATTATAGTTAACTATGATGCCAATTCCCATGGTAAAGTGAATTTAATGTCATTTCAACATAAATGGAGGCCATTTTATGCTAACCGAACAACAGATTCAAGGTATTTATGTACCGGTAATCACCCCTTTTACGAAGGATAATCAGCTCGATATCCCTTCCTTTCGGAACTACATCACACATATGGCGAATAGTGGAATTCACGGTTTAGTTATTAACGGCACTACTGGAGAGTCACCTACGGTTTCATGGGATGAAGTGGAACAGCTCGTTCAAGTCACGAAGGAAACCTTGCAAAGCATAAATAAAACTATACCCATCGTCGTTGGGACCGGAACCAACGATACAGCATCAACGGTCAAGCGTACACAAATGGCTGGTGAACTCGGTGCGGACGCCGTTCTTGTAGTCACTCCCTACTACAACAGACCAACAGAGGAAGGCATTTATGAGCATTTTCGTGTGACTGCCGAAGTGGGAGTACCCATTATTGTATATGAAATCCCTGCACGCACGGGTGTCCGTGTCTCGGTGGATACAATGAAAAGAATTATGAACTTAGACGGGGTTATTGGCCTTAAGGACAGCACCAACGGCGTGGAATTAATGTCGGAGCTGGTACGAAGCGGATCCAAACCAATCCTGTGCGGGGATGATGCATTCTTTTACGATATGTTAAGTGAAGGTGCTGCTGGCGGCATGCTGGCATCTGCCAATATTAACACGGAGCAATTCATTGAGGTGTACGATCGCTATAAAAATGGGGACAAAGAGGGCTCGCGTGAGCTGTTTACTCGTGTCGCTCCTTTTATTGACCATCTCTTTGCAGAGCCCGCTCCTGCCATGATCAAATGGCTGCTTGTCAATCAAGGAATCATTACTTCAGATCAACTGCGCCTGCCGCTGATGCCGGCATCTGAGCAATTAAAAGCGAATATGGATCAATACATGGTGAGCAGTAACGCAGTAGATTAAACCTTATAATTAAACGTCCTTGCATAGACAACAAAAGCCGCAGATCTGCGGCTTTTTCAATGTGTTTTATGAAATTCTAAATATATCCCTTAGCTGAGGGATGCTATCCATTTGATGAATAATTTAATATAAGAGCTTCACGTGTCTGTTCATCATAACTGATCCAGAGCTCGTCGCCGATCTCTACACCGAATACAGGATCGATCGACTGATGAATTTCATAGATCTGACCACCTCGATCCACAGTAATCCGCGCCAAGGGGCGCTCGCCGACTGTTATCCCTTCATACATGACGGTGCGAATCGTGGCCGCACCCTGTTTGCCTTTGGCTAACCGAAGTTCACGCTCATAATCTTCACGTTTCATATGCATTGGAATCCGTGTTCCGTTCTGAACAACAGTACCCAATGGTACGAACAGGCTGTTTGTTTTGCGGATACTGTCCTCACCACTTGTTATCATCAAATCCATGACCAATAGCTCCCGATCCAGGAACTCCGTCTCCTTTTTCTCCATTTGGACAACTTCTGCCTCCAGCGCCAATTGATCGGCAAGTTCCGAAGTACCCACACCATAACTTTGAAGGCGAACCTGGCCTCCAGCCAGAATCAACGTTGCCTCGGTTCCTACACGGTAGCTGAAGCCAGGAGGCTGCACAACCGGCACCTCGTATTCTTGTTCATCCGCTATAAAATGGAGCAGGAGGACCTTGCCGCGATTGAGGAATCCATAATGATCAATACGTTCAAGAACAGCATGATGTATGGTTGATGGCATCTGGCCCTGTAAATCCTCCTCGGATATCAACACGGCCTTGTCCTTTTCCCGATTATAGCTGATAACTACCTGATCGCCGATACGATTAGCATTCAGGAGAGAGATAACCTTTTTGAGTTCAACCTCCTTCCGTTCACCATCCACCTCGAAACGAATTTTGAAGCGAACCAGCGGCTGATTGTTGACGTAGGTGCCTGTCTCTGCCATCTCCATGATAGTACCATTCAACAGTTCACCCTCGTTAATCAGCTGTGTTCGCCTTTTAAATATTAGTGGCAGGACGAACTGTGGCACGATGATTACTAACAGCGGAATAGCGAGCCAGACCGCCCAATTGAGGACAAGCACTCCCCCTTCACCGATATGACCTAGGAATCCACGGAAGGATAACTGCCCTTCATTCGCTGTTTTGATCCAATCGAGCATCTGATCCTTCGTCTGCATATGGACTAGTCCTGTCTGCACGTTCATGGCCCCTGCAGCCTGTTCGCCGCCGGAGTAATAGAGCGTATCGTCTTCGAGAGCTTTGTAAAATTGAACGTCCGTGTTCTCCAGATCCTCATTTGTTAATTGCCCAACCATTGCTCCTACATCCATGAAAGTCTTTTTCTTTTCATTGTAGATATAACCGCGAACTTCACCTTGTTTCTCATCCTCCATGGAAGATCCAACAATGAAAACCTCCTGGTCATTCAATAAAAATACACTCGCTTGGTATACCGGTTTGGGAGTATTGACGACAGATCCCCACTCATTCGTTTTGGCATTATAGAAACGGACTTGTTTGGGATTGGAATCCTGGGCGCGAACCAACCGGGTGTAATCAACGCCAAATGATTCGGCAAACGTATTGGAGGCCTGTTCCTGTGCAAGGAAAATACCTACATCCTCAGTCTGGATCTCCACGGCCGGAAGGCCATCCTGTTGAAGAATTCCACTTACATAGGCCCTTTGGCCATGTTCAAGTATGACTTCAAATAAAGGAACAGGCAGTTCGTTTTTGAAGCTCCCGTCTACGTCAGAGATACTATCCGGATCCGACGGAAGTACATCTGGACTATTCAGAATCTCTAGTTTTACTTCTGCGTCCCTGACCTCTGCAAGGTATGTCGTTGAACCTGATGTTTCACCATTCACAATGAGCCTGCCACGCCATGCGTGTACACCTGCCCAAGGAGTATCGAGCTGCAATGTACTTCGGGCTAATTCTGTCACTTCTCCCGTATCCCGTACGTGAGTCAGCTGTAAGCTCTGACTGCTATCTAATGTTGGGATGATCACACCGTTATTCTGATATGTAGTTGCTGCTAATGGACCTTGAGAATTGGCACGGATCATTTGTTCTTTGATCAGGTTTCCTGTGTTAGCCTCATACATGTGGAGCCTCGAATATTCTCCGTCCCTTTCATCCGTTAAAGCTACAATTTTGTTCCCGCCATCAAGATAATACATGCCTGTCAAATTGGAATATTGATCTTGGATGCTCATAACCCCACCTCGATAATCATTCCAGATCTGTACCGTCAGGATCATCGCAGGAACAAATAATACGAGAAGTGTAAACGGAATTCTATTCTTCTTCTTTTTCAAAAAACCTCCCCCTTCTGCACATCTAAATATTATTCATAATTTTCATCGTATACGCAACTTTTTTAAGTTCAGAAACGGAAAAAAACCGCGAATATCGCGGCTTCTTCTGAATCAAACCAATAAGGAAATAAGGATTGGCAGTGAGATCAATGACAGCACGGAGCTCATGACAAAGGAAGATGCCGTCTCCACCTCAAGTGTATCGAACCTGGATGCAATCATCGCAGCTACGGCTGAACCTGGGAAGGATACAAGCAGGATGACCATAGTCGTGTCGGTTGATGATAGTCCCATCAACAGTGCAAACATGTACGTAAACAACGGCAGGGCAATCACCTTCAACAGCGAAATGCTGATGGCATTCAGGCTGAATTTGATCCGGTTAATGCCCACCGTTACCCCGATTGCAAACAGGGCTGCTCCGGATGTTATGCTACCGATCTGATCAAAAGAGCTTTGCAGCAGCTGAGGTGACTGGAAGCCAACAAGTGTCAGGATCACACCCAGAAGTGGAATGCAGGCAAGCGGTTCTTTCAGGCCATGGATGATGGAATGGATCGTAAGTTTAAACAAGCTTTCGCCATGACCACTCTGCTTGCCCTCTTCCGTTTTCTTCCCCACAGAACTGACAATGGTCGCGATTGGATCAAGCAGCGCATTCACTACGATGCCCGTGATTGCAATTGGAATGGTGACTTCAGCGGCACCGAACAGGTTACCCAGAACCGGAATCCCCATAAATGCAAACGAAGGTTGAGTAGCATTCAATGAAAAGATCGATGACTGGCTAAGATTGACTTTGAAAATGAAACGCATCACCAGCAGCAGTACAACATAGAAGCCGATAATCCCCAGGAATATGGTCATGAAGAATGGCCACTTGTCAATCAAGGTCTCTTTTTTCGTCGTAGTGATACCAATAAACAAATGCGCCGGCAGCGCAAACTTGGTCACCAGTGTATTCAGGCCTTTGGAGGATGCGGAATTAAATACTTTGAAATAGCCTCCAAAAAAACCGAGTAAAATTACGAAAAATATAGGAATTAATATAATGAAAATGTCACTTACTGACATGTTGGTCAAACCTCCATTTATGATCTGAGCATTTGCAACACTTCAACAAATGACAAAAATTTTGATCATGTGATATGTTATTTTCAATTTTGGACACAGCCAAGGAATACCTGTACGATGGACAGATATTCTCTCGGTGTGACGTATTGTCATATTCAAACCATTGCGTGTTCACAGTGATTAAACTGCTGCAAGGATCGGTCTATATACAGGGTGCCACATGGCTTCCTTAATCGCCTCTTCCACGTTTTCAAGTTGACGGCGGGCGACACCGTCTTCGATTGCTGCTTTCGCTACAGCAACGGCCACTTTGTAAGAAACATCCTGCAATTCTTTCACCCTTGGCAGCAGTGGAGCTCCTGGTTCAGAAGAATCTACTGCACCTGCTACCGCGATCGCCGCTGCTGTAAACATATTTTTCGTAAATTTCGAAGCTTTAGCTACAATAGCTCCCAGTCCCAGACCAGGGAAAACAAACGCATTGTTGGATTGACCAATTTCGAACTGAATGTCATTATACATTACAGGTTCAAATGGGCTTCCTGTTGCGATCAATGCTTTGCCATCCGTCCATTCAATCAGGCTTTTTGGAGCTGCTTCGGCGAGGGAAGTTGGATTGGACATCGGCATAATGATTGGACGTTCCACATGCTTGGCCATTTCCTTAACAACCTGTTCGTTGAAGGCACCTGTAACACCTGATGTACCGATCAGAATGGTCGGTTTAATACGAGTAACAGCTTCAAGCAGATGAACCTGCCCCTGTTCATCCCGATTCCAGTCTTTGATCTCCTCCGATTTGCGTACATATGGCTTTTGGTACTCGAACAATCCTTCGATCTCGTCCGTCAAAATACCGCGATAGTCGAACGCCCAGAACCGGTTTTCCGCTTCCTCCTGCGTAAGTCCTTCTTCCATCATGGCATCTCTGATCTGATCCGCATTACCAATACCGGCAGCCCCTGGGCCAAATACCAGTACACGATGCTCGCGAAGTGGTACACCCGTAACCTGAACACCTGACATTACAGCAGCCAGTGTGACTGCACCCGTCCCTTGAATGTCATCATTGAAGGTGAGCAGCTCTTCTCCATATTTATGGATGATGCTTCTGGCATTTACGCTGCCCATGTCTTCCCAGTGAAGCAGAACATCCGGGAACCATTTGGTCGTTTCTTTCACAAAAGCGTCAATAAACTGATCATACTTCTCGCCGCGGATACGTTCATGACGATTTCCCACATATAATGGATCATTCAGCAAAGTAGGATTATTTGTTCCAACATCAAGTACCACAGGAAGTACTCGGCTTGGATCAACCCCTACGGCTGCGGTGTACACCGCCAGTTTACCGATGGCAATGTTAATGCCGCCCACACCCCAGTCTCCAATACCGAGGATGCTTTCCGAGTCGGTTACCACAATGAGATCCACATCTCCAGCTTGCAGACCGCTGTTTCGGAATGCCTCCTCCAGGCCGTCCATATCGTTAATGGAGAGGTACACTCCACCAGGTCTATGGTATTGATGGCTATATTCCTGAATCGCTTGCCCAACGGTAGGTGTATATACAATCGGCAGCATTTCACTAAGATGTTCTTTCAATAATCGATAAAATAAAACAATGTTTCGGTTAAACAAGTCATTTAGCATGATGCTTTTACGCAAGTTATCAGACTCATTTTGCAGTTGCTGGTATACCCGGCTCACCTGTTCTTCAATATTTAAAACCATCGGCGGCAAAATGCCGTTCAGGTTAAGTTCTCTTCGCTCTTCTTCGGTAAAGGCAATACCCTTGTTCAGAATTGGATTGGATAGAACCTCTTTACCTCTTAATTGTGTTTTCAGATTCCCGCTCGCATCAACAAAAAATGTGTTCATTACTAATAGCCTTCTTTCATGATGTCTCTTTAGTTTCTTTTTAACACTAGATAACTTTAAGTTAGTTGTTAACCTTCCGATGACAATTATATGACTTTTTTTCTTTGATGTAAACGAAGTTATGAAACTTTCATGAAAGGAATTTAGTTGCTATTCGATAAATAATATTTATCAATTTGTTGATTTTCAAGAAAATCATTTTATAGAATTCTTTGGATTCGGCATGAGGAATGATGATAGTACATAGACATAAGAAAAAACCGCATTGCTGCGGTTTTAATACGATAATTTGTTTGAGATGAATTGTTACGGGATGTAAGCATCCACAACCTCTACTTTTTTCACAGCCCCATCCTCTATGTATTTCACATCTATTACGCTTCCTCTCTGAAATTTTGGGACATGTATGATTGGGATATACGTCTTCACAATGGTTTGAAAGGTCTGACCATCTTCCTGGGTAACTAACAGATCAAGACGCACGCCAGGCCGTCCATCCATGCTGGATGAAGTCTCAGCGATATCCTGGATGATTGCTTCTGCGGGCATTCCGAATTTCAAAATCTCTTTTTTGTTCTGCATCTTCTCTTGACCCGTTCGCAGCCTTTTGGTGACATTTAAGACGAGAATCAATCCTGTGGTCAGCCCGAGCACAACAATTACTATACCAATGATTAAGGTAGTTAACGTTGTCGTCATTTCATCCTCCTTAAATGAGACTTCATACAGATTACTTCAAGATTAGATGCGATATTCCTGCACATGTTAAAATAAGCGAGCCTTGAGCTGGTGTGTACACCAGGTTTTATAATAGAAAAATTAAATAGATTCGTCTCGATTGAACAATCCTCTGTTCCATAAGGAAATCTATCTCGCCAACCTCGAACGGGTGATCAACAACTTGATTCCATTTTACAAGCGAGACTTGTTTTCTACTAATCAATAGTTATATGTGGCGCTCACAGGAGCGCCTTTTTACTTCATGGATGTCGCCTTTTAAATTTCCTTGTCTAACGAATGGGCGAAACTGATCTGTAACGGTGAGTAGTTTACTGCCCTGCAGATAAAATGTATCATCCGCTTTCCACGTATGGCTTTTCTTGTTCTGCCTCCGGTGGTAGACATAGTTATAGGGTGAGGTCGCATATGTTTTGAACCCTTTCTTCCTGCATTGCCTCAGAAAGGTAACATCTTCCCCCACGGAACGGTCGGTGAATCGAACCTTCTTGAGTACTTCCTTTTTGAACAGGATCGTGCCCCCCTGCACAAACTCTACGAATTTACTGGCTTCCTTAGGGGATCTGATCAGTAGTTTTTTCGAAGCGCCGAGATATACCAGACAGGAATGTTTGCCCACGATATCACTTCGGGTCCGTTTTAATGCCCCTACTTGTTCTTTCAGATAATAGGCGGAATAATAATCGTCATCATCAAACTTAGCAATTAACGAATACCGGGCACGTTCAATCCCTGCATTCAAACATTGTCCCAACGAGATTCTCTCAGGAACCTGATATACATGAATATTGGCGTGGCCTCGAACACGGTTTCGATATGATTCCAGATTCATGCCGTCATGATTCAGAATGATAATCAACTCTTTGCTCCGATACCGCTGTCTCTTAAAATTCGTCAGAATGTTATCAAAAAACTGTGACCGGTTCGTACATACAATAATGGAAACCCCATGTCCACCCTCTGTATTGTTCAAGGTTTAACCTCTCTTCTATGAATGATCTTTCATCATATGTAGAAGAATAGATCAGGTGTAGGCTAATAGAAAAGAATTATAGATTGAGCCCTGGCTGACCTGCCAAGGCTCCCCAATCATGGTTACGTACCAAAATACACGTCCAGTTTTCCTGTTGGTGGCGTGGTCGCCATCCACACGGCAGCCAGATTATCAGGAGCGGCGGTAGCAGCCGTAATATAATCCCCAATGAGCGGTGTTGGAACCGGATTATTTCCATTTGGATTAAAAGAAGTCGTCGTGAGTCTACGATTACTGAACGTAACCCCACCGTCAAAAGATTCAGCAACGAATACATCCAGAAGGAATCCGTCGATCCGGTTGGTCATATAAATGACCCGAATCGTTCCGGCAAACGGGGACACGGTAATAAATGGAAAGAAGTTCTGTGTACCTGGAGGGGCACCCGTTATACTTACAGGAGCTGACCAGAGCAGTCCATCGGGAGATTCGCTCAGGAACACATCCGTGTAACCATTTCGGGCATCGTTCCATACCCCGTATACGGTTCCACTGTTTGGTCCAATGGATATATCCGCCCCCAGACACAGGTTGGTTTGAACTCGAAAAGCATAATTGGGCACAGGCAATGGCGAAGGAGCGGGCACGACCGAGGAGATAAACGTAGCCTGACGCTCAATAGGAGGCTGATAATTGATTCCACCATCATAAGATATCCTCAGTAATGCAGAAGGACTGGCAGGTCCTGTTATAATATACCCGGCATAGACCTCACCAGAAAAACCAACGGCTAACGCTGCACGGTCATGTATCCCACGCGGGTTGGACTGTCTGTCCGGTGGTTCCCAGGTCAAACCCTGATTCACCGATCTCTGCGTAAAAATGGCAGAAGATGTTGTAGCAAGGGGTGTATACCCCACGTAGGCATGCCCGCGGTAAGGACTTCCCGGAGACCGATCAACGGCAATGAATGGCTCATCATTATGAACAATTGTTCCATACCCTGCTTGCGCGATAACGGGAGGCTGCCATGTTGCGCCATCATCAAACGAAGTATAACTGACGATTGTCCCATCGTTGATTCCATTGAACACATGAACGGTCACTATAAAGGTACTTGGAAAAGTATAGTCAATGGTAGGTGCCTCTGCCCCCGAATATCCGGCTGGCTGTGGAAGCACTGTAGTCGACCATGTGTTTCCACCATCGATTGAACGATAGAATCCTGTTAGCGTGGGCCCTGTACTGGTATCCACAGCAACAACACACATAATATTCGGATTTAGCGTATTTACAGCAATGGAAGGTTCAAACTGGTTGCCTCCCAAGGCACCGGTAATATTCACTACTGGCAATATGCTCACCTCTATTCCTTTAGGGGATATTTGTAAATCGGTCTATTAACGTCATTTCCGACTGAAGGATTCGTTGGACAATTTGACCTGTAGAGTTAACGGCGTAGACGTCAATTATGGTGCTGGTAGCACTGAAATAATCACTTTGCACCTCAAAAAAAGCGGCATTAACTAGTGGATAGATAAACGTTCTTGTTGCTTGGGGAGCCAATTGAAACAGATCGTGACCGACAGTAAAGCGAGTAGTTTGAGTCGTGTCCCACCTGAATACTTCAAGTTCAATATTGACGGGAGCATTAAGTGAATCGTTGATGCAGGTTACAATGACCTGGGTAGATTGTGTAGCTCCAGTTACGGGATTATAGACAAGACCTGTACTATTCGGCAAAACATTTCACTCCCTTCTCTGCAGAAAAAAGGTACAATTCTTCCGATTAGACTATACTATGTTCCTGTCTATCAACTGTCACGGCTAATATAAGTGCCTCATCGAATGATCCTGTTCCTTTTTTCATGCAGCGATTAATCGTGCGCATCTGCCTTTCGCTTAACAAAACAAAAAAAGCCCTGTTAAATTCCCCAGGACCTTTCCATATATATGATTGCGATTTATCTAGGTAGAATTATTGATATTTTAGCTTTATCCCCACGAGAGTGAGAGTATCGGTTGAGAGCGCTGCACCTGCCTCATTATTTTCTTCTTCAACAACGTCCCACTGCCGGTTAATAAGCATGCGCAGCAATTCTATCTCTTGAGCGCTTAATCGGATATGTCTCAGCGTTAACTCCTCTTGGCTATAGTCCAGATCAATCTTACGATCAAACCGAAAGTCCAGCACCCTTTTCAGTCCGTTGATATGCAAAAACTTAAACTCGTATCCGCTGCGAATGGCCTCCGCCCAATCCTCACCAGCTTCTTCTGCCGTCTGCAACCGTTCTTCCAAATCCATGGTCGGTTCCTTGATCTTGGACAGCAAAGGTGCGAGATCTCTTCGCTGCAAACGATCGATAATAATCTCAATCGGTTCACTACTCGTCAAAACATTCTCCACCAGCATCCCTACAGGAATCGAAAGCCGCACCTGACTCATGCTCAGACCGCCTCTTCTCGAAGATACTGATTGAACCAGGCATTGATCTGTTCGAAACTGTCCACTCGTAGTGAAGGCTTGCCGCTTTTCAGCAGCGAATGATTGGAACCAGGATAGCGAATCAGTTTGGTTGTTTTGCCGTAACGTCTGAGCGTGGTATAGAGCTCCTCCGCCTGGGCAATCGGTGTCCGATAGTCCTGCTCTCCATGCAGGATAAGAAGCGGTGTGTTGATCTTATGTGCGTGAGCCAGCGGTGAACGGGACCATAACAGCTCGGCATTCTCTGCCGGATTGCCCCCAATGACTCCCTCAACATAAGAGATACCTATATCACTGGTACCGTACATGGACAGCCAATTGGAGATGCAGCGCTGGGTAACAGCTGCCTTGAACCGATTGCAGTGGGCAACGATCCAGTTCGTCATAACCCCTCCGTAACTGCCGCCTGCAACACCCAGGCGTGATTCATCAAATTGTTCATATGTGTCAAGGGCATGGTCAACCGCCTCCATTAAATCACGGAAGTCTCCACCCGCGAAATCACCACGGCAAGCTCTGGCAAATTCCTGTCCGTATCCCATACTCCCTCGCGGATTCACCCATAAAACGGCATACCCTTGTGCTGCAAGTGTCTGCATCTCATAACTGAAAGTGCCCGTATACATTGCATGCGGACCTCCATGGATTTGCAGAATCAGTGGAGTTTTGGCAATCGAATCCTGCCCCGCAGGCTGCAGCAGCCATCCCTGGATGCGCCAGCCGTCTGTGGATGTAAATTCAATCCGTTCAGGTACATTCACTTGGAGCCCGTTGATCCATTCGTCGTTTCTCCGGGTGAGCCGGATCATTTCGCCAGTCTCAACATCCACGCGATACAGCTCCGCTGGGTGATCAGCAGTAAGTGCAGCAATGACGAGTGTAGCTCCATCTGGTGACAATGTGTATTGGTACACATCCTTTTCACCTTTTCCCGTCACGGGCTGACATTCTCCATTTTCGTGGATGCGGTACACATCCACGCTTCCATCGTGCGTACCGAGTACAAGCATGCCTCGTTCAGGATGGTTCACATCCCAGATCGGAGATGGAGACGGACCGGCAGATTTCATATCTCCGAGCGCTGCGTTGCCTAACTGCATATCCAATTTCGCTGTGATCGGCTTTGGCGTTCCGCCTTGCACGGGGACTGTGTATAATCGGTTATGACTGCCGCTGCCGAATTCCCGGTCGCTGGCGATCAGATTCAGTACCTGACCATCGGGAGAATAGGAGAACTGGCTCAACTGCAGACTCGAGTCCGTCACTTTGGAAGGCTCACTTTCTCCCAACCGAATCGTGTATACGTCAGTGAAGTACAGCAGATCCGCATCGGCCTCCTTATCCTCCACCTGCTTCGAGATAAAAGCAATGCTCCGGCTATCCGGGGACCATGTGGGTCCACTGACGTTCCACGATCCGGTGGTCACCGAAGTGATCACCCCACTTCGGACCTCATAAACGAACAGATGGCTGTAGAGACCGTCCCACCAGCCGGATCCCTCCGCTTTCGGCGTTGTACGTTCATACACTTTGCCACGCAGCACAGATGCCGTTTCATTCTTCGGCTTATCTTGGTCACCTGCATCTTTTATCTGCACTTTGCTCGTGAAGGCAACATACTGGCCGTCAGGTGACCATGCGTAATCCAATATTTTTCGCTCGGGCGGAATAAGATTAACAGGTTCGTCCTCACCAGCCGCAAGTATCCATAATCCTTTGCCGCCCTCTTCCAAACGCAAAAAAGCAAGCCGTATTCCGTCCGGTGTCCAGCTCGGCGCTGTGTCCTTGGTGCCATTCGTGAGCTCGACATCATTGCTGCCATCCAGCGATATTCCTCGAATCCGGGTGTTGTACTCGTTCTTTTGCCGATCTATGATCTGCTCTACGTAGGCCACCTGTCCATTCGGATGGATTACGGGATGGCTAATGGAACGATAGTGATATAAATCCTCCGGCATGATTGCTCGTTTGTTCATATGAAGGTCCCCTTTCTCCAGTCCTGTTATTTTTTACTCGTTTCCGTACGTGGATCAAGTACATCGCGCAGCCAATCGCCGAGGAAAATAACGCCAAGCACTGTGAATGTGATGGCTAGTCCAGGGAATGTGGCGACCCACCAGCTTGTGGCTACATATTGTCTTCCATCACTGAGCATGCCTCCCCATGAAACGTCCGGCGGCTTAATGCCCAGACCGAGGAAACTGAGCGAAGCTTCCATAATAATGGTCGTTCCGACGTTCATACCGCAGATGACGATAAAGGAAGACAGGATGTTTGGCAGAATGTGTTTTACAATCAACCGTCCATTCTTGGCTCCTATGGACCTGGCAGCATGAACAAAGTCACGCTCCTTGATGCTGAGAACCTCACTTCGAACGATACGGGTAAACGGAACCCAGTTGGTTACGCCGATGACAAAGATCAAGGTCGTTATTCCCGGGCCAACGATGGCCATCACAACGAGCATGAACAGAATGGTAGGAATGGCCATGAAGGCATCTCCCACTCGCATGATGACCGCATCCAGCCATTTCCCATAAAATCCGGATAGCAGTCCCAGGATGGCTCCGATCACTCCTGAGACAATGACTGCTCCCATACCGACGATTAATGAAACGCGTGCACCATAGACGATTCGGCTCCACATGTCTCGGCCCAGGTTATCCGTACCAAGCCAATGTTCCGACGCTCCTCCGTCCAACCAGGCAGGAGGTTTAAGGCGATTAAGCGGATCGACAGCTGCAGGATCGTGACTCGTCAGCAGAGGTGCACATATGGCGATCAAAACGACCAACAAAACGAGCACAGAGCCAAGCATCCCGGTCTTGCTGATGATCAGTTGTTTCCATATATAGCGAAATCCCCCTTGCGTACGGGAACTCTCCTTTTTCTGTTCCGCACCCGGAATTGGCATTTCATTGCTCCCTCTCATAGGTTGCACCTCCTTCTAGTCGAAATTAATGCGCGGATCAAGCAGCCGGTAAGCTACGTCCGTCAAAATATTGGTTATAACTACGATTAAGGCAATGACAAATACGGCTGCCTGTACAATCGCCATGTCATGTGTATTAACGGCGACGACCAGAAGCTGTCCCAGCCCCGGCCAGGAGAACACCGTTTCCGTAATCAGTGTTCCGCCGATCAGACTCGTAAACTGCAAGCTCATAATCGTTACAACCGGGATCAAGCCGTTACGGAACGCATGTTTCCCAATCACGACCATCCGACCAAGCCCCTTGCTGCGTGCTGTACGAATATAATCCTGACTTAGAATTTCCAGCATGCTGGAACGAATTAGACGGGTCATCTGTGCGGCCAGACCTACGCCAAGGGTAAATGCGGGCAGGATCAAATGCGACAGACCACCACGGCCCGAGACGGGCAGAACGCCCAATATAACGGAGAACAACAGGATCAGCATGATGCCCATCCAGAAGTTCGGCATCGCCTTACCGATGACGGATATCCCCGAAATGATCAGATCGGTAAACGTATTACGTTTAACCGCCGAAATGACACCCAGCGGCACAGCCATCATAACGGCAAAAAACATGGCTGCAACAGCCAGTTCGAAGCTGGCAGGCAATCTCTCCAGAACAAGCTGCAGGGCAGGTTGTCCATAGCGAAAAGATTGACCGAAATCGCCCTGCAATGCACTGCCCAGGAATTTCATGTATTGCGTGTAGAGCGGTTGGTCCAGCCCAAGCGCTTCTGTTAGCACCGCGCGATCTTCCGCTGTGGCAGTCTCGGGCAGCATCAGGGCAACAGGATCACCCGTGACCCTGACTAAAATGAATACAATCAGCGATACAATAAATAATACCGGTATGACTTGCAGTAAAGATTTGAATACGTACTTCCCCATCCTCATTCACCTCCATGCGATACCAAAGAACGGCAGGAACTTGGTCAACCCAGTCCCTGCCGTTCACGGCCTATCGTTGCAATGACCAGTTGTTCTGCCGGGTCTTACTGTGCTGCAGTTGTAATCTCGTCGGCATAGAACATTTCATCACTGCGTGGCGTGAAGTTCACGCGTGCATTCGTTCCGTAGACCCCTTCCATCTGGTACAGATACACGGCTGGACGTTCTTCTGCGAAGATTTGCTGTACTTTCTGGTACTCTTTTTCCCGAGCCTCAGGGTCCATGTTCACGAGTGCAGATTGAAGCAATTTCTCCACTTCCGGATTATTGTAATCCGATTCTCCTTTTGCTTCTTCCAACATGTAGCGGTTGTAGTTATTTGAAGCGTCGAACAAGGAGTTGCCGATACCAATCATGAAGATTTCCTTGAATGATTTGGAGCTGTAACGTTCACTGAAAGCACTTGGCTCCAGCACGTCCATATTGATTTTGAAGCCTGCTTGCTCCAGCATGGCAGCCACAACTTCAACCTGTTCCTTATATTGCGATGAAACGGAAATGGTCATCTCGGTTTCGCCTTCGGCGTAACCCGCTTCGTTCAGAAGCTGTTTGGCTTTCTCCAGATCGTATAGAGATGTTTTGTATAATGACGGATCTGCACCAAAGTTACCTGGCGTTACGGATGTACGGGTGACGATACCTGCTCCGCCTGCAATGCTGTCGACAATACCTTGTTTGTCGATGGCCAGATCAATGGCTTCACGGACTTTCGGATCAGCTGTAATGCTGCCTTCTGTCTGGCGGAAGATCAGCTGCAGCACACGCTGGATTGGCGCTTTGACAATTTTCTTGTCTGCTTCACCTTCAATGCGGGCGATGTCTGTAGATGGAATCGATGCAGCTACGTCAACTCCACCCGCGAGCAGTTCGGACACCCGTGTGGAAGCCTCAGGGATTACGCGGAATACGACTTCATTCCATTGCGGTTCATCGCCATAGTAGTTTTCATTCTTCACGAGTACCACACGATCATCTTTGGTCCATTTGCTGAATTTATAAGGTCCGGTTCCTACAGGCTGTTTCAGGAAAGCATCCATGCCATTATCCTCGATATATTTGGCAGGCAGGATGCCTGCTCCCATTTTGGAGAGGCGGTTAAGCAGGAGCGGATCCGGTCCATCTGTAATGATATCCACGGTATGCTCATCAACGGCTTTAACTTCAACGATATTTTTGAAATAGCTGTTTTGTTTAAGCGTTACATCTTTGGCTACACGCTCGAGTGTATATTTGACGTCTGCTGAAGTGAATGGATCGCCATTGTGGAACGTAACCCCTTCACGCAGCTTGAAACGCCAGGTAGTGTCATCCACTTGTTCCCAGGATTCAGCAAGCCCAGGCACTTTATTTTGTTCACTGTCGTTTTTGATCAGATAATCGAATACGTTAACCAGAACCGCCTCACTGGATGTATTGTTGTTGTTATGCGGATCGAAGCTCTCAATATCCGTAGCTGCTGCAATTGTCAGTGTTGTGCTGGAAGCTCCGCTGCCTTCGGTTCCACTTGATGCCGAGTTGCTGTCTGTGCTTGTTCCACCGCATGCGCTGAGCACCAATGCTACAGCCAGTAATGTAATCCACATGCCAGTCCATTGTCTTTTTTTCATTTGGAACGTTCCCCCTCAGAAGTCGTGTTTCTTGCCAAAAACTCAAGTGCTATGGATGACAGCATGCCTACACCATAAGGCATTGCCGTTTCATCCAGATCAAACATCGGATGATGAAGCGGGTATCTTGTCCGCTCTTCCTCATTGCCTGAACCAAGACGGAAGAAAACGCCAGGAATCTGTTCGCAATAGAAGGCAAAATCCTCACCGCCGGTAGAAGGCGGAATGCTGCTCCATCCTTTTGCCCAATCCAATCCATCAACAGTTTCGGTAAGCAAGTCCACCATCGCATGATCGTTCACCACGACCGGATATCCATCGCCGTAAACCACTTCATGCCCTGCGCCGAAGGAAGCGCACACCCCGCTAACGACTTGTTCAATCAATGCAGGCATGCGTTCACGAAGGGTCGGTGACAGTGTGCGAACCGTACCGATCATCTCCACCTCTGGCGCAATGGCTGTGCCCATATACCCGCCAGTGATTTTGCCAATGGTAACTACAACAGGCTCCAGCGGATCCACCAAACGACTGGCGATATTCTGCAGCGCTGTGATAACCTGAGCCGATACGGCAATCGCATCGATGCCTTCATGCGGCCGTGCAGCATGTCCACCTTTGCCGAATACACGAATCACCAGACGGTCTGCTGAAGCAAAAGCCACCCCTTTACTCACACCAACGGTACCCGTATCCTGGCCAGGTGTCACATGCAGACCTGCGATCGCATCGACCTTCGGATTCTCCAGTACACCGTCCTGAATCATGGCCCGTGCACCGGCTAACCCCTCTTCTGCTGGCTGGAACACAAACTTGATGTTGCCCGACTTCGGTCTGCCGAGACCGGTAAGTAATTCAGCCGCTCCCAACAAAATGGTGGTGTGGGCATCATGACCGCACAAGTGAGCCTTGCCTTCAACCTGGGAACTGTACTCCGCCGATTTCTGATCCTGGATCGGAAGTGCATCCATATCTGCCCGGAGTGCCATGGTTGGACCATCCGTTTCCCCACGAAGCAAACCGACAACCCCGGTCCTGCCAACATGACGGGTCACTTCAAGCCCCAGGCTCTCCAGATGCTCGGCCACGATTCCAGAAGTCCGCACCTCTTCGTATCCGATTTCCGGATGGCGATGGAAGTCTCTCCGCCAGTTCGTTAGCTTCGGCTGCAGCTGCTGTGCGAGTTCAAATAGTGATTTTTGTTCCATTATTGCTCATTCCCTTCCTGTGGTTCTGATGAGACCAACCGTGAATAGATGGCATCAGCAGAAAATGCAATGTGACGTTTCATCGTATCTCGAGATTTCACCGGATCACGTGATTTCAGTGCTTCAAGTATCCCGGTATGTACTCCTTGGTTAAGAACCCGAATGTTTTCATCGTATGGCATCAGATCCAGCGCAGGATTGATCTTGGTACGAATCAGTCTGACTGCCGTTTCCAGGTAAGGATTCCCTGACGCCTTGGCAATCGTCAGATGAAACTTGACATCCAGTGCCCTGAACCATTCCCGGGTACAATCTGGCTCGGTACTCTGTTTGATGTAACCTTCCAGCAGCTCCAGTTCGCCTGCGGTGATCCGCTCAGCAGCCAGAAAAGCACCTTCCGGCTCCACGATTGTCCGATATTCAAACACATGTAACATCTGATCCCAGTCACGCATGATTTCTTCCTTGGTTCTTTTGTGTGCATTAGCCGTGATGGGGAGTACGAATGTTCCTCCCTTGGCACCAACACGTTTTTCAATCAATCCCTTACTCTCAAGAGCAGATAAGGCTTCACGAACCGTTATTCGGCTTGCATTGAACATTTCGGCAAGTTCACGTTCTGAAGGGAGCTGATCTTCACTCATGATTTCTTTAAGGATAATAGCTTCCTCTAACTGTTCTCTGATAAACTCACTGACCTTTATTGCAGAAACTTTCTCAAACTGGAAAGTCGCTTGGTTGAACATATCAACACTCCGATCGATATAATGTCTAAACCTTATACCATTAAACTCTTACTCATAATATAATTCCGAGTAAACAGATATGCAATGATTTTTTTTCAAAATATCACAAATATTTTTTTAATCCGGCGAAAATGCTTAATCTAATAACGAAAAAGACGCTGCTGAATATCAGCAGCGTCTTCCTATCGTTTAATTAGTGTTGCTTCAAAAGAATTAGTTTTGCTCGTTCAAGTACACCGCTTTTCCCGTGCGGGCAGATTCATAGAGAGCTTCGAGAATTTGTGATACAACCAGAGCTTGTTTAGGTGTAACTACAGGCTCTTGATCCTTATCGATAGCTTCAATCCATTTTCTCATCTCAATATCCGGCGCGCTTTCCGACTTCCCGTCGTAGAACGCTACGCCGTCTGCACTTAGCGAGATCTCATTCGTATAGAGACGGCTGAATTTCTCGCCGTTAATGCGCAGGCCATTCTTCATGTCGGCTCCAGCTTCCGTTCCACTAAGACTGCATTTTGCTTCATCCACATCCAGAGAATTCAGCGCCCAGCTGGATTCCAGCATGATGGTCGCACCATTTTCCATCACGATCATGCCGAAGGCCGAATCCTCAACCGAGAATTTCTTCGGATCCCACGGTCCCCATGCATTCGCAGCATTTTCCTTTTGGGAGAGCTCATGATACGTCGTGCCCAGAACCACTTTCGGTTTGTAATTGTCCATCATCCAGAGTGTCAGGTCCAGTGCGTGTGTACCGATATCGATCAGTGGTCCGCCGCCTTGTTTTTCTTCATCGAGGAAAACACCCCACGTCGGTACGGCTCTTCTGCGAATCGCATGTGCCTTGGCATAATAGATCGATCCCAGCTCGCCTGCTTCGCACATCTGCTTCAGGTACAAGCTATCTTCTCTGAAGCGGTTATTGTATCCAATGGTCAGCTTTTTGCCTGTGCGTTCAGCTGCTTCAAGCATGCTCTGTGCTTCGGCGGATGTCTTCGCCATCGGTTTTTCACACATGACGTGTTTGCCGGCTTCAAGCGCAGCAATGGAGATTTCGGCATGCGAAATATTAGGTGTGAGTACGTGAACGATGTCAATTGATTCATCCTTCAGCAGCTCCTGATAATCCGTATATACTTCGGCTTCGGCATTGCCATATTTCTCTTTGGCTTCCTCAGCCCGTTCAGGAACAATATCACAGAATGCAACCAGTTCAACATGTTCGAGCTTGCTCAAACTTGGCAGATGCTTGCCATTCGCAATCCCGCCACATCCAACAATTCCGATCCGGTACACTTTACTCATATCCATTCACCCTCACTTTTGATTTGTTTTGTTTCATCTTCCGAAAAGCAGACGGGGTCATCCCCAGGCGCTTGCGGAAGACGGCATGCAAATAGTTGGCATTGGTAAAACCGGAGACAAGTGCAATCTGTTCAATCGATCCGTTGCTCTCCTCCAGCTTGCGGCACACCGCGCCAAGGCGAATATCTTCCAGCACACGGCTGAACGGCATGCCTGGCTGCACCTGATAAAATATCCGCTGCAGTTGTCTGGTGCTGATATGTAGCTTCTCTGCCACATGTTCCAGTGTGACGACATTGGAATAATTGGCCTCCATATACTGCACAGCATATTCATACCTGTACATGGACATATCCCGCTCCGGTGCTTCTACCCGGATTTCGCCGTTATCATGGGCACGAACGGTTCTCAGCAGAATGCTGATCACAAGCTGTTTAATGGATGTATAATACCCGATCAGTTTACGATCACATGCTTCATACGCTTCCAAAAAACAGTTCATGGCCCGGTGATAATCATGCACCGGAACGAGGGGCAGTGCCTTGAGCTTGGCGATCGTTTCCTCGGATTCTGCGGCTTCCCACGGATCTACATCCTCTCTGGGCTGCTCGACAATATCCACATGGAGACATAGTTCATCCATGTCCTCTTCGGCATCGGCCTCCTGATAGTGAACGACGCCAGGCCCGGTCAAATAAAGCATGCCTTCGGACAAGGAATGCATCTGGTCGCCCAGAATAACTTTCCCCTTGCCCCGCGGAATAAAATGAAATTCAAATTCCGCATGGTTATGAAAATCAACGATTCGACCTGCCGGGAATGACGTCAAGTGAAATCGTAAAACCCGTATTTCGTAATGTCCCCAAGCAATGGTTATGTCCAAACGCTCGAGGAGATCCTGTCGTTCAAGCATTTTTTCAAAAGGATATCGGTTCAATATCTTACCTCCCCAACCAGCCTAACCTTGCAAATCACTGAGGGAGATCCTGCGTCCTTCCTTGGCAGAGGTGTTGGCAGCTTCCATCAGGCGTGTCAGCTCGGAGGCAATCTGCAGATTCTCAGCAGCCAAGGAATCATTCTGAATATGCGAAACCCATTGGCTGAATGCGCTTTCTCTTTTCTCCAGCAACGGAAGCTCAGTCCACTCTTTAACCGCCTCTGTACCCACATTGGTCCGGATCAGCAGCCTGTCGTCAGGTGTACCATACAACAAGGTCCCTTCCGTTCCATGAACTTCAATGGTAAATGGAGAGTGACTGTTCACGAAACCGGCCTCAACCACACCGATCGCTCCAGAATCCGTAAACAGGGTTGCCACTGCATTATCTTCTACCTCTTTGCCTGTGACATAGCCGAAATTGGCACTCACACCTGTCACTTCCTGACCCAAAAAGAGTCTGGTTAAATACATCGGATGGCACCCCAGGTCAATCATAGCACCTCCCTGACATTCCTCCAAGTTGTAAAAATGCTGAGGCAACCAGTCTGCAATCGCTCCGTTATGAGACAGGCGAACCCGGACATAAGTCACTTTCCCCAATAAACCTTGCTGGAGCACATCCTGAATGGTTAGCGTATACCCGTCATTTAAGCGCGGTAAGGATACGGTCATCTTGACTCCCTGCTCACGGACTTCAGCCAGGATGGCATTCACTTCTTTTACCGTTGAAGCAATGACTTTTTCCGTGAAAATATGTTTACCTGCTCTTGCAGCAGCGGTGATGACGTCCTGGTGGTCACGGGTAGGTGCATCCACGATCACGGCGTCAATGTCCTTCTGTGCCAGCATCTCTTCAAGAGATGCAAAGTAGGGTACATTCAGTCGTTCGGCAGCTTCCTGCCCGCGCTGAGCATTGTCATCCCATACCGCTGCAATTTCAGTATCCTCATGTTCCTGGACTTGCTTGATATAATCCCATGCATGCACATGCCACAAGCTTATTTTACCAATTCGAATGGTCACGATGTCTTACCTCCTAGTATATAATATCCTGACATTTAAATATAAGTTATCACAGGCTTCGTTTAATTTTAATAGAAACAGGCGACAACAAATATATAAAATTACGACATCTCATTCAGAGGTCGACATTCTGTGTTCAACAATCCAAGGAGCTGTCTCCTCCATGATTTTGCGGTTAGAAGCCTTACCTATTGAGGTTTAATGGCTTATCATGAAAATCAAAAAAAGACCAGGGCTCATGCAATTGCATGACCCTGGTCTTTTTTCATAGAATGGATTCTGTTTCATGGATCCTTTCGCGATTTAAGGGAGCAAATTCTCTTCGGCAGTTACTTCGGGTTCCGGTTCAGGAGTGTTCTCTTCCCCGGCAGTTACGTATAACCGGCCTGGTGCTTCGGTCTCGATTTTGTTCCCTGCTGCGTCCTGTACGCGAATAACAATGACTCCACCCTCAAGGACTAATGAGGAAGGCGTGGTATATGTGCCCGTATAATGACCAGGCTCTGTCTCCTCCAGTGGAATCTCCGATCCGCCTTCCGCATTCAGATTCAGCGGCAGCTGGATTCGGAATGAAGCCTGCAGTCCTGGAGCACTGTCGAAGGAGACGGATACGGTTTCTCCGGACACAATTCGCACATCTTCGGCAGGTGTAATATTGGTCAACTCAGGCAGCGTTGTTTCCACGTAGACTTTACGGGTTACCGTTGTTTTATTGCCCGCGACGTCCGTCGCAATGACTGTAATCGTGTTTTCGCCTTCATTGACGAGAATACGATGACTGAAGCTTCGGTCTCTCTCCAACTTGACTGTCTCGCCGTTTACCGTAACCTTGTTGAGGAATTGATCCACTGTGCTGCCTGTAACATGCACCACTTCAGCGTTGGTTCGGCTTCCTTCCTCAGGCGTAACAAGAGTTACCTGCGGCGGCGTCAGATCCTGGATAATGACAACGGGAAGTGAACGATCCGTTACTTTTCCATCAATGATTGCCTCTGCAGTAAAGGCATTGACTCCTGAACGAAGTTTGGCGTCAAACTTGAACGTTCCGTTGGTTACCGTTGTTGTCCCTGCTACATCTTTCCCATTGTAAATTTTGATCTGAGCTCCATTCGCTGGAGAAGTACCTGATACGGTGAATGTTGATTTATTGGAATAGGTATTGCTTGGTGCCGTAAGTACTGGTGCGTTTACCGGATATCTCACCACCGCCCGAATCATATAGTTACCTTCTTCTGACGGTGCTGTGCTCCATGCGCCGCTTACACGCTGCCAGCTTCGTCCAGCATTGGTTCCGTTCTCATCGGTAGCCAGTCCCGGAGCACTTGTTCCTGCAACGGATTGTACATACACGATATAGAAATCTCCGCTCGTGATGACCGGTTCCGGGAATTCAACGCTGGTCCACTGATCATTGCGCAGTGCTGTTCCCTCAAACGGTCCTGCCAGCAAGCGTCCTGGTGCTCCATCTGCTCCGGATGCATCATAGACAGCATATTGGAATGCGGTTCCACCAGGTACAGGCCACTCTGTGTTCCAGAACCGGAACGATGCGCCTGTTACTTGAGCGGTTGCTTGCTCAGGTGTCATCCGGACCGCCCAGGCATTATCTGCGGCTACAAAGGCTCTTGCATTCTCCGCTGTACCGTCATCATATGCGATTTCTCCAGGGAAACCAATAAACGGCTTCAATGCCACACTCGCATCTGCAGTACCATTCCCTGGTACCGTCACATTAACGGTTTTACTGTAATAGTCTGCAGCTCTGACGGAGACGGTATAACTTCCTTCCAGCACATCCAATACAAAACTGCCGTCCGACCCGGTGTGAACCTCACCGACCTGGGCATCTTCCAGTACCAGAACGGAAGCATCAGCCAGAGGTTCGCCTGTCCGTTCGTCGGTAACGACACCTTCAATCGTACCATGAGGTATAGCTTCCAGATTGAAATTGGCTTTTGCACCACTACCATCGGTAATGGTTACTGCTTGTGTACGCGGATAATAACCATAAGCCTCCGCTTTCAATGTATAATCACCCGCCACATGAGTGAAGCTGTATTTCCCTGTGGATGGATCTGTTTTCACCGAACGTCCGGTTTCAATTACCGTAACCGTTGCACTTGCAGGCAGGCTTTGTGGATTAACAGCGCCTGTTTCCGGCTTCTCAGCCTCAGGCTGCTGCTGCTTGGATTGATTGAATGCTGCCTTATCGGTTCGTGTAACCTTGTACCAGGAGTTGTCATATTCCGGTTTTGGCTTGTCACTGCTCAGCACTACCGAACTATCCTGTGTAACCGTCTCTGGAGCAATGCTCAAGATGCGGAAATCGTCAATATACCAACCGGTCTTGACCACACTGCTATCGGAGGTCAGGCGGAATCGGAATTGAACTTCGTTTCCAGTCAGCGAACTCAGGTCATAAAATACCGGTGTCCACTGCTTGCCATTCGAATTATGAGAGAACTTGCCCAGCTCTGACCATGTGCTTCCACCATCAGATGAAGCTTCCACATAGCCAAAATCATATCCGCCCTCAATTTCATACCAATGGTTGAATGTCAGGGTAGCATCATTGGTATCCGTCAAATCCACAACGGGTGAAACCAGTGAATAGTTTGAACCATTCTCATACGTACTGTCCAGATCAGTTGCCCAGACATTTGGCGGAGAAACGGCACTCGCTGGTCCATTGACTGGAACCCCACGTTCCCACTCATCCTTCGTTCCCGAATGGGTCCAGCCATTATCGTCACTACCGTCAAATTGGTCGACGTAAATGTCTTCCGGCACCTCAACCGAGATGGATACCTCATTCGACTTTTCACTCTCATTGCCGCTATAATCCAGAGCCGCAACGGTGTAATAGTACGTTGTATCCGTTACTGTAGCTGTATCCGTAAATGTTGTCGCTCTTGTATTTCCGATTGCCTCGTATTCAGCACCCGAAGTTGTCGAACGATACACGACATAAGACTCCAGATCCTCATCGTCAGGTCCATTCCAGGATAACGCCACATTACCCAAAACGTCAGCTGCAGCACTCAGCTCTACAGGTGCACCCGGAGCGATATCATCTGGTGATTGTACAGAGAAGTCATCGATATACCAGCCTGCCTTCTGTACAGTGTTGTCACTGGTCAGATTAAACTGGATGAACACCTGTTGTCCTGCATATTCACGCAGGTCCACATACTGGGTTTTCCAATCACCGCCTGTGCCCGTAAAGCTTAACAGCTCTTCAAATACATAGTCACTGTCTTCCGTCGCGATGTATACCTTACCGAAATCAATATTGCTCTCGAGATCAAACCAGTGTTTGAACGAGAGTAATGCCCCTTCAGGACTTTCGGTTAGATCAATAGGTGGAGCGAGCAGATAGGCGTTGCTATTTGCTGCATACGTACCTTCCAGGTTGGTGGCAATGACCTTCTCGCCGGAGGCTGCACTGCCTGGTCCACTTATTGGCGCACCCCAAACCCATGTGCTTCCTGTACCGCCTGTTGTGAAGCCCAACTGATCTTCTTCAAAATCCTGAACATATCCGGGCTGGACCCCATTGGATACAGCCACTTTGTACACCTGGCTGTCAAATCCGTTGTTGCCGTAATCGTTAACCCGGATATAATATTCCACGCCTGCAGGTTCAATCAGGAACGCCGGAATGGTAGTGGAATACGTTCCATCCTTGCTGTCCCCCGCTATGCGGTTCATCGGCAGATAGACATACTGGCTTGTTCCCGTCGTTTTGGCAAATGCCTCTACGGAGACCACTCCCACATTATCCGTCACATGAGCCGTCAGCGGAATATCGAGTCCGGTAAAAGCTGAATTCACAGGCGTATGCTGGAGTATCGGCTCTTCCAGATCATCTCCTGCCGTTACCACTCGTCCGGATACGCTTCCTATTCCTTCAAGCACGGAACCCACAGCGTCCAAGGCGTTGATAATGCCATGCCCGTAACCGTTGTTGGGCGAAGTTGGATATTGACTGTCCGTGCGTGGTGTTGCTGTATCCATAATGATCTGTTCCAGCTGATCCACGCTCAGGGAATGATTGGCCTGGAGCAGCAATGCAGCAAGTGCTGTCGTATGGGGACCCGCCATGGATGTTCCATCCCAGCCTCCCTCGTATACCCCGCCAGGAACAGCTGATCGGATATTGACTCCTGGTGCCGAGACTTCCGGCTTGATCTCATCATACGGAGATGGACCCAGGAGTGAGAATGAGGCCAGGTTACCGTTAATATCTGTTGCTCCTGTGGCGAAGCTTTCCGGATAATTTGCTGGATTCGCAACTGAACCCGGGCCACCTGGATTCGTTAATCTCACATTACCTGCCGAAAATTCAGGGAAAATCTGTGCATCCCGCCAGGCTTGTACCATCGGCCGGAACCACTCGTCCAGTCCTGCGCCACCACCCCAGGAATTGTTGACAACATCCGGGGCGAGCTCAGGATGGAGGTTGCCTTCGGCATCCACTGGAGCTATTAGCCACTGCCCGCCATCCAGGATAATCGCATCGGTGGTTTCCGGATTGAATATCCGCACACCGATCCATTTGGCACCTGGAGCCACACCGATCTGATTGCTTCCATCTTCCTCCGAACCCACCATCGTCCCCATCGTATGGGTACCATGCCCGTCTTCATCCGCAGGCAGGGAAGCGTTACTATGTGGATCATACCAGCTAAGCTCTGGATCAACGATATTACCAGATGCATCGATTCCTCTCCATTTGCTGCGAAGAGCTGGATGATTGTAATCAACCCCACTATCCAAGTTGGCAACGACGATGCCTGTTCCATCGATTCCTCTCTCCCAAACTGCGGGTGCATTGATATAATCGATATTCCATTCGACATTTTCTGTTGCCAGGTTATCCTTTGATGCAGCTGCCGAGTCCTTGGAAGTTGCTGCATCTTCCTTGACCGGTGTTTTTGCAGGATCTGCAGCCGGAGCTGCACTTGCCTTTTCTTTGTTTACCTCAGCTTTTTGCAAGTAACGCGTTTCGTTAGGGAGAACTTTCTCCACTTCAGGCAGCAGAGCAATCTGTTCCATGACTTCCTTGGTACTCGTTACAGCGAGTGAATTGACGATAAAATAGCTTTTATATTCTTTGACCTTGCCTTGGTCAAGTTGTTTCTCGAGATAGCTTTCGAGCGTGTACTGCGTTCGCGAAGCCGTTTCCCGTAGAGAGCTGACTACCGAATTTCGTACGGACAGCTTGGTCGCTGAAGCCGTCTGTTTCTCGATCGTCGCCTTTTCCATGGCCTGTTTCGAGACCGCTGACGTGTCCACCTGCTCCTTCATTTTCACGAGATAGGTGACATAGTCGCTATCCTCAAACTGTTTGGTCAATTTCGCGTTGACTTTGGATGTCGAAACCTTGGCCTGGCTTGATTTCATGTCGATTTTTTGTGATGTGGAGTTTTCAGCTGAAACCGGATGTACAATCGAAAATGCAAGGAGAAGCGAGAGGCCCATGGAGATGGGCTTGCGTAACCGACTACTCTTAATCAAACTTTTCCACTCCCTTTACCCGGTTTTTGGATTATTCTGGTGCTTAAGCCTTTCTCAATTAAAATCAAAATGGAATGACGGCCTTTGGGCGGACACCAATAGACGCCCGAATCATTACATAGAGCCTCACCTCCTTTAAAGGTCTGGTTACACAGGCGATATGAAACGGTAGCAGCAGATTGTAAGTCTCGGAAGTTTAGAAATTGTAAGTCTCGGAAGTTTAGAAATGGAAGATTGATAGGCCCAAACATGAGAGTGAATGTCGATAAGCATTCATATAGGAGGGTAATCACGAGCGTTAGCAGAAAGCTTGCCAGGAAGTGAATGAAACGTTCATTTGCGATTTGTTCGAGTGATGTAGGAATCTCTGTGAATTACATGTAATAACCAAATTGCAATTTAACTGGATTTTTATGGAATAGTATATCGTCACCATTTGATATGTACAAGCACTTTTCTAGAAAATTATAGAAAATAAGCCTTTTTAATGCTTTTATATGTCTGATGTCTCTCTTAACTTGAACTCGTTTTTTCATAATTGCGCACCATTGGTATCGTGATAGATTCAAATCATGTCTTTATGACTAAGACTTGCTGTGTAAGAGACAACTGAAATGCATAGACACCCTCGAAATAACCATTGAAATTACAAAAAGAACCGACAATGCTGCCGGCTCCATCCTTCACTTAGTCCATTTCAATCTTGAATACGACAGGCGATTCGCTCTTCACATTTGTTGTTGTGATCGTCAGCGCATCTGTTGTTCTTACCCATTGAGGTCGTTCATCAAATCCCAAAATCTCAATGCTTTTGATTATTCCTTGGAAGTGATGTGAATTCTCTTTCAAGGATCGAATGCGAACCTCTCCGTTGTCCGGATAGACAAGAACCGTGGCGTAGAGATTGCTGTCTTTTACGGTAAAACGAATATCTTCACTTGTAAACATCTTGGTATCTCCGTCTGTGAACTGGCCTTCCTTCACTTCTGTCGGACCTTCGCCGTAAGTGCGCCAGAAGGTAGTATCATAGATGGCCTCTCCGTTCACGCCGAGCCACTCACCTATGGCTAACAGAATATCCCGGTCTTCCTCGGGTATGCTGCCATCCGCTTTGGGTCCAACATTGAGAAGCAGATTGCCGTTTTTGCTCACAATATCGACCAGATCCCTGATGATTTCATTCGCTGTTTTGTAGTTGTTATTTTCCGTGTAGCACCAGGAATTTTTGGCGACAGCCGTATCGGTTTGCCAGTAATAGGGCTTGAGGTCGGCAAACTGCCCTCGTTCGACGTCGGGAACGGCACAGCCCAGAACAAATGCATCATGTTTGTAATTAATGACTACAGGAATTCCCCACTCTTCTCCTTTGTTATAGTAATATGCGCTGAATTTTTTCAGGTACGGCTTGAAGGCTGCAGTCTGAATCCACCAATCAAAATAAAAGACTCGCGGCTGATATTGATCCACCAGCTCGCAGCAGCGAACCAGCCAGTCTTCCAGAAACTCCTTGGAAGGAGGCGAGCCATACAGATCATGATGGTCAGGTTCAGGCATGGCAGGCCAGTAAAAATCTCCGCGACTAAGGGGCTCCTGAATATCCGATTCGAATTCCTTCCCGTGGGACATGAAGAACCAGTGCTCTGCCCGGTGCGAGGAGACGCACAATGTAAGGTCTTGCTTCTCATAAGCGGTCTTCATCTCCCCCAGAAGATCCCGTTTGGGTCCCATTTCAACTGTGTTATAGTGGGAAATGGAGCTTTTATACATTTGAAATCCGTCATGGTGCTCAGCGACAGGCATCACGTATCTGGCTCCAGCCTTTTTGAATAGGGTGGCCCATTCGTCTGCATCGAACTTTTCCGCACGGAACATGGGAATGAAATCCTTATATCCAAAATCCTTCGGGTGTCCATATACTTCAAGATGGTGTTCATGGGCTTTGGAACCCTGGATATACATATTACGTGAGTACCACTCACTATCGTAAGCCGGAATGGAATACAGTCCCCAGTGAATGAAAATGCCGAACTTGGCATTCCTGTACCAATCCGGGACCTGATACGCACGGAGTGACTTCCAGTTATCCTTGAATCGGCCTTCAGCAATGGTGGCTTCAATCTTTTGCAAATATTCGGTATGCTCCATCGTCTGTTCTCATCCTTTCATTATCCTGTTCCCTTGTATTGTAGCGGTAGGATGAAGGGATAGACATGCAGAACACTAACTTTTGGATGCACAATAATAACCTTGTAAGGAGAATACGCTCATGAATCATCAGACGCTGCTTACGAACTACCTGTCTAACCTGCAGGTGGAATTGTACATGGTCAACTACAATCGGTGTGATGCCGACTGGCGTGATCTGGATTACACCCCCGATTACAGCAAATTTTATTGGATCAGCGAAGGAGAAGGATGGTTAAAGATTGGGGATCAGGAGTATTATCCTGAACCTGGACAGCTATATTTGATGCCTGAGGGGGTTACACAATCCTATTCAGTCATTAGCGATCAGCCTTTTCTGAAGTATTGGTGTCATTTCAGCGCTAAGGTCGGGGAAATTAATTTATTTCAAATTTTGAAGTTCCCTCACTTTTGTACCATAGAACGCCCTGAATTGGTCAATGAAATCTTCGATCATATTCTTGTGTATGCGAGATCCGGTGAAGTATATGCTCACATGATGGCCAAAAGCAAACTGATGGAGCTTATATCCCACTATCTGATGAATCTGGATCTGGAGCAGATCACGTATCTGAACATACCCATCATGGAGAAGATGTCTGCCATACTCGCCTATATCGATGCCCATATTGAAGAAAATATTACCGTTCAGGATCTGGCGCAGATCGCTTATATGCATCCCAACTATTTCATTCGCTTCTTCAAGCAGCAGGTAGGCATACCGCCCATTCACTACATTACGGGCAAAAAAGTGGACAAAGCCAAGGAGCTGCTCAGCTGTACGCCGAACACCATTACCATGATTGCTGAACATCTCGGATTCCGGGATTTGTATTATTTTTCGAGGCTGTTCAAGAAGCATACCGGGTTAACCCCGACTGAATTCCGCAAACAAACGACACTGCTGATAACATAAGACTGGTTATGTATACTTATACAAGAACATCAAAAGGAGTTCCCTGACTAAGGAACCCCGTGAGTTACAACAGCTTGTTATGAATTTCAATGACTCCTTGCCTGGATGAGTTTCTTAATTTCTTTCAAATAGGCATATCCGTACTCTTCATCCGGTTCAAGGTATGCCCCTTCCGCCCACTCGTTCCATGCATTGACGAACATGAACTCACTCTTGTACCCATGCCGGCTCCGTTCCAGCTGCCTTGACAGGTATACCCCAAATTTCTCCGGAGTCGAGCCGATGGTACTCTGCCCGTCCATGCCCCGACGAGGTGTATTATCCCAATTTACAAAAGCACCAGGGTAGATGATCTCCCCGTTTCGATGCGGTGATCTTTCCAAAATGGCAGACCATACCTTGTCGTAGTTCACCACAATATGCTTGTGACTGCCGATTTTCAGCTCGATCCAAATTTCGTTTGTGTGACCATGGGCAAAGGTATAATGCGGCTCAAATTCCATGCTTGCGTCAAACACCTGACTGTCGTAAGTCGGGAAACCGCCTATCGTTTCAACAAAATGAATACCTTCTAGCCCGTGCTTCACTGCGAGCTTGCGCCAGTACCGAATCATATCCTCACAACGGGGGATGCTGGCAGGCCGATAAATAAGGAACATGGGCTTGCCGTCCACCCGGATATACCGTTTGTCTTTAAATGCCCTCACTAAATACTCGAAATGTTCTTTCCAGTCATTCTCGTCCCCATAATCCTGTGAAATGAGAACGTCCGTTTCCTGACCATCCCACTTACGTGTCCAGGTTTCATTTGCCCATGACAGGCAAAATGGAAAATCAGGTTCCCCGGTTTGTATAATCTGATCAAACGGCTTTTCGAGCAGACGCTTGCCCTTAAACCAATAGTGATAATAACAAAATCCGTATATCCCGTGATTCCTTGCTGTATCTGCCTGCCATTTGCGCACTGCAGGGTCGGTCAGATCATAGTAATTCTCTTGTAACGGTTTCCTGGGCTGAACATGCCCTGAGTATAAGGGAACTGACTTTTTCACATTGGTCCATTCGGTGAAACCTTCTCCCCACCACCTGTCATTCTCGGCAATACGATGAAATTGAGGTAAATGCAACGCAATAAGTTTCAATCGGGATTCCTCCATACGTCAGCCGGATTTATCGGAAGATTCGATCCAGAAGCTGCAGGCTGCTCTGAAGATAGGAATGATTGTATTTGACATAAGCCATTGCCCTGGAAGCCGCCAGTCTTCGCTGATCCACCCGGTTCCAGTAGAAGTCAAACTTCTGGGTGAGCTCCTCCTGCGAGTTATAGCTTTGGAACACGTCCGTATCCAGATTTCTATTCGTAGATATCGAATTCAGCTGAAACGTGCCGCAAGCGGCTACCTCCAACACGCTCCTAACCGGAGAGTTGTCCTGAATAACCATTTTACTGCCGTTGTATAACGCAGCCCGATCCTCATGAGCATGCACGGGTATAAACGATTCGAATCGCTTCCACCCTTTCCCCTCCACTCGAACCACTTTGCCGGATAACAACGCATGATTCGCCAACTCAACAAGGCTGCTGCCCGGCTGAGCATCTCCAATGATATAAACATCCGACTCATCTTGCTTGAGTACAGACTGCGGGTAATATACGTTAGGATTTGGCGGAAAAGGAACCTCATAACATCGTGCATTACTCATGCGTCCATAGCTTGGAATGTTCTCCGCTTTCTGTGTAAACACATAGTCAAATATGGAAATGAATGATTCCGAATGCTTCGCACCGGATAGGTCGGTTAACCAAATGGCCTTTTTGACCGGTGAAGTCCTTAAGGCTTCCATGCTCTCCTCTGGCAGAATCTCTCCCTCTTCCCCACCCAGTACGAGAACCAGGTCCGTTTTGGAACGTTCCAAATAAGGTCCAACAGGCTGAATCGCCTTCATTTCATATATGCTTTTCACCAGATGCCTCAAACTCTGTTCCACGAGAATGGAAATGGAAGAGGATGCTCGATCATTACAAGGCGTAATGAAGAGAACATTCAATTGTTTGTAGACGACATCCGGAGGAACTTCCTTGGGTGGATCAATGACATCCCGTAGAGTTTCCATCAAATGCTGCTGCAGATCCGCCTGTTGGGCGGTCAGATGATGCTGAATGGACTTCAGTTTCCGATTCAAAGTGGCATTCATCTGTCTTATCAACATTCGGTTGGGTTGCTCTGCAGAGAGCTTGTTTTTTTGAGATTTGACTTGCATCCGTCTCTTTTTAGTGATGACCGATCCCTCCCATCTCAAACGGATTGACGCTCACTGCCTACAATATGCACGGAAGACTGGCTAGGTTTCTAGAGTTGTATTTTTAGGTGTTCAACCAGGAGTGATTGGGAAATCTCCTCATAAATGTGCAAGAACCCCGTGTCCATCCGGTTCTTGTCCTCATAGAATATATCAAGACCAGATGGGAGTTGATATGTTTGCCAACATTTAATAGCATTCTCGTTACGGGAAGCCAGACCATCAATCAGGATCTGCAAGTGAATGGCAATGAAACGATCGGAGTAGACCTGCAGGTCAACGGAAGCCAGACCATTGCGAACAGCCTGCAGATTAACGATAGTGCATCCATTACGAATAATCTTGGTGTTGGCGGAGTGATCGAGGCAGGGGACAGTGTAAAAGCAGCTACCCAGATCATGGCCCTTAATCAGCCAACCCTTCCCGCTGTTTTACCAGCTCTGCAGCAGTTGTTATATTATAATCCGGGCGTCTTGAATCAACCCGGCCTTGTCTTAACTGGTACGAGTGGGAATCAATATGTACTATTCGTCGATGATAGTGGAGGAACACCGAATCTGGCTATTCAGATGATATAAAAGGTATGCAAAAAGCCGGTACGCAGCTTGGTTTCTCTCTGCATATCGGCTTTTCTCTGTTCTCATGATGGATTGGGAATCAATATAGACCAGGCGCTTTGTGGCTCCATTGTCAGATTCAAAAGCTTATCATTGCGTATCTTCAGTCGGATATTTTCGGACACTTCTCCCTCATTGAAGAGCACTACGGCAATTGAACCATCCTTGTTACGGAAAGCGACGTTATAGATGGATTTTTGATTGGAACTGGATTCAATGCGAACAGCCTGCGGGCGAATGATTGCGCTAAAATGAGCCAAAGCATAATAATCCAGTGTATACACAAGCTCACCTGTTTGCTGATTCACCTGCACGATTCCCCGGCAAGTACTGCGACCGAAGCCCGGAACCGTCGGTCCGTTGTTTTCATCAAGTGCCATATTCCAGAGTACAAAAGACTTGCTGTAGTTGCGTAATATCTGAATTCCCGTACGCATGACGTTTGAGAAGGCTTGTTGGAACGGAGGAATCCATTCCCCTCCTGATCCTTCTGTAAAATGTACTTCCTTTCCGGCGTACGCTTGATACACCCTCGTTTGTGCAGATGCTTCACCCCCGTACCAGTGCCAGGCAACGCCATCAACTTCCTCACCCGCCTGCTCCAGCACGGTAAGTGGATAACCCGGTTCATCCCAGTTGTGATCATAACAGAGAATTTTGGTCTGAATGCCTTGGCTGACAAAGGAAGGTTTCAGATGATTCTTGATAAAATCCGCCTGTGCTTCCGCCGGCATCAGCATGCCTGGATAATGGCGCGGTTCATACAATGCCTCATTTTGAGGTGTCACTGCATGGACGGGCAGTCCATGTTCCGCGTACGCTTTGATGGTTTTGGCAAAATATTCGGCGTACACCGGATAATACTCATGCTTCAGTTGTCCCGTAATCATGGACCCGCTTGTTTTCATCCAACCCGGAGCACTCCAGGGCGAAAGAATGAGCTTCAGATTCGGATTTAATTCGAGCGCCTTCCGGGTTAAGGGAATTACATCCTCCTCATCATGCGCAATACTGAAACGGGCGAGAGTTGGATCAGTTTCCCCTTCAGGCTGATCATTATAGCTGTATATCGTTCTGGCATAATCCGAAGAGCCCATTGGATTGCGAATGACTGACAAGCCGATGCCATCCCGCGGGTGAAATAGCCTGATCATCAGATCCTCCCTCTGTTCTTCACTCAATATCTGATGAATCAGATACGCTGACGAATCGGTAAAGGAAGCCCCGAAACCATCCATCTCCTGAAAAGTATGCTGATCATCAAGCTTGACTTCAATTGGCTCCCGGTCCGATTGAAGCGATTTCAATTGTTCCTCTGATACCGGCTTAAATAGTTCATGTTCTCCTGTTGATCGATAGATCCTAAATTGGCTCATCTGATCCCCTCCGGGTTTCTTTTATTGAATGCCTAATTTCTCCTTATTCTGTTTCATCTTCTCACTGCGGACCTTCACGATCTCATCCCAGCGATTTTCATCCAGGAATGACTTGTAAGCGGCAAGTGCACCATCAAATGCAGCATCATCCTTCGCTCGAACCATGCTTACGAGTGTCGAATTCCATTTGGTATTGATGGCTGACAAGGCACGTGCTTCCTGTGTTCCCTGATCCGGATTGATATTCTCCAGAATAAAATGAGGTTTCAGCTTGCCTTTGCCCCATTCCTGCATTTGTTTAATCGACTCCGGAAAAGCATCCGCACTTAACGCTTTATGACGATCATGACCGAAGAACATGAATTCTCCCATGCGATAATCCTTTTTGAACTTATCCGCATTGTTGAGCTGCAGGTCCTTCACGGCTGGCAGTAATTCAACCGTACCGTCCGCTTGGGTCTGGTAAGTTTCACCTTCAATACCGTAGTTCATCAGCGTCTGCCCCTCCTCACTAAGCAGATACGTGAAGATCTGAATGGCTTTGGCCGGATCCTTGCTGTCCTTGGAAATAAAGTTGATCATCCAGCCCGTTATGCCGGATTGATTCAGCGTTGGAGCGTTGCCTTTGGTGCTCTGTGGACCGTCAATTGCAATATACTCCTTGCCAGGATTAGCACTCATATAAATTTGAAGATTGCCTCCTTGCTGTGGTGTGCCGTCCAGCAGCATCGTTGCATATTTTCCCGATTTCACTTTTTCCTCGAACGCTGTACCGTCATCTGCAAAACTGTCATCACTGATGTTGCCATCTCTGTATACGGTGTTCAGCGTTTTCAACCAAGCGAGATAATCCTCATCCAGATTACGATCATAGAATTCGCCGTTCTCGCTCTCCAGAGGTACACCGATGAAATCCTGCAGCGTATCTCCGAGCGAACCTGTACCTTCTCCAATGGCGTTAAACCCGAATGGGATCAACGTTGGAAACTTTTCTTTGATCTGCTTCATTACACTCCGGAATTCTTCCGGTGTTCCAATAACTGGACTTCCCAGTGCCTCATAGACATCCTTGCGGATGATAAATGCTGTTTTGGCTGGAATGTTACCGCTATCATAATCAGCTTGTGTATTGGAATAGTTTGGATATCCGTAGGTCTTGCCATCAGCCAGCTGGAACCAATTAAGGGTATCTGCCGCAGCCACCTTGTTGAAATACGGATCGTATTTTTCAGCCAGATCATTCAGCGGCAGTGCCCAGGTTGCAGCCTTTTGCACGACTGGAGAGTTCGAGTCGAATACGGTCAGCAGGTCGGGCATTTCCCCACCGGCAAAAAAGGTATTTAGTTTCGTGTCGTCCCCTGTAATGAATTTGATATTGATGTTCAGGTCCTCTTTGATTTTCTTCGTGACGATGTCTTTGCCAAAATCGGTATTCCACCAGTCCGCGTTAACGTACCAGGTTAGATCCGTTACCTCTTCTTTTTTGTCCAGCTGCCATGCCGGCTTCTCAGGATCAACCGTGTATCGGTCTTCAATGGAAACCCAGTTTCCTTCACCGGAGCCACCTGCTCCTCCTCCGCATCCTGTAACCATTAATACTGCTGTCAGCAGGGCAGCACTCAGTTTAACACCTGTTTGACCAATGGCCTTCTTCATGTTCAACATCGAGATTCCTCCTCAGAATGTGGTAAATACCTGAAACAACATTCAAAAACCTTGATAGATCCAACTTAAGTTTGGATTTACTCTTTGACAGCCCCCAGCATCATTCCTGATATAAAATATCTCTGAAGTATGGGATAGATCAGCACGATTGGCAAAGTAGTAATCACGATCGTGGCGAGCTGCACACCTTTGGTCGTTGTTTCAATGACCGCAGAGCCTCCGATATTTTGCATGGATTGTGTCTGGGATTGCACAATAATTTCATATAACATCATCTGCAGTGGATATAATGACTGATCCGTAATGTACAACTTGGTCGTCATGAAGTCATTCCATTGCCCCACTCCATTGAACAGCGCAATGGTAGCCATTGCTGGCATGGAGAGCGGGATGAAGATTTTGAGGAAGATATGCCAGTCTCCGGCGCCATCGATTTTGGCTGACTCCTCCAGAGAATCCGGGACGTTCCGGAAGAAGTTCATCAGAATCACGACATCATAGAAGCTGAACAGCGCTGGTATGATATACACCCAGAAGCTGTTGAGCAGGCCGAGTGATTTGATCAACAGGTACGTTGGAATCATCCCGCCTGAGAAGAACATCGTGATAACACCCATGGCAACATATAACTTCCGGCCCCGTATGTATTTTTTGCTCAGGCCGTAACCCACCATGGCACAGAAAAATACGTGAGTAACCACTCCAATTGTCGTTTTGGAAACCGAGATGAAGAAGGCTTGCCAAATACTTGAATCATTAAATACAGCCCGGTAGTTCTCCAGCGAGAACTCCGGTGACCAGAAGATGAACCCGCCTTCCGCCAGCGCCCTGCCGGAACTAAAGGAAGAGATAACCACATTCCAGAGCGGGACCACAATAACAATGGTACATATGACCAGTAAAATAATATTCAGCGTATCAAAGATCCGGCTATCGAGATCTTCTTTTGCCACCTTTCCATTCACGCGTTACGCCTCCTTCTACAGCACAGATTGATTATCGTTCAGCTTGCTCGTGATCTTGTTTGCGGTAACCAGCAAAATGACGGACACAATCGAGACACCGAGTCCAACCGCTGTCGCATACGAAAAGTCACCCTGAGACATCCCCATACGATATACATAAGAGTTGATGACTTCCGCTTTTTCACGGTTTTGCGAGTTCATCAGAACCAGTGTCTGATCCAGGTTGGAGCCAAGTAAACCGCTTACCGTTAGAATCAGATTCAAGCTAATGATGGATCTCATGTTCGGAAGCGTGATGTTCCAGATTTGCCTAAGCCTGCTTGCACCATCAATTTTGGCAGCTTCATAGTACGTGGGGTCAATCTTCGACATAATGGCCAGATACAAGATGGTCCCCCAGCCGGCCTCTTTCCATATATCCGATAACGTAGCAATCCACCAGTACTTTCCGGCATCCAGCAGGATGTTTTGCGGCTGCGAGATCAAGCCCAGACTGAGTAGGATCTGATTGAACAGCCCCGTCGTAGAGAACCAGGTGATGAGCATGCCGCCAAGTACGATCCAGGACAAAAAGTGCGGCAAATATGAAACCGTTTGCACAAATTTCTTGAACCGTCCACTGTTCAGCTCGTAGATCATGATCGCAAGAATAATAGGAATGACGAAGCCGATCCCCAATTTGAGAAAGCTGATGCCCAGCGTATTCACAACCGCATCCCAGAAATATTTATCCGACAGGATAATTCTGAAATTCTCCAAGCCTACCCACGGTGCGGTAGCGAGCGTATCAATGACCGTGTAATTCTTAAAAGCAATCGTTAGACCGTAAATCGGAATGTAACAAAAAATGATCATAAAGATAATGCCCGGTATAATCATGGACTGAATTTCCCACTGTCTGCGATAGTCGATGAAGAACTCTTTAACCCGCTGTCCTAGCGGCTTTCTGTGTTTAGGCCCTGACCCAATCGGCGTATTCCCGGCTGCCTTCTCAACAGCTAATTTACTCACGTTCCATAGCTCCCCTCTGACTTTCCATACTTATAAAAACGTTTTTATTTTTGTGCATAAAAACCCCCTTATTCTGCTTCAATCATTTAAAAAAAGACCGAAATGACCTTGCACAACTATGCTTCGATATCATTCCGGCCGATCTTTACGTGGCTTGAACCTCTGACGATGAGTTCACCCGATAATTTTTGAGCTGCACCTTGCTCTTTCTTCTTGATCATGCCAACCAATTGGTTAATGGCCAGTATTCCTTGCCTTGCAATCTGATTCCTTACCGTCGTGAGCGGCGGTGAAAAATACGGAGCGATATCAATATCGTCAAAACCCACCACACTTACATCTTGAGGAACTTCATATCCTTCGGATTTTAATGCATGAATGCAGCCAACCGCACTCAGGTCATTCCCCGCGAGAAATGCATCGGGACGCTTGCCTGGATGCAGGTGCAAAAAGGACTTAATGGCACTGTACGTGCTCTCTTCCTCAAAATAACCCTGAATGATATAATCATCATCCACCAGAAGCTGGTATTCACGCAAAGCTGCCAGATACCCGTCCCTACGCTGCACGCTGTCAAACATCGTATCCACACCGGAGATGTAAGCAATCTTCTTGTGTCCAAGTGAGATCAAGTACTTCGTTGCTTCGTATGCTGCCACATACGAGTCAAAAATGACGCTTCCCATCGTTTCACTCTGATAGACACGGTCCAGAAAAACTGCCTTGATCTTGTCTTTTTGCATGGACAGAATGTCCTGCTCATCAATTCGCAACTCTTCATAAATAATGACACCATCCACGCGGCGCCCCATGATATTGCTCATGATGACCTGCTTATCCTTGGTGACAAATACATTCAGCCCATAACCGAGACGGTCACACTCGCGGGACATGGACTCAACCAGTTTGTAAAAATACGGGCCTGATACACTGGTCGTGAAGAAGCCCAGCATTTTGGTTTGTCCGGATTTTAACAGCTTGCCATTCAGATTGGGAACGTAATTTAACCGCTCAGCTACCTTCAGCACATGAGACTTGGTCTCCGGGTTCAGTACGTCCACACCATTCAGGGCATTGGACACGGTGGATATGGAAACACCCGCTTCCCTTGCAACATCTTTGATCGTAATCTTAGCCATAATGATTAGTCCTTTACTATAAAAACGTTTTTATATTGTTAAATTAGCATAAAACCGCTTTCAGCACAACACTTAAATTTTTTATCGCTGAAGCTTTATGCTTTTTCTATGCGTATGAGCTGTAAATCTGCTCCAATTGCTCTGCCAAACGATCCAGACGAACGAACCGATCCGCCCGAACAACTTCCTTCTGCTCCACCAGAACAAGCATAATTGGAACGGTGAAAATGAGAAACTTCGATGCCACCTCTTCCACCTGATTCGCATCGATGTGTCCCAGAGCAATCGAAGGGTAAGGCTGTAGCAGTTCTCTGATCTTGGGCAGCAAGGCATGACACACACTGCATTCCTGCCTGGAGACATACAGAAAAGTCAGGTTATGCTGCTGGATAAACGAATCAACCATGTCCATGGATGTTAATTCATATATTTCTTTCATTTGCGCCTCCGTCTCGATCCAAAATGATATAGCAAGTATGAGTGTACCATGATTACATGCACTTATAAAATGCACAATGGAGTGGATTATCTATTCATTACCAGGCAGAGTTCCATGAATCATAAAGTCCCACTTTCCGATCGGCAAACGGGTATTGTTAAATTAGCGCTTGTTAACGTATTGACAAACTCTCAAAAGCTAACTTCTTAGTGATTACATATAACGTCGGCTTCATGACGGCATGAAAATGGACACAACCTGTGGATTCATACAGGCTTGTGTCCATTTGATCTCATTTGGTGTCAATCTACCTTAGCGCCATATGAACGCATGAACAATACAGCCTGTTCTGTGTCTATACGAGCACCCTTGACGTCCAGGGATTTCAGATCAATGCCTTCCAGATTAGCTCCGCGCAGATCCGCTCCCATTAGCTTGGCTCTACTCAGTGTTGCTCGGGTCATGTCACAATCTCTGAGATCTGCCTTTCCAAGGTCCGTATCCGAGAAATCGGTTTCGTAGAAGCGAATGCCCCGCAGATCCTGTTTGCCCAGCTTTGTGTGTCTCAAATTCGTATAGGACCAGTCCCCCTGAATAAGGGTAACGCCATCCATCTGTGCTCCCGAGAAATCAGAACCGGTCATTTTACAGGACGTAAATTTGGAGACAAAAAGGTTAGCTCCGCTAAATGTACAGTTCTCAAAAGCAGATTCCGTATGAAACGACCCGTTCATGCTCGCTCCTCTGAAGTCGCATTCAATGAACCGGCAATTGCTCGTCTCGATCTCTTCCATGGAGGCATTCATAAAGGTACATTGCTTAAAAACGCAGCGCATCAGCTCTCCGTATCTCAAGTCGTGCCCGTCAAAATGCACTGCTTCGTATTCCTGATCCTTGTATTGGTACACGATTAAACCTCCTGCTTACATCTTCATTCTATTCGTCCAAACTTTTTATACTATACCATACCCCTGTCAAGTACCTGCCTAAGTGACCGTAAAAGTCAAGGCATTTAATTTGCCACGATCACAGATAACAAAAAAGGCGTCTCTTCTGCTACTATGCTCTACAGTAGGATGATCGCCTTTTTCATCATGAGTATGAGGTTTATTTCCAGTCTCTCTTCTTCAAATAAGATTCAAAAACAAAGGTTCCAAATGGCAGCAAACCGGCCAAAACACCCATGAACCAGCGTGCCGCCTTCCACCTGTTTACAACAGCCAAATGTACCAGTGCAATAAGATACAGAGGGAACAATATCCCGTGAATCATGCCCATTATGGCCACCGGAGAAGATATATCCGCGAAATATTTCAAAGGCATGGCAATAAAAACAAGCAAGAGCAGGGAAACCCCTTCACATATCCCTGCAATTTTGAATCGGCCGATCACTGTCTTCATCAGATTCCATCTCACCTTTCCAATCCTGGTTTGTGAATTATGTAACGTTCTCCACATTCAGTATAACGCATGGCTTGGAAGCAAAAATGGTTCAAATTTGAATAATTATTGAATCTGCATCGCTGGGTACCGTTTGAACATAATACGGCTTGTGGAAGCTCCATAAAGGATTCATAGGCTTCTCTCTGGCTCTAGCTTGGGAGTTCTTATTATCATGAACGATTCACGTAATCTGAATGATGTTAGGCTCAAGCTCTTTTAAAGTTAACCACCGCATGCCCGCTTCGAAATGCTCCTGAAATGATTCATTTATAATCACTTCTGGGAAAACGGGCATGAGCTGCCCAGCTCGATACGATTCCCAGTCCCGAATAAACGCCTCTGCTTCTACCTGACTTTGATAAACAACAACCCTGTCCGGTGCGAGAATCGCATTTACAGTATGAATCATTTGATATACCCTTTCAGCAAACACATCCGGATTCATTGGACTATACCAGTCGATCTCCAAGGGAAGGAATTTAATTTCCCCAGCCATGCCGTTCTTGCCTTTAACGACTTTTCCATTAAGATAAATGCCCATGCCTGGAGGATAGTGGGTCGGGAAGTACATTCCGATCACACTGTTTCCCTCATCGATTTCCTGCTGGGAACAATAACCGCTAACTGCAGCATTCACGTCATTTTCCACCATGACTGGCAGTCCAAACCTTGCTTCAATCTCCTCAACTATACGGACACCCTTCAGCTGCTGATGACTGCTTACCGTGATCTCGCCGTTCACCGTTTGCCCGGGAATCCCGATTCCAATGCCTTTAATGGAAGGATGCTGAGCGAGAATAGGTTCAATGATTCCGAGAAACTCTGTTTGGTCAAATTCAGGCAATGTATGCTCTTCTTTCAGCAAAATCGTATTCTCCAAATTGATGACGGTTGCCGTAATAACATCCTGCCCTTGCTTGTCATTCATATAGATCACCAGGGCCAGGCTGAAATCATAATTGTAACGGTAAGTTAGCGCGGGCCTGCCCCCGTTAGAGGGAATTGTCTCATCTTCGTACAGTTCCCCGAGTTCGCACAATTCCTTAACCAGTGAATTCACCGTAACCACACTCAATTTGGTCAAGGACGCAAGTTGTGGCTTGGTTGCTGTTTCCACCTGTTTCATGACTTGGCGCACGTTGTTTATATTAATCTCTTTCATCAAATTAGCGTTTGCTATTTTCATAAGCGTTCCAGCCTCCAAATTTCGAACGTCAATGTAACCACTATACAATATCTTGAAAGTGATTAAAATCGCCTGCTATAAAAACGAATCATTGACATGACACTTATTCTGCGTTGTCAGAGTTACGAATTTAAAAAGAGCACACCGTCTACCCTGATTCGATAGACTTGCGTACTCTTTTCGTATCATTCTTATGCAGTGGCCTGTACCGATTGTTCCTTGCGACTAATCGCATATATGGCCGAAGCCAAACCCAGAAGAATCAGAATCGAACCTACCCAACCGTTATACAGAATGGTGGAATGATCAATCACCATCCCGCCAACATACGTCCCAAGGGCAATCCCTGCGTGGGCAATTCCCGAATTGGTGCTAATCAGTGATTCCGCTGCTTCTGGAGATGTTTTGATAATCAGACTATTCTGCACTGGCGTAACCGTCCAGCTCAAGGCGCTCCAGATGCTCAGCAGGATGAGGAACGCGATAAGAGGCAGTCCAACACTGAATGGGATAACCGCCATGCTCACAATGAAAGGAATTAACACAATGACGATGGCTTTAGCCGGATGCAGGCGGTCCGATAACACGCCCCCAAGTCCCCCACCGGCTACAGCCGCGATGCCAAACATCATGTAGATAAAGGTAACCATAGTCGAACTTGCACCGATCGTTTCCTGGAGAAATGGTGTGAAATACGCATATAACGTCAAATGACCCGCCAGCACCAATAAGGTCGTCGCATGAATCGCTAACATCCTCGGATTCCACAGTGCAGCAAACTGACGCTTCAGAGAGACGACAGGCACCGGCTGAACCCGCTGCATGACTAGACCAATGGCTACCATGACAATGGCAGTCAATATGGCAATAAAAATAAACACTTCACGCCATCCTGCCAGATTACCCACGAATATTCCAAGCGGCACACCGAGAATGAGTGATGCACTCCCACCCATCGTAATGATCCCAACCGCACGTCCTTTGTACTGCGGCTCCACAATGCGAGCAGCAAGTGTCAGGGACAATACAAAAATGAGTGAGCCTGTCGCAGCCCCGAGCGCCCTGCCTGCCATCAGCATATAAAAGTTGGCACTGAAAGCGGAAATAAGATTGCTGACCAGGAAGATCAGCAGGGTGTACATGTATACCTTTTTACGTTCAAATCTGGCCGTTACGTTTAACAGAATCGGCGCAGATATGGCATATACCAACGAAAAGATGGATATTAAATAACCGGCCTTCGCCAGAGTCAAATGAAGATCTGCAGCAATCAGATCGAGAATACCACCCAAAATGAGTTCCACGGTTCCAACCACAAATGCCGCAATCGCAAGCAAATATACTTTTTTATTCATTTCATGAATCCTCCTCAAAAGTTACAACTACGATAGTAACCTAACGGGAGTAAAAATTCAATAAAAAAACTATTCCATAACAGAATAGCTTTCTAATAAATCAACCGGGCCAGCAGCTTGGATATTTCTTCGTCCTGCAGCAGTTGAACTCCATATTTTTTGGTGATTTGAGTGAGGGCAATATCATGATAAAAATAATCCGTCATCGCTTTGACAATCGGCTTAGACATGGTCTTAATTGCTTTCCAAGAGTCGTTTTCAACCCCTGCGAACAGCAGATAGGCATGGTCTACAATTAGCAGCTGCAACGGTTCCAGCTTGTCCAGCATGGGAATTAGAGCGTACTTGTGGGTTAAGGATGTCTCCAATCCTCCCACCGATAACACCTCAACATGCACACCCTGCTGTTCCTTTTGTTCCAGAAGTGTACGGTAGTTCTCCATCTTCTCATTCCAGGCCAGAAATAGAATTGATGTATCGGCCTCTGCCATAAGCTGCTCAATATTGGAACCAATCGATGTTTCATCCTTCAGTGTCCAAATATGCTCATCCGTAAACGTTCGTTTGATTTTATAAGCATTCAATTCCTCGATATCCTTCTCAAAATCTGCCTTGATCTTCAAAATAACAGACTGGAGATCCACGGCTGTATACAATTTTTTCTTGCCATGCATGGTGGTCAATACAATTCCTTTATCGATAAGCCGGTTTAACACTTCGTAGATTTTGGCTTTGGGTACATTGGAATGATTGACGATGGATGATGCATCGAGTGGTTCCTGTTGAGCGAAGATCGCCTCATACACCTGACTTTCGTATTGCGTAAACCCGAATTTCTGCAACATGTTTGGATCTTCGCTCCTTCTAGGTATGTATCGTTATGTATGTTTTAGTTTAGACATCGTACTAGTCCTTGTCCAGTTTCATATAACGGACTTCGGGTGGTTATATTAAGATCCGGGTACACATTTTGATTATAAAGGAGCTGTATCGTCCATGGAAAGCACCCATGAATTTGTGCAAAAGTTAAATGAGAACGCCGAAAAGGCCCGTCATAACAAAAACAATGGTAAAGGAACACCCAGCGACAAGCTGCCAACCAAACAGCACGGAACCAAAAAGTAAGTTGGCTGACTGAATTGTAGTTTTTCCGACTAAGCTTCCTTCGTAATCAATGTTCCCGTAAGAGAAAGGATCTCGCGTTAGGGGTCCTTTCCTCTTCTTTCCTCTCTATCAACCGACTTCACTTTCAAGCTTTCTTACTTGGTATACGCCTGTTTATATCGCTTGGAGTAGTTCGTCCAGCACATCCTATCACTACTTTTCATTTAATATAGCGAACCTATTATTAATAGAAAAGAGATGATACGATGGCTTGTCGAACTTGTACAAAAGCACCACGTCAACCTGATCTCGTGTTAATCTATTGGTCCAGAAACCCGCTTGTACCGGGATCTGCTCGAAGAATCAGAAGTGTTCGTGTGATTGGAAACACATCACCTTGCACATTCTCCCTGGTACCCGGTGCTTTGTTAATCAATGCTCTAAACTGTTTGCTGGATCATGACATCGGTTTTAAAGTCGTATATCGTAAAAACACATCGGCGATCTCCGGGGTTATCTTGTTGAAACGCAAATAAGAACGAAGCATCCCTTTCTTTAACCACATGGAGCACACTATAGTCCCAATATATTCAAAGTATATTCATGCACCAAAAGTGCCACAATACAAATTCAATTGTACTGTGGCACTTCTTGTTTTTTATTTATTGGCATTAATGACTTCATTGACTTCCTGTGTAATCTGATCTCCGCCAAGTTTTTTCCAGTTGGCCACAAAGTTATCGAATTCATCAATCGACAGGTTGCCATAGATAATTTTCAAAAATGTCTCCGCTCTAAGCTTATCCAGTGTAGCCTGCTTCGTATTCATGGTTCTTGTTGGTGCATATATAAATTCATTCATCACGATCAGGTCATTGTCACGGTAGTACTTGATCACGCCTTGTGAGCTCTCCGGTCCAAAGATGCGCTCCATATGCCATTTATCCAGATTGCCGTTACGGTAATCCATAATATCATCATAGAACAGCTTCGCTTCAAGCCCAAGCCCAGATATGTCTCCCGTTTTCAGGGCCTGTTCCACTTCATCCTGGGCCTTTACGTTTTTGTTGGCAGGCAGATTGGATACCGTTGCATTATGAAAACCAAGCCCGGTTAAACCATTCAAATAATCTGCGCGTTCCTTCTCAGCCGATTCTCCGAACATCTTCTCTGCCTGGAAGTTCAGCAGTTTAACAAGTGCTTCCGGATGCTCATATCCTTTGCGGACTGCAAATATGCCCCCCAAACTGAGGTGGTTCTGTGTTTTGGCTGGCTGATCATCGATGGATTGTACCGGATAAGGCAACCAATCGACGTTCTGATCTTTCTTGATCATGCTGCTGACTTGAAATGGGGCCCATTGCGGTAAAAAGAACATGCCCGACTTCCCTGCGTTCACGTCCTCCATCATTTTCGCAAAATCCTTCACCCCGAATTCGGGATCCAGCACGCCCTTTTGATACAGATTCTGCAGTTCTCTCAAGCCTTCTTTCACCTCTGGCTGAATGGTACCATTCACAACCTGCCCGGATGCATCCTTGATCCAGGTTTCGAGATATCCATGATACCCCAGCAAGAACGCATTGATTGGCAAATCCTTGTTCAGCGCAATCCCATAAGTATCATCTTTGCCATTGCCATCCGGATCTTCGAACGTGAACGCTTCTGCAATCTGGATGACATCCTGCATCGATTTTGGCGCTTCAAGCCCTACCTTTTTCAGCCAGTCCTGTCTGATCCAGATCATGTCCGATGAATCAAGTGAACCGGGAAAACTCACCATGGCGTAAATCTTGCCATCTTTGGTCACGGGTTTCAATCCTGCTCCGTCTTCTGCTGACATAAATTCTTTGACCAGATCCGATGCGTACTTATCATATACTTCCGTTAAGTCTTCAAGCATGCCAGCTTCATGCAATTGCTCGAACTGCACCGCACTTACTTTCAATACGTCAGGCAAATCTCCGCTTGCAAGGGTCACATTCATTTTATCGTTGTAATTGGCATCCGGCACAATCCAGTCATACGTTACTTCAATGCCGAGTTCGTCCTTGTAACCGCGAGTCCATATATTGTTCGCATGTGTATCCCCTTGAGCAAGCGATTCCTTACCCGTTTCGTTCATCGTCGAGGTTAATTTAATAGGCGGGTCATACTTGGTGAGTGGTCCTCCAGCATCCTGCTGTGTACTGGGCTTGGTTTCGCTCTCTGCATTACCAGCACCTGATGAACAGGCTGCAAGAGTCCCTGCCAGGATCATGCTAAGCGATAACAATGAAAGCCTTTTGAATGACATATTCATACGACGAATCCCCCTTTTTGTTCCTCCCGTGAGGTTATAAGATAAAAGAATGAACTATAAACACGCCACTACGATAGCAGAACAACCTTCTGATCGCTGTTATCCCCAGATTTCTTTTATCCCTTTATTATAGGGAGAAATCCGGTGATAAAGGCGAGCGCTATCGCTTCTTCAGGTTTTTTCTGCTCTCTCCGTTCTGGTTTAGTTCTTATCTTCATCTTATATCTGTGTTCATTGTATAAAGAAAGCGCTATCAGTTCGAGTGGATCTCGTTTACATCTGGTATCTTTGATTTACCATTTGAAATGGTTTTTAACTTTTTTGATCCCTATACTCCTGAGGCGTGCAGCCGATTGCTTTTTTGAAAAAACGATAAAAGTAATGCTGGTCACTGAACCCGACCTTGGCGGAAATTTCATGCATTTTACACGAAGAACCGAGCAGCAGTTCCTTGCTTCGTTCAATGCGGCGATCATGAATATATTCCGAGATGCCTTTACCCGTGATTCGTTTATACCAACGAGACAAGTACGAAGGATTGAGAGAGACTTCCTGCGCAATACGGGTAAGAGAGAGATCGTCCTCCAGATGATGCTTGATGTATTGATGGATCGAGATCAAGATTTGAGACTGGTCATTCAGGCGGGTATCGCTCCGCTTCGATATCATCCATTCAAAGGCAGACTGATAGAAGATGACGAGTTCGGGCCATGGTGTATGGATATCAAAATGCAGCATGCGGGAGAGACCCATCTCTTCCTTCGCAGGTTCGTATAAACCCAATTCATGAAGCAGTTCAATCAAGGTACTCCCTGCTTCGGTGTATACCTTCAGTCGAAAGAACGGATCTTGAAGCCCCTCCTTCGAACTCTCGGTCCATTTCTGATAAGAAGTTATCCATTCGCTGTTCCCCGCTGCGACATACTGCTTGACCTGATCCAGATGCAGAGACGCAACCGCCTGCTGGCTCAGGGGGTTTGGTACCACGTTTATATCCGGCTGCACGTTGACACGAAGCAGCTTTTCCATCCCGAGTCCAGGTCCTTCATGAATGGATAATCGCAACTGCGCGATCGCCTGATTCAGGTCCATCCAAGCTACAGCCTGTTCACTCACCATGATCGACACCGAGAGGTTAAGGCAATCTGCACACGATTGCTGCACAGACTCCAGCGTTCCATAGACAAAGCGAAGCGTTTGCTCCCACAGTTCCTGTGCATTCACACGATACGCTGTACTATCCGCGGCTGGCTGGATCAAACAAGCAATCACCTGATAATCCAGATCAATTGCCTTGACTGTCGACTTATCCTGAAGCAGCTCCTCTGCCACATTTGCCACAGCATACCTGATTAAACTTCGATCGGCCTGCGTCTGATAGTTGTTCCATTCCTCCACTCGAATAATGACTGGAATAACACACTCCCCTGAGCGAAAAGGAAGCTGTACGGCATCCAATTCCTCCTGAAGCGAGGAAACATCATGCCTTTCCGTTCGTTTCATAAGATCAAGCATTAACTGGCGCTGCAGCTGGGGCAGGGCTCTTGGCAGCTTGCTGCGGAACCAGGCATTCTGGTACCTGAAATCATTTTCTTCCGAGATTTGTGCCAAAGCACGTTCTACTGCCGTACGAATCTGACTCATGCCCTCCGTCTTGAGAAGGTAGTCCACCACACAGGGATTGCGTATGGCCTGATGTGCATAATCGAATTCGTTATGGCCTGTCAGCAGCAGTACTTTGCACCTGGGCCATCGGTCCATAATTTTCTCAATGAGCTCCATGCCATCCATTCCAGGCATACAGATATCGCTAAGTACGATATCCACCTTCACGGAATTCAACCACTCGATCGCTTCGAGGGCAGAATGGGCCTTGATAATCTCCATGTCCTGAAAATTCGCCTTCTGAAAGAAGGCATATAGTCCGTCCAAAATGACCGGTTCGTCATCAACGATCAGCATCCGCTGCATGAGGCAGCTCCCCTTTCCATGGAACATTCACGACAATACATAAACCACCCAGGTCACTGCGCCTTGCAGCGAGACCGTACTCTGAACCAAACTTGATTTTCAGCCTTTGGTTCACATTGATAAGCCCCGTAATTTCCTCATCTTCCTGTCTCTGCGCAGGCTCTCCAAAGGACTGAACCAGCCCAGCTAACATCTCGTCCCTTAACTGATCACCATCATCTTCGATCAGAATGGACAACCTGCCCTCCGCCGTCTGATAGGAAAGTTTAAGAATACCTCCCTGACTTCGTTTGGCAAGTGCATGTTCGAAGACATTCTCAACGATTGGCTGAACAATGACTCTCGGGATTGCAATCGATCTGTACATAGGGTTCATATCCTCAATGAGCAATTGTACCCTTGACCCGAATCGGATCTTCTGAATCGCAGCATAGACCATCGCATGGTCTACCTCCTCACCGAGCGATACTTCGGTATGGGAGTCACGTGACATATACCTGAAATACTGACCCAGATAGTCGGTAAACTCCTGGATTAATTCGACGTTCTCTACCTCTGCCATCTGTTTAATACTGAACAGACTGTTGTATAGAAAGTGAGGCTGAATCTGGGATTGAAGATGTTTGAGCTCTGCTTCACTCGTTCGTATTCTGGCAACATAATTTTCTTCGATCAAAAGATGTAAGCGCTCTATCATATGGTTGAAACGAGAGTATAAATATCCGAATTCATCCCGTCTTGAATGCGGAATACGGATGTCAGGCTGCCCTTGCTCCGCCATTCTGAATCCTTTAACGAGTGCAGATAACGGCTTGTGGATAGATTTATAAACAGATAATGAAAAGACGATAATAATGACCATCGACATCAAGGTTAACATCCATAACCATAACTTATATCGTTCAAGTGGTGCCTGAAGCACCTCTTCAGCAATGCTGGAGGTTAGTGTGAATGAATGATCCGAATCATAGAGGGAGTAATACAAATGATCATCGGAGTGGTATCTCGTTACCTGCAGCGCATCCTGCGATTCCGTTGGAAGCATCTGTAATAGTCCAGTAGAGACAGCCTGCTCTGAGGAGGAAATGACCACTTCGTGCTCGTCACCAAAGCTCAGCGTGATGTCACTACCGCCCGTTTCCGACAGCTGCTGCAGCCTTTTTTTTAGCTCATCTGCAGATAAGCGTATTCCCAATATAAAATTGGGCGGCTCCTCGTGATTCATATTGTACGGATTGCTCTTCAGGAAATAGAGATCATCTGCCGAAGTCGATAACTCCCCATTCAGATTCCCCATCGTCGCAAGCAGATCTTTCCACTCCCCGTCCTCAACGCTGCGGATGCCATCCACTGCACTTACCCGCTTATGAAGCGCAGGAACATAGTACACAACATCACTGATGTATGGACTGGTCACCATGATCTGACTGAGTTTCTTATGGATGTCATTCAGACTGGATGTAATCTCATACCGGCTCATAATGGGTGCTCTGGTACTTAGCGTGGACATCGGTTCATCGAACGAAAATTCATTCACGAGACTGCTCATTCGCTCCAATTCGAATTGCAGATGATTGTGGTAGAAGTGCAGCTTGGAATCATGCGCATTTTCCACCTCGGTCTGCATTTGCTTGGAGCTATTATGTGTAATTACAATGCTGCTTCCATACAACGGTAGAATAACCAATATAAAAGCAATCATCAGTTTGACCACAATGGAGTTGGTCTTCCAGCTCCCCCCCAATAATCTCATGCCCCTTCCACTCCTCTCCTCAAGCAGCAAAAAAGGAGCCGGAAATCGGCTCCTCTACTCGGTTTTCCTCCTACCGATCTTATCCCTTTACACTGCCGACAACAAGCCCATGGACGAAATACCGTTGCAGAAATGGATAGACGATTAGAATGGGAATCACGGATAAAAAAATCTGGGACGCCTGGGTCGTTCGATCCGACACCTGACTTAACAGCGTTGCATCCTCCAGCGTCATCATTTCACTCTGGATCATCGTCACCTGCTGCAGCATGGACTGCAGGTATGTAGCGAGTGGATAATGTTCCGGGCTTTTCATATAGATCATGCCATCAAACCAGGCATTCCAGTGTCCGACCATGGCAAACAACGTGATGGTTGCGATACTTGGCAGGGAAATGGGCAGATAGATGCTCCACAGTGTACGGAAATGTCCTGCACCATCCATCCACGAGGCTTCTTCCAATTCTTTCGGTAATCCTCTGAAGAAGTTAAGCATCAGCAGTACATTGAAGATGGGAACCGCCCCAGGTAATATCAGTGCCCAGATCGAGTCCAGCAGACCTGCTTCCTTGACGACCAGATAACCCGGAATCAACCCTCCACTGAACAGCATCGTGAATACAAATATCCAGGCATAGAATGTTCTGGAACGAAATCTGGAAGCTTCTTTGGAGAGAGGAAAAGCCACGAGAATTGTGAAGACCAGATTCGTGGCAACGCCCAATATCACCCGAAGCAGACTCGTGCCAAACGAGTGAAGGAACTGTTGATTTTCCAAAATGTACTTATAGGACGATAACGTGAAATCCACGGGCCAGAACGTAACATTCCCTGCTTTCACTGCATCACTCGAACTGAAGGATATCGCCAATATATTCACGATTGGAAACAGGCAGAGCAAGGCAAGAATCGTCAGGATGACGTAGTTAAACCCTAAAAACCAGCGATAGGCTCTCGATGCATGGTGCATGATTCTGCCTCCTTTCTAAAAAATGCGATAATTGGCGAATCTATAGGCCAGAAAATAACCAAGTCCGATAAAGATAAATGAAACTACTGACTTAATGAGACCAAGCGCCGTAGAAACTGAATATTGGGCATCCTGCAAACCAATTCGATAGATCATCGTATCCAGGATATCACCGGATTCATAGACGAGCGGATTGTACAAATTGAACACCTGATCGAATCCACCATTAAGTACGTTTCCAAGACTCAGAGTAACCATTAGAATGACAATGGGACGAATCCCGGGCAGTGTAATATGCCAGGTCTGCTTCCATCGCCCTGCCCCGTCCATGACGGCGGCTTCATAGAGAGACTTATCAATGCTGGTCAGTGCTGCCAAATAGATGATGGTGCCAAAACCGAACTCTTTCCATTGATCAGTAATGACAAGTATGTACGGAAACCAATCGTTGCTGGCCAGAAATTGAATGGGCTCCATCCCGAGTGCCTTGAGCAGCATATTCACGATTCCACTGCTCGGGGATAACACGTCCACGATAATGCCAGCCAGGATGACCCACGAAAAAAAGTGGGGCATATAAATGACCGTTTGAATCGTTCGTTTAAATCCGGTTTTGCGTACTTCGTTGAGCAGCAAGGCTACGAGCACCGGAATAACAAGGCCGGATAACATTTTCATGACAGAGATGAATACCGTATTCCACACAACCTGGCCAAACCCTGGAAGATCAAACAGGTATCTGAAGTTATCCAAGCCTACCCAGTTCATGTTCTTGAATCCGGCAATCGGAGAGAAATTCTGAAAGGCAATCGAGAGACCTGCCATTGGAATGTAACCGAATACAATAATGATGATCAAACCGGGCAGAATCATAAGATGAAGCGGAATGTTTCTGATAAATTGTTTGTAGTTGGAACGCATGAGCTGTCTCCTCCTTCAAAATTTATTATAGGAGCAGGCAAGCTGCTGAAATAGTGTAGGTTATTTACTTTGGGTATCTTCTGTTGACTCTGACTTTGAATAGGGAATATTGGTTGCAATGATGAAAATAAACAGTTAAAATGAAAAACTTCATCAGATCCATACATATCTCAGATTACGGGGTTACTTACCAAATAAATCCTCATAACTGAAACCTTACAATCCTGTGTTCGTAATGTTATTCACTTATTAGATCGTGCAAGTCAGATGCTTAAATTTGATTACAAATGAGGGATATCATGAAAAAACAGTTTATTGTGCTTGGTCTTGGACGGTTCGGGTCTAGTCTGACACGCACACTCATTAACAATGGACATGAAGTGCTCGCCGTGGACAAAAATGAAAATTTGGTACAGGAAATGTCATCCATAGCCACCCATGTCGTACAGGCAGATTGTACTGACAAATCAGTTCTTATGGAACTCGGAGCAAGCAACTTCTCACATGCGATTGTTGCAATCGGTGAAGATTTGCAAGCCAGCATTTTGACGACACTTATATTGAAGGAATTGCAAGTGCCCGTTGTAACAGCCAAGGCTAAAAATGATAATCATGGAAGTGTGCTTAGCAAAATTGGTGCAGATCAGATTGTTTATCCGGAACGGGACATGGCTACCCGACTGGGGAATCAGCTTAGTTCCGACAATATTATTGATTCCATTGAATTATCAGCTGATTACAATCTCGTCGAGATCAAAGCATCCGAACGCATGAATCAGAAAACATTGCAAGAACTCAATGTTCGGGCAGCCTATGGCTGTACTGTTATTGCCATCAAAACGGGAGATGACCTGAACATCTCACCCCTAGCAGAAGATATCATCCGGACTGGAGATATGCTCTTGTTGATCGGAAGTAACGAGGACATACGAAATTTGGAGAGTGACTATGGTAAAAAGAAATAAACACGTATCGATAGGTTCTTCTCTTAATAAAATGGAGTCAACAGTGAACAAGTTAAAAAATAACATGAGTCCTCCACAGCTCATCATGATTATTTTCTTCGCTCTGATCTGGGTTGGAGCGATATTGCTAGCTCTACCGTTGTCGGCCAGTGACGGAAAATCAATCGGATTGCTTGATGCCTTATTTACGGCAACCTCTGCCATATGTGTTAACGGGTTGGTTGTCGTCGATACCGGGAGTGTATTCTCTACGTTTGGCCAAGTCATCATTATGATTCTGATTCAGGTTGGCGGATTGGGATTCATGACGCTAGGCGTTATGGTTGCCATTATATTGGGTAAGCGGATTGGGTTAAAACAAAGGCTCCTTATTCAGCAAGCCACCAACTCCACTTCCGCACAAGGACTGGTTAAGCTTTCGCTTTATATCGTCCTGATCGCATTTGCATTTGAAGCTCTGGCTACACTGGTACTTACCGTTCGATGGCAAGGTGATCTTGGATGGGGACAAGCCCTCTATTATGCACTTTTCCATTCGGTATCTGCCTTCAATAACGCGGGATTCTCACTATGGTCTGACAGCCTTTCACCCTTTGTCGGCGATCCGGTTGTGAACCTTACCATTATTACGTTATTTATTAGTGGTGGGTTAGGCTATATCGTGGTTGTCGATCTCTTTCGCAAACGTTCATGGAAAAAGCTTTCTTTGCATTCCAAAATCGTGATCATCGGCAGCTCTTCGCTTTATCTGATAGGTTTTATCATCATCTTTTTACTAGAAAATTGGAATCCATCTACGTTTGCGGATTTGTCTTATAGTGAACGTGTATGGGCTGCCTTGTTTCAAGGTACCGCTCCGAGAAGTTCAGGATTCAACACCATCGACATTGGCAGTATGCTTGCAACATCCCAATTTTTTATTATTATTCTGATGTTTATTGGAGCTTCTTCAGGCGGAACAGGTGGAGGCATTAAAATAAACACCTTTGTCGTGCTCGTTCTGGCGACTATACAAACCTTCCGAGGCGGCGGGCAAATACATGCTTTTGAGCGTAAAATAGCAGAAGAAACGGTCATGCGTGCACTTGCTGTTGTCATGAGTTCTTTGGCCTTTGTGTTAGGTATTTCCATACTTCTGTCCATTTCTGAAGGAATTCTTGAAAAGCACTTTCTCGATGTTCTGTTTGAAGCGACGTCTGCTTTTAGCACGACAGGGCTTTCGATGGGTCTGACCAGCGAGCTGAGTATCCCTGGTAAAATCATTGTCATTTTTACAATGTTTGCAGGTCGGTTGGGTCCATTGACGCTGGCTTTTGCTCTGGCGCAGAAAAAACGTACGTCCAAAATCGGTTATGCCGAGGATCATGTCCTTATTGGGTAGCTGAAGTGTAACCCTCTATGAACCAACAGTCTTGATTTACTTTTTGTTCACACCTAAATACCCTCTTCATGCAGACATTACAGCGTCTGTATAAAGAGGGTATTTTATTAATATTTGCTCTACAAACGACTAAGAATCAATACATTGACTGAATGAGCGGGTAACTGAAGAACTACGGATTCACCATCCAGGCCAATCTCCTGTTCCTGTGGAACCACCTTCTCATCATTCTTCTGGTTCACATTCAGAACATGAACCAATGATTGATCTCCACTGAGTGTGATCAACCGTGCTGCAGATTTCACATTCAGATCCTCAAGATGGACGTGTGTGGCTTTGTCCACGCTATCGGCATTCACCAGTTTTACATATACATGCTGTTGATCTCTCGTTACGGAATGGAACACCTCACGGTTATATGCTTCGAGCTTGTAATCCAGCACTTTGCTGGTTGTATATCCGTCTGTGTAGGAGCAGATCAAGCTCTTTCCTGTATCGCCGCCATAATTGACAGTGATCGTATAATCGGTACCGCTCTCCAGCGATTCATAATTCGCAGCTCTCAGGTTACCCGCTGCTGAACTTGAAGAATAATCACCGAGCGTATATCCTTCGATACCTTGTTTGTACACTTTTACTCCCGTTGCATCACCACCGTAACCAATCGCATATTCAATGACATCCTTCTTGTCAGATGAAATATCCGTAAGTCCCACACCAACATAGAAACCGTCATCACCCGCCAAGCGCTTGGTTTCCACCTGTACTTTGTAATTGGTCCATTCCTCATTCATAAGATATATCCCGTTCAGGCCGCTGGTTTGCGCTTTCAGGATAAGTCCGTTTCCAGCTTCAAATGTATATCCGTTCGAACCAGGAATCAGACCCCAAGCCTCACTCAGCTCCGTCAGCTCACTGAAATCTTCATTCAACAGAACTCTGCCATCCTGATTGGATGTGACCGTCACCCGTTTCACGACGATGTCTGCATTACCGGTCGCAATCTCAATCCCTCCATGCGGGATGAGTTCCACCTGTTTCCCCTTGCTGTACGTCTTAAATGAAGTGCCGATCACTTGATCCCCAACGTATTTCGCAAAAAGGTGCTGAACGTAGTAGTTCGGCGTATACCATACCGTTTCATCGTCAAACCAGATGCAATCCGGTGTCCAGCGATAGGTTCCATCCGTCAGCACTTTATTGAACAATGGCGCGTAGGCAGCCAAACGAACGACATCTGCATTGTTTTCGAAGCCGGTCATCATTGCTGCTTCTGCAACGGCACCCGCCAGTGTATTTTTGTCCGTGGATGCGTACTCTCCAACAAAGACTTTGGAAGTCTCTTTCCAGTTAATTTGCCCATCTTCATGATATGCCCGATGGTAGTAATTATAACGATCCACGTTATTCAGCAAGTAATCATTGGACCGATAATAGTGTTCGTCTGCAATGGTATCCATGTAATCATCCTGCTTCTCATACCAGGTTACCGTTTCTTCAATGACCTTCTGTCCATCTGCAAATGCAACTTGGGCCGAACCCATAAGGTTACCGCTCAGGAACTTCCAGCCTTGTTGGTATGCATCATCGTCCGCTTGTGCACCAACCGTTGAAATAATATGCAATTCATGATCCGGATAGTTTAACTTCATATAATCATCAATGGATGCTTTGAACACTTCAAAGTTGGCGAAAAATTCGGTTCCCCAGTTCTCGTTGCCAACACCAAGGTAGCGCAGATCGAACGGCTCAGGGTGCCCCATTTGGCTGCGTATTGCCGCCCATTCGTTATGTTCAACATCTGTACTCAGGGCAAAATCGATCAAATCCGTGAAGTTTTTGATGTAATAGTCTCTTAAAGCGCCACCAGCTGGATGTGCGTAATCCGAACGTGCCTGACACAGAACTCCACAGGCCATAACGGGAACCGGAGCAGCATTCAAATCTTCCGCGAGCTGGAAGTACTCCATGTATCCAAGCCCCATCGTCATCATGTAACCCCAGACATTGTAATTCTCTTTGCGCAGCTCAACCGGACCAACCGAGTCCTTCCAGTCGTACACATTATCCCATATGAAGGATCCTTCCGAGATGCAGCCTCCCGGAAAGCGCAGAAACTTGGGGTGCATATCAACGAGAGCCTGAACCAGATCCTTCCTCAGTCGATAGTTCGGATTCCCCTTGTAGTTGGCATGTGCTGATGCGGAAATGCCAGTTTCATCAGGAACTGCGCCCCATACATCACGCGGGATCAGAGACACCATATCGATGGAAATATCTCCTTCAAACGTAAGCGCGAGCTGCCCAATTGCTGTGCCTGTTCCGGTAAGAACAAGAGCCTGCTTTCTCGGTTCCGAATCCACGCGGACTTCACCATACTTTTTCCAGGTACCTCCTCCATCGACATGAACCTTGACGGAATCACTGATTGCAGTTTCCGAGCCATCCTGCAGTTGTATGGTAATCGTACCGGCCGATTCTGCCTTTGCCCAGATGGTGAAGTCGTATTGTTCACCTTTTTTGATGGACATGGCACAATGCTGATTGGTATCGGAGAAACCGCGATTTCGTATCGTAGCGCCATCCTGAGCGGTCACATAGTAGGCATTTGCATCCGGGTCTTCAAGTTTGAAGTGTTCATTCAATCCACCTTCGTGGTGCACAGTCATTTTACCAATATCGCCAGACCAGGCGAATAACGGATCCCGGTTCCGTCCCGTCGAACATCCGCATTCACCGGAGGTATGTGAGTATGTATCAAATGCAAAAGATTCAAACGAACGGTTCTGAACCAGCTCGGCATAGATTCCGCCATCCGCCGCATTGTTAATGTCCTCGTAGAACAGACCGTACATGACCTCACTGATATCAGCGACTTGCTGATCGCCGTGGATTGTTATGGTATAAGGCGGCAGATCCTCCGGCAATACGGATACGTCAAAACGTTTACTCAGCGTGCTCTCGCCTTTACTCAAAATCGCATTCAGGCTTGCTTCCTGTGCCAAGGTAATGGGCTGCACTTCCCCATCATGCGACAACACTTCAGGGCGATTGGACTGCCAGCGGACCTTCACTTTACCACCTAGCAAATCAGCAGGCAGCGAGGTGTTCTTCGTAATGATTCGGGTCGGAAATGACAAATACTTATCTCCTGCCAACGCAACAATCTCTTCATCGGTTAATGATTCACACATGACTTCGATGACTTCATCCATGGTTAAACCGGCCTGATATATCCGAAAATCGGACAGCGATCCGGCAAAATCCACATCGGCTGCATACTGAGAGCGACCAATGTAATTCTGGCTGTAATTGGCCGGATCTGTGAAGGAATCGAACCATGTGCGCAGCTTCGCATAATTACCACTGGACGTCTGACTGATGGACCCATCCGCTATTTTCTCTCCATTCAGATAGACGATCGGGCCAGCACTGCTAAGCGTACCTCCCTGAGTTCCAGCTACCGACAGAGCGATATGCATCCATTCCCCCGCTGCAAATCCTCGGCCCGGATCCACAACCAAATCCCCTTCTGCAGACATCGTTCCTCTGAGTTGTCTTGTCAAAAACAGATTGGGGCCCTGTTCTCCTTTTCCAAAGTCAAAAATGCGTTCCCACACATTGGACCCCTTGTTCAGATGCACCCACGCTGCCACAGTGATGCCTGTTTTATCGCTTACATGTTGAAATAGATCTGAAGGTAACTGTAGGTACGACGTTCCATTGTTTCCCCCTGCAAAAGTAGCAGCATTCCTTCCACTCACTTTCGCCACCGACGGTACGGAAAGACCTGCAGCAATGCCATCCTTACCTTGGCCGGAGTAATCCTTACCAATGTTGCCCGCATCCTCAAACTTGTAGTGTGCAATGATATGATCCTGATAACTGCTCATTGTTATGCCTCCTATGTAGATCATCAATTAATTCGCAAAAACATGAATAATTAATAAATTTATAAATATATTATATACTCGTTATAGTACTCATTTCGAATTGAATTTTCAACAAAAAACTTCTAATCGGTGTTAAATTCAAAATAAATTCAAACTTTAACTGTTCGTTTTGCTTTTTTTAACTCGTTTCAACAACATGGTTTACAAAAATATAAATTAATTGATATTATAGCAAATATAAGCGCTTGATTCGAGCAATAACTGAAAGGAGGACTGCACTACCACGTTCATCCGCTTTATTTTTTACTTGTTTTATATTTTGTGAATGAAGAAAGGGGACACGTATGAAGCGTTATTTGGTCATTGCACTTAGTACGGCATTGCTCTCTGCACCAGCTCTTTCGCCAGTCTCTGCTTTGGCGGACAATACAGCCTCAACTGCTTTTAATTCGCAAAGTTCCACCATATTAAACAAAAATCAGTTGCCTGCGTTTAAGAACGTCTCCGTTCATGACCCTTCTGTCATCAAGGTAGATGATACCTATTATGTATTCGGCTCACATCTACAGGTCGCTAAGTCCAAAGATTTAATCAGCTGGGATTCCGTCGCTTCAGGCGTTACGGATGACAATCCCGTCGTTCCCAATGTAACCAAGGAATTCGCAGAAGCTCTGCAATGGGCGCAAACGGATACGCTCTGGGCAGCAGATGTCATTCAACTGGCAGATGGCAAATTCTATATGTATTACAATGCCTGCAAAGGGGATTCTCCCCGGTCGGCCCTTGGAGTCGCCGTAGCTGACAACATTGAAGGCCCATACAAGGATCAGGGACTTTTGCTGAAATCAGGCATGTGGGATGAAATTAGCGAAGATGGTACCATATACGATGCGACCAAGCATCCCAACGTGGTCGATCCGGATGTATTTTTTGATAAAGACGGCAAGCTATGGATGGTGTACGGATCTTACTCCGGAGGGATTTTCATTCTCGAAATGGATGAGACAACCGGCAAACCACTGCCTAATCAAGGTTATGGCAAGAAGCTGACCGGAGGCAACCATAGCCGAATTGAGGCCCCTTATATGCTCTACAGTCCCGAAACCGATTATTATTATCTGTACTTGTCTTATGGCGGACTCGCTGCTGACGGTGGATATAACATTCGTGTTGCCCGCTCCAAAACACCGGACGGTCCCTTCTACGATGCTGAAGGCAACGATATGATCAAGGTGATGGCAGATAAGGATAAGCCGTTGTTCGATGACAAATCCATTGAACCATTTGGCGTAAAACTGCTCGGTAACTACCTCTTCGAGAGACAGATCGGCGACCCCGGCACCGGCCAGGGAACAGGATATGTATCTCCAGGACACAACTCTGCTTACTATGATGAAGAGACCGGCAAGCACTTCCTCATCTTCCACTCCCGTTTTCCGAATCGCGGAGAAGAACATGAGGTACGGGTTCATGAGATGCATATGAATTCCGAAGGATGGCCAGTCGTATCTCCTTACCGTTATGCAGGCATGGAGAGCGATTCTGTTCAAGTGACCGAACAAAGTGCAGCCGGTTCTTATAAATGGGTTAATCATGGGAAGGATATCACAGCTGAGATCAAGTCCTCCCAGATCGTTCAGTTTGCGGCAAACGGCCAGGTTACTGGTGCTGTCACAGGGACATGGAGCCTCCTGGAGGACAACGAGGTACGAATAACGTCCAACAATGTGGTATACGAAGGCGTCTTCACCCAGGAATGGGATGCGGAATCCCAGCAGAACGTGCTGACCTTCAGTGCACTCTCTTCATCTGGTGTAGCGGTCTGGGGAAGTCAGATGAACGCCATGAAAGATCAGGATGTGGTACAGGCTGTCAAAAAGGATCTGACGATTGGAAATACGGAGAATATCTTCTATGACCTCTCCCTTCCCACCACAGGTACACGTGATAGTCAGATCACATGGAAATCTTCTCTTCCCTCTGTCCTATCGGCTGATGGAGCGGTAAACCGGCCACGCAGCGGCAAAGGGGATGCCAAAGTAAAATTGACCGCAACCATTCAAAAAGGTAAGGCCTCGGCCAGCAAAACGTTCAGCGTAATCGTGCCTGAACAGGCAATAGGCCCACTGCTGGGCGAGTATACGTTTGACAACAAAAAACTCGCTAAAATCGCACAGGATTTCAGTAAAAACGGTTATCATGGACAGAGCTTTAATGTAGTAAGCTCAGCAATTAGCAGCAAGAATCAGGCTGCTGCCTTTAACGGGAAAGACAGCTACATTCAACTGCCTGGACTCCTTACAGACACAACGGACTTCACGTTCAGTGCTTGGGTAAACTGGGACGGAGGCGGGGCTTGGCAGCGTATATTCGACTTCGGCAATGGCTTGACCAGACATATGTTCCTTACACCATCCCAGCATAACGGCGCTCTACAATTCACCATTCATGATCAGGGTCGGGATCAGAGTTTGATCGCGACTGAAGCGCTGCCCACCAATCAATGGGTTCATGTCGCTGTCACATTGCAAGGAGACACGGGCAACTTATATGTAAACGGCAAATCAGTAGCAAGCAGCTCAGAAATCACGTTCAATCCGAAGGATCTACAAGCTGCGGAAGCCTATCTGGGCAAAAGTCGATATGCTGCCGATCCGTTCTATCAAGGTAAAATGGATCTGGTTAGAGTGTATGACAAAGCGCTAAGCGCCAAAGAGATCCAGCGTCAAGCAGAGATCAAACCTTGAACGGCTGAGCTCGATTCGCTCTCAGTATCGTCATGAAGTAGATAATTCACATAAAGTAGCCACGCTTAACTGGCTACTTTATTTTTTGTTGTATGGACACCTGAAAAATAAACTCCAATCTGCTGACTCGCGCCGACCTCTTATTTACCCGGGATAATGAATAACCATACTTAGTCGGTTCTCTGAAACTCCGGAGTTTATATAACGATGTGGCTTGTCTGCTCGAAAACGAATGGACTCTCCCCGTTTCACCGTAAAATCTTCACCCCCGACATGAATCGTAATTTCCCCTTCAAAGACGGTAATAAACTCCTCTGTTCCATCAATGTGCGGCTCTGCACTCCATGAAGCTTCTTCATCCATCTCCAGAACATACATTTCGAACCGACGACCTTCTTCAAAAGAAAAATGCGGATATATCCGTACTCTCCCGTTTTCCTCCGTTAACACGTGAATATCATTACCCGTCACGACCGACACATTCAATTTCGGCTCATGAATCAATGCGGTGAACGATACTTTGAGGCCGTTCGCAATTTTCCACACCGTTGCGATGGAAGGGTTCGATTCTCCCCGTTCAATCTGACCTAACATGGTCTTGCTGATCCCTGACATTTCGGCAACCTTGTCCAAACTAAGCTTTCTTTGCTCCCTGATCTGCTTCAAATTTTGAGCAAGTACAACGTTGATATTTTCCAACCTGTAACCACCTCTTTTTTAAAATCGGTATTGTGCATTATGCAGTCTATATCGTACAATGATAACGCACAAACGTTATAACGTACATTTCATGCAATTATAGCACACAACAAACTTTTTGCGGAGGACAATCATGATTATCCCTTTATTGACGTATGCCATTGTCGCATCATTTACACCGGGTCCCAATAACATTATCGCCATGACCCAGGCTAGACAGCGGGGATTTGCCAAGACATTGCCTTTTGTTGGTGGTGTAGCCGCAGGCTGCCTGCTGATAATGTTTCTATCCAGTTATTTCAATCTTGTTCTGCAACAGTATATTCCGAGAATCAGACCCGTTTTGAATGTGTTGGGATGTGTCTATCTGATCTATTTGGCGTTCAAAATTATGCGTAGTACGTCTGCACACCAGGAAGACAATCGCACCAATCCCTATTCATTTTGGTTTGGCTTCACTCTACAGTTCATGAATCCCAAAGTCATTTTGTATGGTTTAACCGCAATCTCGGTGTTTGTTTTGCCGCTTGCCCAGTCACATGCTCACATGATGGTATTCTCTGTATTATTAACGATTGTGGGGATCAGTGCCAATATGACATGGGCGTTATGCGGGGTGATATTTCAGAGTGTACTCGTGAGATATGAGCGTGCATTTAATATGGCTATGGGCATCCTCTTAATTTATAGTGCAATTTCAATGTTAAACTAAAACAAAAAAACGTCCACTCATGTGCTGAGTAGACGCTGTATGATTACTAGAAGCCGGATTTCCACCAATGTTCCATTGGATAAATTCCGGTATGGATCTGCACCTTTTCTCCAATTTTCGGAGTTGCGATCTCGATATGTGCATTACGTGCTGCCTGGGTAATTCGTTCAACCGGATCGGTCCAGGCATGGTAGGCCAGGGTGAATGCTCCCCAATGAATGGGAATGAGCAGTTTTCCTTTTACATCGAGATGGGCTTGTACGGTTTCTTCCGGCATCATATGTATGTTGGCCCACCGTTCGTCATATTGTCCACATTCCATCATCGTCAAGTCAAATGGCCCATACTTGTCGCCGATCTCCTTGAAGTGGGGTCCGTACCCACTGTCTCCACTAAAAAACACCTTTGTCTCTTGTCCACAGATCATCCATGAGCACCATAGCGTGGAGTTACGATCGAATAATCCCCTCCCCGAAAAGTGCCTTGCAGGCGTGCATGCCAGTGTGAGGCTCTTGAATTGAAGCTCATCTCCCCAGACATGCTCAGTAATTTTATCCGAAGGCACACCGATTTGAATCAAACGCCGGCGTACGCCAACCGGTACGATAAACCGTTCGGTTTTATTCATCAGCCTCCGAATGGAGGAATAATCCAGATGATCATAATGATCATGAGATAGAATGATGGCATCCAGGGGCGGAAGTTCTTCTGGCTGAACTGGCAAATTGACGTTGTAGCGCTTCGTCCCCACCCATGATACCGGAGATGGACGGTTACCCAGCATGGGATCAAAAAACAATCTAGTTCCTTCCATTTCAAGCAGAAAAGCCGAATGTCCGAACCATGTCACTTCTGGATGATCATCAGCATTTACCGTTTCAATAAACTCACTTTTCACTATCGGTATATGACTCAAAGGTCTTCGTTCCTGGCCTCCCTTAAGGGAATCCCTAAGCATGCTCAGCATGGCCTTCAAGCTCATATTCATCGATGTTGGAATCTGATTTTCGTATTTGGTCATCTTATTACCTTCTGTTCTTCATCATAGCTGGTTCACTATGAAATAATGGATTCATTAACCTGGGATTGGAACTGCTCCAATGCACGCTGAACTTCTGAAGCTGTAAGACCGTGCCGAAACAGATATTCCTGTAATTCCTTCACTTCTGCTCCATCACCAGCTTTAACCCCGTTGATTCTTCGAATCACTGCATCTTCCATACCTTCTCGCTCGGGTCCTGCAGGCTCACATAGCAAAAAATCAGTTCTTTTCACATTTCCCTCGTGGGTCCAGAGCAAATTTTCATAACGTATCACATCCCAATCCCGATAGCCAGACTGAATCTGCTGAAGTTCGGAATATAACATATCGTAGATCAGGTTGCACGGAATATGCCCGTTGTACTTTCGATACTGTCTCAGATTATATCCATCAATCCATTCGGTCAAGATAAAATGTCCTGGAGAGTAGGCATACAGTTTGGGGACATGGCAGTTGCTTTGCATGGACATGATGGCTTCGCCCTCGAGTTCTCCACCGATCTTCCCACGCTTGGTGTACACTTTGAGGCAGTATTCCTGTACTTTATAGACGACAGACTGTTTTCCCAGCAGCGAAGCCTGCATGTTCAGGTGCCCGTTCCGTTCATAACGCAATAGCATATCTTCCAGATGTAGTGGTAATGGTTGAATGATTTTCATAAAAGAGTTCTCCTTGATCGATTATCAAAGCTAAAACGTTTTCCACTTTGTGATGAATCTTACTTCACTTCACTATTATTGTCGCTAAACTAGAAGTTGAACATATCCAATTTCGCCAGAACATGAACTATTTGCTTTCATGTTTATATATGTGACTTTTGACGTACTTCAGCTGGCTTTTTTCACTCTAATGGATGGAACCCGTTCTATGTCAAGGTGTCAAAATATAGAAAAACGATGTCCTTCAGCCGCAGCTGAGAGAACATCGTTTAATGTTAAGTAATATCGAATTAATGCATAGGGCCTTGTTGACCTTGTTGTGATCCAACCTTCACCCGTTTAACAAAGAAAGAGATCACCAGACCAATCACCGCAAGAACCAGTGCAAACACAAATGCATTCTGCACCCCTGACGTGAAACCAGCGAGCTGGTTTTCCGGGCTCTCCGGGTTAGTTACATTGCTCAAGAAGCGAGTCTGACCCGCGCTCAGAATACTTACGGCAACCGCAGTACCGATCGCACCGGATACTTGCTGTAATGTATTCATGATCGCTGTGCCGTGAGGATAATACTCTGGCGGCAGCTGGTTCAAACCGTTCGTTTGAGCAGGCATCATGATCATGGAAATCCCGATCATCATGAACACATGCATGGTAATGATTGTTCCCAAAGCCGTTGTCGGCGTAATGCCTGTGTACATGAACAGAACAACAGCCACGATCGCCAGGCCAATGATAACGAGCCATTTTGGACCAAATTTATCAAACAAACGTCCCATAACCGGAGACAGGAATCCGTTCAGCAAGCTGCCCGGCAGCAATACCAGACCTGCAGTCAGTGCTGTAACAGCCATACCTTGCTGCAGATACATTGGAAGGATCAGCATTGAAGACAACATCATCATCATACAGATGAAGATCAGGATCAAGCCGATCGTAAACATTGGATATTTGAATGCGCGCAGATCCATCATTGGCTGCTTCATTCGTAACTGACGGATGCTGAATAGCAGCAAGGACACTACTCCGACAACCAGGGTAATTACCACCACTGGACTGGTCCAGCCTCCGCCTGTATCCCCATGTCCACCCGCACTGCTGAATCCATATACAATTCCGCCAAAACCGAGGGTAGACAATATAATGGAAATAACATCAATTTTAGGCTTGGTCAGTTTCGAAATGTTCGGTAAGAACAACAAGCCGCACACTAGTGAGATAATGAAGAACGGCAACGAGATCCAGAAAATCCAGTGCCAGCTCAGATTAGCCAAAATCAATCCGGAAATACTCGGACCACTCGCTGGAGCAAACATGATTACGAGACCGATTAATCCCATGGCAGCACCACGTTTTTCAATCGGGAAAATAACCAAAATCGTGTTAAACATCAATGGCAGCAATAGAGCTGTACCTACAGCCTGCAGCACCCTTGCAACCAAAAGCAGTTCAAAACTTGGTGCGAGTGCAGCAACAAAGGTTCCCGCAATCGAAAATATCAGAGACGTAGTAAACAACTGTCTCGTTGTAAACCATTGTAATAACATACCGGAAACCGGCACCAAAATACCCAGTACGAGCAGATAACCTGTCGTCAACCATTGAATCGTTGTGGGTCCAACTTCAAGCAGGGTCATCAGCGGCGTCAGTGCCACATTAAGCGCTGTTTCACCGAACAGGCCAATGAATCCGCTCAACAGCATCGCGAATAATATGGGCAGTACCTTATATTGCTTTGTTTCTTCTTGGTCCTGTACAGAACCAGCCTTCATGGAAACCTCCACGATCCATCCTCCTCAAACGTTATAACTGTTTCTCTCTTTGTGCAGACTTAATGAATCCCTCTGGCATTCTTAGCCACACTTGACAAATAATCAGCAGCTGTCAGCAGAGGCTGTTTATCCTGATTGGTCAGACTGATAATCAGTGCTCCCTCCATTAAAGAGATGACCAAAAGACCCGTTTCTCGTGCTTTCTCCTCACCAACGCCCTCCATCATCAGATGTTTCGTAATGATGTTCTGCCAGTTCGCGAATACACCCTGACATGCCACACGCAGTTGATGACTGATACAGGATGTCTCCACGGCCGCCCAAAAGCTGAATGGCAGAAAACCCGTGAAACCAGCCGCTTCCGTTTCATCAGCCATGTCATGTATAAATCTCTGGATGGCATCTCCTGTGCTCTCATGGGCTGCAAAGGTATCCTCAAATTTCTGCATGATGTGTTCATTGGCTTTCTGGATGCACTCGTGAGCGAGCTCTTCCTTGCCGTGCGGAAAATAATGATATAACGATCCTTTCGGCGTACTGCTCTCCTTAATAATCTGATTAAGACCGGTCGCATGATAGCCTTGTGAAAAAAACAGTCTGGCTGCTGTGCTGACAATTTGTTCTTTAGCATTAGACTTTTCACTCAATGGAGCCACTTCCTTAATCTGAATTATAACAATCGGTCTACATAATTAAACCCGTTTCCAGAAGTACTGTCAACCACTTTATCAAAGAAATGTTATGGAAACGCTAACAGTTTGTTATCTTCATATTAAAAGCAGCGAAGAGACTGGATTATCGGCTAAGAATATAAAAAGACGGCTTTTCGCCGCCTTGATCCTAGTACGTCTGCTCGTACTCGATCTCTGAAAAATCAACATTCCGTTTACCTGTCCACAAGGTTTCATTAAAAAACAATCTGATCTGATCTACTCTACTCAACTATCACATTTATAACTTTCCTGAATGATCCCAGGCCTCGGCGTTCAGCTCACTATTCATGCTAACGGCCGCGAGCGCGCCCAACGAAGCTGCAGTAATTGCCTGATATATTTCCGATGCAGCATCTCCCGAACTGAAGACACCCGGTACGGACGTTTTAGCCAACTCATCTACCTTAACTGTCCCCGACTCCGTTACTTCACACCCCAGAGTTTGAGCCAGATCCGAACCGATGACAAGCTTTGGTGCGAAGAAAATGCCTGTACACTCCACGGTATTTCCGTCCTCCAGCACAATCTGCCTTACCATTCCTTCCTCCGATTCAATGTATTGGATCGGGGCGTCCAATACAGACACCTGATGCTGCTTCAACTCCTCCCGCTGTTCCTCCGTCATTCCAGTTCCGTTCGTTAGTATGGTGAATCGGTTCGTCCAACCCGATATGACTTTGGCCATGTGTACGGCTTTATCCCCACTCACAATGATGCCAAGTGGTTGATCCCTCAACTCCCAGCCATCGCAGTATGGGCATACAAAGGCACTCTTGCCATATACCGCGGACAGTCCGGGAATGTCGAGAGGCTGGTCTTTTTTACCGACTGCAAAAAGAAGCTTCCGGCCTCTTACGATCTTTCCTTCTACCGTTGTTACTTCAAATGAACCTTCCGTTCCTGTGACGGCAGCAGCCGTGTCCTCCATGATATGTACAGAAGGATAGGCTCGGATCTGCTCTTTGGCAATTTGGCGGAATTCACTAGGCGTAGCCCCGTCTCTTGTCAAGAAACCATGAGTTTCACGAGTCACCTTATTACGTGGTCGTCCTTCATCGATAACTACAACCTCTTTTCTGGCTCTTCCGAGGACCAGTGCGGCATTCAGACCGGAAGGTCCCCCGCCTATGATAATCACATCTACTGTTTTCTTCATTTTAAACACCCTTTCCAGATACTTAAAGTCTTTAATTGATCCAAAAATAGATTCTCTTTTTCATAGCCTATGGATTAAAACAGTATCCCCTGACAATAACAACCAGATAAGCTATAATAAAGAGAATGCAATTAAAACCAATTAAAGATCCTTTATATCTACAATAGACTCATACTTTCAAAAACGCAAGTATATTTTTATCATTTATTATCATATCTTTGTTTTTTTCATGAATTGTGTAGCACAGAAATTCAATTTTAACAATTAAAAAAAACCTTGTTTTTAAATTGTTCACAATCAATTGACAGTATTTTTAAACAAAAACGTGTTTTAATTCACATAGTAAACTAAATGCTATAATAAGGTACGAGATATATAAGTATAGATATAGGAAGTGAGCATTTGAAAACATTGAATAAGGGGTCTCAACCCAAAATTGAACTAGAGTATAGCTCCATTCCGAAAGTATTCTTTGATACGATCAAAGTCGGAATCATCAAGTCCAATCTGATCGCCATGCTTGCCGGTTTGTGTCTGGCATTGTATGTATTTGATGCCTCATTCATAGCCAACATTGTCCCGATCATACTGTCTGTTATCGGCTCTTCCCTGATCATCGGGGCTGCTGGTGTGTTCAACAACTTGTACGACCGGGATATTGACGCGATTATGGAACGTACAAGAACACGTCCGACCGTTACGGGTCAGGTCGATACCAAGTCCGGACTGATTTTGGGGATCACCATTACGGTGATTGGGGGCATTCTACTGTATATTGCTTCACCTTCCGCAGCCGTATTTGGTATCCTGGGATTGCTGCTTTATGTCTTCCCGTATACCATGTGGACCAAACGGACAACAATATACAATACGGAAGTAGGCAGCTTGTCCGGTGCTGTTCCACCACTGATTGGTTGGGCAGCAATCTCACCGGAACTCGGACATTTCGAAATCTGGGCTTTGGTGGTTACCATGCTCTTGTGGCAGATGCCACACTTCTACGGTATTGCCATCCGTCGATTTGACGAATATAAGGCAGCTGGTGTTCCAATGCTTCCTGTTGTCAAAGGAATCCGACGTACGTATATTCAAACGAATGTCTATCTGGTATTGTTATTGCTCTCCAGCTTTTTATTCTGGCCGCTTAGCCCATTTGTGGCGATTGTAGCTTTCTTGGTCAGCTTGGCATGGCTCATTCTTAGCGTGGCAACATTTGATCGTAACCAAACCAAGAAATGGTCACATAAAATGTTCATTTTCTCCATCAATCACATTACGATTGTATTCCTGGTGATCATCGCTTACTCCCTGATCGCACAGCTGCTCAGATAAAGAATTGCAGCAATGTTGAATACAAACAAGCCGTACAGACAAACTCTTGTAAAGAGTTAACTGTACGGCTTTTTATATGGTTGTTAATCTGATCTTATCCCACTTTTACAGGCGCTTGTTCTCCCTGCCAGAGCAATTGCATTTCTTCACTGGTCGCAAGCAGCTCGCTCAAGCTTCCTTCTGCTTCAATACGGCCATCTTTTAATACGATAATATGATCTGCCTTGGAGAGTGCTGCTCGCCGGTGTGAAACGGCAATACATGTCACATGCTGCTCGTTGGATAACCCCTCCCACACCTGCTGCTCCGTCTCCACATCCAGTGCACTCGATAGATCATCGAAGATATACAGATCCGCTTCAGTCATTAGCATACGTGCCGTGGCTGCACGCTGAATCTGTCCACCTGACAGCATGACACCCCTTGGGCCAACGGAGGTTTCCAATCCCTGATCGAGGTGTTCAATATCCTTTTTCATTACAGCCAGGCGAATGGCGCGTGCGAGCGATTCACCTACTCTGCCCTGTTTGCCTTGCACAATGTTCTCCTTCAATGTATCACTGAACAATCGAGGGACCTGAGGCGTGTAAGCCGCACGAGGAGGCATCAAGAATGTTGCGGGATCTACCTCTTCCCCGTTCCACCGAATATCCCCCTCCTGTTTCGGCAATAATCCAAGGAGCGTCCTCACCAGAGTAGATTTCCCCGATCCGATTCGTCCGGTAATCACAATAAATTGTCCACGTTTCAGTCGGAGGTTAATATTCTGAATTCCTTTTGTAGAATCAGGATAATGGTATGTCAGATTGCTGACTTCCAGCTCCCTAAGTTTATCGTCCTTTTCTCTCTGTGGTTCAACTGGTTCCGGCGGATCCTCATACAGATAGATCTCTCTTGATTCGATGATGCAATCCTCTTCACCAGGACGAAACAGCTTGCGCATGCGGTCAAATGAAACCTTCAGTCGTTTATGCTGGAATACCATGTATCCGAATAAGGAAATGCTAAAGCCTATGTTAACAAGATACGATGTAAACAAAGCAAAGTCACCTACAGTGAATTGTCCGGTTCTCATTTCGGCTGCACACATCAGTAGGATTAACCCTGTACAAATGCTGAGCACATGCTGATTCAAGGATCTCATCCACTGTTTGAACAGATTATCCCTTAAGGCTGCTTGACGACGATCCTCATTGAGTTGATTGAACCGGGCTGAAACATGCTCCTCGGCCTGCCCCAGTTTCAAAGCCTGCACGGCACCAAACGTTTCCGCTATAAAACTTGTAATCCGCCCTGTCGCTTCCCGATTTTTCTGGGCGTATTTACGTGCGCGATTGCCTGACAGGTTGTTCAGCAGCGTAACCACAAGTAATGGCATGACGGCAACCAGTGTGATTTTCCAGTTAATGCTCGCCATAATGACGATGGATACAATTGCAAACACGAGCCTTCCCCAGAAGTCTACCCAGGACTCAACATACTCGACAACTTCGTCCACATCATCACGAAAGCGACTCATCGCTTCTCCGGGTGAAGCCGGAAGATTACGTCCAGGCCAGCGCATAATGCCAGCCAGCATATTGGTACGAAGAATGGCCTGAATGTGAAAGACATATGTAATCCATGCATAAAAAGCGGCAAAGAACGTGCCTACTCTCGCTAATCTTACTAGCGCAATAAATATTAGCGGAACGGCCAGCCATAGGTAGTCACTGGATCCAATCGTCACCCGGTCAAAAAACCACTGCATCCCAATACCAATAGCTAATGGCAAGGAATGAAACAAGCACCACAACAAACCGTTAATGATGAATAATACAGTTCTAAATCGAAACAGTCGTCCAATAAATCCAGCCACATTCACGCAAGTTCCTCCTCTCTGCCTGTCATTCGCAGCCGTGCATAATGAGAATTCGGATTATTCGCCAGATCTTCCCTCGCACCGAATTCCAATATCCGGCCATCCCCCAGTACCATAATTTGATCTACCTGTTCAAGCGTAGCCAGACGATGAGCAATAATAATTCCCGTACAATGCTGCATCAACTGGTTGACAGCCGACTGGAGCAAGTGTTCCGTAGCCGCATCCAGACGTGAGGATGGTTCATCCAGAATAACCAGACTCGGCTCGGTCAGAAATACCCTTGTTAAAGCAAATAATTGCGCTTCCCCAGCGGACAAGGATGAACCACCCGCCGTCAAATGAGTATCCAGCCCATTTGGCTGGGTATCAATCCATTGACGCAGACCCAGTCGATCCGTCGTCTCCAGGATCATGTCATCCGACACCTCCTGATTGAACAGTGTCAGGTTATCCCGCAGTGTACCATCGAACAGCTGAACATCCTGCGTAACCATACCCACCCGTCTGTACAGTGCCTTTAAGCTAAGCTTGGAAATATCTGTACCGCCAACGCGGATAACACCGCGGTCCAGATTATATAAACGAAGCAGCACCCGGCTCAGGCTTGACTTACCGCTGCCTGTTCGACCAATAATTCCAAGCCTCTGGCCAGGCTCAATCCTAAAATGAATATCCTGTAAAACAGGCTTATCGGTGTTATAGCTGAAGTGTACATGATCAAATTCAAGACCAAGCGCTCCATTCGGAAGCTGATCCTGGTCTCCGTCTTTGATTTCACTGCTCAAGGCAAGCAGTTCCCTGGAACGAAGCATACCGGATTTCGCCTTTTGAAACTCCTGCACCTGATCCCCCAGCATCTCAATCGGATCATTCAGCATCTGGGTATATTGATAGATTAGAAACAAGGTTCCGATGCTAATCGCCCCTTGCATAAAATAATGAACACCCAGCAAGAGAACCACTGTAACAGCAATGGCAAATAAAATCACGGTGGTATTCCACGGAATTACGCGGAGCATCCAGGCTCTGCGGCCTTTCAGGAATACCATGCGCATTAATTTGTAGAAACGGCTCATGACATAAGGCACGTGTCCGTTCGCCTGTACATCCTCAATTCCGGCAATCCGTTCTTCGATCATGCCGAACAGGGAGGCACTTGCTTCTCGTTCATTTTTGGAAGATTGTACGCCCAGATTACGGATAAATACCATAAATAAAATCGATAATAACGTAAATACGGTCATGACGATTGCAATAGGTACATTTACCGTGAACATAAATCCGAGTATGCCGGCAAGCAATACAAAACTCCCGATGACCTGAACAATAAACATGGCGAAAAAGTTGGAAATGCTCGTTACATCTCCATCGACACGTTCAATCATCTCTCCGGGTGTTTTTACATTGTGAAAACGCATATCCAGCTGCAGACAATGTTTAAGCAGATCTCCCCGCAGCTGATTGGTTGCACGCCACGACACATCATTGCCAAAATAACTGACTGCCACCGTAATCAACTGATTACATACTGCAACGGCCAGAAAGAGGCCTGCGAGTTGAATCAGACTTGTTAGTATTCCACCACTAGCAGCTGTATCAATAAACCGCTGGATGATCTGCGGATTCAGCAGCTGCAAGCCGGTAGAAGTCAGCAGCATTACCAGCAGCAGAGCGAGCCGCCCTTTTACAGGTTTCAGGTAGCGCAAGAGCCAGGTCATGGATCTTTTTTCTTGTTTGGGCATGCTGCCCACCCCTTTACGTCTATTTAAATTCCTTTTTCAATGAACTTCATTATGCCATTCATGTTGTATGGCTAAGATGAATCATGCAGAACAACATGAAATACCATTTCTTGCACCCAAACATCATATTTGACTTGTGGTTTTACCATCTTGTATTCTCCCAACCCTTCTGGCAATCTTCCCGGAACCTTTGCACCCACTGCTCGGATATCTCATCTGCGATAGGGTCAAAAGCCGGTGGCGCGACGGTAACGTCAGCGGACGAAACATCCAAGTACTCCAGCACCTTCTGGACGGTCCCCTCGTAATTTAGTACGAAATCCTCGTATACGATCGTTAAAGGAACAATGCCTGACTCCGAAAGGAAATCTTCGATGGCAGCTTCACACATACTGCTCTCAACAAGTAAATGTTTAATGGCATCAAAATGGTATTGATCTGCAATATCTTTTTCTTCAGCCTGAGCACCATGCTGACGATGCCACTCACCTGAAACAATGGCCCGCCACCAGGAGACAGCCAACCTCACTTTGTTTCGGCGTGTCATGTAAATATGCTTCGTGCAGTTCGGGAAACCTGTACTCCATACTTCCGCCCTAGGCGTTTCGGGTGGCAGCTGATACAGTTTGCGAATGGCATCGATCCAACGCTGTTCAAAATTGATCTTGATGCCGAATACCCCATTAGGTGTTGTACCCATCTCCCAGATTTGCTCCAGATCTGCACGCTTCAATGTTTCCGGGCTCTTATGCTGGAAATGCAGCCATTCACCAGGTTTACCTGCAACACCTGTTGAACTTAAAGCTTCACTGAGCAGTGTACTTCCTGTGCGTTGGGAAAACCAAATCGTATAGCTTTGAGAAGGTTTGTTCATACCTTTACCACCTTTCTTCCCTTAGGATATAAAATGAATTGAAGCCCAACAGCTTACAAGATCTCCTTTCCATGTGAACCGATTGGCGGGATGCATGCAAAAAAGCCATAGATGAACTGATGTTCATCTACAGCTTTGTATCAACAAGAGAACCATATGAAATCAAAATCGTTTCCGGATTTCTCCTCTGCATCGCAATAATGAATAGTGTCCACGACAGGGGCTGCACAAGCACGACTGTCTACACACTGACATTCATCCTAAGATCGTATCTATGCTCATGCTTATTCAGTTATTGAATGTATATTCCTTACTGGCATGAACATATTCAACTACCCACCCGTTAGACATATTTGTTGTTTATTGTATGCGCTCCACCACATTACGTCAAGAACATTTTGTATGAATTGTTATTTCCTACATGTTGATCATCATATGAGGTTAGCTTAACGATCATACCCCAGATTAGGAATCGTTCTGTAGGCAAACTTCATTTGATTGACCTTCCACACACCTTCACGGTATACAAGTTCAATGTTTCGATCATAGACGTAGTGTGATTCACCTGTTAGCGTATTTCCAAGAACGAACGATTGGGATAATGTTCCTGTGGTAGAACTTGTATAATAAACAGTGTTCTCAGGTACATCATACTGAATCCATTCATTTTGCAGCTCCTGCCCTCCAAGAATGGAACCGATCAACTTCTCTGTAAAATAGGGCTTGAAATAGGTCTGTATATGTTTAATCTCAGACAGCTTTGACGTTTCGTTCAATTTTTCAAACAATAACATTAACCTGGCTTGGCTTATTTTCCGAGAATCGGTTATCCGGGATTCATCACTCTGGACATGCACAACCACCGTCTGACCATTTGACCTTATTGTAGCCTGCTTGTTCTCACCATCCCAGTTCAGCTTGGCTCCAAAGATCTGGCTGACAAATTTCAAGGGAACATACGTCACGTCTCCAATTAATAGGACGGGCGAATCCATCGTTATTATGGTGTCATTTACGCGTGCATTTTTGAAGTTAACAGCCAGCAAAATCTCTTTCTCTTTTGTGTTAATCTGTATATATCTATCTTCCTGATACCACTTTATTTCTCCCCCTAGGTTGCTGGATACAACTCTTAAAGGGATTAGAACCCGATTATTGGACAGTATTCCATCCTCAACCTCTACTGTAGCCTCTTCAGCGAAGACCGGTGCAGTAAATGAGGCAATCATCACGATGGCCAGCAATGATATAGTAAGTTTTTTTAATTTCATATGACATCCTCCTATGGAACAAATGACGTAACCATTCTTTCTGGAATAGTTAACGTTAACCAACCATATAAAGTTGGCACTTCACATAAAAAGAACGCTGGAATGCGATACCAAAAAAACCGCTCCCTTATCTAGGATAAGTTAGCGGCTCTATTGCCCATCAGGTGCTGACTCGTTCAGAAATGATACTTTTACGAGATCAATGATGGATTTGTTTCTTGTAGTAATACCTCTCCATCACTTGCATGATGGACTCGTTCTTAATAGGTTTGCTTACATAATCATCCATGCCCGCCTTCAAGCATTTATCCATATCGCCTCGGACGGCATTTGCCGTAACCGCAACAATATATGGACATGCTTCGGGGCCCGAAAGTTCCTTAATCGCTTTGGTGGCTTCAAATCCGTCAAGCCGAGGCATATGCACATCCATAAAAACAATATCATATGCATTACGTTTGACCGCCTCAACAGCCTCCGCACCATCTGCCACATGATCTACAAAATGTCCCTTTTTCTCAACCATCCGGCTGAGTACAAGCAGATTAACCTCATTGTCTTCCGCAATCAGAATGTGCAGAGGTGTGCTTCTGTTCTTTTTCTGCAGTTGATCAAACTGGCTGCTGCCTTCATCATTATTTAATTTGAAGGAAGCCGTAAATATAAATGTTGTACCAGGTTCATCCGATTCCTCGATCCAGATATCGCCATGCATTAGCTCTACGAGCTTCTTACTGATGGCTAGCCCCAGACCAGTCCCTTGAGGTTTACGGGTCATAAAGTTCTCCAACTGGTAGAATGGCTCAAACAATTGCTCTCTTTTCTCGGCAGGAATCCCTATGCCCGAATCCTTCACCTTAAAATGAAGAATTACGTTATTGCTGCACTGCTCCTTAACTCCGACTTCAATTTCCACGCTGCCTTCTGGCGTAAATTTGACCGCATTGCCGATAATGTTGGTAAGTACTTGTTTCAAACGGTAAGCATCGCCATAAAGCGGAGTCGGTATGGCCTCATCCAGACATAAACGAATATCCAGCTTCTTTTCACGAGCCAGTGGTTTCACAATTTGCACGGTCTCTGTCACGATTTCTCCAAGATCAAAGGGATCGTCTACCAGATCGGTTTTACCTGACTCAATTTTTGAGAAATCCAGGATATCATTAATGATGGCCAGCAAGGAATCCCCGCTCTTCTGAATGATATGAATATATTCCTTTTGCTCCCCACTAAGTCCCGGCGTATCCAGAAGCAGGTCTGTCATACCGATGACACCGTTCATGGGTGTACGAATTTCATGGCTCATCATTGCCAAAAATTCACTTTTGGCCTTGTTCATTCTCTCGGCAGTCTCTTTGGCCACAAGCAGCTTCTTCTGTTCGGTAATATCCTTCGCAATCAGATAGAATCCGACATTCGTCTTGTTGATGATGATCGGAGCAAGTGTAGCCAACACTTCTGTCTCACTGCCATCCATGTGACGAACGGCGTTAATTTCCTTCTCAGCCAATTCGTAGTTGCTGCGCAGGATCATTCCCAGATTGACAGCTCCGATGAATCTGCTAATACTCGTGCCGATCATGTCTGACACAGGACAACCTGTCATCTTCACCGCTACAGGGTTGGCATTCATGATGTTGCCATCCATGTTAAACGAGATAATGGCGTCATGATTATATTTCTTAAGTGAAGTGTAACGTTCCACGGATTCCTGCAGTTTAAATTCAATGAGTTTCCGTTCGGTGATGTCCTGCAATGTTCCGTTCAATTGTACTGGCTGGTGATGTTCATCAAACGTAATCAGCCCTCGCAAATGAAGATATTTTTCACTCCCGTCAGAGCGAGTATGTTTGTATTCGAAATCAAGCGGTTCTCCTTGCTTCGTGCCTCTGATTTTTTCTTGCAAGGATGCTGCATCCGCGGGATTCATCACCCGAAGAACATCCCTTGCCCGGTAGCGTTTGTGTGTGCGCTCGAGCTCGAAAATTTCAAGTACCTGATCTGAAGTGGCGATTTGGTCATTAACCATATCCCATTCCCAACTACCAATCATCGCAATGCGTTCGGCCTCTGCACTGATCTCTTCATGTTTCTTTCGCTCAGATATGTCTCGTCCAATGGTAAGTATCTGCCGTTCTTGCTCTGCATCCCCTATAATCTTGTATGTGGTCTCGAACCATAGATAATGTCCATCTTTATGGCGAACTCTGACATTCAGCATATTTCCGGTAGTCAAGTCCATCTGTGAGATCTGTTCCAAGTCAAACGGATGAAAATAGGCATTGTTATTCTGGCCGATAATGTCTTCTGGAGAGTAGCCCAGCAGATCGCGAACTGAAGGTGAGCAGAACCGGCAAACCCCATCAAAATTGGCGATGTAGATGATCTCCTGTGCATTATCCGAAATCAGTTTGAACATCTCTTCACTATGCAGGAGTCTTTGTTCGGACAACTTACGATCTGTGATATCTATAATATGACAAATGAAATAAAGCGGCTCATCTGTACTTTCATCCCGAGCCAAGGATATATGCAATGAAATCCAGAGTACGTCACCATTTTTTTTGATGTAGCGCTTTTCGTACGTATACTCTTTTGATCTGCCTTCAAACAAATCACCAGCATAGATTACATCCTGAGGGCAATCGTTCGGATGTGTAATATCCTGGTAGCTGAGATTCATCAGTTCCTCACTGGTATAGCCCATCATGCAGCAAAATGCAGGGTTTACTTTCATCCATTGACCTGAAGGAGCCACAAGTGCAATTCCAATAGGTGCTTGGTTATAAATCTGCTCGAACAATTCGTGATGGTCAACCTTTTGAACCTGCATTTTAAGATCTCCTTTTTGAAATATATACTTATGCAATAAATTGTCGAAATTTCAAATTTTGCTTCATCTTGTCCGTTCCACAAGGAATAGTCGTTTTAGAACCATAATAACTGCTTAGTACCCCGTATTATAGCGATTGAAACATCTGTTTCCAAGAGATTTGTGTCTTTCAAACGGAAACAAGGCCTGGATTCCAGAGACATGGAATTCCCGACCTTTGTCGCTAAAGTTCATTATAAGTCATATGGTGCACAAAATCGCGAGTAAAATCTGTCAGCGCTCCCGCCCAACCATGTAATCCAACAGATGTTTCAAAAAAGGAATATGCTTCGGCATTTCGGCAAGTGCATCCGTTGCGAGACAATAATGTTCCCACATTGCTTTTCTCGCTCCATCCTCCCCAAGGATGGATACGAAGGTTGAATTGTTGTTGCGGACATCCTGCCCGGCTGGTTTACCAAGCACCAGGTCATTCCCGTCCAGATCCAGCAGATCATCCTTGATTTGAAAAGCGATACCCGCATGGTAGGCAAATGTCTTCAAGGAGGAAATTTCAGAATCCTTTACCTGTGCCAGAATAGCAGGCATGACAAGCGCCGCTTCGAAGGCAATGCCTGTTTTGTAGAAGCAGATCATGTTCAGCTGATCCAACGTTAGCGCTTTTCCTTTGGAGTTCAGATCCATCGCCTGCCCCATACACATGTCTTCTGCTTTTTCAGCCGAATACCGAATCAAGGTTAGCACCGTTGCAGCATCGAATTGATTGAGTGAGGATTGTTCTCCAATGGCTTTCTGGATCAGAAAGAGGCCTGTTAATTCAGCTGTGGCGCTGTTATGCACCTGATGCAAGGTTGAACGGCCCCGCCTGGTTGAAGCATTATCCTGAGTTGGCAGATCATCAAAAATGAGGGAAGCCGTATGCATATACTCCAGTGACCTTAACAGCGGAACGATCGATGCTTCTGTCAGCCCATACTCTCTCACACCCATAACCCAGGTTAAGATCGGCCTCAGCCGTTTGCCGCTCCCCTGCAGGCTGTAATTGGCTGCATCAATCAGCGTTTCTTTCATTTCCGGAATTGCATTCGGTTTGGAGATTTGAACTTCCATGTTAATCCGTTCACGAACCGTTCGAACCGTTTGAATAAAGTCTTCTTTTTCCTTTTTGTCATTCTTCAGATGGACAATAACCTGATCCCTGAGCAATTTATCGAGAAAGTCCACGTCATCCGCTTTTCGAACCATTCGTTGAATGAGATCGTTAAATTCAGGCTGACCCGAAGTAAAGATGTCCATAATTTCATTATATTTCGCTGGTCCGAGTCGTTCCCTGCTGCGTTTGAGGCCATTGATCGCACGATCCAATATGACCTCACGTGTCTTCGCATCCGAGTCATACACGCTATGGATCAAGTGAGAGATCACTGTCCAATAGAGCTCATATGGATTAATTAAGTCAGGACGCAAATCCCGGTATTTCAGATAATACGTGTACGGAGTCACTGCCCCCTCTTCCAAATCATCAAACATATCTGCAAAATCATCTGCCAGTTGATTGTAAATTCCATAATAGAACGTGCGGAGATCAAAGCCTTCATCCTCCGAAGCGCTTAGGACGGAACGAACAATCAGCCTGGATGAAGATGACTTGATAATAATCGGGATATAGAGCTCTTCATTGGTATAGTTAGCATTGGTAAGTTTCTTCGCCCGGTCCAGCTCTTGGGATTGAAAAAACACGTAAGATTGCTCAAAAAAGGTTCGCTGCATCTCAGGTCGCTGGTAATTCTTGATGTATTCAAATGCCTCCCGCAGCTCCGAGTGAACATAGCGAATGACTTCCTCATTGTCTCCGTTCCACTCGCCAATGTCAGGTACAATTCCTGTAAGCAGCGCCTTTCGAATCAGGAGGGAATACTGTTCTTTCTCCTGGGAAGTCAGTGCCTGTGAATCCAACAAATCATCAATGAATGGATAGGTTAACCCGTACGAATACCCCAATCTGATGGCTGCATCAAATCTCTTCGAACGTTCCGGAATTGGCGTCGTCTCATCCAATTCATCATTCACATGCAGAACAACGCCAAGAATGATCTTAATCAGCTTGCGTTGTGCCTGCTCTGCGTCTAACTCCTTCGGAATATTTGAAGCGACGTTTTCAAGTTTCTGAATCAGCCAGATTACAGCAGTCTCCACGTTTTCCTTCTGAGCCCAGCGATACAATGCCGCCAGGCTAATAAAATCAGGCTGGCCCTGGCCTTTCGCTCCACCCTTACGCATGAAATATTTCTTCGTATCCTGCGCAACCCGCTGAATGCGAGCCTGCGTCTCCGGGGTATCCAGCGCCTTGCCCAGATCTCTCATATAAATATAGGAGATGCTGCGATCCAGATACTCATCCAGTTTGCCGGTCACGTTCAACCAGTGGATATATCTATGTACATCCCGGGAATCGGGTTTTCTTGTGCTTCGTGATATCCAAGGTAACCATGAGAATCGATGAATATGTTTCTTTTGCCATAGATGAAAATCCTGCATTAGAACCGTTGTATAAGCGTTATTCATTAGCTGGTCATGAAGGGAAGTAAAGTACTGGGCTGCCTTATGCTCGGCTAACTGATATCCTGCTTCGGCATGATCTATAAGTGCGTTATTCATAGGATGGATACCTCAACTTCTATTAATGTTAAACATGTATCCATGAGAGGAGATTGAGGGTGCTCCATGGACGAAAACTGTTGTGAATTCATGCTGTATCAAATTCGCCAGCTCATGTTCATAACCTTTATACGGCGCTTGAACCGTTTGGTTACGAAATCGTCACGGTCACTCCACTGATCCTTGTTTTTACAGAATAGAAGCCCACACTTTAACGGCAGTAACAGCAATGAGAACAACTAAACCATAGCGAAGCACCCTTACATTAATCATTGAACTGACTCTTGAACCCAGTGAAGCCCCTATTAGACTCCCTATAACGGTGTAGATGACTGGCTCGATCGGAATGCCTCCACCACTGACTTTCCCGATGACTCCACCAATCGCAGATATAAACACGATGGCCAGGGACGAAGCAATCGTCGTTCTCGTAGGAATACGAAGCACAGTCAACATGATGGGAATCAAAATAAACGCACCGCCAGCGCCAACAATTCCTGAGACAACACCGACGGCCAGAGCCGAACCTGCCGCAATCCATCGGTTAAATTCCACAACATTAGAAGAATTTTCTGTACCTCTTCCCGGAATCAACATGAGGACAATTGCGATAACCGCCAATATGCCGTAAATCAGGTTAATGACATCTCCATCCAGATGGCCGGATATGATGCCTCCGATCAAGCTGCCGATGAGAATACTGATGCCCATGTATGCCACGAGCGTCCTATTCACCAAAGCACGCCCGTCCCTGGCCTTCCTCTTCTTTCTCTGAAATGCGACTACACCTGCCAACGAGGAAAAGAATACCTGGAACATGCTAATGGAGGAAACCTCATGTGCAGTAAAAGGCTCAATACCCACAAGAGTGGGAACGTACAGCAGCAGGGGGTAGTTAATAATAGCTCCACCAATACCCAGTAAACCGGAAAAGAAGGAACCGACCAGACCCAGTATAAACATGATGATAAAAAGCAGAACATCCATCGGTAATTCTTCCTTTCTTGCGCTTGAAAAACCGTGTCAAAAAACTGTATACGCGGCGAAATTTATCGGCTATAATAAAAACCAAGTAAATTAATCAGAAATGAGTGATTAAGCATGCTCAATCTGTTCAAGACTCTTTTTGAAAATAAGTGTCCTCACTGCAGCGAAAAATTGCATGTATGCAGTGATTCACTCTGTGCCACCAAGACCTGCAGCCAGTGCAATTATAAGGAAGAAAGCTACGGCTCTCTCGGTGTACGCATTGTGTATGACACCACAAAATGATAAAAAACATTCCTGCTCATTGTACCACGTCTCCGCTGGCTCGATAAGCAGTAAGCCCTGATAGCAAGTGAAATCGAATAATCCAACATGTAAAAATATAAAAAAAGGTGCTAAACGAATTACTTCGTTTGGCACCTTTTTTTGCTCCATATTCGAAATCCGGCTCATTCATTTCCTAGTCCGCTTAACGGATCTTTTAGATTGTTGATATTATTAATCAGATCCGGAATTCCGGTCTTTTCCCAGTTTTCCGCAGTAAAGCCTTGCTCTGCTATGGTGGTCTCGAATTGATCCACAACTTCGGTTAACTGATTGTTATAACTGACCAAATTTTCATGGATGCTCTCACCGATGGCCGGAGCCGTAAGCTGTGAGAATTCACTTGCTTCCGCTTGAATCTGATCAATCTTCGTTTGAATCTGCTCGGTGATCTGGGGATTGTTGACGGCATCCGATGCGAGCTGCTGGAGCTCCGCGCCAGCACTGGATATTTGCTCGATATAGTCCGTTGCCCCACTAACGTAGTTTAAGCTTTCGTTTGCCTGCTCCACAACAGAACAAGCCGAGATGACAAAAATACTTGCAGCAATAAAGCCTGTCATGATCAGTGTTTGCCTTCGTTTACGTAAAATCATAAGCATCTTCCCTTCCTTGTATCAGAAGTCATTTACTTAATTGAATGATAGCTGTTCCGGATACCCGAATGCAAATCGGTCTGCACTCATAGGATTGAACATGTATAATGGAAGAATCACACGGTAAAGGGATGTCATGAATATGCTTCAGGCTTTGAATCAGCGCTTGAACCGCATCATGCCACTGATTACTCCAATCAGCATTATCATAGGCGTACTCTGCGGAAGCTTTCTTTCTTCGTACACTTTTTTATCCCCTTGGCTTTTTGCATTTATGACGTTTGCAGGAAGCATCAGTCTAGGGTTCAGGGATTTTCTGAATGTTTTGAAAAAGCCTTTTCCCCTGTTTGTTTGTCTGTTCATATTACATTTGGCGATGCCTTTGATCGCACTGGGTATGGGGCATCTGGTTTTTCCGATGGACGCTTATACGATAACCGGACTTGTTCTGGCAGCCGTCATTCCGACAGGTGTAAGCAGCTTCATCTGGGTTAGCATTTACCGTGGCAATATTGCATTGACGCTATCCATCATTCTAATCGATACTTTGCTGGCTCCATTCGTCGTTCCGGGTGTTCTTTCTCTCCTGATCGGTACCAGCGTTACGCTGGATATGGGAGCTATCATGAGCAGTCTGTTTTGGATGATCGTTGTGCCATCATTGGTGGGTATGCTGCTGAATGAATGGACCAAGGGAGCCATTGTACCGGTATGGGGCCCAAGACTGAATCCATTTTCCAAGTTGTTTATGGCGGTGGTAGTCGCTATCAACGGATCGGTCGTTGCTCCTTATCTGGCCGATTTCAACTGGAGACTGGCAGGTCTGGCGGCAATCATCATTTTCCTGGCTTCCTTAGGCTATGCACTCAGTTATTTCATTGCAAGATTGCTGGGCTGGAATGAGGCTGACCAGGTGGCGCTCGTATTTAATGGGGGCATGCGCAATATCAGCGCAGGAGCGGTGCTTGCCGTATCCTATTTCCCACCTCCCGTTGCTGTGCCAGTTGTTCTCGGAATGGTATTTCAGCAAATGCTGGCTTCCCTGTCAGGTTATCTGCTAGGACGGCGCTCACAACTGCTGCAAAAGGCAGACAAAACGTCGGCAGCCTAACATTTGCAAAGTTTGCTATAAAAAAAACAGCAACGCTCCAATATCAAAAATGGAGTACGTGCTGTTTTTTTAGAGTATTCGGATTTTATGGTGGAGAAGGGCTTATAGCTGGCCCTTCTCCAATTTCTCGATCAGGGTGGAAAAATCGATCCCCAGCAAGATTATTTCTTCTGGCCCATGAACAACTCCAATAGATGGCATATTAAACATCTGGAAGTTTTCCTCACGTAGATCGTAGCTATCAAACCGCCTTTGGTACTTAGGCTTACGTTGCTTTTTAATTCCCTCTGTAAAGAGTATTTTAGCTCGAAGGGCTTCAAAAGAGTATCCCCTGCCTAAACGATTAATGACTCGAATAAGGCTGTTTAGAGACGACTCCGTATAAGCGTTTGTAATGCGATGGTCGAAGTAGGCGAATATTTCCTCTTCCCAGTTCTTCATAGCCTTTGTAAGTGGTTCAAAAGCGGATTGCAGTTCAGTTGGTATTTTAGCTTTCCATTCGTTGTATTTAAGGAATGCCGTCTGTCTGCTATCACATTCCCAAATATCGAAATATGATTCCTTTAAGTCATAAGCAGTGCCGAGAGAAGGATAATTCTTTGTCCAAAGGTCAAGCGTAATTTTATCCATCTCTGTAAGCGCTATATGGCGTTTTAGGAGGATAAAACGGTCGTGCATCAGCCCTCGGCGTTCTTTTGGCGATAATCCTTCTCGGAGCTGCTTACGAATGGTTTCTAACGCTTGGTTTGCCATACGGACAACGTGAAACTTATCGACGATGATAAGAGCTTTTGGCAATATAGCCCTCACGGCGTCCTTATACGGTTGCCACATATCCATTGTGACATATCGTATTTCTCCTCTATTTGGAAGGCGTGAGAGGTAGCCTACAACGGTTTCCTTGTTACGATTGGGCAAAACATCTAACAAAGTACGTTCCTCAATGTTGGTTAAAACACATCTTGGCTTAATAATGTGTATTTCGTCAATCCCAAGCCAATTAGGAGTTTCAAATCGATGCGTTTCATTAAGACGATTGATGTAATCACGAAAGATGTTACGTATCGTTTTTTCATGCAATCCAACATCCTCGGATATGCTGACAAACGTGCGTTTAAGGCTTTCCTTCTCTATATAAGACAATAATCGTTTGGTACAGTTTCGCTTTTCGTCTATGGTGTGGTTTAAGTGTTCCCAAAAGGTTCGATTACAGTCTCTACAGCGATACCTCTGACGCTTTATAAGAAGGCCTACATGCTTGCCGTGAATAGGTAAGTCCATACAGATCTGTTCCCTGATATCATGTTTGTAGAGGTTGGCTATACATCCACAATGAGGGCAAGCCAAAGGTGGAGAGTTCGTCACCACTTGTATTAGAAAATCAAATTCATTCTCACTAATACTTAGGATGTTGAATTTTGAAAGATTTAGACTATCCATATGAATATCTTCTATGCATTTATGATGCAAACTCCTTCTTTGTTTTCATATGACTGGTCAGAATACCGCTGAACATGAAAGATAACAAAGAACCTGCAAAGCATATGGCCGCAAACATGCCTACGGCGTAAAAACCGTTAAAATTCGCGTAAATCAGGCCTGCGATCCAAGAACCGAGCGTGGTCGCAGCGTACATGATTGAATTGGCCAAGCTGGAGATTGTGCCGCGGATGGTTGGATTTAATGAATTCAGCATTCCCAATATTAGGGGAAAAGCGATCCCCATATTAACGAATATGAAAAAGTAAACACTTTCGAAAACCGCAATTGATGGCAAGTGAGGCAAAACAATAAAACATGCAATAGAGACAAGAAAGCCCACAACCAGCGTATTGAAACGGTTTAACGTTTTGATCACATAGGCACCGCCGAAGCTCCCGACGATATTCCCGAGACCAAGAAAAAACATCACGTACCCCGCTTGATCAATTGAAAGGTAAAAGCGATCCGTCACCCATTTTCCAATAAAAGAAAAGGCAGCAAAGAATCCACATTGAAATAAGAAATGAGCGAGGAAAGCCTTTCTCGCCATTCGGCTATTCAATAGTGGGATGTATCTGCTGAAAATCGGAATCTTCGCTTTTTGGCCTTGATCCGGTTTCATTTCGGGCAAAGCATAGAAGATGAATACCGCTACCAATAATGCACATGCACCGATTGTAAAAAAAGGATAATTCCAATGGGTTGACGCAAGCAGACTTCCAATAGGGATGCCGAACGCTTGGGAAGCAGCCAAGCCTGCCATGACGATTCCTGATACTTTGGCGATTTTTGACGTTGGAAACAGAGCAGGGATCGAGGCCCAGACTTGAGGCGCCGTAAATGCTGCGCTGACTCCGGCTAAAAAACGGAAGAAGAACATCGACCAAAAACCTGTGGCAAAGCCGCATAACATGGTTGAAACCGAGAAGCAGACCATACCGGAAAGCATTACTTTTTTGCGATCCCATCCATCGGAAAGCGGCCCAGCAATCAGTGCAAAAATGGCATAACCTAATGCATAAGACCCCACCATCCAACCCGAATATTCGGTCGGAATATGAAACAAGTCCTGAAGAGTGGGGATAAGCGGAGAGATCAAAAACGTATCCGTACCGATAACAAACATGATAAGGAAAAATAAAGCAGTTAACTTGATCATTCTATATTCACCCTTTGTAGTTAGTTCTATAGTTCAATAATTATTGAACTAATGAATAAAAAAAGAATTTCTTTCTACAACGTATCCAGAAATCCGGGTAAGTAAGTTTGAAATGTCTCCAAATCGATGCTCATATACTTTGCTTGGGCTTCTTTTCGTACCTTGATCAATTTCGCCTCCTTTAAAGCACGCAAGTGATACGAAGTATTCGATTTCGTAGTATCGCGAATATCTCCTACTTCTCCACAATTCATCTCCTTCCTGCTGGTGTATAGAGCTCGTATGATGTCCAATCTTGTTTCATCGGCTAACGCCTTAAATATTTTGACTCTGAGTTCATCATTTATTATTTTTTGAGTAGTCATAAAACCATTGTACTAAGATATCACTACAAATCAAGTCTTTAGAAAAATACCACCATATTCTCCGATTTTTAAGTGAAATGTTTTGATGTTGTCTCCACCATAAAATCCGAACACCCTTTTTTATTAGCCACATAAATCATAAGACGCTTCTTAGTTAAACCTACAACGTATTAAGGAAGCCCACGATTCTTGACGCCAATCTCGAATGTCCGGCCTGATTGGGATGAAGCCCATCAGGCACACCGTTTTCGCCAGTAAAGTATAAATTTTTATGTACCTTCAATAAAGGCTGTATTCCCGCAATGTTCCACAGATCACAGACTGGAATGGAGTACAATGATGCCACCTCTTTGATCGCAGCAATATACTCTGAGTATACTCGTCCGGTCACCGGATTGGGCAAATATTCAGGTACGGCTGTACTTGATCCATGCGGAGGAGTCAAAAAGACAATCAGGTTGGTTGGGTAGCGCTGGATCAAGCCCTCTGCAACATGCTTAAGTGCCCCATAAAATGTATCAGTCGAGCTCGGGGAAGTATTTATGTTACCAAATGCAGTCGTACCGCTGGAAAAATCATTTCTTCCTCCCATAAAAAACCCCCTCTTTTTCCCATTATAATATATCCGCATAACCTGACTGGCTCTGGATCTTCAATTTTTCCCGATGGGTGTAATAAAAGCACCATCAGCATGTGATGGTGCTTTTTATCCTTAACACTTACTTTTACATTGCTTATTTCGGCTGAATATACCCTTCAGCTTTAAGCAATTCCGCGATCAGAACCGCACCGCCTGCTGCTCCGCGGAGCGTGTTGTGGGACAATCCCACGAATTTATAATCATAGAGCGAGTCCTCACGCAGTCTTCCTGTGGATACGCCCATTCCGCGTTCAATGTCACGATCAAGCTTCGTTTGCGGTCTGTTCTCTTCCTCGAAATACGTAATAAACTGTTTCGGTGCACTTGGCAATTCCAGCTCTTGCGGACGCCCTTTGAATTGCAACCAACGCTCCAGAATTTCATCTTTGGAAGGTTTTTTCTCAAAGTTGACAAATACCGTAGCCAGATGCCCATCCGTTACCGGAACACGGATACATTGGGTCGTGATGAGTGGAGACGAAGCTTTCACAATCTCGTTGTTTTGCACGCTTCCCCAGATGCGAAGCGGCTCTTGCTCACTCTTCTCTTCTTCGCCACCAATGTAAGGAATGACGTTATCCAGCATTTCAGGCCAATCCGTGAAGTTTTTGCCTGCTCCCGAAATGGCTTGATACGTGGAAGCAACCACTTGAGTCGGGTTGAACTCACGAAGCGCATGCAGTGCAGGTACATAGCTCTGAATGGAGCAGTTTGGTTTAACTGCGATGAAGCCGGTTGTGGTGCCCAGACGTTTACGCTGTGCTTCAATCACTTCCAGGTGTCCTGGGTTGATCTCTGGAATAACCATAGGTACATCAGCAGTCCAGCGATGAGCCGAGTTGTTGGAGACAACCGGAGTGCCTGTTTTGGCATAAGCTTCTTCAAGCGCTTGTATCTCATTCTTTTTCATATCTACGGCACAGAAGATAAAATCAACCTGGCTGGCAAATGCTTCAACCTGGGAGGCATCCTGTACAACGATTTGTTTCACGGCTTCCGGGATGGGAACTGCGAGTTTCCATCTGCCCTGAACGGATTCTTCGTATGTTTTGCCTGCCGAGTTGGCACTTGCTGAAATGGCTGTTACTTCAAACCATGGATGACCATCCAGCAGGTCCACAAAACGCTGGCCTACCATTCCTGTTCCTCCGACAATACCGACTTTCAATTTTGCTGTCATATAATCATCATTTCCTTTCGGTTTGAGTTCAATATTAGCTATTTTCATTCCTGCATCGGTTGATGGGACTTCATGATTCTTCCCTTAGTAAACACTATTCAGGTCATTCCAAAGCGTGTAGCCAATACCCCGGAAAAACCAAAAAATCCCACCCCCAAGACAGAAGTCTCAGGGACGAGATTGAACACTCGTGGTACCACCCAGATTCGCCCATATGTCGCCATATCAGCCTCTAAGAGTTAAGGACACAACCGTTAATCAGTTGTAACAGCCTATACTCCAGCTCTGTAACAGGAGCTCCTGTCACACCATCCCTTATATGCCAAGTTCCGATGTGCTGCTCTGAGTCTTTATTCAATAAAAATTCTTTACCCCTTTTCAGCTGCCGGGGCTCTCTGAGAAAGAATACTTTTATTTACTCGTCTCTTCGTCGCATTTGATATTGCGATTATAATATCAAAGTTACCATTGCGAAGTAAACATATTTTTTATAATTTGCTGCAATTGGATATTTATTTACTATGTTTTAGTGACAAAAGCATTCGTTACCAGAAGGGCAAGCCTGCATTATTCTTATATCACCATATTATACCATATTTACTGATGCGCCTAAACATTATTTAATTGAGCCCCACTCGCTGCGAGCTGTTTGAGATATGGTGACAGTACCGGCTGCAGCTCCTTGCGCATGAGTCCGATCTCCAAAATAGCCTGGATGTAACCGAACTGATTGCCGATATCGTAGCGGCGGCCCTCAAGCTCAAGAGCGAGAAGCTCCTCCAACTGACTCACTTCTTTTAACGCATCAGTTAGTTGATATTCTCCTCCTGCTCCTCTCTCGATCCGATCCAAAATGGGAAATATCGATGGTTTCAGAATATAACGGCCCATTACCGCTGTTCTTGATGGTGCCTCCTCCATTGAGGGCTTCTCCACCAGATTCGTAATTCGGTGAACCCGATCTTCCGCACCCGCTGAATCGATAATTCCATATTTGCTTACATCTGCAGGCTGCACTTGACGTACACCCACGACCTGACTGCCGGTCTTTTCATACAAATGAATCATCTGTGCAAGTGCCGGCGGTTCGGATACCATAATATCATCCCCCAGCAGTACAGCGAACGGATCCTCTCCCACAAACTGACGCGCGCATCCGATGGCATGTCCTAGTCCCAGTGGTTCTTTCTGGCGGATAAAATGAATGCTGGCCATATCACTTATCGCCTGCACTTGCTCGAGCAAATCCTGTTTGCCTTTGGCATAGAGGGAGTGTTCCAGTTCCACCGATTTGTCAAAATGATCCTCGATCGATTTTTTGTTGCGTCCGGTTACAATAATAATATTTTCAATACCCGATTGAACCGCTTCTTCAACAATATATTGAATGGCCGGTTTATCCACAATGGGCAGCATTTCTTTCGGCTGAGCCTTGGTTGCCGGCAGGAAGCGTGTTCCGAGTCCCGCTGCCGGAATGACTGCCTTTTTGATTCTCATATCATGAAACACTCCTTTCGTTCGTTTCTGTATTCGGATAGGGCGTTGTCGCGGACACAGCACGGAAAACCCAATATCGACTGCCAATATAGTTCAGGATCGTCCCCAAGAGGGTTGCTGCTGCTTTGCTTATGACCAGATTCAAGCCAAGTATGTTATTCGAGAGAAACAAGATCAGGGATGATAAGGCGAGGACGATCAGATTTGTAATCACAAAACGCAGCAATTCATTATTTGGACCTTGTCTTCTGGCATCCCTGAACGTCCATCGTCGGTTCCACCAATAACTGTTCAAGACCCCGCAGCTATAGGAAATGACCTGGGCAATCAGAGCGGGTGTGCCCAGGGCAGCGAGCATGGTAAACACCAATGCATCCACCGCCGTATTCATCACACCCACGATCCCGAATTTGATCAGTGTGGCCAACCGATTAATCATGGTGAGCAACTCTGCCTGTCAACCGCACTTGTCCGGGCTGACTCTCCGATTGATACACGTCACGCACAATGTATAAGGGTCTCGCCTTGGTTTCATCATAGATGCGGCCAATGTACTCCCCAAGAATGCCCAGCATAATGAGAATAAATCCATTAAATATCAGCATGATGCTGACGATAGATGGCCAGCCTTTGATCGTTGAATCGGTAAAAATCGCAGAAATGATCACGCTGAGCATGTAGATGAATCCGCCTACGGACAGAATAGCTCCCACGTAACCCGCAAGCTTGAGCGGTTTATACGAGAAGGATGTAATGCCATCCAGGCTCAGCTTCAGCATGCGTTTCAACGGATATTTGGTCTCCCCAGCCAGACGCTCATCCCGTTCATATTCGATTGCTGTTTGTCTGAATCCAACCCAACTGACCAAACCACGGACAAATCGATTTTTTTCCGGAAGACGTTTCATTTCATCGCACACTTTGCGATCGATTAGGCGAAAATCTCCTGTATCCACTGGAATATCCGTATCGGTTGAGGCCCGAAGTATGCGGTAAAACATGCTTGCAGACCATTTCTTGAAGCGGGTCTCCCCGCTTCGTCTGGTCCGGCGGGCATACACTACCTCATAGCCCTCTTTCCATTTGGCAATCATGTCCAGAATCAGTTCGGGAGGGTCCTGAAGGTCTGCATCAATAATGACTACTGCATCACCTGCTGCATAATCCATCCCTGCGGTAATCGCGATCTGGTGACCGAAGTTGCGTGCAAAATCAATTAATTTTACACTTTCATCCCAACGTGCATAGTCACGGATCATCTGCGCACTTCGGTCGATACTGCCATCGTTGACAAACAGCAGTTCATACGTTTCTCCTGTACTGCCCATAACCTTTTTCACACGTCGATAGGTTTCTTCAATGACTGCTTCTTCGTTGTACATCGGAATAATGATGCTGTAACGGCACTTTTGGGCCATATTCGTTCCCTCCCTTTTCATTTTCAGTTCGTTCCACTTGACCATCTCTATAACTTCACTTCGTATAGGGTGCTCTGTCCGCCGAAGCCAGCTCCGCTATTCGTACCTGTCATCCACTCTGACGTCGGAATTTCGGTACCATGTTCCATGATCCAGCTGCTGATATCCGAATTGCCTCCTCGGCCGCCCATGCCACCAACCATAAAGTATTTCACTTGTCCGCTCTTCACGAGCTCTTCCAGTTCCTCTGTGGTATATACCGGATCAGAACCGGAGAAGCCTCCGAGTGTAATAACAGCCTCGTTCTCATCAATGATGTATGGGGCTGCCTGGTTATAGTCTGTGGTTGCGAAAAGATAGGTCTCTCCTGTGTTATTTTCTCTGAGATAATTCAGTGTTGTTGTATCTACTTCTTCGTTCCTGTTTCCGGCTCCGCCTCGTCCGCCAGCTGCTCCCATGCCGCCACCGCCAAACATGTTTCCACCAGATGCCGGAGGTGTTTCTGTACTCGAAATATCACCAGCAGCTCCGCTGCCAGAAGCACTAGGGAAGGATGAACCCGTATCACTTGCAGCATTGGGTGGAGTCATCTCGCTATCTCGATCACCTTGTCTGCTTCCCATAGCCATGCCCATGCCGCCGAACATTCCATTCGAACCCGTAGGACCCGCCGCAGGAATCATGCTGTTACCGCCGTAGGTAATTGGCGTGAATGCCCAATAGACTGGACCAATAAGCATAACCATAAACCCTGCCACAATGATGCCTTGCTTCCATTGATGTGAACGATTGAGCAAAACGATTAGGATGAGCGTGATCACAATACCTGCTATGAGTTCGCTGATCGACCAGCCTGCACCGATGGTGTCATCATAGACCTGCATGATATACCAGCCGAAGATCGTCGTAAGCAGAACGGCAAGTGGAAGCAGCCAGGCTTGCCAGCCGTTACGTTCTCGGTAGGCCTGCCACATGGCTACAAATCCGGCACCGGTTAAAGCTGCAACTGGCGGGGCCAGCATGATCAGGTAATATTGGTGGAAGAAACCAGCCACACTGAAGAACGCTGCAACCGGAAGCAACCAGATCAGCCAAAACGCAGCTTCCTTATGTTTCATCGTAATATTTCTCCGTCTAAGCCCCGCAAAGAGAGCAATGCATCCCAGCAGTACCGTTGGCAGAAGCCAGCTGGCCTGCCCCGACAGTTCAGTCTGGAACAATCGAAGCACACCTTTCTCCCCTGTGCCGAACATGCCACCCATTCCGCCACCATTGCCACCGCCGAAATTCCTTCCGTTTGGCATTTCAGCGCCGTTCGGCATCTGACCGCCTTGCGGGAAGTCCATTCCGTTCATCGGGCCCATCTCACGCGTTGAACCGTCTCTTGATGGGTTGCCTGCAGCAACGGATTTGTCTGATGAATCAGAATCCGAGGCTGCTGCTGAAGCATCGTCACGGTTTCTATCATCTGCCATGTCAGGCATGCCTGCGCCAGCGGTTCTGTTCTGCTGACCTGTAAGACGGGACAGACCGTTATAGCCAAAAGCAAGCTCCAGCACCGAATTGGTTTCGCTGCTTCCTATGTAAGGCCGCTGACTTTCCGGTATAGAATCGACCGTCACTGCCCAGGATAAGGAAACAACTGCCAGTACTGCGGTACTGCCAATAAGCAGAAGGATCTTCTTTCTCCATTTCGCCTGAAATGCAAGCAGGTAGAAGATATAAAATGCCGGAAGAATCATGTAGGCCTGAAGCATTTTCATGTTAAATGCCAGTCCAATAAGGCCAAATGCTACGAGGATTCGCCACGGACTGCCCAGCTTGGTACCTTTGAACAAAAACCAGGAACCGAGCAATAGCGTAAACACCAGCATGCTGTCGATATTGTTGGTACGGCTTACTGCCGCCACAACCGGAACCGTAGCCATGGCCAGAGCTGCAATGCGTGCAGCAGCAAGTCCAAAGGTTGGTTTAACCATGAAATATATGATCAGTACCGAACCGATTCCTGCTAATACTTGCGGCAAAATAACACTCCATCCATGCAATCCGAAAACATAGGCAAAAGCCGTCTGAATCCAAAACACGACGGGCGGTTTATCTACCGTTACGGAGCCAGCCGAATCAAGGGATGCATAGAAGAAATTGTGGAAATTTCTCAGCATGCTCCCTACGGCGGTCGTATAGTAGGAATTGGCATATGGATCGTTCCAAATCCCGTATCCGTTCAGAATTGCCGCCAATATGACAATCGGCAGAAGGACCAGATCAATCCTTCGTTTGGCATGTTTCAATGTCAATCACTCCTTCTCGTTCTTCATGATTGTATTGTGACATGCCAAAATAAAATTGGGATGAGTCCCCGCTGAATGTTAACTGAGGATACGTTCCAAACCTTTCAGCTAATTTTCAGCTTGGCAAGCGATAATACAACACAAAGCCCTCAACTTTTTGAGGGGCTTATTAGATGGATTTAACAGGGAGGCATGCCCGCTTATGAAGTTAAGTACCGGGATTAAGATCCTTTTGGCAGATGATGAACCACATATTTTGCAATTTTTGGAGCTTGGATTGAGTAATGAGGGCTTCGATGTACGCACGGCTCCGGATGGTGCTGCAGCGCTTGAACTCGCACTTGAGTTCCGTCCGCACATGGCCATTTTGGACGTCATGATGCCGGAAATGGATGGATTCGAGGTGGTTGAACGTCTGCGCAAGACTGGAGCCCAGGTTGGAGTCATCATGCTCACAGCCAAGGACGAAGTCGAGAACCGGGTGAAAGGTCTATGGCTTGGTGCTGACGATTATATGATCAAGCCCTTTGCCTTCGATGAGCTGCTCGCCCGGATTCAGGCAAGGCTGCGTAATCAGTTTCCATTGCTTATTGGGGCCGTAACACATGGTCCTTTCCGAATCGACGATCAACGCAAGGAGATCACCTATCACGATCAGATTCTTGAGTTGTCCCCTACCGAATATGAACTATTGAAGTTTATTGTGCTGAACCACGGCATCGTGCTAAGCAAGGCGACAATTCTTAGTCGTGTGTGGGGATATGATTTTGGCGGAGAAGAAAATATTGTCGAGGTCTATATACGTTCACTGCGTGACAAACTTGGGGATAAAGAGCACAAGCTCATTCGCACTCTTCGAGGTGTTGGATACCGAGTGGATCTCTGATGATTCCTTCAATGAAGCCAACCACCAAATCTCATCTGGGGCGACTGCAGCGGTTGATCTGGCCCCGTTCGCTCCGTTCTCAGCTGCTCGCACGTTCTCTGTTTATTCTTGCAGCCTTATTGTTGTTAATTGGCATTTTTCAGTTCTGGATTATGGAAAGCTTTCTGTATCGCAATCAGGCGAAAACAATGGAAGAGCAGATTATGTCCATGCCTCCTGTCTGGCTCGGCTTATCTTCGCGAAACGAGTCCTTCAACAACCCATTTGCCGGACAGGCAGGCACGGATACACGCGTGTCGGGTAACAGGATGCTCTACATTCCCGATCGTTCACTTGCCCTATTCGATCAAAATGGTACATTCGAGGATGTATTCGGTAAAGAAGATGGTCTGGCTGCACCCCAGCTCACTTCCGCCGAATACAAAACAATCACGAACCAATTATTGGACAAACGACATGTCCCATACCAGATCGTGACGGATCGTACAGGCAGTGAGCAATTGATCGTTTTTGCCTCGCCCGGTCCGCGTAATCGGGATTTCTCCATGGTTCAGATGGGTACCCCGACGAAACCAATAGGGGACCTCATTGTTAAACAGCTGCTCATTTTCGTCATGTTATCCATTCTGGCGATGGTCGCGGGTCTCATTCTCTATACCAAAACGCTCCGCCGTACACTGATTCCGTTATCCAGTATGGTCGATACCGTCCAGCGGATCGATGCAGGCAGCTTGGCAGAACGTCTTCCCGCCACGCAGGGTCAACAGGAAGTGGATCAGCTGGCGCAGTCGTTCAACGGCATGCTCGAAAGACTCGAGCAATCATTTGAAGCGGAACGTGAATCCAAGGAACAGATGCAGCGTTTCCTGTCCGATGCTTCCCATGAACTGCGGACTCCATTGACGTCCATCCACGGATTCATTGAAGTTCTCCAGCGGGGCGCAGCATCCAATAGCGAACAACTGTATAGGGCACTGGACAGCATGTATGGGGAGTCTGTACGAATTAACAAACTGGTTGAAGATTTGCTTATGCTAACCAAGCTAGATCAAGCTCCGAAGCAAGAACAGGAGATGGTTCAGCTGGATCATTTGCTGCTGGAAATGCAGCCTCAGCTGAACATGATGGCTCGGGAACGCCATGTACACTTCGACCTGACTGCCGGTTTATCCATAATGGCTGAGCCGCACAAGCTGAAGCAGGTGGTTCTCAATTTGTTCCACAATGCGGTACAGCATACCCACCCGGAATCCGGTTCCATTACTGTGGCGCTATATGCTGTTCTTAACAAGGTCGAATTGACCGTAAAAGACAACGGCACCGGGATTGAGCCGGAACATCTTCCCCATATTTTTGAACGCTTCTACCGGACCAGCTCTTCCCGTTCCAGAAAGGAAGGCGGCGCTGGCCTTGGTCTAGCCATTACACGTTCCATTGTGGAAGCGCATGGCGGAAGTATTGCGGTGAACAGCAAGTTAGGCGGCGGAACAACGTTTACCATTTTACTGCCTTTATCTGAGACAACTTCTGACCATTAGCATGACCAATAACCCTTTCCAGCTCCTTAGGGACTGTGAAAGGGTTATTGACTTAATACTCAGTTTTTTCAATTCTAAACTTCTACGGTAAGTATATGGTCTATTTTTTCAATCCAATAATGTTGTTCATCTGCAAGCATTGTTTCCCATCCCAGCTCCATAGCAGGTTTAAAGTTTTTCGATTGATCATCCACAAATATAATACGAGTTCTGAAGTTCATATGAGATTCTACGATTTCATAAATTTCTCTATGGGGTTTGCAGAATCCGACCTGATTCGAAATGGTGATGCTTTTGGTGTGCTTTTCAATCGTTGGCAATATCGGTTTAACCCATTCATGGCAATGATTACTTAGCAGATGTATATCAGCGTGCTGACTCCATCGTTCAAGATAATGTATCGCAGGTAATGTTTCTGTCGTACGATTTAGTAATTCATATGCATAGGTTTTGTCTATCTTGGGGTATTGCAATTGCAACCAGACCCAGAACTGTTCCTCTTTCATTTTTCCTGTCCAGAGGTCTATCCGAATAGCGTTCAGCTGTTCAAAGAATATAGGAAAAGTCGTGCCTGCATGACCTGCAAGCTCCTGCCAAAATGAAGAGGAAAGATTCGTAATCAGAACTCCAGCTATATCCAAAACAAGCTGAGGCTTATCTTCCATTCCATCACCTCTGTTAGATTAGACTTTCTCACGTAAATGTTCTTGCATCATATCCCAACCCAACCAACAGCACAAGCAGACTGATGCTTATCCATATTATTTTCTTCATACTCCCCCTTTTACACCTTGCCTTCTATTCATTTCATGAGCTAGCACTTACACACCATTAACAGGTTTCCATCCGGATCCTGAAAGTTAAACCATTGATCATGCTCAATGGGTGTCGTTATATGAACATCCCTGGATCGCATAAACGCATAGGCTTCCTCAATATCTCTCGTATCAAAATGGAATGCAGGCGTTTTGAACGTATGCGCTTCGGCATAAATTTTGCTGTCCAGCACAATCCGTGTTCCGTTCATTGGAATGATATATAAGTGTCCAAACAGGATCTCGCCATCCGCTGGTAAACCCAAGATGTCACAATACCAATCTCGCGCGCGCTCAATGTCACGGACGGGAATAAACACGGTACCGATCTGATTTAATATCGGGGTCATACCATTCCCTCCTTCGCCATGAACTCGTCCTTGGTTAATCCAAAAAGGATCATGTCATGGTACCTGCCGTTCGTGTATATAACCTTGCGCCGTACGCCTTCCTGTATGCAACCCAGCTTTCTCATCATGGCTGCTGAAGGCTCGTTCCCTTCAAGGACACTATCATTGAATTTATTCAGCCTTCTCTCGAAAAAGGCATACTTCAGCATAATGCGAACGGCTCGCGTTCCAACCCCTTTACCCCGATGATCACGATCCACCTGAATTCCAATGCTGAATGTACCGTTCCGCTCATCTATACTGTTTATGTTAGCGCCGCCAAGGTACTCACCATGCCAATCCTCAATCGAGAACATGATGCGTCCATGTGTACTGGAGAAATTGGAGAAGCTCTCTGTAAAATGTTTGGCCTCGGCCAACGTTGGCGGCAGTTCCACTGCACATTCGAGCAGACGACGGGCCGGTGTATCAAACCGATTATAATAATGAGCTTCCCAATCTTCCTCGCGCAGAGCACGCAGCCTGATCAGCTCATCCTGCCAAAAGTACTGACTATAGTCAATCTCTCTCATTTCTTGATCCCCATTTCCTTTGTACTCACCATCTGTTGAACTAAACCTATGATAACCCAAATTGTGGAATCGGTGGTAGATTCTTTTACAGAAGGGGACGCCAAACAGCCCCCAAGCAGAACGTTCTGCCAGGAGACTGTGATTTATTTTTTGTATACGATGAACCGCTGCGATTATTCCGAATATTGAGGCTTCGTCACGCGATCAGGAACCGATTCGTCGAAGACATCCTGACCTGGATAATCCCGTACTTCCCCTTCATGAAGCTCGTGGTTCTCATAGTCAAACCGATGTGCGGATCGCTGATCCACTCGCCATGGCGAACTCTTTCCAAGTGATTCTGACAGTAACGATGAGCCGTAAGGCCCTTCCGGAAACTCCTCCAGTGCCAGATCATTCCGCTGCGACTCCACCGTAGACAGATCGGTATATTCGCGCCGTTCTTCGTGCAAAAATTTGTCCTTCATTGTTCGTCCCTCCATATCCGCCTTGAGGTATCCAAAGCACGTCTATTTTGAGCGAAAACCTTACCATTTATGCATCATCCCTGGAAAACACTGCGTTTCATGCCTTGATTCATAGAATGAATCTGTGCTGCACTCTCTCGTCATCACTTACGTATCGATATGAACAAAACAAAAACAATAAGGCCTATACCACAGATGATCGTATCCCTTTTGGACCATACCAACAGGGTGGAACGTACGCCCAGCATGGGATTTTCTCGCACTTTACGCATTTCCATAGCAATCGTCATATCTTCTGCTCGCTGCAATAACGACATTAATAAAGGGATAACCATCGGTCCCAGGTCCCGGACCCGAACCGTATTGGGTTTCAGGGCAGCTTTACCGCGAGACCGGACAATAAGGGAGAACCGCTGCCACTCGCTCCAGATCATCGGGATAAACCGGAAGATCAATGAAACGGCAAGTGCAAACGAAGCAACGGGCAGTCTGACTTTTTTACCTATGCCCAGCACCCAGTTTAACCCTTCTACCATTCGGCCATAAGGCGTGGTTAGCGAAAACCAGAGACTCGCCAAAGTAACGATAAACAAACGATACACATTCAGGAGTGTTGCCTCCGCCTGGAGTAAGGAAAAACCGAAGCGTAAACTCCCTCCTTCTGCATCAAGCGTGGTTCCAGATAACGCTGTAGATATGATGAAGAACATCAATAAGGGCTTCATTAACTTCACGCAGCCGGCCAGAGTCTGACGAGGCAATACACTTAGCGCCAAAACGACCGGTACCAGTGTGAGGGACAACCCAATCCAGCGGTGCTGCAGCATAGCTGCAGTCACGAGCAGAATGTACAACAGCCATTTGAGACGCGGGTCCATATGACGATAGAGGTCTTTGGGTGGAAGTACCTCTTGAAGGTCATTGGAAGGCTCCGTTTTTGCTGAATCTTGCTGGCTCCCCTCACTTTTCTCTGGCACGCTTGTCTGCTCCACCTGCTGGTAAAGCTTATCCGATGCAACAAATGGGGACTGAGCAATACTTGCAGCCATCTCCTCTGGCGTCAATGCCGTAGGCAAGTCCATCCCAGCTGCTCTGAGCTGCTGGGCAAGTCGCATGGAAGGCGGCAAGCCGATCTCTGCCTCTTCCAGCAGTTCGGGTTGCATGTGAAGTTCTCTTGGTGTAAGATCCGCAATCAACTGCCCTTCTCGCAACAAAAGAACACGATCGGCAACTGGCAAAAATGTATCCAGGTCGTGCGTTGCCACAATGGCTCCCTTACCTGCCTCCCGGTGCCGTTTAAGCACGTCAAGCAGAAGCAAAACGCTCTGTGCTTCCAATCCGGCGCTCGGTTCATCAAGCAGCAGCCACTCAGGCTTCGTTGCCGTCCCGAGTGCGAGTCCGAGTCTTCTTCGTTCACCCCCGCTCAGCGCAAAAGGAGATCTATCCGGATTGAAGCGCTGCTTCATCTCATCTGAATCTGTTGGCGGATCCCATTGTATAAACGACTCGGTCATCTGGCGTTTCTTTTGTTCATCCGATAGTGGGTACGGGCGAAGCGAGTACGAGAATTCCCGTTGAATGCTTCGTGCAAATAGCTGCTGCTCGGGGAACTGGAACACCAATCCCATCTGCAGCAAAATAGACCGCGGTACCTTGCCATTTTGCCAGAAGGGTTCACCATTTAATGCAATGTGACCAGCACTTGGAGGTTTGAGACCTGCTATAGTTTGCAATAAAGTGGTTTTACCAGATCCTGTGCAGCCTAATAATAGGGTTATCTCACCGCTGTTAAACTCGGTGGAAAGGTCCTGCAAAAGTGCCCTCGTTCCGGATTCAGGTGCTTCTACGGTTAGGTGATCCAGTCCAATAGTCATCGGGCCACCTCCTTCACCAGTTGTTCTGGTCGGAGTGGTGTCGCGCCTTGATCCAGAAAACCTTGCTGTTTGAGAAGGAGAGCTGTTTTGATTGTAAAGGGTGGGTCCAGTCTCAGTCGTTCACAGGGTGTACGTCCTGTACGTTCCTCAGCCATGGTTGCCGGGGGAGTCTCGACCGTACTTCCATAGAAAAATGACGATGGTACCCCATCATATACACATTGTCCTTGTTCCATAGCCATAATCCGGTTGCTTAGAGTTGCTTCTTCCAAGTGATGCGTAATCCAGACAACTGCGGTTCCTTGCTGGACGACAGATGCCACAATGGATTCTATCCGCTCTCTCGCTCCCGGATCCAGCATGGCTGTAGGTTCATCCAGGACAAGAACATCCGGCTTCGAGGCCAGGGCTACCGCAATATTGAGCAGCTGCTTTTGGCCGCCAGACATACGAGATATAACTGTGTCCGGGGAATAATGAAGGCCAACCATATGTAAAGCGTCTTCTCTACGCCGTAATTGTTCCTCTACGGAATTAACGTACGGCGATAGACTGAAATGAAATTCTTCCTCAATCGTATCTCCAAGCACCTGCGCATCTGGCTGCTGAAGCACTCCGCGAACGGCAAGCTCAGGAGCCGCCTGTCTTGTTCCCCCTGATAGTTGTGTGAAGCCGATCAGCACTGCGGCCAGTGTACTTTTCCCGCTGCCATTGGCTCCAACAATACTAATCCATTCTCCGGGATATACGTTCAGGGAAACCCCATCAACTGCTTTGCGAACTTGGCCAGATTCAGCCGCATAATGGACTCGTGCTTGTTCCAGTGTAATTAAAGGTATAACGTCCTGCATCGAAATTTGGTCCTTTCCCTTTTGCTTCTTTTGTGGTACGATCCAAATCGTTAACCACCACTTCTTGTTTTGGTTAACAATAAGATTACCAAAATCGAAAGGATTGTTCAATCATGAAGTTATCTTTGCGGGGTATTGTATTTAGTGCACTCATGGCAGCTATACTCGTTCTTTTTGGTTACATAAGTATTCCCATCGGTTTCTCACCCGTCCCTATTACGCTGCAGACGCTCGCCGTCATGCTTGCGGGAGGATTGCTTGGCCCGTTATACGGTTTTCTAAGTATTGCTCTGGTCGTTATTTTGACTGCTCTCGGGTTCCCGCTTCTGCACGGGGCTGGCGGCCTCGCCGTACTTCTGGGTCCAACAGGCGGATACGTCATGATGTGGCCTTTCGCCGCCCTGCTCATTGGACTGTTGCTGGCACGAATCAAGCTGAAAGGGATCGGCGGTTATGTACTGGCATTTGTCGTGTTTGAACTGTTCGGATCGCTGCTGATCTATGTTTCGGGCGTACCTTGGCTGGCTTATGCCTATAAAATGTCTCTGCCGGAAGCCATGATTCAAGGTTTCTATCCTTACATTATCGGAGATCTGATCAAAGCACTCTTTGCTGCGATCATCATCGCGCCAGTTCGTATGGTATTCCCACCGCAGCGACTGACAGGTAATCTGAATTCGACCATTGTGAAAGCAGAATCCTAAGGACACATATAAACTAAAAAATGCTCAAGCCAAAAAGTCGTTTCCCCGTGCATGAAGGTACTTACATCCACACAGGACACGACTTTTTGAATTCAATGAGGAACGTAGCTAATGAATTGATTTATGAAGGTGACTCTTGCCCCCAGCTCTAACGTCCAGTTAGCGAATCTGCTTTAACTCATTCAATTCGAGACAAATATAAATGAAAAGGCAGCGCCGACGGCGCTGCCTTTTTTAGGAATATACACGGACTTCAATCAACTCGGCACAGGAAGCCCCATTTGTCTCCTCAACAACGATGCGCAAATTCCTTGTCGACACAAAGTGCTTCAACACAATACGGTTCGTACGCCTGCGATTGTCCTTAACGGATTCAACCAGAACCCATTTGCCTTCCACCTCTGCCTCGATCCGGTACGCTTTTACGAGCTCCGGAATGATCTCGAACGGAGTTCGGTGGTGATGCAGATTAATGAGATCTTCATTCACATCATCATTCCACGTCAGAAGAATCTCACGGATGGACACCGCATGCTCCCATTCCAACTCCACCCAGACTTCACCATTTTCGTTCTCATTCAGAGGAAGAGACATCCAGGAATGAGGACCGCCATAAGGGCGTTTATAGCCATCGATTACTTTTTCCGGCAGATAGGCATCCGTCTTCCCTGTAATTTTAAAACAAAATGGCTTGCGGTTCAGCGCCTTCATGCTCCAGGCAACAACGGGCTGAGACTCATCGTGATCCTCAAGGGAAGCGACCGCGTGCGGGGCAGCACCCTTCTCAAAGGCCAACACACCAGTTACTTGTTGACTGGATTGATAGAGTCTAATTCTGTCATTCTGCCTGATAACAACAAATGCATTCTGCGAGTGGACAGGCTCCCATTGGATGCTGACATGAACCCATTGCTCTTCACCTTTAGCTACACGAATGGTCTTTTCGGTAATCTGCTTTGCTGGAACGTAGTTCTCTTCCCGCCCTGTATCCCAGAGTTCTACTTGGAGCTCTGTATCTTCCTCTGCCGATACCAGTAACTCCATCCCCTGAAGCGAAGGATCAACAGGAAATAGAATTCCGATATCTCTCTCCAAACGATAGGACGCTGCCGGTTGATCAATAGCAATGGTCATACACGTTGTTGAAGCAGTTACTACAGCCTTAGGAGCCAGGTCCTGCCTGTCTTCATTTCGCAATCCGATGACCGATGCATCCTGCCGCAGCAGGGTCTGCTGCAATTCCTCCAGATGCTGGCTATGGATCAATCGCGGGGATACCCCTTTGGCTGCACATAACGCAGCAGCCGTTCCGGCAGCTTCACCCATCACTGCACAGGTAGCCATAACTCTTGTCGTACCGAAGGCCACATGGGAAGCACTTACATTTCTTCCCGCAAAGAGCAGGTTCGACACATTCACCGAGAACAGTGAGCGATAAGGAATATGATAGATTCCGTCGGCATGCATATGCTTGGAACCGCTGGCTTCGGCGTACATGCCCTGCGGTGGATGCAGATCAATGGACCACCCGCCAAAAGCAATCCGGTCGGCAAAAGGCTCCTGAGCAAGAATATCATTTTGGTTGAGTACATAATCTCCCACAAAACGTCTGTATTCTCGTTTCCCCGGAATGGAACCCACCCACTCCAGTGTCATCGTTTCTGCATCAAACTGCCCTGAATTTTTAATATAATCCCAGATGCCATAAATGACCGACCAGAGCTCATCCCGGATCCGTTCGTTCTCATGAACCGTGTCCAGCTCCCCTCCCCATTCGATCCACCAGTAGTGACAGCCTGAATCACCACTGCGAATGACACGTTTGATTGGAATGGGTGTTTCCTCAATGTTTTTGGCAAAGGACGGAGGCACGAAACGAACAGGTCTACCTGCATCCTGTGTGTAAAATAGCAGCGTACTTCCCAGCGTTATTTGATCAGCCGTCTCAGGCGCCCACTCTTCTCCATATTCATGTGCCGCCTCCCGGCCCAGACGATAGCGGGCTCCTGCCAGAAATCCGACTAAGCCGTCTCCTGAACAATCAAGAAACACCGGACTTTCAAAGCGAATGCGCCGTTCCGAGCCCATCATCCACCCCGTCACCGATCGAATATGGCGGTCTTCCTCTGTTCCTTCTGCTTCCACCTCGTGTACATCCGTATTCAGAAACAGGCTGATCCGCTCTTCTGCTCGAACGGCTTCCATTAGAACCAGGTCCCACAAATAGGGATTGCCTTCCGGATTGCGGTACTGGTTCTCCAGGAACAGCTCCCCCATGATGCCCGTCTCCCGGGCATACCGATTCGTTCCGTGTGCTGTTGCTCCGCAAACCCACACTCTTACTTCACTGCTTGAATTACCGCCAAGCACAGGCCGGTTATTAATTAGCGATACCGTACTTCCCAATCTCGCCGCTGCGATGGCAGCACAGATGCCCGATAACCCGGCCCCGACAATGGTAATGTCACTGCTAATCTGTTCCGTTCTCATGTTCATCATCCTTTCACGGCAGAATTGGTTAAGCCCTGAATGATGTAACGCTGCCCTATAGCAAATACAATGATCATGGGGATAATCCCCGCTGAAGCAGCAGCCATCATGCCATTATAATCCACCGTATTTTCCAATATGAAATTTTGCAGTCCCAGAGGTACCGTATACAGATTCTCGTCAATCAGAAACACAAGTGCATTCTCATAATCGTTCCACTGCCAGGAAAAATCAATAATGGCCAGTGTCGCGAGTGCTGGCTTGGCAAGCGGAAGAATCAGACGAAAGAATATGCGGAAGTGTCCCGCACCATCAATAAAGGCCGACTCCGATATTTCATTCGGAATGGACAGGAAGAATTGGCGAAGCATGAACACCCCGAAAATGGTGAACAAGCCAGGCAGAATCAGTGCCAGATGTGTATTATAGATTCCCGCCCACTCAAACATGATGAACTTCGGAACGAAAAGCACTTGCGGCGGAATCATCATCATGGACAGATAGAGCAGAAACAGCGCATTCCGACCCTTGAAATCAATCCGGGCGAAGCCATATGCTGCAAAAGCAGATAAAAATGTGGCGCCTACCATGCCAATGATGGATATTTTGAGTGAATTCAAATAATATGTTCCGAAGCTTTTGGCACCGGACCATACCTTTTGATGATGCTCCCAGGTCAGATTGGAGGGAATCCATTCAATCGGATACTTAAAAACTTCAGCAGGAGTCTTCAGCGAGGTGCTGATCATCCATAGAAAAGGAATAATCATGACCACGGCCAGTGCCAACATGATAATGGTGATGAACAAACTGCTTGGCTGCAGGATGGATAGGCGTTTTTTGATTTCCATTTCTTCGGTCTCCCCTCATCATTTAGTAATGGACCCAGCGTTTTTGCCCTACCCACTGAAGAACGGTAATCAGCAGAATAATGGCGAACAGTGCCCAGGAGACCGTAGCTGCGTATCCCATATCGTAATATCGAAATGCATTCTGGTATACATACAGAGACAGGATGGTTGTACTGTTACCAGGTCCGCCCTGTGTCGTAGCCTGGATGATTCCGAATGTTTTGATAGCCATGATCAGCCCGGTAATCAGCAGCAGAAATGTGGTTGGACTTACTAAAGGCCATATGATTCTGCGCAAAATCTGAAGTGGTCTGGCTCCATCGATCTTGGCTGCTTCCAGCAGCTCCGATGACACTTCCTGTAAGGCAGCAAGGTAAATGATCATATTGTATCCGAGCATAAACCAGATCCAGATGATATCGATGGCGTACATGGAGGAGGTTGTCGTGGAAAGCCATCCCGGCGGGTTATCTACGCCAATACTGCGCAAGAAACCGTTGATCGGGCCCTGATTCGGCTGAAATAGCAGCATCCAGACAAACGCCACGGCCACTCCGCTTGTGATATAAGGCATAAAGTACAACCCGCGCAGCAGCTTTTTCAGATAAATCTTTTGATTCAGGATGACGGCTACAATAAAACCAAGCACGATCGAGACAGGTACGGCGAGCAAAAATATCAGGGTATTTCGCAAGGATAAAAAGAACAGCGGGTCTTTCATCAATCGCTTGATATTGTCCAAACCTATAAACGTCATATCCGGGTTCATAAATTTGTAATCCGTGAACATGAGACCAAAAGAGTAGACGGCCGGGATCAGGAAAAAAAGCAGAACGCCCAGCATGTTTGGACCGACAAAAATATATCCCAGCATGCGCTGTCTTCTCATCCAGTTGTTATGCATTGTTCTTCGCCTCGTTTCTTCCAGGGATAACCCAAGTCTACCAATCCGGCAATGTTCCCATAAGTAACAAATCCACCTTGTTCATAAAACAGAATGATGCAAAAAATGCTTTGCCACAGGCGGTCTGATCATAGAAAAACATCAATTTGTTCTATTCTGCGAAGCCTGTCCATCTGCTGGCAAAACAAAGAGACTGCCCCCATGAACGTGGGGCAATCTCTATTATTTTCTACCTTTTGGAGTACACGAAACATATTGTTGTTCTTTTTATTTGGCCGTCTTGAGATAATCATTATGTCTGGAGACCATTGCGGAGATCGTTGTTTCCAGATCCTGTACGCCCAGAAAATACTTTTCGTACTCCTGCGCTCGCAAATCCATCACTTCCTGAGGCACAGTCCGCACATAGGTAGGCGTTTGATAATCAAACATGACATACATAAGTGACTCCAGATCATACGTATCTTTCTTGTCCCCAAGCATGCTCTCCATCGCCTTATCCTGATCTGCATCCTTGGAAGCTGGGAATCGTCCTCCCTCAGCCATTGGGGCCATGCCGCCATCCGCATACCACTTCAGAAATTCCCAGGCTGCTTCCTGATGTTTCGATTTGGCATTAATGGAGATGTAATCTCCCAGGCCACCTCGCATAACATACCCTTCCTTATCTTCAGACAAACGCGGTACCGGTGCAAAGGCGATGGTGAAATCCCTCGGATAATCGGTAAAATTGTTCGAGCTGCGGAGAAGCCATGCCCCAATGTTAAGCATAGGTACTTCCCCGCTCAGAAACATTTGCTCCACAGGCATTTTCGACGTCAGCTGCTCTCCGAGCGGCGGTGTCGTTTTATCCTCAGCCATCATGGCATTCAGGGTTTCCAACCACTTTCTCACCATGGGATGATCCAGGTTGGATGTTCCGTCTGCTTTGGTATACCCTTCCTGTGACAGGACGGAATCCATCGAATCAACGAACGGTTCTGTGTTTTGAATGAACCCATATCCACTATCCTTTTTTAGCTTTTTCGCATATTCTCTCATCTCATCCCAGGTCCAATCCTTCGGCACAGGCAGATTGGCCGCATCGAGTGCTTCCTTGTTCAGAGCCACGAAATAGGTGCTCTTCGTGGTAGGGACACCATAATACTTCCCATCAATTTTCCAGCCCTCCGCATCAGGACCCATTTTCTCGTCTATGTTGTAGTCGGTGAAGGAACTCAGGTCAGCCGCAGCACCGGATGCTACCCTCTTGGCCGTATGGGAGATCGTATAGTTCACAAATAAATCCACATCCTGACCTGTCATGATGGCGGTGTCCAGTTTAAGATTGCCTTCGTCATCATTCACATAACGCACATATTCAATCTGTGTTTCGGGATGCTCCTTGTTCCACACATCGATGACTGCCTGCGGCCCCGCTTCAGGCGGTACGCCTCCCCACATTTTGAGCTTGACTGTATCACCCGCATTGTCAGACGCACCGGTCTGAGCATTGGAACCTGAATCATTGGAGCAACCTGCGATCATGCCCACAACAAGGACAAGTGATACCATTCGTGCTACCAAGCCTTTTTTTCTCACCAAGAGACGACCCCCTCGTAAATTCTGGATTGAAGTTTGCATCTTAAGGATAGCAAAGGAGTGAGAATGGTCGTAAGTAACAGAATCATGATTGCCATGGAACAGAAATACACATTTGAAACCGTTATCATCCTTCAGGCAAGTCATTTTGTTCTATTTCTGATGACGATACTGACTCGGGGTTGTACCCGTCATACGTTTGAAGATTTTGATAAAATAATTATCGTTCATAAAACCGACCTGGTGGCCAATCTGGTTCACAGGCCAATCGGTATCCGTCAGGTACTCGATCGCTTTGTTAATACGTGTTCGATGCAAATAATGAATCAGCGTCTCCCCGGTCTTCTTTTTAAACAGGGCACTCACGTAGTTTTCCCCCATCATGACATAACGTGCGAGGAACTTCAGTGTAATATCCTGATCATAATGCTGTTCAATGTATTGGATAATCTTATTCACTTCCGGATGTGTAATTTTCTCCTTGGGCGCTGTGGCTGCGGGACGAATGGCGCGCTCTTGTGGCACTCCGTTATTCGATAATTCCTTGCTTACCTTAACGAGGGTCTCCCGCAAATCCTTCACACTCATCGACAACTTCAGAATGTAATTGGAAGCTCCATATTCCATGGCCTGCCGCATGGATTCAAAATCACCCATACATGTCAGCATGACAAATTTGGATTGGATGCCAGCCTTCCTTGTTTCCTGAAGTAACATTAATCCGTCCATCTGCGGCATGACAATGTCACACAGAACAAGATCCGGAGGATCCTGCTTAATCATTGGTAACGCTTCCAATCCATTGCTTGCTTCTCCTGCTAGCGTGAACCCCATGTCCTCCCAACGAATGATCTCCTTCACGGACTCCCGGACGAATGTCTCATCTTCCACCAGTAATACTTTCCACATCGTAGTCCCTCCATTCCGTTAATCCTCGTCATTCTTGTTGTCCAGGTTTTGGTTCGCATATGGTTCGGACAACAAAACAGGCAGATGAATCCGGCACAACGTGCCCTGTTCCAACGAGATCACCTCGAGTTCACCTTTGTCCTTGAATAGAAGTCTTAGTCGCTCCCTGATATTCTGCAGCCCAATACTCGGTCTCTGACGACCCTGCTCCCTGTTATTCTTCGAATGATCCATTCCTACGCCGTTATCCTCGACCTCCAGCGTCAAACGATCAGGAACAGCTGCATTTCTGAACATCCGAATCTGGATGCGGCCTCCCTCAGCCATATTGCCAATCCCGTGGCGAATGGCATTGTCAATTAAAGGCTGCAGACTGAGCTTGGGAACCAGGGCATACAGCAGTTCTTCGTCATAACTGAACTCGATGTCAAACACATTTCCATATCTGACTTGCTGGATATACAGAAAAGCTCGCGTCAGATCCATTTCATCACGTAGGAGAATGAGATCCACATCTGAATTAAGACTGGTTTCCAGCAGTTTACCGAGTGATAGGCATATTTCCACCGTTTCTTCATTCCCGTTCCGCAGTCCAATCCATTTCAGTGTATTGAGCGTATTCAGCAGAAAATGTGGATTCATCTGAGCCAGAAGCATCTGAAAATGGACGGCATCCTTCTGCCTTTCTTCGGCACGAAGCTGTTGAACCAGCCGGTTCATGTCTACCATCATCGTATTGAAGGTCCGTGTAAGATCCAGCACCTCTCCCCGGTGATTCTCCTCTGGCAGCCGAATGCGGAGATCCTTGCCAACCGCTTCTTTCATCTTGACCTGTAGACGGGACAACGGCCTTGTAAATGTATAAGCAATCATGAAAGCAATAGCAATGAAAAGGGCCGTAATGGCATAAAAAGTTGCGAAATAATGCTTCTTGAGGCTTTCAATCTCACCAAATAACAATTGTAAGGGAATGCGGTTTATCATATACCAATCCAGTGAAGGCAGATAACTATAGTTAATGAGTGACTCACTGGACTTGTCAGTCCAATATCCATTACTCGGTTCGCGGGAAACCTCACGAATAACTTCATCGGACAGCTTGGATTCGGAGTTGGAACGAGCAATCACTTCACCTTGGCGGGTCATGATAAAATAGAGCTGGTCACTCTCGGACTTCTGCAATACAGACTGAAACCAGTAGGAGAAATCAATGCTGATTCTTGCCAGTCCGTATGAATTGTTATTCCGGTCACGCAATTTGGCATACAGAGATAACAGGGTTGGGCTCCTGGTCACATCACGGGATACGTAATTCTCGTCATTCGACGTCCATACATATGAAGTTCCACTTTTCTGAAGGGCCAAGAAGGAACGATCCGAGGCAACGGTGTCATAATCTAACGGGACCTTGGGCTGATAAGAGGTGTAGATATGCCCCTCTTCATCAAGCAGCGTAAAATAAACAGATGGATTGTAGAGAAAAAAGCTGTTATTCAACCCTTTGAATTTGTCCTCCATACGTTCCTTGTTGTCCAGGACATTGTGCTCGCCAGGATTTTGAAGAATTCGGCGAACTTCAGAGTCCTGTTCAAGGAAGATCAATGTTTTGAAAGCGATACTAAGCTGATCTTCCAGCGACTGGTGGAGATTATCCAGCTGTTCATGACTCTGTTCACTGATCTTCTGCTGCACAAGCGATTCAATTTTTTCGTAGTTGTACAGATTGAGAATGCTGAATGGAAGCAGAATGACAAGCGCGAACCCTGCAAACAAACGGTATTTGAGCTTGTGGGGGATCATCCATCCCAGCCACTTCCGCATATGAACCGACTCCTTTTGCTGCCCTCTGGTGAACTTATTATATCACCCTGTTCATGCAGCTGGATGGCTGATTTTGCTAACGATATCTTCATTTTAAAGAACCCTGCACTCCAGTCATAGAAACATATCTCTCATTGCATAGAACATATCTACACATTAAAGCCCGCTTCTCTTCGAAAACTCTTGCTTTCACATATGAAAAGTTCATTCATCCTATTATCGTGAAATGGATCACTAATTTACAACTGATTTCTGTTCCAATTGTGAGGGTATTCTCTTCTTTTATTCTATGTTATATTAACATCTACGAAAACGCTTTCAATACATATTCTGGAGGTGATCCTTCCTTCGTACACCCTGTCTGGACTGTTTTATATCTGAGCTTTTTCTCCATCTGAGCAAGCATAATTCATCAGTTCAACTATTCCAAGAATGAAGGAGACACTGTTAATGAAGAAAAATCGTAAAAATGTTCTATCCCTCACACTGGTCACAGCACTGATTCTGTCTCTGTTCTCTTCTACCATGGCCTCTGCAGCTCCTGATCACCAAGGCAAGCCAAGTAAACCTGCTGCGCCAACCAAAATCCAGTCCTACGTCAGCGCCATGGAGCCAGGCTGGAATTTGGGTAATTCGCTCGACGCTGTGGGCGAAGATGAGACAGCCTGGGGTAACCCGCGGATTACCAAGGAACTGATCAAGCAGATTGCGAAGCAAGGTTATAAGAGCATTCGCATTCCTGTGACCTGGGAAGCCCACATCGGCGACGCACCCGACTACACCATCGATCCCGCCTACATGAACCGTGTACAGGAAGTTGTGGATTGGGCACTTGATGCCAATCTCTATGTCATGCTTAATATCCACCACGATTCCTGGCGATGGGTCAGTTACATGGAGAAGGATCATGACCCTGTGCTGGCACGCTATAATTCCGTATGGACCCAGATTGCGAACCAATTTAAAAATGCTCCTTCCAAGCTGATGTTCGAAAGTATTAACGAGCCCCGTTTCACAGAAGGTGGAACAACGGATGCCGCAGTCGGGTACCGTATGCTCGATGAGCTTAATACTTCTTTTCATCAAATTGTAAGGTCTTCTGGCGGAAACAACAAGACACGTCCACTCGTACTCCCGACGATGCACACCTCATCCGCACAAGCCGATCTGGATGCATTAAATGAGACGATCACGAAATTAAATGATCCAAACATTATTGCGACAGTTCACTATTATGGCTTCTGGCCATTTAGTGTGAACATCGCTGGTTTTACCAAGTTTAATGAAGAAGTACAAAAAGACGTCACGGATACATTCGATCGCGTATACAACGCTTTTGTAGCCAAAGGCATTCCTGTTATTGTTGGTGAGTATGGCTTGCTGGGCTTCGATCAGCATACCGGTGTCATCGAACAAGGTGAGAAACTGAAATTCTTCGAATTCGTAGGACAGTATCTGCGTCAAAAGAAGATGACCACCATGCTGTGGGATAACGGGCAGCATTTCAGTCGTACAAACTATACTTGGTCTGACCCTGATCTCTATAACACGATGAAAGCGAGCTGGAAAGGTCGTTCGTCCACAGCCGAATCCGATCTGGTTCACCTCAAAAAAGGAGCAGCCGTTCAAGATCAAACGATCCGATTGAATCTGAATGGAAACACCTTCAAATCCCTGGCTAACGGTAACAAGAAACTGTCTAAAGGCAAGGATTACACGATTAAGGATGACGTGCTGACCCTTAAATCCAGTCTGTTAACCAGACTGACCGCTTCCGGCAATCTTGGTGTCAATGCGAAGCTTACAGCGAAATTCAATAAAGGCGCCGACTGGAACCTGAATATCATTACGTATGATACACCTGTGCTGGGCGATGTTACAGGAACTACCGATTCTTTTGCAATTCCAACCACATTTAACGGAAACCAGCTGGCTACCATGGAAGCAACTTATGCTACCGGAGGTAACGCCGGGCCGCAAAACTGGACATCCTTCAAGGAGTTCTCTTACACCTTTAGTCCGGATTATAGCCGCAATATCATTGAACTCAAACCAAACTTCTTCAACGAAACGAATGATGGTGAGGTTATTCTCAAATTCCACTTTTGGAGTGGCGAGGTGCTCACCTACAAAATAACGAAGAACGGTACCAGTGTCGTTGGTCAAACATCTTAACTCACAAATGCGAACGTTCTGTTCAGAGCAAGGCTCTGACAGAACGTTTTTGTTTTGACCAAAGTCCGAATAACGTACAAGTCATGCCTCATACCTTTACAGTAATTTGGCTTGAGGAGGCAAAATCATGTTTAAACGGGTAGACCGCCTTGCAATTGAACTGCCGATCTCCAATAACCCGGACCCCAATGGAGCAAGCGCAGTCCAGGAACTGCTTGGTGGAAAGTTCGGCGAGATGTCCACGTTAAACAACTATATGTTTCAGTCCTTCAACTTCCGGGGCAAAAAAAAGCTGCGTGCCTTTTATGACATTGTGGCAAGTATTACGGCTGAAGAATTTGGTCATGTGGAGCTTGTCGCCAATACCATTAATCTGATGCTGGTTGGCACTACTTCTCCGGGAGATCCGGATACTACCCCGCTTCGTGCAGGCAAGGATGCTCGTATTACTTCCCATTTCATTGAATCGGCTCAGACAGGGCTCCCTTTTGATTCCATGGGCAGACCCTGGAACGGTTCATATGTCGTGAACAGCGGCAATCTGATCTTCGATCTGCTGCATAATTTTTTCCTCGAATGCGGTGCACGTACACACAAGATGAGAGTGTACGAGATGACGGATCATCCAACTGCCCGGGAGATGACCGGTTATTTGCTCGTCCGTGGCGGCGTACATATTCTCGCCTATGCCAAAGCGCTGCAGATTGCAACAGGCGTTGATGTGACCAAGATGTTCCCTATTCCCCGCCTGGACAATAAGGTGTTTGACACGACCCGGAAATGGGAAGCCATGGGCGAACATCGCAGGCTTTACACCTTTAGTGACAAGGACTACCAGAACATCGCCCAGATCTGGAAAGGCACACATCCGACAGATGGCGGAAAACTGGAGGCATTCGCAGGGCTGCCCGGACACAGTGGCCCTATTCCCGATCTGCCGGACCTGCCGGAAGAATTCGCCCCTGGCGTCTCTGCGGAAGATCTGTTACAGATTGCAGAACGGCTGAAGCGGCAAGCAGGTTTGTAGTGCTGAACATATGTCAAGCGGTCATCTCAATATTCGAGAGCACCGCTTGTTATTTTTACATGACCGTCCCATTACAAAACAAACGATATGTCTCCGCTCTGGCTGTGTATCACATATGAGGCTCCCAACCCGCGATAAACCATTTGGACCGGATTCAAGCTGCTCGTAACCACATAAAGCCGCTGCGGGCACCAACTATGGCATAATTGAATGTCCTGACAGCACTCTGGCAGATTTCTTTCAAATACAAAGGCATGTTTCACCGCCCAATCTATAGCAATGGGCGTCTTGTCTGCCGAACCAGAGGGATAGAGGCGATACACAGAGATTTTACCGATCAATTCAGTCAGCTGCTGTTCCTCTTCTGCGTTGTGGACGAGCACGATTACACCTATTCCCCTCTTGAGCAATAAACGAACAAACTCCATTCCTGCTGAGCTCTGTCCCGTTGAAACTAACATTACAGCGTCCTCTGACATCGTACTCCCTCACCTTCGTCTCCAAGCCAGCAAGAATATCCTCTGGCACGGTATGAGCGAATCATAGTCCTGTACCCACTGGGCTGCAAGGCAGTAAGGGAACGATTTACTGCGTAAATCAGCCGTTTCTGGCGAAATTCCAGTTCATTTAATCCATAATCTACTCCTGGCTTAATCTAGCTTCATTTTACCGTGGAGGGAATGAGCCAATGAATAAACGGATGTAATCAGCAAAATTAATCCCGATTTAATCGCTTACATCACAGAAATATCTACCCGGAAGCACTTAAATGCGGTAAATAAAAGATCCCCAACATTTTACTTCATCGTCACTCAGCCGTAACATAAACCAAAGGTTGAAGAACTTAAAGTCGCATTCATTCAATGGAGGTTGGTGGCGTGTTTCCGAGTTGTGAACTCATAAATCAAATAACAAAAAACCATGAAATGAAGATTACTTCCATGGAAATCATTCGGTATGATGTGAGAAAGCTGCCGTTACTCCCCTATGAACATTCAAACAGCTACTCCGGTTTGTTCAAAATCTCTTGTGGAGGCATTCACGGATTTGCAGAATTTGATATACCAAGAGGTTCAGAGCCCGCCGATCTGATCAAATGGGCTTCGGTATTCGGAGGGTTAAAAGGGCTTGAACCGAAGCAAGCTATCCATTACATCACCGAGCACCAAAGTCTGTGGGGAGAGGATCGTGCTCATTTTCTTCTAAAATGCCTGGACAATTTGATCTTCAATCTGGAGAACTGCGGGAATTTGCATATGAGCCAGGAACAGGTGCGTGCCTTTTTGATGGAATATGCGCTCACCTATTATTCGTTTTAATACACTTGTTACATGAATGAATAACAAAAAAAAGCAGGTAGTGAGTCTGGTCAAATTCATCAGCTCTCTCTGCCTGCTTTGTTCATTATTATTTAAACTTCACGACAAGGATGTTGTCCCCATTCGCCTGTACGCTGCCGATCTTGGCCGTCTGCACTTCTGCTATCGTTTCATTTCCATTCGGGATCAGAACGGGAGTGATGAGTGGCAGCCCCGCAGCCTGAATGGCGTTCATGTCAAACTCAATCAATAATTGTCCAGCGGTGACTGCATCTCCGCTTTGGACATGAGCGGTAAATCCCTCTCCCTTTAGACCAACGGTATTGATTCCAACGTGAACAAGCATCTGCAGACCACTCTCATGCTCCAGAATGACAGCATGTTTGCTCTTGTTCATCACATGGGCTACGACGCCATCAAAAGGTGCGAACACCTTACCCTCCGTAGGCTCAATGGCAATCCCCTCACCCATATGTTTCTCTGAAAATGCAGGATCAGGTACGTTGGCCAAAGCCACCGCTGTACCGGTCATCGGCGAAGCAATTTCCAACATATCCACTTTGGGCCGATGTACCGCTGTTTGATTGATACGATCTTTCATAGCTACGGTTTGGTCAGCCGAAGGATCACTCTCATTTCCACTCTTCGTTGTCTCCTCTACAGCAAGCGGCTGATCCTTGTAACCGAAGAACCAGGTTAACGCAAAGGCCACCCCCACAGCAACCACATTGACAAGAATGTACAGAGGCAGCTGACTGTTCAGATACAGCAATGTACCGGGAATCACCGTTACGGCCATGCCGGTACCCTGCAGATGGAACAAGGATGCGAGGAAACCACCGACTCCGCCACCAATCAGTCCCATAATGAACGGTTTCATGTAGCGCAGGTTTACCCCAAAAATGGCAGGTTCGCTAATCCCGAGAAAAGCGGATAAGGACGATGGCAGGGCCAGTGCCTTGAGTTTCGTATTCTTAGTTTTTAATCCTACCGCTAAACAAGCGGCTCCTTGTGCAGCCATTGCCGAAGTTACGATGGCATTGAACGGATTATAACCGGTTTTCTCCAGCAACTGGATTTCCAAAAAGTTGAAGATGTGATGCACACCGGTAACGACAATAATCTGATTGAAGAAACCAATAATAATTCCGGCAATACCGAATGGGAGGTCCAGAACAGCTGTCGTCCCATGCAGCACCCACTCTTCAAGTGAATGAAAGACGGGACCGATGGCAAAGAGTCCCAATGTGATCATAACCGTCAGTGTGATAAAAGGCGTGAGGATCAGGTCCAACGCCTCCGGCACGCGTCTTCTCAGAAATTTTTCGAACTTCGCTCCAATAAGTCCCACGAAAAATGCTGGTAAAACGGACCCCTGATAGCCTACAACGGGTATAAATCCGAACATGTGCAATGCTTGAGCCGATCCATCTGCCACAGCATAGGCATTCGGCAGAGCCGGATTCACAAGCATCAGTCCGAGTACAATCCCGAGCACAGGGCTGCCGCCAAATACACGGAATGCAGACCAGGCCACCAGTGCAGGCAGGAATGCGAATGCAGTGTCCGTCAGAACTTGCGTAAATAACAGAAAATTGGGCGAAATGTCCTCAGGGGTTGCACCGAACAAGGACAGAATTTCATTCTGGGTAAGCAGTCCGCGCAGCCCCATGAACAACCCTGTAGCCACCAGCACAGGAATAATGGGTACAAACACATCTCCGAACGTTCGGATTGCTCGTTGAAATGCATTGCCTTCCTTTTTCCCCTGATTCTTCACGTCTTCCTTGGAGGTACCTTCGATTCCGAGCTTCTCGACCTCTTCAAAGATCCGGTTCACGGTACCCGTACCAAAAATAATCTGATACTGTCCGGAATTGAAGAAGGCACCCTTGACCTTGTCTATATTCTCGACCTGCTTCTGATCGATTTTCTCTTTGTCATTCACCATAATGCGAAGGCGTGTCGCGCAGTGGGCAAATGATGCGATGTTATCTTTGCCCCCAATGGCTTGAATGACTTCCTTGGCTATTTGTTGATTATCCGACATGGTATTTCATTCCCCTCACCTGATATCTAGTAATCCCATTTGGTCGCTTTGAACTCAGCCTTGCCTCCACTCGCAAAAAAACGAATTCCTGTACTTTCGGGGCTTGGGAAAATTCGGCTTGTGAATACCTCTTCCCCATCATTAACAAAGATTTCAACCGATGACGTATCTACAAACAGTTGTAACTTGATCCGATCTCCGTTCAGCGTGCACTGGCGTACCGTGCCATTCATGCCCCCCATTGGAGCACCTGATGAGGTTCGGTCCAGTATCAACTTTTGCTGGAGACGGTCATATTGCAAAACGGTTTTTTCTTCACCGCCTGTTCGAAATTCAATCCCGAATCGTTCAGCATCAAAATAACTGATTTCACATTCCAGCTCATAGGCAGTGCCGTTGAATGCAGCTACACGTTCAGATCTGTTCACAAGTGTCGTTTGATAACGGTGTCCCTCGGATTGTTGACGCAGTTTCTTCATCTCATCTACAGGCTGTTGAATGAGTTTGCTGTCTTTCATGAACAACTGGCGCGGGATCGTAAGGCAATGGGCCCACCCGCTCGCATCGGTTGGATACTCCACATCCGGAAGTCCCATCCATCCAATCAATATGCGTCTTCCGTCCGGAGCTTCCATCGATTGTGGCGCATAGAAATCGAACCCGCGATCCAATTCCTGAAAAGAATCGTGATCAAACTCTCTCGTCTGTAGATTCAATGGCTCACCAATCAGGTAACCTGACTGAAAAATGTTGTTGTACAAATCCCCTTCACCTTCGATACCCTGCGGTGAAAAAAGAAGCACGCCTCTGCCATTCATCTCAAAGTAATCCGGACACTCCCACATATAGCCGAATTGGGAGAGCTGAGTCTGGATCTCACCCAGAAACTCCCACGCCGTGAGGTTGGATGATCGGTACAACACCGCGCATCCTGTCATGTCTGTCCGCTGTGCTCCGATTACACAATAATAGGTATCCCCATCCTGCCAAACCTTCGGGTCCCTGAAATGCTCTGTATACCCGGACGGTACTGACGATATAACCGGCTGGTCGGCTTTCACAACTGAACCGCTTTCATCCATGACCGCCAAGCATTGATACGGATGTCTGATCCATGCTTCATCCCTGGTGTTGCCTGTATAGAGCAGGTGCAGCTTGTCATCCTTGACAATGGCACTTCCTGAGTAAGCCCCGTGCGAATCGAATGGATCACCGGGACGGATGCCGATGCCCACCTGCTCCCAGGTCACCAGATCTGTCGAGCGAACATGATACCAATATTTCATTCCATGCTCTGTTCCCAGGGGAAACCATTGATAGAAAAGATGATAGTGTCCCTGGTAATATGAAAATCCGTTAGGATCATTCAGCAAGCCCGTAACAGGTTGAATATGATAGGACTGTCTCCAAGAGCAAGCGGAAATCAACGCTTTCAGCTTATCAATCTCTCCTTCTTCCGCCTGCTCAATGAATCTGTAGCGCTGCTCTCTGGTCATTTTCATAACATATCTCCTATCCTTGCCCAAAATCATTACATTAAAGAGGAACCGGTTCCAACACAAATAAAAAAATAATTCCACGGCATACAGCCAAAACCATTGTTCCAATTCGAATATCTTAAACGAATGGAACCGGTTCGATGGAATTATCATAAAGGATAAGTTTATACGTTGTCAACGCTTTCTCGGGGAATCAATTCCACATCAAGTATAGTTTGCTTCTCTACCGGCTCACCTGTAACCTGACGAATCATGTGGCTCGCAGCCAGTTTACCGGCCTGCAAATAATGAAACTTCACTGTTGTCAGCGCCGGATGAATCATTTCCGTGATATCGTATCCGCCAAATCCGGCTACCGACAATTCATGGGGGATTTGAATCTTGTTAGAGAAAGCGGTCTTCATTACACCAAGTGCGATGTTATCCGTGGCACCTACAATGATGCTCGGCTTATTGTCCCGAAGAATGGCTTCTGCTGTAACGATCGCTTCGGACATTTTGAAGCTTGTCTCATAGTACGTAACATCACAACCGCCCCCGCCATATTCGGCGATGGCACGCTGAAATCCCTGTCTGCGATGTATACCGACGGCCTGGTCCCTCTCCGTTACTCCAATATAAACAATCTGACGATGCCCCTTCTCCACCACGTATTTGCCCATATCGTATCCGGCCTGGTCATCGTTGTGAACCAGACTATGCAGACGTTCATGCTGTTGTCCCACCAACAACACCGGAATACCAATCTCTTCGACTGCCTTAAGATGTGCTTCAGTCACTTCAGCGGCAAGCAGAATAATGCCGGATACCTTCTGCCTTGCAAAATCATAGATGGCATCTATTTCACGGTCCATATCCTGGCTTGTGTTGGCAATCAACATCTGGTACTGATTGCTTCTTAATTCCTCATCTATGCCGATAAGCGTCTGTGACGTTGCAAATGAGTCCAGCCGGGGGACGACCGTTCCGATAATACTGGTCTTCTTCGCTTTGAGGCTCTGTGCAAAGGTATTTGGTACGTAATTATATTGTTTAATAATGCGCTCAATCTTCTGGCGTGTATCTTCACTGACCGAACCGCCATTAAGAAAACGGGAAACGGTGCTTTTGGCCACGCCGGCCAGCTGAGCGATATCAGAAATGGTTTTGTTCATAGTTACTCCTCTTGTGTACAGCTTAAAAATGGATAATGCACCCTTCTTATTATACTTGGTTGATGTCGATGTGGCGAATATCATTGTGCTGCAGTACAGCGTTATTGATGTGCGGCATCACTTCAATTCATTGCATGCATATGATGTACATGCTAGTATAACTTCAATTCATATCGTGCACGATGAAATATTAACATATCAATAAACAATGTACAGGCTATGACGGAAAGAGTAAGCGGAATCTGGCGTTGATTACAGGGACGTGGTGCCAAAGACTGAGAGCACCCGAGGCAACCATCCGCTGAAGTTCACTCCCGAGCCGATTGCTGAAAAGCGGCTTCTTCAAGCGTCAGCTTCTAGGACAATCCGTTCCTTGCGTTAAAAGGTCAAAGTGAGAATCGGCATGCCTGCAATCAGGCTAAACCGTTTCTAATTAGGGTGGTACCACGGCTTCTTCGTCCCTTGCGGATGAAGGGCTTTTTTTGTTTTTCAATAAAATGAATTCATATCCAACGTGACGGAGGAGTGGTTGTAAATGGACGAGAACAAAACCTTGGAACAATTACGAAGCCGATTGAATGAGATTAATCATGATCTGCTTCACTTACTATCAGAGCGGGCGAAAATCACACAGGAAATCGGTCAGATCAAGGAAAAACAGGGCGTTCCCAAGTTTGACCCCGTTCGTGAGAAAGAAATGCTGGAAGAATTGACGGCAGCCAATCCTGGGCCTTTCCAGGATGATGCCATCAAGCTGCTGTTCAAGCAGATCTTTCAGGCTTCGCTGCATTTGCAGGTCGACGAACATAAGAAACAGCTTCTCGTTAGCCGTAAAAACCAGCAGGAGGATACGATCGTCTCCATTGGTGACATTCAGGTTGGCGCAGGCAAACCAATCATGATTGCCGGACCTTGTTCCGTCGAGAGTTACGAGCAAGTCCGGGAGGTTGCCAAGGCTTTGAAAGAAGCCGGAATTTCGGTTATGCGCGGCGGAGCGTTTAAACCACGCACCTCCCCATATGATTTTCAGGGATTAGGGATTGAAGGACTGAAAATTCTGAAGGAAGTGGCTGACGAGTTCGGTCTCAAAACGATCAGTGAGATTGTGCATCCAGGCCATATCGAGCTGGCAGCAGATTACATCGATGTGATCCAGATCGGTGCCCGTAACATGCAAAACTTTGAATTGCTCAAAGCAGCGGGCGACGCTCGTATTCCGATTTTGCTTAAACGAGGGTTGGCAGCAACCATTGATGAATTCGTGCATGCTGCGGAGTATGTCGTATCCCGTGGGAACAAACAAGTCATGCTGATTGAACGAGGGATCCGCACTTATGAAAAAGCCACTCGCAATACCTTAGATATCTCTGCCGTGCCTATTCTAAAACAGGAAACCCATCTGCCCGTTCTGGTGGATGTAACCCACTCTACCGGACGCAAAGATATTCTGGCTCCATGCGCCAAAGCTGCTCTGGCGGCTGGTGCCGACGGCGTTATGGTGGAAGTGCATCCGAATCCAGCGGTTGCGCTATCCGATAGTGCGCAGCAGTTGAACATCGAACAATTCCATCATTTCCTCTCCTCTGTGAGACAATCCGGTTTATTAAAGGATTAAAAGCCGTAGAAGAAAATGAACAGAATTTTTTAAAGTAAGCAAAAGCAAAAAAGCCTGAAGGAGTTGCCTATTCATTAAATATGAATGAGCATCCCTCAGGCTTTTTCTTATTCTAACCATTTTTCATACCTCTATGATAATAGGCAGGATCATCGGTCTTCGTTTCGTCTGGGCATAAATGTAATGTCCGATCTCGTCCTTAAGCTTTCTTTTGATGACATTCCACTGATTCACTCCGGCTCCGGTCAATTCTTCCATTCTGGACAGTACCAGGCTGTGAATCTCCTGTATAAATTCCTCCGAGTCTTTCACAAACACAAATCCTCTGGAAATGATCTCTGGAGAGGTGACCATTTGCTTCTCCGTTTTGCTTAGTGTCGTCACAATGACAAGCATACCGTCTGACGATAACTGTCTGCGATCCCGCAGCACAATATTACCTACGTCCCCCATAATCAAGCCGTCAACCAGACTGTTGCCTGAAGCGATTTTGGGACCCGGTGATGCTACGCCATCCTTGTACTGAATCATGTCACCATTATTTACGATGAATACGTGATCAGGGTCTATGCCAACCGATTCAGCCAGCAATCTGTGCTGGTACAGCATGCGGAATTCGCCGTGGATGGGAACAAGATAATCCGGCTTCATGAGTGTCAACATCAGCTTCAGCTCTTCCTGACTTCCATGCCCCGACACATGCATGCCACCCGACCCGCTCGAACCATATAGTACTCTTGCTCCCAATACATACAGGTTATCAATAACATGGGCTAAATTGCGTTCGTTGCCCGGAATCGCTCCTGCCGCAATAATGACGGTGTCACCTGCTGCCACTCTCACATGAGGGTGTTTACCTGTCGCGAGCCGTGACAGTGCAGCCATAGGCTCACCTTGGCTTCCAGTACAGAGAATGACCACTTGTTCGGGAGGAAACTGATCCGCATCAATCGCTTCAATCAGTAGGCCGTCAGGAACGTCCAGGTATCCCAGTTCACTTGCAACCGACACAACGTTAACCATGCTTCTGCCCAGCAAGGCCAGTTTGCGGCCGGTCTCAAACGTGGCATTCACAATTTGCTGGACCCGGCTGACATTGGAAGCAAAGGTGGAGATGAATATCTTTTGCCTGGCTCGAATAAAAGCATCCAGAATCCGATCCCCTACAACACGCTCCGAGGGTGTAAATCCAGGCCGTTCGGCATTCGTACTCTCGGATAGCAGCAGATGAACGCCCTGTTTACCAATCTCAGCCATTCGATAAAGGTCTGGATAAGGCCCATTCACAGGTGACATGTCGAACTTGAAGTCGCCGGTATGTACCACATTTCCACCAGGTGTACGGAAGAAGACACCCAGGCAGTCGGGGATGCTGTGGCTCGTTGCAAAAAAGGAAACATCGATTTCCCCCAGCTTTACAGTGGAATGAGCATCGATTGTATGAAGATCTGCCGTTCGCAGCATGTTATGCTCTTTCAGTTTCAGTTCAATCAAACCACGGGTAAGTCTGGATGCATAGACGGGGATATTCATTTGTTTCAGAAAATAAGGTATGCCCCCAATGTGATCTTCGTGTCCATGAGTAACCACAAGTGCTCTCACCTGGTCCAGATTTTCCAGCAAGTAGGAGACGTCCGGAATAATCAGATCGATGCCGGGCAAGGTCTCATCCGGAAATTTGGAACCACAATCGATGACGATAATATCCTTGTTGTACTGAATAATGTACATGTTCTTACCAATTTCATTTACGCCGCCAAGAGCAGCGACATACAACTTATTGTGGGCTAGATTCAATTTAAAGCATCCTCCTTTTCTTTTTGCTGCAGTAACTGGGCTATTCTATAAGCCTGTTTATGTATTTGTAGTATGTTATTTCTCGGTTCACTTATGCATCGTGATTGATCACCACGCCAAAAAGCCCGCAATGGAACACTGGCTCCACGGCGGACTTTTATCAGTTTAGGATATTTAGGATAAAGTAAGTAATACAAAATTCCTTTACAAGAACAAGTTAAACGAGCGATTTACCACGCTGCAGCAAAACATCCTCTTCATAGGTTTTGATCTCGGAGATCCATTTCTCGCGAACAGGCACTCCCTGCTGGGCACAATAATAATCCCAGATGGCACCAAATGGATAGGATTTGAATTCTTCGGTCAGCGCAAGCCGTACCGTATAATCACCTTGCAGTTCAGCTGCTTTTAGTGCATCTACCGGTTCCAGCATGGCACGCAGCAAAGCCTTGATCGTGTTACGCGTACCGACAACCCAGGCAGCTACGCGATTGATGCTGGCATCAAAGAAATCAAGGCCCACATGCGTCGTTGGCAGCAGGTCATGACGAACGAGTTCCCGTGCAATTTCCAACAGCTCATCGTCCATAATGACGACATGGTCACTATCCCAACGCATTGGACGGCTCACATGCAGCAGAATGCCACTTGTAAACAGCGCAAGGGAAGACAGCTTGTTGGAGATGACCTCTGTGGGATGGAAATGGCCTGCATCCAGGCAGATCAAGGTATCATTTTGCAATCCATATCCCATATAGAATTCGTGTGATCCAACCACGTACGCTTCCGAACCAAGGCCGAACAGCTTGCTCTCAACCGCGTCCAGATTATGCTTCGGATCAAGCTTCTCTGCAAATACTTCATCCAACGATTCCTTAAGACGTTTGCGCGGTGTCATGCGATCTACCGGATTATCCTTGAACCCGTCTGGAACCCAAACATTCGTTACGCACGTCTGACCCAATTGTTCGCCAAAATAAGCACCGATGCGACGAGACGCCTTGCAGTGATCAATCCAGAACTTACGGATCTCCGGATCAGGATGACTCAATGTGAATCCGTCGATTGATTTCTCATGGGAAAAGCACGTCGGGTTAAAATCAAGACCCAACCCCTGCTCCTTGGCCCATTGCACCCATTTCTCATAATGCTTGGGCTCAATCTGGTCCAGCTCCACTTTTTCATCCGTATCGGTATAGATTGCATGCAGATTGACCTTATGCTTGCCTGGAATCAGCGAAAAGGCTTGTTCCAGATCTGCCCGAAGTTCAGCAGGAGTGGTTGCTGCTCCCGGATATTGACCTGTAACGGAGATGCCTCCCGTCAACTCTCCATCCTGGTTCAAAAAGCCTTTCACGTCATCACCTTGCCAGCAGTGCACAGATACCTTGATCTCTGCAAGCTTCTCCAATACCTCATCCGTATCAATTCCATGCTGGGCATATAACAATTTGGCTGCTTCATACGCTTGCTTGACTTGGTTATCCATTCGCAGAAACCCTCCTCTTAACGTGTAAATGCTGCCGGTACACCGCCATCGATGGTCATCATGCATCCGGTTGTTTTCTCGGATTTGGAAGATGCAAAGAAGGCAATACCTTCCGCAATATCTTTCGGATAAATATTCACAAGCAGTGTCGTACGTTTGCGATAGTACTCTTCCAGTTGATCAGGCTCAATCCCATACGCTGCCGCACGTTCGTTTCTCCAGGAACCATTCCAGATCGCAGACCCTTGCAGGATCGCGTCAGGGAGTATCGTGTTGACACGAATGCCATATTCGCCGCCTTCAGCTGCAATACAACGTGCAAGGTGAGCTTCAAGCGCTTTTGCCGAGCTGTAAGCCGATGCACTTTTACCGGCATAGACCGAGTTTTTGGACCCGATGAAGACCATACTGCCGCCAATCCCCTGCTGTTTCATCAGCTTGAATGCTTCACGGGCAACGAGGAAGTAACCGGTACCCAGCACATTCATGTTGAGGTTCCATTCCTTCAGTGAGGTTTCGTCAAATGGACTCGATGTGGCAAGACCCGCATTGTTAACGATAATGTCCACACCGCCATATTGTACAGCCACTTCAGCGTACGCCGACTGCACAGCTTCCTCATCCGTTACATCCATTTTTAGCGCATATGCGCGATTCGCACCATATTGGTCATTGATTTCCTGGGCTACTTTTTGAGCGCCTTCCAGGTTCAGGTCAGCCAGAACGACGTGAGCTCCCTCGGATACCAGCCTGCGTGCAGTCTCGCTGCCAATTCCGCCGGCACCACCTGTAATAAACGCCACTTTCCGGGAAAATTCCGTCTCCGCCGGTGCAAGAGACAATTTATACAATTCAAGCGGCCAGTATTCTACATTGTAGGACTCATTCGCACTTAGCGATACGAATTTACCCAGGCTCGTCGCACCCCGCATGACGGCAATCGCACGGTGATACAGTGCTCCGCTTACTTGGGATAGCGCCCAGCTCTTGCCTGTGTTGATCATACCCACACCCGGGATGAGAATAACGCGAGGAGCTGCTTCAAACATGACATCGCCTTCGTTTTTGTTGCTTTCAAAATACTGTTTGTACTGCTCTTTGTATGCAGCTACGCCTTCTGTCAGTTTGGCTTTCAGACCATCCATATCCTCAGCATCCGGCGTCCAGTCGATGAATAACGGAACGACTTTGGTATGTACCAGATGATCCGGGCAAGCCGCCCCCACCTGTGACAGCTCTGGTGAATTGGCTCCACCGACAAAAGCAAGTACATCGTCCTGATCGTCATAGGACAGGATCATTTTTTTGCTATCCGATACGGCACCGCGAAGCGTTGGCATGATTTTGGCTACAATCTCACGCCGCACTTCAGCAGCGAGGGCTGGATGTTTAACGCCACCAAACAAACTTCCTTCATCCACACGAGCTTCAATGAACGCTTCCGCCTCATTGATAATCTTGATGGTCTGTGCGTAACATTCCTCGGATGTCTCTCCCCAAGTGACGAGTCCGTGCTTCTCCATCAGAACCAGTTCCGCATTCGGATTCGCGAATACGCTTTCAGCAATCATCTTGGATAACGTAAAACCTGGGCGAACATATGGGACCCACACAAACCGATCTCCATAAATCTCTCTCGCCAACTCTTTCCCATTATCTGCACAACATAGACTGATAATCGCATCCGGATGCGTGTGGTCCACATGGTTGTACGGAAGAAAGGCATGCAGCAAGGTCTCGATCGAGGCACGCGGGTGCTTGGAATCGATCATGCAATGACCCAAATATTCAACCATCTCTTCATCCGTCATCGATTCACGTTCAATCAGGGGACGAATGTCTTCCAGAGCCAGGCCTGTAAAATGCTTCGCTTGCATCGAGCCCAGGTCGGAGCCGCTTCCTTTCACGTACATGACTTCTACATCGCGCCCACGAAAATCCTTCACTGTTGTTTTGGTAGACGTATTCCCACCATAAATGTTGCATACACTGCGGTCTGCGCCAATCAGATTGGATCGGTAAACCAGCTGCTCAAGTCCTGTTGTTTGCTCAGAAGCCTGTGAAGAATTCCATAAACTCTGTACCATTCATTCCCCTCCGATAATGTTTGTTTTATTCCTAATCAGAGTTTAACATCTTTGTTTTGTTTTGAAAACAAAAGATTTTAAATACAAACGGAAATAATCAAAAGAATGAACTCCCTGCTAATGCGTTGAATCAAAAGACACCCTGACGCTGCCGTCAGAGTGTCAAGAATGCAGTGAAAAACCAGTATAGCTTCAACATGCCGTTTAAAATTCAACCATCCTTACCGAACAATATCGATGGAAATAGGTATAGATATTAAAAGATTCCCGCTTTTTGGGACGTGTTTTTAATTCCGTAAGTATCATTGACCACCGTATTACCATAGCTCGTCAAGCTGCCGATAGGTCCTGTTGCCAAATCAAGATAGTTTAGTTCAGAGCTATTACCATACCAAGACCATGCAAGCCATCCTACCCCTTTTTCCTGACCATATTTCATGATTGCATATTCATCGACATCTCCATTCGTGTGATATCCTCCGAATTCCCCAATGATTAACGCCAGCCCCTTGTTCAGCACACTTTCCATATTGGATTTGACGGTGGCCGCATCCTTGCCTGCATACTCATACATGTGAATGGAAAATACCGTATTTTTCTGTGAATCCGCGGCGAATACGCTTTGTCCGTAATCGACGATCGATTGAGGATACTGACCCCAGCCTGCTGCATCTACAATCAAGGTATTTTTAATGCCTGCATCTCTTAATTTCGGAATAGCCTTTTTGTACCCGTCAGCCCAAGCGCTTCCATTCCATGTTCCGTACCACTCGTTTGCAATATTTACAATAACCCGATCTTCCTTCCCGATCAGTGCTTCCTTGATGCTGATCCAGTAGTTGACCGCTGCATCCAACGAATTGTAGTCATCTTTGCCTGTGGCATCGTGTACTTCAAGCACAGCAATCATCTTGTTTGCGTTTACGACATTAATGATGTTTTTTACGGAATTCAGATCATCTTTGGTGTATTGTGTACCGTTCGACAAAACAATTCGTACCGTATTGGCACCCGTTTTTGCGATCGCAGGGATAGCCGTGTTCAAATCATTTTTGAACCAGGAGTGCCCATGATTGATACCCCTCATGTAAAATGGTTTACCCGTAGAATCGTATAATTTACCTCCATTCACGTAAAAACCTGAAGCTGCTGCGGCTTTGGGAGCCGCGCTTCCCAAAAGGACAAACATCAGTGCTGCAATGACTGTTAAGATTGTACCCTTTTGCAACTTGGCCATGGCATATAACCTCCTGAGTTTTTTTATATTTCAATTAACCCTGCACAAGGCAACAGGTTAACTAAAATCAAATTTAACAACTAATAAAGAAAGTTATAAAAAACAAATAAATTTAAACATTGTGTTTATAATTTACTTTATCGTTTAGGTTATGAGATTATGATAAAATGAAAACGCTTACCAGTCAACTCATTCTTAACTCTTTATGAAAAAAAAAGAAACACCCGCCCAATGATGAAGAATCGGACAGGCATTTCTTTTAATTCTTTGTGCAATTATTTTCGCCTTGCGAAATCAACAAACCTAAATTTGTCCGGACGGTGCCTGGATTCCGTGAACTGAAAAGGACTCGCATCCTCCAGATAGACCTGGCTGCGTACAACGACAACATTGTGGAAACCTTCCAGATCCATCAGTCTGCGATCTTCTTCGGTAGGCTCTTCCACCAAGATCTCTTTCTTGGCAAAAGAAATGGACAATCCGAGCTGCTCCTCAATGTATTCATAAATGGAGTCATTACATATCTCTTTGTTCAATCCCGGAACAAGACGTTGACTGATATAGTCCTTGTCCAGAATGACACGTTCTCCATCCACATTTCTTACACGCACGATTTTCCATGCCTGTTCGCCCATCCCAAAATGAATGGTTTTAAACAAGGCTTGGTCTACCTTCTGTTCCTCAAATTTCTCAACATGGGTTCTTGCCCGATGTCCCATTTTCTTGGCCAGTTCCTTGAAGCTGACCAGTCCCGAAATGGGAAAATCAATTTTGCGGATATCCAGTACAATGGATCCCTTGCCTTGAATTTTCTGAATGTAACCTTCTTCATACAGCATTTTCAGCGCTTTGCGTATCGTCTCCCTGGACGTCTGATAGCTTTCGGACAAATCAAGCTCCGATGGCAGAAGCGAACCCGCCTCGATCTCCCCAGTCCGAATATGAGCTGCGATATCTTCGTAGATTCGGATAAACTTGTTATTCATCATTCATCACCATAGTTCATTACCCTTTTTATCATATTAGCAACCTATTATAGCATTATTGGCAGGGTTAATGCACTTGGTGGTTCTATCAGCACGGGTGATAAATAACTGTTTACAAGGTGTGACTCAGAAACCACTTGTACAGGTCCGGATTGCTGTATGTCTCATCCCAAACATTGTGGTTCCCTTCCGGATAGACAGTCAGCTTCACGTTTGCCTCTATCGCTTCAAGGGCATCCACAATTCCCTGTGATTCCGAGAGAGGAACAACATCGTCCTTGGCACCGTGAAATGCCCAGATCGGCACACCACGCAAGGCTTCTGCTTTGGATGGATCGATTCCCCCGCACACAGGGGCTACGGCAGCAAATACATGGGGATAGTCGATGGGCAGATGCCACGCCCCGTAACCGCCCATGCTTAATCCGGTAAGATATACTCTCTTCGGATCTGCAGAATAGTTCTCCAGGACATGTTCAACAATGGCATGCAGAGCTTCCTTTTCCATTGCCCAGAATTCATCCTCCGGACATTGAGGCGATATGACGATAAACGGAAAGCTCTTGTCCTGATCTACAATGTTCGGTAGTCCGTTTGCTTTCACCTTATTCAAATCACTGCCGCGTTCGCCTGATCCGTGAAGAAATAGAATAACGGGCCACTTCATATCTGCTGGTTGGTCTTCCGTATCTGGAATGTGCAGCAAGTAGTCCAATGTCAACGTTTTGGTTATTTCCTTGACGATTCGATGCCCCGTCTGGGTCATGACTGTCCCCTCACTTCTATTCTCTAATCTTCTTCAACGCTTCGTCCAGAGCTCCAACCACCTTGTCACACCAAACGTCAAATTCAGGATCTTCGGTTTGCAGCTCTGGATGATCCAGCATATACTGTATCGTTCTCCGAATTCCCTGATCCGCTCTCGTTGTTGCTACAAATTCAGGTACAAGCCTCTTGAGTTTGCTATTGTCGAATACGACCGTATTGGCCTTATCTCCAAGCAAACCGCCGCGAAGATCCTGATCACTGCATGCAGCCAGGAATTCTGAAGAGACATGAACCGCATTCAGCTTGACACCAAGTACTCCAGCGATAATTTCATAGATCTGGTTCCACGTCACCGACTCGTCCGAGGTAATATGTACAGACTCACCAATGGCATGGATATTCCCCATCAGACCGATAAAACCTTTGGCAAAATCACTATTATGCGTAATCGTCCATAGCGATGTACCGTCACCGTGAATGATTACGGGTTTGCCTTCATTAATCCGCTTGAGAACCTGCCAGCTTCCTTTGGCTCCATGCACGCCCAGAGGCACAGACAGGTCACCATACGTATGGCTTGGACGTATAATCGTCACCGGAAAACCATACTCCCGGTACTGCTTCATCAGATAGTCTTCACAAGCGATCTTATTGCGTGAATACTCCCAGTAGGGATTGGATAATGGTGTACCTTCCGTAATGCGATAGTCGGCAAGTGGTGTCTGGTAGGCTGATGCCGAGCTTATGAATATGAATTGTTTGGTTTTGTCTTTAAATAAACGATAATCTCTCTCAAGCTGTGACGGGACAAAAGCTATAAAGTCTGCAACGACATCAAATTCAAGATCCGCAATGAGTTCTGCCACCCGTTCTTCATCGTTGATGTCGGCCTGCAGCACATTGACTTCCGCGGGTAGGTCATCATTACGATTGCCGCGATTGATCAAGTAAAGCTCACAACCCTGACTGGCGAGCTGATGCGTAATTGCCGTACTGATTGTACCCGTTCCTCCAATAAATAGCGCTTTCATATTAAGCCACCTCCAGATGGAATGTCTCACAAGTCCATGATAGCACGCATGCAAAAGAGGAGCAAAGCCAGCTTATCACTGACTCTGCTCCTCTCATTTAAACGACCTTAATTGTTCCATATATCATGTACATGCCGCAGTGAATTTCATATTCTCCAGGCTGCAAATTTTCATCAACCGTGTAGTAGTTGTCTCCTTTTTGCATATACAAATCCATCCCCAGATCCTGTGAACCAACCGATTTCACATGGGTGACTGACCGGGTAAGAATAAAATTAATTTTAGTGGGAACTCCAGCTTTAACTTCAATCACCCCAGGCTCAAATCCGTCATTACTCACATTCACATCAATGACTTCATATCCTTCCAATTCTTCTGGCGTCCCAGCTTGTGCTGTTACCGAGCCTCCTGCACCGGGAGACATGTCCTTGCCCATGAAATAAACCAAAAATGATCCGAGTAATACAATAACAGCAAGGCCCAGCGTAAGCCACGGCCACATTTTCTTAATCGAGCTATTCATATCAGCATGCCTCTTTTCCTGAAATAAAAGTACAGCCTATATCATACCTTAACCCGCTGCATAAGAAAATGGCTCCTATGGGCCATGTCTGATCATACTTAGCAAGTGAGGGTTGTATATCCAACTGAAAACTTCATTTCATCAGAAAAAGCCTGATTGCTCAGGCTTCTCTATGTTTATATTTATATCCATGATAACTCTTTTGCATTCCCAGCTTGATAGATTAGTTAAGAGGAATACTGCGGAGCACTTCGACTCCGTTTCAGCCGCATCTTATATAACTCTGGCAGTGCAACGCCGATCAGAACGATAATGACGCCAAACCACTGCAGTCCACTAACATGCTCATGAAGTACGATGGAAGATAACAACACCGCAACCGGAAGCTCTACTGCACCCAGAATGCCTGCCATATCGCCCCCAATATGAGGAACCCCAATGGCGAACAACACTGGCGGAATGAAAGCACCGAAGAAACCGAGCAGTAATCCGAACACAAGCAGCTGGCTCCAGATCAGTCCGTTAAACAGGAATGTCGGCGGGAACAGAATGCAGAGCAGAATCAATCCGCCGGTAACCATCCACGCGCTGCGAAACGCAGGATGTGCTGACGGGACTGCTTTGCCGCTAAACAACACAAACAGTGAATAACTCACTGCTGCCATCAGTCCGAGTGCAATCCCCAGACCGTTAAACTCGCTCAGTCCCTGCTCCAAGAATCCTGCAGCAAGAAGTGTACCTCCGAACAGGATAATCAGAGTTAGGAAGGTTACTTTGTCTGGACGTTGGCGTTTGCTTACCGCCTGAATCAACACGCTAATCCAGGTAAATTGAAATAGCAGAATAATCGCGAGGGATGCGGGAATGTAACGTAATGACTGATAGTATACCAACCCTGTTATAACTGTTGGCGTTCCGGCAGCCATTAACAGAAGACGCTGCTTCCATGTCAATCGCGTAAACACACTGGTCGCCTTTGCTGATGTTTTGCTAGTCTGTGATCTGCGTTTTGTTTTAAATTTCGTGTATAATGCCAGCAACCAGGACAGGATGAACCCCGTCACCAGCTGTGAACCAACAACCTCTCCGAGTTGATACCCTTCACCGTATGCCAGCACAACTATAGTGGACAAGATGCCATAGCTCATCGCTCCAGCGAGAACGGACAAATAGTACTTCATTATGAATAAACCTCCTGATGATCGATAATACGTCCGCATGTCTAATCCATGCCAAGGTCACAACCTGCCATCCAAACGCAAAAAATCCTAACTTCGAGCAAGGAATAAACGAAATTCCTGGCATCGTAGTTAGGAAGTATAGGCTTCCCGTAGAGACCCTCGCCCTGTGTACACGTTTGGCCTGCGAGGTTATACGAAATGAAGTATGCTTTTGTGATGTTACGTATGTGACGACTTTTCATATATTACATGGCAGGTGAGATGGTGTCAACCCCATCATTGCATTGAAAATGAAATTGGACAGCTATAAGTAACGAACGATATCATCCACGGCGTCATCTCATTCAGGAGATTCCCAAGCCAGCGTTTGTTCCAAACCCTCCTGTAAACCTTGCAGATCCAAGCCGTCCACGGCAAAAGCTTCCCTGATCAATGCCGGGGCCACAAATTCATCATATTTGCCTAGATACGGGGCTTCGTCTTCCGCCAGCAGTCCTGAAGCATCCTCAACGGTCCGGCATTCGCTCATTATCTCTGCCAGAAGTGTTCGTGCATCCACTTTTCCAGAGACGACAAAATAATAAGGCTCCATGGGCACGACCGAACGAAGTGCAAATCGATTGGACAGATTATGCTTCATCAATCGTTCCAGTGTTCGAAACGATTTGCTTCCCACCCAGGGGAGAACGTACAAGGAATCACCGCCAGCCGGAATAACCACCTGCTTCAGCAATCCACTTTCCCTTGCCAACCGGCGTGCACGCTCCAAGCGATTCACCGCTTGTGGAGACAGATAAGGATAGATCACTGAATCCGACAGAACCTCACGCATTTTCTGAATGACCAGCGTATGAATGTCACCCCCCGCTCCAAGCCACAGGGTGTCTACTTTGCCTTTGGCCGCCTTCACATATACGGCTTTGTGTTTATGATCCACTTCTTCTACTTTCCACAGCTTTCCTGCAAGTGAAAAGCAATAGCCAGGCGGTGGAACTGTCGTAATCGAACCGATTTCCTCTGAACCATTCAGCACCTTGTGTTCCTCATCGTCTTTGAAAACCGCGTAAAATCGATAATTATTCACCGTTTTCTCGCCAGTGAGTCCAATGATCAAGGTCTGTTCTTCCGTCCACTGCAGATGATCGGTTTCAATCAGATAATTTAAGAATGTCTGGTACTGATCGGCCCGGATCTGACTGAACGGTGCAAGAGACAGAACGGCATACGCGAGCTCGCGCGGCTCTGCCTCCCCCATGCTTTTCAGCATGCTCATCGTCTGATGGTAAAGAACGCCCATTGGCATTTTGCGAGCCTCAAGCGGTTCGACCCATTTGGTCTTCACATACAGCTCTATGACAGCAATGGCACGAAGCAGTGTCCATGGCATGCGAGCTGGAAGCTGCGCTTCTTCATCCTCTTCTTCCGGACATACGAATAACATTTCCGAAGCCATGTCATCCCGTCTTCCTGACCTTCCGAGACGCTGGACAAAACTCGAAGCGCTGTAAGGGGCACCGAGCTGCACTACCCGTTCCAATTCACCAAGGTCAATCCCCAGTTCCAATGTTACTGTAGCTGCAGCTACGGCCGGACCCACCCCGGTCCGCAGGGCCGCCTCCGTCTCTTCGCGAAGCATGGCTGATATGCTTCCGTGATGTACATGAAATACATCCCTTTCTTCCCGACGTGCAGCGACTCTTCTCATTTCAAGGATGGTCACTTCGGCATCCGTTCGGCTGTTGGTGAAGATTAGCGCCTTTTTGCGATGGGTGCTCTCATAGATGAAATCGTAATAGGCTTTGCGTGCGTTGTGCAGATGTTCGGCCTGCTCCTCATCCCGGGCATCCGGAAAAGAGAAATGCTCCACCCGCAAGCGCAGCTTGCGGCCGCCTGGAGAAGACACGACATCTACCGCTTCCTGCGTTCCAGCTGCCAGCCATGAAGTTGCTGCCTCATAATCACTCAGCGTCGCAGATAATCCCACTCTGCGAGGTCTGCAGCCAGCCATCCGCTCAATCCGGGCCAGTTCACTCAATACCTGAATGCCCCGATCTGCCCCCATGAATGCATGGACCTCGTCAATAATAACGTACCGCAAATCATGAAACAGCGCTGGTATGGCATTGGGACGATTCATGAGCAAACCCTCGAGCGATTCCGGTGTAATCTGGAGCACACCGGACGGATTACGCACCAAACGTGTTTTTTCCGCTTGAGGCACATCCCCGTGCCAGTGCCACACCGGAATGTTGCCCTCGGATAACAGATCCTTCAGACGCTCAAATTGATCATTAATCAGTGCCTTAAGTGGCCCGATATACAGAATGCCCACCGATTTGGAAGGACGTTCATACAACTCTGTCAGTGCAGGAAAAAAGGCAGCCTCCGTCTTGCCTGAAGCCGTTCCTGCCGCAATCAGCATATGATGCGGGGTATCGAAGCAGATATGACAAGCCTCAATCTGTGCAGGGCGAAGCGAATCCCATCTTTTTTTATATATAAATTCCTGGACAAAAGGCGCCAGTCTGTAAAAAGGATTATGGCTCATAATTCAAATTCCGCCAGAAAATCGTCCATCTCATCCGAAGCAGATGATGCTGATGTTCCTTTTCCGCCATCCTGTGGCTCGGCTGCCCGCTCACCAAGCAATTGGGCATAAGCCACTTCCGGATTCTGGTGGAGCGTATGCAGTACATCCATAAAATCTCGTACTACCTCACGGGTCGTAAGCAGCTCATCCGCCCCGAGACGGTTCACCGCCGTTTGCATGAAATCAACCAGCTCTTCATCCGTCAAGCTGGCACGGTAACCAAAATGAAGGGCATGAATCTGACGCAGCTTCTGCAATAGGATGAGAATCTCTTCATGGGATAACATCGCAAGCTTCAGAATAGGTCCTGTATAATTCGCATATTCTCTCGCAGCATACCTTCCATCGATCAGCCTGGAACGAAGCGCCTCATAACTAAACAATCCGCGTCTCTCATCCTCTACAAATTGCGGCGTACCGCCAACAAATATGCCGAGGTGCTCCGCCTTGCCCTGCATCGTGTCATTGAACATGGTCAACAATTTCTCATAATTGCTTTGCCGAGAGAGGCTATTCGTGATCTTGTACAGATTCACCGCTTCATCAATAAAGAGCAGCAATCCTTTATAACCTATACGTGCCGTAAACTCTGACCATAATTTAAAATAATCATACCAGTTGTCATCATCGATGATCACGCCGACAGCAAGTTCCTTTCTGGCTTCTGTCTTGGTGGCATACTCCCCTCTGAGCCAGCGAAGCGCAGCCTGTTTGCGATCATCATCTGCCAGCTTGTATCCGTTCCAATACGAAGCAAGAACTTTGGCAAAATCAAAGCCGTGCACCAGGTTCTGCATTTCGTTTGTGACCGCGTAAATCTGCTTCTCCACCTCGGACGGCAGGGCAGGATCATCAGGTCGCAAGCCCTGGTTCTGCATCGTTTGCTGCTGCAGGGCAGCAATCCACTTTTGCAGGATTGGTTCAAGTGCTCCACCATCCGGACGTGTGCGCGTGGACAGACGGGTCATCAGTTCTCGGTACGTTGCGAGTCCTTGACCTTTGGTCCCTACCAATCTTCGCTCTGGGGACAGGTCTGCGTCTGCTACAACGAACTCCCGGTCCATCGCATAGTTGCGAATCATTTGTAAAAGAAAGCTTTTCCCGCTGCCGTACCTTCCTGTAATCAGTTTAAATGCAGCTCCGCCTTCGGCAATGTTATCCAAATCACGCAATATCGCGTCCACTTCAGGCTTGCGGCCGACGGCAATCTGTTCCAGTCCAATTCGCGGCACAACACCCGCTGTCAATGAATTCACCAGCGCGGTGGTCAGCCGTTTCGGTATTTTTAGTTCTGTCACTGTCCTCTCACCTCTTCACATGTTCAAATACACTCATATATTCAGAAACAATCCGGTCACTGTCGATCAGCAGGTCTCCAATCGTTTCCATGGCCAGATCGTTAATTTCATCAAGCAGAAGTGCAGGCATGGTTCCATATTGTTCAGCCACAAGGTTCAGTTCAGTATCTGGGTGCTCGCCGAGCAGAGCATGAATGGCCAGCACATGCTGAGGAGCAAGTTGGTCCGCCAAGTGGAGCCACTCTTCATCCAAATCCCCTTCAATCGTTTCCTCCCACTGCAAATCGACTGCCTTATCGTTCGTTGCGACGGCTTCGGAACGTTCAGCTAACGCCTCATCAGCCTCTGGCTCGAGAGAGTGATCCTTTTTCAATTCAGTCATGATCGTCACGGTTTCGTTCGCGTCTCCCTCAACTGCAGCCTGATGTTCAAAGGAAGCCGCTTCCTGTACCTGCTCCAGATCTTCCTCAATCGTTAAAGCCTGGCGGACATATTCGCTCTCCTGCTGTAATGACGTCAGTTTCTCCGTATCAATTCGAATGATTGGTTTCTCGGCGGCTTCTGTTTGTTTAGCAGCATATACCTTGTCCAGATAACGTTCGATCAAGCCAGCCAGTTCAGGTTCCAAAGTCTTTCCACGCAATCGGCCTCTGAATCCGAGCAGTTCCCGGCACTTGTTTTCGGTACAACGAAAGATGCGTGTAACCAACTGGACAAAATCCGAATTTTCTCCAACCGGAACATAGGACAAGGGAACCGTTTTCCCATAAAGGTTATCGTCATATACCGCTTTGCGAAAGAGCACCCGCTCCGTTGTTCTCGGCTTATCCTGTATAAAATGGTCCGCGATCCCTGCCTGACGTGTTCGCAGCAGATAGGAATCGATGAGCACCATAACCTTGGGAATAACCTTTTCCAGAACTTCCTTGCCACCATCCCTATAAAATTTGCTAAGCGTGATGTCATAGTCATAATATCGCCGCAGCAGATTCAACGAAACGTCGGAGATTCGATTCAGCAAAATCCGCTGCATCTCCATATCCTGTATCTCAGCGGGAAGATATCCGCTTGAAATGTCCAAAATCTCGGACAACGGCATGTCCAGTTGATGAACCAGCGTGTAATCCACGAGCCATTCCTGCATATACATGTCCAGCTGCGGATTCTGAACACGGTAATGTATCCATAACTGTTTCAGTTGATCGTAGCCCGCTTGAGGATCCCTCCACCCTACTCCGTTAATTAACTCATACGTATGAACGAATAGGTAAGAGAGATCCGTATCCGGGAATCGCCCTTGCCTGACTTCCGACCTCCAGTACAAGTACCACTCGCGCTGGGACTCGTTCATGACACCGTAAGTTGGCCAGTAGCTCATAAAGGGAACAAACGGAGCAGGATCTCCCTCCGTTTCTTCAAGCTGCCTTGCCTCTTCCACGAATCGCTTTTCCGAAGACAATATGCTGCCGCCAGCACGGCTTGAATGAAATTGCGTGCGGGGAATGGTTGAACGTTCAGGCACCGGAACAGCCGAAGCTTCTGGCTCTTCGGTCAGATCAATCTCCATAAATTCCAACTGTCTTGAATGGTCTTTCATTGAAACTGTTTCACCATCCTCCATAATTCATAATACGAACAAGTGTATCCATATGCCTCATTATAGCACTTGTCCTGTGACAATGGCGATGAGAATGCATTTTTCAATAAAAAGAAAGAATGACGTTCAAACTGGTCTCCAGTTCAAACGCCACCCTATAATTGATAAACAGTCTTGCTAAAATGAATTTGTGATCCTTAATGGATATCAGACCATAGTGATCCGATTTTTCCCTTCACTCTTGGATTGAAGCAGAGCCTGCGTTGCCTTTTCAATTAAACCAGACACGGCTAGACTCTCATCAGGCACCATGACAGCACCGCCCACACTAACGGTAACGACTTCATCCGGGCTGGACGGGTCCCGCTGAATTTGAAGAGCAAGCACATGCTGCCTGATCTCTTCTGCAAGCTGGTCAGCCTGTTCTGACGTTGTGCCCTTGAGTTTCAGCATGAACGTTCCTCCGCGCAGGCGGGAGATCAGCGCTTCATTCTGCTCACTAACGACAGCCAGCACTTCGCCTATCCATTGCAGGCAGAGATCTCCGCCCTGAAGACCGTAGGTAGCATTGTAGGATCGGAAATCGTCGATATCAATAATCAGCAGTCCAAGGCTGCATTTTTCCTGCAAACACGCATCCCAATCTTCCTGAAGCTGAGATTTAAAAATGGATTGAATAGGCATATCCGTTAATGGATCTGTATTAAGATAGTTTTGCAGCTGATTGGTTGTCTCCGTATAACGTTCCTGCTCGTGGTTCGATACTCCACTGTTCAGAACGACCATGACCGAAGGTTTGCCTGCGTGCGTAACCGAAGCAAGTGTAACTTCCAGGAGCAGGGAAGCTCCTGCAGCTGTTGTGAAATAGGACTGGTTTGTGTACAAACGTGTATTATCCAGTTTCAACTCTTCCAGATGCTGCTGCAAGACGGTTCTTGCATTATCAGGCACGAATTGGCTGAAGTCCATGCCGTTCAGAAGCTTCGAGTTTTCATACCCCAACAGTTCTGCCGCCCGGTTATTGCAGTATATAATTTTGCCATCCGTCAACGTAAAGAAGGCTACAGGTGAGAACTCCATCAGTTGTAAATAGCGTTGTTCATTTTGCCGCAAAATACGTGCATTTTGCAGTGCCTGTTCTTCGGCCTGTACCAGCTGATTTTCCGTTTGACGGCGCACAATGCTTTTGAGCAAAGGCAGCACATTCAGCTCTTTTGTTGTCCATGGATAGGAGGTGGATTGTACAACCTCTCGCCATTTCTCAAACGATTTACGCGGAGAGAGACGCACACCGTCATCGGTCTTTATAACTGCTTTTGCCGGGTCCCCTGCCCAATCGACAAGCTGAATCACCTCAGGCCGGAACCAGATCATATAATGATGCTGCCCTGGTGAAATCGCAACATAGATTGCGCCAGACACCTTGTCCTTGTAGGCTGTCGCAGGTCCGTACTCCAAACTCAGCTTGGATGTATGGTAACTATAGTCTTCTGATTTACCCGCAAGCCAAGCGGCAAGCTCACGTACTTGTTCACGTGTCGGTGTATCGCCATACAACATTAACTTGTCCTGGTAGCAGATGGCCGCCCCGGAAGCACTCATGAGATCAAGTAACGTTTGCTCTTCACTCTGAAGCTCTTCCAGAATTCTGGCAGGGCTGGTATTCCCGATAAATATGCTCGAAATCCGGGAAGCAGCTTCCCGCGACCTGATCTCTGCCTGATATTCATCCAGCTGTTGACGCTGGAACAATTCACTGGAGAAAAATGCACCGAGGAAGTTGCATAAGTTCCGGACACGATGAGGTACATATCTGGCCGAGTATTGATGGCATGTAATCAAGCCCCACAGTTGATTGTCATGAATCAGAGAGATCGTTACTGTCGCACCAACGCCCATGTTCTGTAAATATTCAATATGCAGTGGCGAGACACTGCGTAGGACCGAAAGACTCAGATTGAGCGGTTTACCCGTCAAGGGCTGCAGTGTAGGGATAATCTCTACAGGTTGGTAATTGACATTAACGATGGTACGCAGCCAGTTCCGCAAATACAATTCACGTGCCTGTTTAGGAATGTCCGATGCCGGATAGTGATGTCCGAGAAATGGTTCAAGCTGTTCCTCACGCGCTTCGGCAATGACCTTCCCATTCCATTGTTCGTCAAATTCGTAAATCATGACTCGGTCATAACCGAGCATTTCCTTCACTTGCTCCGCTGCAATCTGACTGGCCTCAATTCGGCTGTCCGTGCTCTTGATCCGTCCAAAAAAGCGTGAGATCCACTCAAAATCATTACCTTCCATCGTTCTGCTCTCATTGGAAGGCTCCATCTCCAGTATGAGCAAACCTTCGCTCTCATGGATCACCGACGTGAACACCTGATCCTGTCCAGCGATGTTGATTGTAATATCCATATATTGCAGATCTGAGGTAACTGAAGCACTGAAGCTGCGTGCGAGAATCTGGTGAAGACTCTCTCTGCCAATCAGATTTTCGAGAGGCAGACCGAGCACTTTATCTGTTTTAAGGCCGAGAAGCTCTTCTGTATTCTGACTGCATTGTACAATTGTGGGGACATTATGGGTATTCACAGCCAAAAGCACACCATGAGGCTGAATGAAGCCGGGGATATGAATCGGTTCTTTATCACAATTGTTAAGATCTATCGGATCATTGGTATACGTACCTTGATGAAGCAGCGTACGGTTCAGCAGATTATTATCTTTCCTGGACTTCGATTCGGCCATGGCCTGAAAAAACCCCTCTCATGGTATCCCCAATTATATATATTTAAAAGGATTCTTTCATTGCAAGTATTCGCTCATTACATTACAAGTTTATATTTCTCATTTGGTATTAATCCATTGGTCAAGTAACCGGAATGTTTCCGATGCAGTATGGACCATGACGTCTTGTTCTTCCTCGCTGTGAGCGAATTGAACCAGCTTCTCCATGAATTCAGCCCATCTTGTTCTGGTTTCGGAACCATAAGCGTTGAAATATTCAAGTCCGCGACCCGCTTCAATCGGCAAAAATTGTGAAAGACGCTTGGTTATGATCTGGCCTCCATTAGTAGACCCTTCAATGACGTACAGATACCCAAACAATCGTGCAGGCGAAGATATATCCGGCAATTCCTCACATCTTGGCAGCTGCTTGATATCTTCATCACTGGAGCCTAAATGACGCAGGTCGTTTTCAAGTAAAATGGCTTTGCCCCGGATCCGGTAATCAAGTCCTGTATTCTCCCAAAACGGCTGCTGCAGAGCATGTTCTTCCAATGGTTTTAAGAAACCGTAAAATTTCTCTAAATATTCCTTGTACTCTTCTAAGCTCACGGTTTGATTCATAATAGCCTTCGCATAGTCGTTCTGTTCCACTTGTCTGTGATAGTGAGCTGTCTCACTCTTCAGACGTTCCATAATGGTACTGGCTGTCATGTAATCACACCTTTCTCTACTTCCTTTATCAAAATTAAAAACCGAACGCGAACCACATGTTCAATGCAGGTTGTTATGGATGCCTACTTCATCCAGATAAAGATTCTATGTAAGTATACTTTTTCTCGCAGAAGAAAACTACTTGTACCGGGTACCGTTACTTTTAGAACGTTTTATAAGGTTGTTAATGTATGTTCCTTCTCGTATGTATGTTCCATTCTCCTTGTATTACGAGGTAAAAAGACCCCAACCATCATGTTTGCCGGAAGCCACCATCATTTATTTTCGCTATTAACATGGTCAATCTAGCAGTGAAATACACCCGTTATTTAGCAGCAAGTCTACAATGGTTAATGCTGGCATTTCATCAAAATGATACACTGAGGATATATTCTGTCATTGGAGGTATCGTATTCATGGAGGTACGTGTTCAAGAAATTATCGATCATTTGACTGCTCATGTTGAATTGCAGGATAACACCGTGGATCAGTTAATTAGCGGATCAATGGATCAACTCGTCTCGGGTGTCGTTGTTGCATTCATGCCCACTCAGCAAGTCATTGAACGTGCAGTACAACAGGGAGCCAACCTGATCATCGCCCATGAGCCCCCCTTCTATAACCACCATAGTCATACGGATTGGCTAACCGAAGATCCTGTCTATCAGACGAAGCGTAACCTCATTGATAAAGCCGGAATTGCCATTTATCGGTGCCATGATTCCATTCACCAAGTTCAACCCGACGGCATCACCGTAGGATTAGTTCAAGCATTGGGATGGACATCTTTCCTTGAGCAAAGAAAGCCGGAAGCAGATATTCTTTCCTTTGATACGGGTATGACGGTTCAGCAAATTGCAGAACATATCAAACATACACTTCAGATTGAATATGTGCGCGTTGCCGGTAACCTGGAGATGACTTGCCAGCGTGCAGCCGTATTGGTTGGTTTTCGCGGTAATGGGAATCTAACGATCCCCCTGCTGCATAACGAACGATTGAACCTGATTATCGCAGGCGAGGGCTTCGAATGGGAAACACCGGAATACATACGTGATGCTGTACAGCAAGGCAGGCAGCAGGCGCTTATCATGATCGGCCATGCCGAAAGTGAGTCTTCCGGGATGAAACTCCTAGCCATGAAGCTAGACCAAGCCTATCCTGAATTGCCTGTGACCTTTGTTGGAGAACAGCCTGTATATAACCTGCTTTAATTCATTTCGGCTTGATCGCCGCCCTCTGCGAAGAGGGCTTCTTTTTATTGTCCTCCAAAAGATCCTTAGCTGCTGTCTGACTGATTAAGTTTAGATTGTTCGACCTCCACTTCGCTCACATGTGGATTTTTATGCTCCATTGTTGTACGCTGATTGCTATGGTTTTGGAGTTCAGGACATTTGTCCTTGGCGATCGGGGCACTTCTATCATTTAATAGAAGTCGAAGTAACACAGTGATAAGGAGCGTACATCATGAAAGGAATTATTTTTGCATTACTCGGCGGTGCCTGCATTACGCTGCAAGGTGTGGCCAACACCCGGATTAGTTCGGACATGGGTACATGGCAAGCCGCCACCATTACACAGTTTACCGGCTTTATCTTGGCAGCCATCATTCTGATGTTTGTCCGTGATGTCAATCTTCAGGGATTAAAACAAGTCAAACCACTATATCTCGCCGGAGGAGCTTTCGGTGCGGTTATTATTTTCAGTGAAGTGTCTGCCATTCAACAAATTGGGGTAACCTTCACCATCTCTGCCCTGTTGATTGCACAGCTATTCCTGACCTTTCTGGTCGACAGCAACGGGTGGTTTGGTGTCGTGAAGCAGAAGATGAAGCTGCCGCAATTTCTAGGCATAGCACTCATGATTACGGGTGTTATTATTATGAAACTCTAGTTTCTTTTTTAAGTTTGCACAAGAACAGGTCGGGGGCGAAGTACTTAATGAAAGAAGTCCATGATGAAAATCAATTGTTGCACTACTTGAAGCAGTACCAGCTCGAAACGGTATTTCCCGAGCCCCTGCGTCCATTGATGACCGTATGTCATTTTGAGAAATGTGAGTTGATCTGCCGCCAAGGTGAAGCATCCGAGTACTTATATGTGCTGGTAGAAGGCAAAATCAAGATTTTTACGACGTCCGCTCAGGACAAAACACTCGTGCTCTGCTTCAAAACCCCACTTGAAGTGGTTGGAGACGTGGAGTATGTCCGGGAAAGCCATATCATCAATACCGTGCAGGCTGTCACGCCTGTCGTCATGCTTCGTATCCACTACCGGCACCTGGCTGAACATGCAGGCGACTATGCCCCTTTGCTCAAATTTTTGCTAAAGATCATTTCTCATAAGTTCTATATTGATTCAAACTTCTCAAGCTTCAACCTGATGTACCCCGTTGAGGTACGGTTAGCCAGCTACCTGCTGTCCATCTCCACCGAGGAAGCAGGTGCGGTCGTACATGAGGGGCTGGATTCGTTCAATCTGACGGACATTGCCAATCTGATCGGCACAAGCTATCGGCATCTAAATCGGGTCATTCAGAAGCTATGTACGGACGGGTTCATTGAACGCAACCAAGGTTTTATTCAAGTCAAAGATCGAGCCGGTTTGCGTCAAATTGCAGGTCACAACATCTATGAATAAGGAGATTACAGCTCATGATTGTTACGGGTATTTTGCTCGCATTACTTGCAGGTTCACTCGTGAGTCTGCAAACCGTTTTTAATAGTAAAGTTAATGAAAAGACGGGGTCATGGTCCACGACAACGATGGTTCTTTTCACCGGATTTATTGCCTCTTTCCTGATTTCGCTGCTGGTGGAAGGCAAAAACACGTTCAGCTTCCAGCATATGCAGCCATGGTACTGGGTAAGTGGTGCTATCGGGGTAGGCGTCGTATTCTGTCTCGTTCAAGGAATGAAGCTTCTCGGGCCTACCTTTGCCATATCCATTGTCCTGACCTCCCAGCTGAGTTTTGCTCTCTTGTTTGATTCGATGGGTTGGCTCGGGCTGGAGAAGATCCCCTTCTCCTGGAATCAGCTGCTCGGGGTGCTTGTAATCGTGGGAGGAATTGTGCTGTTCAAATTTGGCGGCAGTAAAAGCAATACAGCGGAGAAGCCTCGCCGAGCTCTGCGGTCCGATTCTTAATTACACATGCAAAAAAAGAGTGTCCGACCATCAGCAAGATGGATTGGACACTCTTTTTCTTATAGACACAAGCAATAGGCAAGTATGCAAGTAATCTTATACAAATTCTACGTTGTGGTACACTTGCTGAACATCTTCAAGGTCTTCCAGGGCATCAATCAACTTTTCGAATTGAGCCTGTGCATCTTCGGGAAGTTCAATATGGTTTTGTGCCAGCATCGTCAGCTCGGCTACGGTGAACTCGGTAACACCAGCAGCTTTGAAAGCTTCCTGTACGGCATGGAATTGGTCTGGCTCCGCGTATACGATCACGGATTCATCCTCATCCACGATATCCCGCACATCCACGTCTGCTTCAAGCAGGATTTCCAGCACTTCTTCGGAGTTTTTGCCTTCTACACCGATGACCGCAGTGGGATCGAACATGTAAGCAACCGAACCGCTGACGCCCATGTTTCCGCCGTTTTTGTTAAATGCGGAGCGAACTTCAGGCGCTGTCCGGTTCACATTGTTGGTGAGTGCATCCACGATGACCATCGCACCATTTGGTCCGAAGCCTTCATAACGCAGCTCTTCATAGTTCTCGTCCCCGCTGCCTTTAGCCTTTTCCATCGCGCGATCGATAATCGCTTTTGGTACGTTATACGTTTTCGCACGTTCCAGCACGACTTTCAGCGCGCGGTTTGCCTCCGGGTCTGGTTCACCCTTCTTGGCAGCTACATAAATCTCAACGCCGAACTTGGCATAAACCCGGCTTGTATTTGCATCTTTTGAAGCTTTTTTTTCCTTAATATTATTCCACTTACGACCCATATCGTTTCCGCTCACTTTCAACATGTAATCTGCATTCTACCTAGTTATTATATCTTGTTGAGACTGCTTCAACAAGTTCAGTATGACGAAATAATGGTAATGTTTCATAGCAAACGGTCGTCAGATGAAGTCTGAAACGTCATTCGGCCTTTCATTAACCTTTCGGCTCTCTCCTAAATATACTTCGATTTCCTATTGTTTGACGAGCTTCGCCGAATGCCAAATCAATCAATAAATCTAGCACAAAGAGCATTCCCGCAGGAATGCTCTTCTAACGACCCGATTCAATCAGGCATGAAACTGCTGGCCGTCCAGCACTTCAGACACATAACCGGCACGAATAACAAAATCACCGAAATGTTCCCCTTCATGACGTTCTCTCGCATACTGATGCACCATCGGAGTCAACGTATCCAGGATCTCTGCTTCACCAATATTTTCTTTGTAAAGCTTGTTTAGACGATGACCCGTAAAGCTGCCACCCAGATACATATTGTATTTGCCCGGGGCCTTCCCAATAAACGAAACCTCGGCGAGCATTGGACGCGCACACCCATTGGGGCATCCCGTCATGCGAATGACGATCTCTTCATCTCTCAGCCCTGCTTCATCCAGAACTGGTTCCAGCTTGTCGATCAGGGACGGCAGGTAACGCTCGGACTCTGCCATGGCCAGACCACAGGTAGGAAGTGCCACACACGCCATGGAGCTCCGGCGCAGAGCCGAATAATGAGCCCCATCCGTTAGATTGTACTGCTGAATCAACGCTTCGATTTTTTTCTTCTTCTGACTGCTGATGTCCCCGATAATCAGGTTTTGATTGGCGGTCAGCCGGAAATCGCCACTATGAATCTTCGCAATTTCGCGCAATCCCGTCATAAGCGGATAGCCGTCGATATCTTTTACCCGTCCGTTTTGGATAAACAACGTATAATGCCATCTGCCATTGCTACCTTTGACCCAGCCGTAACGATCTCCGTTATGATCAAAATGGTAAGCACGTGCTGCTTCCAAGCTCCAGCCCAGGCGGTTCGTCAATTCCTCCACGAACCAGCCGAGCCCGCGGTCATCGATGGTATATTTGAATCGTGCATGCTTCCGTACTGCACGATCTCCATAGTCCCGCTGAATCGTGACCGTTTTCTCCGCAACATCAATCATTTGCTCCGGTGTGCAGAAGCCGATGACTTTGGACACTTGTGGATACGTCTTCGGATCACCATGCGACATCCCCATTCCGCCACCTACCGACACGTTGAATCCCTGCAGCTTGCCGTTCTCGACGATGGCGATAAACCCAAGATCCTGTGAAAATACATCGACATCATTCGATGGAGGAACCGCAATCCCGATCTTGAACTTCCGCGGCAAATATACTTTACCGTAGATTGGTTCCACTTCCTCGTCACTCGCTCCGGTATCGATCACTTTCTCCCCGTCCAGCCATAACTCATGATATGCCCGAGTACGCGGATCCAGGTGGTTGCTCACCTGACAAGCCCACTCATATACTTCTGCATGCACATCGGACTGATTCGGGTTTGGATTACACATCACGTTCCGGTTCACATCTCCACATGCCGCAAGTGTGCTCAGCAGGGAATCGTTCACTTCACGAATCGTGTTTTTGAGATCCCATTTCAATACACCATGAAGCTGGAAAGACTGACGTGTAGTCAAGCGAATGGTTCCGTTCGCATATTTATGGGCGACTCGGTCCATCATGAGCCATTGCTCAGGAGTGACAATTCCGCCCGAAGCTCGTACACGCAGCATGAACTGGTAAGCAGGCTCAAGCTTCGACTTGTTTCGTTCGTTGCGCAGATCACGGTCATCCTGCATATAGCTTCCGTGATGCTTCATCAGCCGGTTGTCATCCTCCGGAATCGAACCGCTAATACGGTCCGCCAGTGTTTCGGTGAGACTGCCGCGCAAGTAATCACTTTTGATCTTTATATCTTCCACATCACTATTTGTGCGCTGCGGATTCAGTAAGTTATTATAAACCATGCTGCTTTCTCCTCTCGTCTCTGCGGGTGCCTCATCTCCGAATTAATAAACGTCCCGCTGATAACGTTTTTCCTGTTGCAACCTTGTCAGATACTCCGAGGCCTGCTCAGAAGTCAAACCGCCCTCTTGTTCAAGAATGGTAGCAAGTGCGCCATGAACATCATGCGCCATTTTCTTCTCATCACCGCACACATAGATGACTGCGCCTTCCTGAAGCCATTGATACAGCTCTTTGCTATTCTCCAGCATCCGGTGCTGAACATATACCTTATGCTCCGTATCCCGAGAGAAGGCCACATCCATCTTGGTGAGCACACCGTCTTTGAGCCAGCGCTGCCATTCCGTTTGATATAGGAAATCCGTTAGGAAATGTTGATCCCCGTAAAACAACCACGTTTTGCCCTGTGCTCCCGTTTCTTCACGCTCACCCAGGAACGATCTGAATGGGGCTACTCCCGTTCCAGGCCCAATCATGATGATTGGGGCATCCGGGTTCTCTGGCAATTTGAAGTTCGGATTATGCTGAATGTACACGGGCAGGCTGTCTCCTGCTTCAATTCGCTCTGCCAGATGAACTGAACAAACTCCATAACGCTCTCTTCCGCGCGCTTCGTAACGCACCGTACGTACCGTAAGATGTACTTCATCCGGGAATGACTTCGAACTGCTGGCGATGGAATATAAACGTGCAGGGATTTTACGAAGAACGGCAACAAATTCTCCCGCCGGTATGCCCTTCAGATTATAATCCTGTACCAGATCGAGCAGATCGCAGCTGTTCATAACATTGCGGAACTCGGCGTCATTTGCGAGCAAATCGGCAAGTCCACTGTCAGGACTTAGTTTTGCAAGCTCCTGGACTACAGGTTTGGTCACAGCGGTAATTTCGAAATAGCGCAGCAACGCTTCATATACCGATACCTGCTCACCGGATTTGTTCACCGTTACACGTTCATCGGCATTCCATCCCATGGCTGCAATCAGCTCATCTACCAGACGAGGATGATTTTCCGGGAATACACCCAGGCTGTCTCCCGGCTCGTAGTCCAGATTGGAACCTTCCAGAGACAATTCGATATGACGAGTCTCCCGGTCTGATCCCCTGCCGTTCAGATTAAGATTCTCCAGCACTTCTGCCTTGAATGGATTGGTCCGATTGTACTCGGATTCCCCGCCACTCACCGCAGCGACGACAGCTTCGCTGGATACGGTACCCGCAGTTGCTGGCGTGCTGCTAAGGGAGGCAAGAACGTCATTCATCCATTCCGCTGCCGCTTCGTCAAAATCAACATCACAGTCTACACGAGGAACAATTGGCGTACCACCAAGCTCCTGCAGACGAAGGTCAAAATCCTTGCCAGTCTGGCAGAAGAATTCATACGACGTATCTCCCAGCGCCAGCACGGAATATTTTAATCCATCAAGCTTCGGAGCGCGTTTGCTGTTCAGGAACTCATGAAGCGGAATCGCATTATCCGGCGGCTCGCCTTCACCATGAGTACTGACAACAATGAGCAGATTCTCAATTTTTTTCAGTCCGTTCGGTTTGAAATCTCCCATTGATGATAACGTCACCTGAAGACCTTGCTCTTCCAATTTCTTAGCCAGCTTCTTGGATAATCCGCTGGAGTTCCCTGTTTGGGATCCGTAGAGTACCGTTACTTCCCGGGAAGCCGGGGGTACACTGACAGCCGATACCGCTTCCGCTTGTACATTTGGTGCTGCACCTGTTCCGGCCGCTACTGCTGCGATCCCCTGAATAGCTGTTAAATATCCGCTAAGCCAAGTCTTTTGTGAATCGTTCAATGTAGGAATAAGACGGTTGAGCAGCTCAACCTGTTCCTGATTAAAAGGGCTGTTTGTCACTTGAAGTTCCACCATTTGCCACCTCGCGCATTGCTTCAATTTTAATTCCTACTAAAATGATCAAATTTATTTCTACTCTCTAGAACCTAACACACCGGGTGTTGGGGGTCAATTTCAATCATTTTATAACATTTATCAGTTTCGCTGATAAAGGAACAATATGTACAAACTCACTCCATCTATGGTCATGCAAAAAAGGCTTGCTTAGACCTTCAATCCAGGTCTTAGTAAGCCTTTTTTTCTTCCTCTTCGTTATATTGTTTTCGTCAGTTAGGCCACACCAATTTATCCATTAATGCGTACACAAGCGCAGCCGATTCAGCACGGGTCGCTTTGGCAAGCGGCTTGACCTCGCCGTTGTACCCGCTAACGATACCAAGATCCACCAGAATGGCAACACTGTCCCGGGCATATGAACGGATTGCAGAAGCGTCGCGGAAGCGAGCAAGGCTATCCGTGGAAGCCGATTCGGGTTCGACCAGCCCTGCCACCTGCAGTGCTCTTACCGTCAGCGTGATCATTTCCTGACGGGTGACAGTGGCTTCAGGCTTAAAGCGCCCATCTCCCGTGCCGCCAGTAATGCCAAGCGAGCGAGCGGCATTAACAGCTTCGTAGTACGAAGCGTCAGAACTTACATCCGAGAACGGAATGCCAGGCGCGCCATTCAAGCCGAGTGCAGTAATCAGCCACTGCACATATTGGCCGCGTGTCATCTCCTGTTTCGGATGTAGTTGACGTTCGCTACCGTTTTCAGCTGCATCCATGACGCCGCGGACAGCCAGTGCCTCCAATGCATTCTTGGCCCATGGCACATCGGTGATATCTGCGAATTCCTGCTGCACAGATACGGCTGCATAATTTCCTGCTGCCGACGCTACGGAGAATGCTACCTCCCTCTTCTCTTGATCGTAACGGCTTTGCGGCAACGGGGCTGCCACATGATTCGCATTCAACGCGAACGCTACGATTCGATCTCGCTCTGCACCTTGCAGCGTTCGGTAAGGCAGGTGAAGCTTCAGCTCATGTGTTTCTGGCCAAGCATCTCCATCCAAAACGAGTTCAAGGCGTACTCCATGCTGCGTTCCGAGTTGATCGGCGACTGTTTTTGGCAGCTCCGTGCGGATGAATCGCACCTTAGCCAGTTCGTGGCCTGCCAAGTCTTCTGTTGACAGCTTCGCAGGAAGTTCTAGTGTTCCCAGTTCCGTCACGATCTGGAACACGCGCGATTCGCCTTGATCCGCCAATGCCGAGGCTGGCAGGGACACTTCATAAGTGCTTGCCCCTGAGACAGGTTTCTGCCGAAGTTCGATCTGTCGGATACCCGTACCTGTAGGAGGTGCAGCTTGGAGGGCTTCTTGGATTACAGAAGCATCCACTTTCGTCTGCACAAGCCCATCCTTATCTGCCACCCCTTCGAACTCAAGAATGGAACGATCTTTTTGTGGTTCAGGTTTTGGCGAAGAATTCCCTGGTGCTGGCGTACCAGACCCCGGTTGTCCTCCGGAATTGCTTAAGCCTCCGTTAGAATTTCCACCTGAACCATCGGATCCGGATCCACCCGGGGAAGGCGTATACCCAGGTACGTACACCGTTAATGGCTGGGTCATGGCTTTGCTGTCATCCGAGGCTCGAGTAACCTCCAGTTCCAATGTCACCGCAGTTGCCTTGGTTGGCGGCACGATTGTTCCATCGGTTTGAATAACGGATGGTAACGAGCTGGCAGCGATCTTTACTGTAAAGCCTTGCGGTACGACCGGAAGTTTTAACTGCTTGGCACCTGCAGAAGGCTGCTCCAATGTTGTAATGCGTGCAGCCACATCAGCAGCGGCCTCTTCAGCGGTACGCACTAGATAAGCAGAAGATAAACCACGAATGGTACGCCCCGAGGCATCAAAGGCCTCCACTTTGTAATAGTAATCGGTGCCAAGACGCAGCCCGCTGTCGATGTTTTCCCGCATACTACCGCTGTAAACGACATTATACTCACCCTGTTCCTTGTTCGAACGGTAGAGCTTGTAGCTTGCCGCACCTAGCTGAGCATCCCAGCGAAGCGTAGCACTCGTTACATCCGATATTTCCGCATTCAGCCCGGCCGTGTTGTCCATCGGTGGAACTTCACCCGGCTTGACGATCACGATCCAGCTGATCAGCGGGTCCTGTGATGCCGTATTGCGCACCGTCAATTCAAGCTTATTCTCCGTAACGGCAATACCTGTATGAGCTCTGACATTAGCAGGTGTATACGTCACCGGACCCGTGTTATTGCCGTTGATCAGGAAGTTTGCTCTGCGGGACGTATTGGTCCACGGATCGTTGAAACCTGCGTATACATCATAAGTTCCATTCGGCACTTCAAAGGTATAGGTTAGGTCGCTGCCCTTGGGCGAATTGCTCACATTGCCACCGTTCAAATAGCGCACGGTGGAGTAGATATCCCCGCCAGCTGAACCGGATGGCAGTGCATCAGCACTAACATAACCCCAATTCCGTCCTTCTGCCGGTGCATACTGCTGGTCAGCTGTTCCCGAATTGGCTAGCGAATCTTTCATATATTCACCCATTAGTTTGTAATCAGCCGTTTCATAACCTCCGCTGTTCACGAAATAAAGTGCGTTCTCCGGTATGACATATACACGGACTGCCTGTTTCTTGTTGCCGTACTCCGGTGTCGTTACTTGCAGCGTAACCGGTCCCGGTTTGGCAAAATCATCTGCAGTCATCGCACGGTTATCCACCGTCCATACTGCTGGTGTTGGCACAAGCGACCCTCCATCCCGCACGTTAACTGTTGCTGGCAGAGAAGGCACTTTCCCGAGAGGCACGGCCTCAGGCAGTGGGTCGGCGATGTCGACCTTGCCCATGGAATTCAGCAGATCAGGGGTCCAGCTGTCGTACCATCGAATTGCAATGTCGGAGCCCATGCCAAACTCAATCGGCAAGAACACGTATTTAGCCCCATCATTGGAGAAATTACCGCCGTTCCACGTATCCCCCACGTAAATGAATTTTCCTTTTTCCGGGTCAACAGGAATGACCGATGTAGTCTGCGTGCCGAATGCCTTGCCTGGATCAGGATCGCTCGGCAGTGTACGTATAAATGGATTCTTCATCGTGGACCATGGACCAAAAATGTTATCCGCCACAGTTACCTTGTTTTCGTTCGGGGACCATCCCGACGCACCGGAGGTCAAAATGTAATATTTGCCTTGATATTTGAACATGGCGGGTGCCTCGCGTTGTCCACCCGGGAATACTCTGACGTAATCAACGCCATATTCAGCCTGATACGTAGCATCTCGCACCGGATTGCCTTTCTCATCCGTGAGACCTTGCTTATGCCAACCTGTCACATCGCTGTAATCTTCGTTCAGTTTGGAAATATACAGTGTCAGATTTTCCTCACTGGAATAGATCAGGTATGCCGTACCGTCATCGTCCTTGAATAAAGTCATGTCACGTGCCATGCCCCGATCGCTTGGGAAGTAATCTTTCTCCCCTTCCGGAGCTCTGTCCATCCGGTAGCTCTTTTGGTAAACGAACGGCCCTGTTGGCGAATCGCTAATGGCATAACCAGCCTGTGCTTTTCCGTAATTGGCACTATTGTTGTAGGGATCCTTGTCTCCATCCATGTGAGCCCACATGACGTACTTTTTCGTTTTGTCATTATAGATTACCTTCGCACGTTCAATAATTCGCCCTTTACGGATATCGGCCCAAATGTCCACCCTATCTTCACGCCCAGCATACAATTCGGAAATCAGTGGATCATTCTCGAAATCATCCATGGACTGAATCATGGTGAGTGCCATGCCTTCATCCGTCCAGTTCAGCAGATCCGTCGATGAATACACGCGAATACCAACGGCCGGCCAGCCTCCCGTATGATATTCCCCATACCAGTAGTACTTTTCTGTCTGCTCATCGTAGAAAAAGCCCGCCCCATGGGCATCGATGGGCTTACCGCCAAGATCCGGCCATAACTGGCCCGGTGTAAAGCTCGTGCGTATTGTGGCAGCACTCAGCGGTGCAGATGCAGGAGAAGGAACACCATCCACAGTTGCCTGAAGAATATAATAATATCCTGTGCCCATTGTCAGGCCGCTATCGTTAAACGTGTTAGCCCCGCCGCTATAGACCTCTTGATACGTCCCGCCTGCACTGGTGGATCTGGAAACGGAATATGTCACATCCGAACCGGGGAGCGCATTCCACCCAAGGGTAATCGACGTACTGGTCACGTCCGAAACGGTAAATTCGGCTGGGGAATCCATCAGGTACGTTGTCACCTCTGCAGCTGCATATTCGGACTCTCCGGCTGCATTATACGCCGTTATGCGATAGCTGTAGCCTTGGCCGGATGCAAGACCTTGATCCGTGTAAGTGAGTGCCTGACCTTCATACACCTGCTCATATTGCTCACTGCCCGCCTCTGAACGGACGATACGGTATCCGGTTGCCTTATCCACAGCTGGCCAAGACAATTTCACACTGGATGTATTCAGGGCCAGAGCTTTCAATTCTCCTGGAGCCTGCGGTGCGGTTGCTGCTGTCCGAACCTCGAGTGGTGCCGACCATAACGATTCCGTCATTCCCCCGTATTCATAGGCGAGCTTGTAATAATAGAACGTATCGGTGATTAAATCATCGTCTACATAACCCAGTGATTCGGTATCCGCCACCAAGGAATATCCCGCTTCAGGCGAGGTGGAACGATACAGGCGATAGCTGGTCGCACCTGCTGTCTCGGTCCATTGCAGAGAAACCGAGGATGACGTCTGCCCATCGGCTGAGAGCACAACATCATTTCCTGGCGGCGGCTCGGCGATGATCACGTCATCTGCATGAACGGATTGCCAGCGATTTCGTATGCCGATGCTGCCTGCACTGTATGTCGTATCGATCAGATCGAATACCAAGCGATTTGCTCCGTTTTCGACGATGTACCCACGAATGGAAGGTCCTGACAGTACTATTTTCAGGGTATACCATGTGTGTTTGGCAAAAGAATAATCCACCGACTTTAACGTTGTATCCGCTCCATTCACCCGCTTGGAGAAGACGAGTTTATTGGCTGGAACCTGCATCTGAAAATAATAAAAATTGCTCTTATCCTGAAATCGCGGCAGCATTCCCGGGTATCCCTGACCATCTCCCGTGTAAAAGCGCATGGACAACGTCATGTCGGACATGATGTCGCCAGTGGAGATGATGCCTTCCCCAGTATCGCTCTGAAAAAGCGTCTGGTTCGATGCGTCTGTAGGATCTGGGCTTACCTCCCACGTACCTGAGCTTACGTTCCATGCGGGTGATGCCGAGTAATCCCCATCAGAAAAATCGTCCTGCAGCAGCATACCAGGCATGCTGTAAGCATCAGCATATGTCTTGCCTGGCAGCATCAAAGGTCCGGAAGATAACACGAGCGTAGCAGATAACATGAATATGAGCGGCTTTCTGAGTTTATCCAATATCCATTCTCTCCTTTGCCTCGGAAAATGAAAGCATGGTCCTGATCACACGATGCTGTTATTTGGCATTACCTGTGTATCCAGCGCGCGGTAAGGCGTTTCACCTCCTTCGTTTAATGAAATCGGTTTCATTGGAGCGCAAAAAAAAAGACCTGTCTCCTCTGCTAAGTGCAATGATCCCAATACGGATTACCGTGTCTTCTTTGCCCTAAGTAGTGAAACAGGTTGCTTATGTCATGTGAATGTAAGTGCTTTCTCGCATTATATTATCGCCTTATTGACGCTGTCAACTGCATCACAGCTCGAACATTTTTCGCAGAACCACGCAAAAAAACACGCATCCTGCCTGCTTCCGCAAGCAAAATACGTGTTCTTAATCATTGGTTCGAGCTTGTTCGCAATTGCGCTCATTTGGCATCATGTAACCGGGGCCAGAACGAATTATTCTCTGATTGCGACAAGTCTCAACTCTTCATTTCGACATCAATCTAGAATACTTTCGTTGTCCACGATTCGCAGTTCCATGTTTCTGTCACAACATCACGATAGAATTCAGGTTCGTGCGAAATCAACAGAATGCTGCCTTTGTAGGCTTTGAGCGCGCGTTTCAGCTCATCCTTGGCATCCACGTCCAGATGGTTCGTCGGCTCATCAAGTACAAGCAGGTTGGTTTCGTTGTTGATCAGTTTGCACAGACGCACTTTAGCCTTTTCTCCACCACTCAGCACAGCAACCTTACTCTCAATGTGTTTCGTGGTCAGTCCACATTTGGCAAGGGCAGCACGAACCTCGAATTGGGTATAGGACGGGAACTCCTGCCAGATCTCTTCGATACAGGTATTGTAGTTCGCATCCTTCATTTCCTGCTGGAAGTACCCGATCTCCAGATGCTCCCCGCGCTGAACTGTTCCTTCCAGGGCCGGAATTTCGCCCAAAATGCTGCGCATCAGGGTGGTTTTACCGATTCCGTTTGCACCCACGAGTGCAATCTTCTGACCACGCTCCATACGCAGATCCAGTGGTCTGGACAATGGCTCGTTGTACCCGATCACCAGTCCTTTGGTTTCAAAAATAAGCTTGCCGGATGTTCTGGCATCACGGAAGTTGAACTGTGGCTTCGGCTTCTCCTTGGCGAGTTCAATCACATCCATTTTGTCGAGCTTTTTCTGTCTGGACATCGCCATGTTGCGTGTCGCCACACTGGCCTTATTACGTGCAACAAAATCCTTCAGATCCGCAATTTCCTGCTGCTGACGCTTGTAGGCTGATTCCAGCTGCTGCTTTTTCATTTCATAAACTTCCTGGAAGTGATCATAATCGCCCACGTAACGGGTCAGATCCTGATTTTCCATGTGGTAGATCAAGTTAATGACACTGTTCAGGAATGGAATATCATGCGAGATCAGAATAAATGCATTCTCATACTCTTGCAAATAACGCTTCAGCCATTCAATATGCTGTTCATCCAGATAGTTCGTCGGCTCGTCGAGGAGCAGAATATCCGGCTTTTCAAGCAACAGCTTGGCGAGCAGTACTTTGGTCCGTTGACCACCGCTCAGATCATTAACATCCTTGTCCAGGCCGATATCCGTAAGACCCAGACCGCGTGCAGTCTCGTCCACTTTTGCATCAATCATATAAAAGTCCTGGTTGGTCAGGGTATCCTGGATGGTTCCGACATCCTCAAGCAGCTGTTCGAGTTCCTCGGGAGTAACGTCTCCCATCTTGCCATACATCTCGTTCATTTCCTGCTCCATGTCGAACAGGTATTGGAACGCACTGCGCAGGATATCACGAATGGATTGTCCCTTGTTCAGCACGGCATGCTGATCGAGATATCCCACGCGCATGCGCTTGGACCACTCGACTTTGCCCTCATCGGGCTGAAGCTTGCCAGTAATAATGTTCATGAAGGTGGATTTACCTTCACCATTGGCCCCGATCAGTCCAATGTGCTCGCCTTTCAGCAGGCGGAAAGATACGTCGTTAAAGATAGCACGGTCACCAAAACCGTGACTTAATTTTTCCACATTTAATATGCTCATTCATGACACCTTTTCTATATAGACTTCATTCCTGTATATTATAATCGTTATAACCTGCACAACTCAACGCCATATTTGCCTTATATGCATGAATCGGTTAAAATTTGGCCTTAAACTACTATAGAACGGAGCTCTCTCAGGCGAGCATCAGGTGAACATTATGATTGAAGTAAAACAATCCAAATTGGGTGATGGCGAATTTAATCGAGGGGTTTTTGCCACAGTGGATATTCCCAAAGGCCAATTGATCCATCAGGCCCCGGTTGTCCCTTATCCCAACGAAGACCACGAACATGTCGAAAAAACGATCCTGGAGGATTATGTATTTGAGTACGGTGCCAACCACACCGCCATTTTGCTGGGATACGGCAGCTTGATCAATCATTCGTACGAGCCCAACGCAACCTATGATATCAACTTTGAAAACCATACATTTGACTTCTATGCTTATACAGATATCAAAGCGGGCGAAGAGATCCTGATCAATTACAATGGCGAAGAAGACAACATGGACCCGTTATGGTTCCTGGACGATTATGAAGAACGGATGCGTGAGTTGAACGAAGCTGAGGAACGTAACGAAGAGAATGGTGAGAACAACGAAACGAAGTAATTTGGGTGTAAAAATGAGTAATCCAGAGACAAGGCAGAATAATCGCTGTTTCACATCTCGCTGAAATCCTGCTGAGCATCCTGGCTGCTCCCTTCTTCACAACGTAAACAAGCAAGCCTTCCACACAGGAAGGACTTGCTTGTTTGGCATGGAAAGAACCATTCAACGGTTGCTTCCGTTCTCAATCCTGTATGGGCGGATCGGAGTGCAAATCCTCGTCAGGTGTCGTTGTTCTCCACTTCGTGAATGCCACTTCAAACCCCGCACGCTTGGGTGAACACAGGAATGGACCCGCCTTCTTGTTCTCCGGATAGGCAAAACGCGCAACCCGAATGGTTCGCCAAGGATGTTCGTCCGTACGCGCCCGAATGACTACCGCTTCGTTGTGATAGGAAGCTCGAATGGTAACCTTACGTCCTCCCCATTCCGGAACGGGAGATAGCGACCAGTCCGAAAAGTGATCTGTTACCACAGCGCCGATATGAACGACCCCATCGTTTACTTCCACGCCAGCCTTGATCCATTGTTCACGACTGTGCCAGAGCATTAAACCTGCCTGATCATAAAGTTCAGTAAAAGAACTTAGATCAAACGTAATTTCGACGGCTTCATTACCTTCCCACGGCGTCAGAAGGGCATGTCCATTTTGGTGACTGAATCCGTAGAACGTGTTCTCCCAAAAATCACTGCCTTCCTGTGCCTCCACGATGAAACGTTCTCCCTCTGTACGGGTTGCAACCGGTTCAGTGGTCCATTTGGCATCTGATGTGCCCAGAAATTGTGCTGCAGACATGTTTTCAACACCCTCCCCTAATCAAAACATCAAATCAAAGAGCCCAAATCCGATGCAGCCGTAGGATATGCAAAATTCATGGTGCTTAACTGATCGGCTGTCAGTTCGAACTGAATGGCCATGGCAAACAGGTTAATCAGCTCTTCGGTCTCCCTGCCGAGTACATGGGCTCCCAGGATGCATCCTGAGTCGTTGTCGATCACAACTTTGGCCATGGCATACTTCTCATTTGTCCGTTTATAAGTATACCATTGCGACATGTCATTTACCTTCACCTTGTATCCTTCCTCTTCCGCTTGATCAACCTGGAGGCCAACAGAGCCAAGAGATGGCACAGTAAATACGATGGAAGGCATAACGTTATAGTTCGGCATAGTATGATTGCCCTTCAGCAGATTAAAGGCGACAGCCCGCGATTCCTGACCTGCCAGAGGCGTCAGGGCAAGCCCCTTCGTTGCAGCAACGTCACCGGCAGCGTATACTTTGGGGTTGCTGGTGCTTTGTAGATATTCATTCACGGAGATGCCATTCTCACTGTAATTGACCTTCCCTTTTTCCAATTCCAGTCCATTCACATTAGGGATACGTCCCGCCCCATGACGACCCGTCCACCATGCCACTGATGATCGGCTCCATTCCGGGTACCACTGACCACGAAGGTCTCCCCCTGTTTCCGAATGGACTTCACTTCCGCATTCAGGTGAATGTGAATGCCGATCTCTTCCGATTTTTGAACCAGCAAGTCAACAAGCTCCGGATCAAACTGCTCCAGCGGCCGCTCTCCCCGGTGGATCATGTGAACCTCGCTTCCTGCTCTTGCAGCGATGTGGGCAAATTCAAACGCAATGTAACCTCCGCCCACCAAAACCAGTTGATCCGGAAGCTGATCCAGTTCCAGAAACTCATCGCTGTTAAGAAGATGTTCTGAACCGTCTATTGGGAGCGGTGCAGGCTGCGCGCCTGTTGCAATCAGAATATGTTTTCCATGCAGCACTTCATCTCCCACACGAATGTGATCTTCATCTACAAAAGAAGCCTTGCCATGGAAGGTATCCATGCCGGCCTGTTTGAATTTATCCTCGCTGGCTCTCGGAATACTCGCCGTAAATGTTCGTTTGAAAGCCATAAGTTCCGGCCAGTTGATGGTCGTCCTTCCCTGTATACCCTTCCCCAGCATTCGTTCATTCCAATCGATCAGTTCAGCAGCTCCTGCCAACACTTTCTTGGGATCGCAGCCTCGCAGGGCGCAAGTTCCGCCATATTCACGCTCATCAACCACGGCTATTTTCCAACCAGCTTCAGCACAGCGAGTTACAACTGAATTCGCTGCACTACCGGTTCCTATTGCAATTAGATCGTATAATTGTGTCATGAATTGTCCCTCCTGTTCCTTCCCGCAAAACCTTTTATTCTCATCTATTTCCCCAAAAGAACACCCCAATAATCATCCCTTTTGCTAGAATACCTCTCCTCAACAGAGGCTTGTTGCTGCTATTCAATGCATCCTGAATATGAAAAAGGCCAACATAAAAAGGACGGAGCATTAAGCACCGTCCTCCAATTCATGCAAAGCTGTCCCAGACTTATTCATTTCATACGCGAACAGGCATCGTAATCAACTGCTCCAGTGATATCGGATCACGTCCCGTCACATTTTTCACTGTATCTGTTGTTTGATCTTCTGTCCCTTCTTCCCGGATCAGTCTGTCCAGTCCGGCGAGGAAGGCGGCGTATTCAGCAGGCATTCCTGATTCCACCATACCTCTTGTTAATGCTTCGTCCGATATTGGACGATACTCTATGGTCTGTTCCATTACTCGACTGAAAATATCTGCGACCTGCCCGTAGGATAAGGCTTCCGGCCCAGTAATAATATGCTCCGTATTATGGGGCTCCTCATCAATGAGAGCATGAAAAGCTACAGCTGCGATGTCATCCGCGCTAACAAAACCAACTCTTCCATCTCCTGTAGCACTGTAAATTTCTCCATGCTGCTCCATCGTCATCCGGTGTGGTCCCTCCGTAAAGTTCTCCATGAAATACGATGGTTGGAGCACCGCCCACTCCGGAGCAAGCTCCTTCAACGTCTGATGAACCTTCCCGAATACTGGGCCATCTTCATCTATAGAAGCACTGCCAAGCAGCACCAACCGTTTCACTCCTCCCCAGATCGCTTCCTTAATAAACGGAATCATGACGTCCTCCGGGTTCATGTCCAGGATCGGTAAAACGAGGTAGACATGATCGACGTTTTTCAGTGCAGCTGCATAAGTAGAAGGGTCATACCAATCAAAATGGACCTGGTTTTCATCCAAATCGGAAGCAGACTTCTTTCGAACAGCGAGGCGAACGGGATAGTTTTGGTTCTGAAGCATAGCAGCAATCCGGCTGCCCGTCTTGCCGCTTGCTCCTGTAATAAGCGTTAGGGGTTTATCGTTAATCATGTGAATTCCTCCTGAATTTTAATAAATTATATACTTTCTTTACAGACTCACTCTGTTTCAATAGACTCAAGTACCACCAGGGGATTCCAATAGTCCTTGTAATGTGTAATCTTGCCGTTATCGTCATAAGTAACGACCGATATGTAGGCTTGATGATATGGCTTGTTCGTGATCAACGAGCGCCCTTTGCACGTGAACTCAGCTACGAATTGATTCGTATCCTGTGAAGCCATGATTACCGGCTCAGAGAACTCCTGGATCTCCATTTGTTCGAAAAGAGAATGGATATGCTGCGAGATTGCAGCGCTCCCATTCAATTGCTGCGGATATCCTGCCGGGGAATATGGAAATTCAAACACGGCTTTTGCTGCAAACAGCTCGGTCCATTGATCCAGCTTACGTTCCAACAACAGTTGAGTAAATCCATGCATAATTTGCCCGGCCACGTTGTTCCCCACTTGCTTGTTCGTATCATTCATATCTGATGTCCTCCTCAAAAATGGATGTGTATTATTCCAGACCATTCAGTCTAAAATTGTGAAAAAATAAACGCTTTACGCGTTCATTCTCTAAATCCGACTTTAATCCAATACCCTTAAGGTTGTGCGTACCAGATCCTGCAGGACTTCTGAACCAGCACCACATTTGGCTGTAAACGTCAGCGACAAGCGAAAATAGTTCAGAAACCGGGCAAGACCAGGCAATTCCTCCTCTGTATGACGAAGTTCACCATTATTTCTCCCCCGGATTAGCGCTGCAAGGAATACATCCTCCATTTGCTTGTTGTTCTCCTGAATAAAGGCAGCGATTTCGTGGTTTTGCGGTGCCTGTTCGACGGCACTGTTGATGATAAAACATTCATTGCGGCGCTCATCATCCGAAAGTACACGAACTGCTTCGTTAAACATCTCTTCCACACCCTGGCGAATATTCGAGCATTCATTCAGGAATTCGATGCTGGCATCGGTTTTCTGCTGAACATAAAACTTGAGTGCAGAGACAAACAGTTCATGTTTCGTTCCATAGGTGTCGTATAGGCTCTGACGAGCGATACCTAGTTCTTTCAGCAGCACCGACAAGGAAGTCCCCTCATAACCGTACGACCCGAATACTGACGTAGCTTTTCGCAGAACAAATTCCGTGTCAAATTCCTTGGCTCTTCCCAATTCCCGACCTCACCTCCCTCTTCATGAGAATAGAATACATTTTCCAGACCAATCAGTCAAGAAAATATTTTGCGTTGATTTGGAAGCCAGGTGGTATAATGAAAGGAGAGTCAACTACTTCATTTACATTTCAGGATTATTTTCAACATATAAGGAGTGAGCACGATGCATATTCAAATTACAGATCTGGCTGCAGCGAGATTAACCGAGAGCTTGAATGACCAGCCTGGCTACTTCAAAGTGTTCTATGACACTGAAGGTTGTGGATGTAACGGAATTCTGGTCCTCTTGATTGTGGATGAGCCTGCTGCACTGGATGAGCAGATCGAGACCAATCTGGTTCCATTCTATGTTGATCCAAAACAGCAATTAAATCTCGAACAGCATATGAAGCTGGATACGGAAGAAAACTATCCTTCTTTCACATTGAGCAGTGATTCGGGTGTACTTAGCAGCAACGTTCGTGTTCGGGACACGCGAACTGTGAATGCGGGACAATCCACTGCACCTGATGCATGCATGCTGTAAGCAACAACCGTTCATTTTCTTAAATAATCGTTGAACATTAAATATCCAGATAAGCAAAGACTCTGCACTGAATGCAGAGTCTTTGTTTGTGTTCCTTTTGGCCAAATGACCGAAACTATGAATCTCGCATGATTTGTTTACAACTCGGAAACAATTGGAGAACCTATGGATATAATCCTCTAGTATACTCGGTATATAGAAAAGCATGCCTGGTATCGATCAGATGCAGCATGCCAGAGATTCATTAACCCGAGGAGGAACATCATGAAATCATTTACACGCAAATCTATCATATCCACTTTACTCATAGGCTCTGTCGTAGCAGGCGCTGCCTTCACTGCCTTTCCCTTTGTACCATCCATGACGCCAGTCGCATCGGCTGCAAGCTCCAGTTTCACTCAATTTTTACATGATAACGCACCAAGCCGCACCATTAAAACAAGCAGCAGCGGTCTCGCAACGGTAACGAATCTATCCAGCACCGTGGTACTCGTGAATAAAAAAAGAAATCTGCCTTCAACCTATGCACCAAAAGATTTGGTTGTACCGAATATTCCATTTAGCTTCTCCGGCTCCAGTCCGAAGAAACAAATGCGTAAGGTCGCTGCTACCGCGATTGAAAAGCTGTTTGCAGCAGCCAAAAAAGATGGCATTGACATCAAAGCCGTATCGGGTTACCGTTCCTATTCGACACAGAAATCCATCTTCGAACGAAATGCAAGCATCAAAGGTGAAGCTGTAGCCAACAAGACTAGTGCTCGCCCAGGTCAAAGTGAACATCAAACCGGACTTGCCATGGATATTTCCAGTGCATCCGTAGGCTACGATCTGCAGCAGAGCTTCGGCAACACCAAAGAAGGCAAATGGCTGAAGGCCAATGCCCACAAGTATGGATTCATCATTCGATATGGCAAGGATCAGGAGAAGTTGACCGGTTACTCTTATGAACCTTGGCATGTGCGTTACGTTGGGGTCTATATCGCTGGGGAAATTACAAGTCAGAAACTTACTCTGGAACAATATCTGGAGCGCGCCAAATAACGAAGAGATTGCTTATACTAAGGAAAAAATGAATGAACCAGGAGCCGGAGCCCGGAATGGGCATTCTGCTCCTGCATTCTGCACGATAACTACATTGTGCTTATGGTTAAGACACCATACGTTTCTGCAGCAACCTTTCTTATGATCAAAAACTGACCATTCTTTTGACCGCGAGAGGCAGTCGTTTCAAACCTTCGGTTCCCGCCCAGGAACCTGCTCCTGCCAGGAGTGCATTATGAAACAAATAAAATGCAGCATGGTAGGCAAGCGTGCCAACGATGATTTCCATGACCAAAAATCGCTTTAGTGTGGAGGATTGAATGACATAAACCTTGAATTCGTGATAGGAGCTCTCCCTCCTGAATCTGGTGATGAACGTCCTCATGTTTCACCTCTACTGTTTTTATTAAAGGTTATGGTCCCTTGGTCTTGTCTTATTCGAAAATAATACTTACCAAAAGTAACCAAGCGTGGTATAGTCAATTTATACTTTATACATAAGCGAGGTAAACCACCATGAGTTCACTGGAAAACTTGGTCAAAAACCGTAGATCCGCCGTTATTTTTGAAGAAGGTATCGAAATCCCGGAAGCCGATTTGCAGCAGATGTTTGCTTTAAACAAATTTGCCCCATCAGCCTTTAACCTTCAGCATACCCACTACCTGGTCTTGACTGACCCGGCCCAAAAAGAAAAAGCATACGAAGCCTCACAGCAATACAAAGTCAAAACAGCCTCGGCTGTCATCGTTGTTCTGGGTGATATCAAGGCTCACCACCACATCCGCACGATTAATGAAGGTTTACTGCATTTGGGTGTGCTCAATCCGTTTGAATATGAACAGGAGTCCCAAAGTGTTTTTGACTTCTACGAAGCCCGTGGCAGTGTGTTTCAGCGTGAAGACGCCATCCGTAATGCCAGCCTGTCGGCGATGCAGCTGATGCTGATTGCACAGGATATGGGATGGGATACGTGTCCAATGATTGGTTTTGACGCCGATGAACTGCAGAGCAGTCTGAATGTTCCCGAACATTACGTTCCTGTCATGATGATTACGATTGGTAAAAAGTCAGAAGCCAAACAGCGCCCACGCGGCTATCGCAAACCCATCAACGAGTACGTCAGCTTTAATAAAATGCATGCAGAGTAAATCCATTCAAATCGATATGCCAAAAAAGCCACGGTTCCGTGGCTTTAATACATTTCATAGATCAGCTGCTCCGACAATTGTAGGTTCTCATCGAGCTCTGCATAGATGTACATTCGGCCTGCTGGTGTATCACCCGCGTCATACCCGAGCCTGAAAACCTCACAGTCCTGAAATTCCACATCTGCCAAAACCAGTGTAAAATTCTGAGCTTATCATTGCGTCCAAGATCCACATACGTTATTTAATTATTGCCACAGTCTAGTTCTTCGAGGTCTCTGAAATATTCAATTCCGCTCAGACTTCTCACATCTTGACTTGTGATTTGCAATGAAGTTACCTCTTGGATGTCACTCTCCTGAATATAATCCCGTTGATTACAAAAGTGGTCCAATACATACTGTCTGAAACGTTCATCCGTAAAGGCATGTGTAATATCCATATCCGGAATCTCCCTTCCTCATTTCACACCGAAACGTCCATCAAGCATATCATCCCTATTCTATGGTGTACCGCTTCAGGAATCAATCAGGAAGCTTACATACAACCTAGAACCCATCGTTAAATGAAGTCCCCTCCTGCGAATCTCCTTTTTCGAAAAGAGTTATGCAAATTTTTTTATATCATGTTAACATCCATCAAGTAAGAGAATTCCTCCTGAGAAGGGAAGATAGAAAATGGAAATGTCTATGGAACATCTGGCGTCATGTCGAATCGCTTATGTAAGGCAGGTAGGTCCTTATGGTTCTGCTAACGTCCAAGCTATGAACCAGTTAAAACAGTGGGCAAACGAGAAACGCTTACTCACAGAAGCTGCCGTTTTATTTGGCATACCACAGGATAACCCATCAACGACACCACCGCACCACTGCAGATACGATGCCGCAATCGTGCTCCATGAACTTGAACTCCCTGAAGATGACTCGATTGAGATTGGAGAGCTTCAGGGCGGGAACTATCTGATCTGCAAGGTTAGACACACGCCAGAAGGTATTCAGCAAGCATGGAATGAAATAATCCCTTATTTGCAAAACAACCGTTATATCATTGATCAACAACCGGTTCTGGAGCGATATCGATGGGATCTCCTCGAACAGCATGAGTGCGAAATATGTGTGCCTGTGAAACAGGTCTAATCTAATCCGTTGGACAGCACAAAAAAGTGACTTCATCATTGAAGTCACTTTTTCACTAGTCTACGCTGTAAAAATATTAAAATGCCCAGTTGCCTTTGCGGAATACTGGTTCAATTGTGCCATCCTGAAGCTCGCCGTCAATGTCCAGTTCAGCCGACCCAATCATGAAATCGACGTGAGTCAAACTCACATTGCACTCATGTTTAAGCAATTCCTCGTTAGACATCGTTGTGCCGTCCTTCATATTAAACGGATATGCGCTGCCTACAGCCAGATGGCAGGATGCATTCTCATCAATACCGGTATTATAGAAAATACGATTCAGGTTCGAAATAGGTGAATCATGCGGCACAAGTGCCACCTCACCCAGATAACGCGCTCCTTCATCCGTAGCGAACAGGTTCTTCAGATGCTCTTCACCAGAAGCCGCTGTGAAAGCCACAACCTGACCGTCCTTAAACGTTATTCTCATCTGATCTACCAGCTGTCCGTTCAAGTTCAGAGGCATCGTACTGCTGACATAACCATTAACACCGCTGCGCTTCGGCATGGTGAATACTTCTTCGGTTGGCATGTTCGCGACAGTGTACACACCCGCTTTGTTCTCACTTCCGCCGCCACCCCAGATGTGATTGTCTACCAGCTCAATTTTCAAGTCGGTTCCTGGTGCGCGGTAGTGCAGGCTCTTATAATTTTTCTGATTCAGTTGATCACTCTTCGTGTTCAGGGTGTCCAGATGCTGTCTCCAGTTCTGGATCGCATCACCGCCATCCACACGATTCATTTTGAAGATGGTGTCCCACATCACATTGATGCGGTCCTCCTCAGGTATGTCGGCAAACACCTTATTCGCCCATGCCTTGGTCGGCGCCTTGATCAGGCACCAGCTGATTTCATGGTTGCGCGTATATTTCGAATAACCGCGGCGTGCCTGGGCAGCCGCCTTGGTAGCACGTGAAACCTTGTCGGAATCAATTCCGTTATACAGTTCGGGGTCCGGTACTTTGATCGTTAAGGTAGCGCCGCCAGCTTCTGCAAATCTCTCCATCATGTCGCCTTTCCATGCCGGATAGTAATCGAAGCTGTCGTCAGAACCTTGCTGGAAACGACTGCGTGTAATTTGATCGTCTTCAAAATCCACCTGTACATACTTGGCCCCGGCAGCGTATGCCTTGGCAACGATCAAGCGGGTAAACTCAAGCGTTTCGATAGGAGCTGTGACAAGCAAATCCTGTCCTTTTTGAATGTTCACGCCTACTTTGACCACCAGTTCTGCATATTGTTCCAACGATTGCTCAAACGTTTGCTCGAAATTACTCATAGGTCCATTCACTCCTGGTTCATATAGGATTTAATTTATGTTTTACGCGTTTCTCTTTTCTTGCTCGCGCAGTTCAATCCGGCGGATCTTGCCAGAATTCGTCTTCGGCAGATCCGTCACAAATTCAATTTTGCGTGGATACTTGTATGGTGCGGTCCATTCCTTGACGTGATTTTGCAGCTCACGCACCAGTTCTGGCGAAGCAAGGGACTCGTCTCTCAGCACAACAAAGGCTTTGACCACATTTCCCCGAATTTCATCCGGACTGGCAACGACGGCACATTCCTTCACGCTGGCGTGTTTCATCAGCGCCTCTTCCACTTCGAACGGTCCTATCGTATATCCGGAGCTGATGATAATGTCGTCGCTGCGGCCTTCAAACCAGAAGTATCCTTCTTCGTCTCTACGCGCGCGGTCTCCTGTTACGAAATATTCCCCGCGCTGATTCGCTTCTTTCCGTCCTGCATCCTTATAATACGTACGGAACAAGGCAGGCATATCCTGGTGAACGGCGATATCACCCACTACCCCTGCAGGCTGAGGTTGTCCGTCCTCGTTAACAATCTCGATGAGGCCCGGCGTAATCGATTGTCCCATGGACCCGATCCGTACTGGCGCATCTTTCAGACTGCCGATCAGCAATGTACTTTCGGTCTGGCCGTATCCATCACGAATGGTCAGGTCGAAATGACGCTGGAAGATCTCAATCACTTCCTGATTCAAGGGTTCACCAGCTGACACCGCACTGCGGAGTTTGGACAGATCATAGTGACCGAGGTCATCCGCTTTTGCCATCAGACGATATTCCGTTGGCGTGCAGCATAGTACGTTAATGCCATGCTCCTGCATTAGCTCTAAATAGCGCTTTGGCTGGAATGATCCGTTATAAACGAGACCCGTTGCTCCTCTTCCGAGTACGGAAAGGAACGGGCTCCAGATCCATTTTTGCCATCCCGGCGCGGCCGTGGCCCATACGATATCTGATGGCTGAATATCCAGCCATAACGTGGAAGCGATACGCAGGTGGGCATATCCCCAGCCGTGGCTATGTACAACTCCTTTTGGATTTCCGGTTGTGCCGGAAGTGTAGGCCAGTATGGCGATATCATCACGGTGTGTCTCTACGGCATTCATCTCATCCGACTGACCTTCCATCAGCTGATGTACGTTAACCCAGCCATCAGCGGGAACGCTGCTGTCGCCAGATGGTGATGCCACGATGCGATGGGCCAGTGCAGGCAGGTCTGCATCCATTTTCTCCACTTCAGCCGTTGTCTCGGACCATACAATGACCGCTCGCGCCTCGGAATGCCGCAGGCGATACTCCAAGTCCTTGGCACGCAGCATTTCGGACGATGGAATCACGGCAATTCCCAGTTTCAGACAAGCGATATAAATGACATAGGCAATAATACGGCGTGGTACCATGACCAGTACCCGATCACCTTTTTCCAAGCCCAAATCACGCAAGCCCCCGGCAAGACGGTTGGCCTGCTTAAACAACTCTCCGTACGTAATCTCTTCCAATTCTTTTTGATCGCTGAGCCATCTAAGTGCAATCCGGTCTGACGGGTGGTTCTCCATCTCGGATGTCAGGTTATAGGTTTCAGGCGAAATCCACTGTTCAAAATTCAAATGGAGCCTCTCCTTCATATTTCAAATGTATAGCATCTATATATTATACCCTAAATCCTAGGACCAGGTGCTATGATATGAACACCTTTTTGAAAAAAATAAACACAGGTCAATTATAATGAACTCTCATTACAACTGACTTGTGTTTATTCTCGCGATTTTATTCGTGATTTCCGAACTTTTTTCGTTCCAATTCGTTTACCAGGCGTAATTTCCAATCCCGTTCAGAATGCCTTCAATCTCATTCATTTCTTCGGTGGTCAGGCCAGGTGCCTTCAATGCGGCAACATTCTCCTCGATCTGTAAAACACGGCTTGCGCCAATCAATGCAGAGGTTACCCGGTTGTCACGGAGAATCCAATTCAGCGCCAATTGGGAAATGGTTTGTTCCCTGCGCTCAGCAACGGCCTGAAGGGCTTCAAACTTGGCAATCCGTTCGTCTGTATAGGCTTCTGTTCTCATATTGCCTGTCGGGCTCGCACGTTCTTCCTTGATCTTGTCCACGTATTTGTTCGTCAGTTGACCTCGCCCCAGAGGACAGAATGCAATTGAGCCTACGCCCTGCTCATCCAGTACATCCTGTAATCCGTCTTCGATCCAGCGGTTAAGCATGGAATAGTTCGGTTGGTGGACGAGGCAAGGCGTTCCCAGATTACGCAAAATGGCGACCGCCTCTCTTGTCTGCTCCGCATCATAGTTGGATAATCCGACGTACAGCGCTTTGCCCTGTCTTACGATATGATCCAGCGCAGCCATCGTTTCCTCCAGTGGTGTATTCGGATCCGGACGGTGATGATAGAAAATGTCCACATACTCAAGCCCCATCCGTCCAAGGCTCTGATCCAGGCTGGCAATCAGGTTTTTGCGGGAGCCCCACTCGCCATAGGGACCTTTCCACATGTAATATCCAGCTTTCGTCGAGATCAGGAGTTCATCCCGGTATGGACGCAGATGTTTTTTGAACAAGACACCAAAGTTCTCCTCGGCAGATCCTGGAGGTGGTCCGTAGTTGTTCGCCAGATCAAAATGGTTAATTCCCAGATCAAAAGAACGCAGAATCATCTCTTCCTGAATATCCAGCGTGCGGTTTCCGCCAAAGTTCTGCCACAGGCCAAGCGCTATTTGCGGCAGTCTGATTCCGGATTTGCCGGAACGTGCATACTTCATCTCATCGTAACGTTGTTCATTAGCAGTATAAGGCATATCATTTTCTCTCATTTCTTGTTAAAGTGGGTGAATACCCTTTCATCTTAGTCAGTTTCGGTCCAAAACGATATGGCATATCGCTATAACCGTATGGAATAATACTTGTTGTCTATTCATAAAATCACATCTACAATTCATATCCTCATACTAAAAACATGTTAAAATGCAAGATGAAAAGAACTGCACAGGAGTGAATGCCTTGATTACATATATGTTCAAAAACAATCCGTTCCAGGATCTGCAGCTCCTTCATTATGGAACCGAAGCCTGCACACCGGGTCACCACTTTGGCCCAGCCATGCGGGATCATTACAAAATCCATTATATTTTGGATGGCAAAGGCACTTTCGAAGTCGGAGGCAAGACCTATGAGCTGCACAAGGGTCAAGGCTTCCTCATCGTCCCGCATTCCGTCGTGCACTACAAGGCTGATCTGGAAGATCCATGGGAATACAGCTGGGTTGCTTTTCAAGGAAATGCCTCCCATTCACTATTACAGCAGGCTTGTCTGTCGGAGCAGCATCCGATCTTCGAACTGGAAAATGACGATGAGATGCGCTCCTGTCTGCATCGCATGATCCGTTCCCGAAATACACACAAAGGATGGGAGATTAGCATGACCGGATGGTTGTACCAATTTTTCTCCATTCTGATCGATCATGCAAACGAAGACATCCTTCCCCCCGAGCAAGAGTTCTCCAAGGAAACATATGTCACCCAGGTCATGGACTTTGTCGAGATGAACTATGCTAACCCTATCACGGTGCAATCCATTGCTTCTCATATCGGCTTGCAGCGCAGCTATCTGTGCTCCTTGTTCAAAGACCGGATGGGCACCAGCATTCAATCCTATTTGGTCAACTACCGGATGCGCAAGGCTGCCGAACTGACTCTGGATACCGGTTTGACCATTGGGGATATCTCCCGCTCTGTCGGATATTCCGATCAGCTTCTCTTCTCCAAAATGTTCAAAAAGGTGATGGGCGAAGCCCCCACCCATTACCGTAAACACAGAACAGCACCTTCCCGGTTAAGCAGTTAACGGGAGGGTGCTGTTCTTTTACTTACACATAAGCTCAGACAGCATAACCTGTCCATCGCTAATAATCATTCCTATTCCGGAAGAGACGATTTCAGCTACATTTGCTCCTGCATGGATACACCGACGACATGCACTTTAATCTCATTGACCAGGATGCCTGTCATCTGTTCCACGGCCTGCTGTACATTGTGCTGGAGCTCCTTGCACACTTGATGCATCTTGAACCCGTACTGTACATTAATACGCAGCTGGATGGAGGCCTGATCATCTTTTACATCAACGTCAATGCCTTTCTGCAGGCTTTTACCGCTGATGCTCTTCGCAATGCCTTCGGTCAATCCAACCGACATGGACGAGATGCCAGAGGTGGCCTGTGCTGCAATCCCCACAATCTTGGATACGACATCATTAGAGATGTGAATGGCGCCCATCCGGACGGCTTGAGGTTCGATGTATTCGGGTTCGATATATTGTTTAGGGATGATTTCAGACATGGTTCCCACTCCTTTTATGGTTAATTGAATGATTAAGCTATAAAATGCAAATAAAATTTTTACACGTTAACGGAGAGTGCAGTACCAATCTGGAGAAGCGAAGCGCTCGCCTTTATCACCAGAGTTTCCCCCTTATAAGGGGAATCCAAGAAACTCGGGGATAACAGCGATCGGAAGATGGTACTGCAATCGGAGTGACTGAGTGTAACAGACTAGTCGTTTTAAATCCTATAATCAGGCATTCTGCCATTTCTCCTTGAAGAACAGCTGGTAGACCCTGACCAGAATAATTTTAACGATCATGTAGACAGGGATGATGATCAAGATGGCAATGATGCCGCCGAGATCCCCTGCACCCAGCACCAATATAATGGTGGTCAGCGGATGAATGTCAAGCTTTTTGCCAAACACATACGGAGCGACCAGATTGTCCTGAATTTGCTGGGCCACCAGAATAATAATCAGCGACCAGATCGCCACCGATGGCGACTGAATCAGACCGATAATGACAATGGGGATGGACGACACGATAGCACCGATAAATGGAACAAAGTTCATGATGACCGCGACGACGGTAAGCAGCAGTGCATACGGCAGACCAATGATCAGAAAACCAATATACATCAGTACGCCAAGTGCCAGGTTGACCAGTACTCTTCCGACGATAAAGCCACTGAGTGCCTGATCGATCTCAAGAACAACCTCACGGCTGTCTTTTTGGAATCGTTTTGGTGCAATATGCACCAGTTTGCGGCCGAATTTCTCTCCCTGTTTCAGCATGTAGAACAAGATGATCGGGAACGTAAACAGAATGATCGCAAAGCTGGAAATGAGCGAGAACAATCCACTCACATAGTTGGTCACGAAGGTAAATCCTTTATTAATATAGTCCGTAAGCTGAGAAAACGGCGTGGATCCCTCTGGGAACAATGCCTTAATCGCTCCGTTCTGCTCCAGTTCTCTCAACTGTACACTAAGTGAATTAATCAAATTCGGTGCATTGTCCACCAGATTGATCAGCTGTTCACGCAAGGACGGCCATAACCCCACAATGAACAGTACGAGCAGTACACCGAAGACCAGATAGATTAGCAATATGCTGAGTGTTCGGTTCAGCTTCTTCCGTTCCATATAATTCACGAGCGGCCTTAGCAGATAATAAAAGAATACGGACAGCATCATAGGAACCGTGATCACCGTAAGCATGGTCACCAGCGGCTGAAATATAAAGCTGACACGTGATAGCAGGTAGATATTGACGAGCACCAGAGCCAGCGCGATGCTGAACCGGACAAACGAACTTCCTTTAAACAAAATGTTCCCCTCCACATAACCTTTTCTTTTTGGGATTTTCTACAGGTTTTTTCTGCCCTCTTCGTTACCCGTTTAAATGTACATTCAACTTATCAGTTTGGAATTTGAATCGTAAACACAGTAGTCTCCTTGCCTCGCTGGGACAGGATCAGTCGTCCACCCATCTTCTCTGTATTTCGCCGGGCAATCGCAAGTCCTAGTCCGGTTCCGCCGGTGCCAGTGCGTGCTTCATCTCCTCGTACAAATGGATCAAAAATGGTGCTCCATAGTTCCTGGGGAATACCGACCCCCGTATCTGCAACCTCAATGACTACATGCGTACCCAGCGGAATCAATTCTACCCGCAGCTCTGTTCCCTTCGGATTGTAGGACAGCGCATTGGTAATGAGGTTTTGAATAACCCGTGACAGCAATTCAGGATCGTATCTGGCGTATATCTCCTGATCAGGTACCAGCACATGAAGCACAAATTGTTTCTGCTCAATCTCACCATAAGTATCGGCCATGACTTCACGCACGAATTCCCCGATCTCTCTCTTCTGGATCTGCATGTGATAATCGGGAGAGTCCACCTTGAGCAGTTCGAGCATATTCTGTATCATTCGCGCCACCTGAACGGACTTGTTATAGATATATCCCAGATAACGCTGCTGCCTTTCCTGGTTTTCTACCCGTCCCTCCACTAGAGCCTGAGCGTATCCCTGAATGGAGGTGATTGGTGTTTTCAGATCATGCGACAGATCCACGATCAGCCGCTGTTTGCTCTCTTCCGCATAGCGCTTTTCAGCTGAGGTATTCTCGATGACATCTGCCATATAATTAAACGTCTCGCCGATCCGGACAAATTCCTTCTCTGCCGAGATGGACAAGCGTGTGCTGTAATTTCCCTGAATCATCTGTGTAAGCCCCAGTGATAAAATACTAAGTGGTTTTTTGATTCGGCGTGCGACCCAATAGCTGTATACGAATATCAGGAGCAGAACGAAGCCAACTCCGATCATGATGTAAAATGACAAAGGATGCTTCAGATTGGTAATCAGCAGATTTTCATTCATACGGATACTTACCAGATCACGCGGTATTTTCAACAGTACATACTTCGCACCTCTCTCTGCTGCGTATGGAGAAATGGAATAATAATATGTACTATCGCTCCGATTCTCCAGTCCGGCATACAACTCCGACTCACTGTAATATGTAACTGCATCCTGCTTGACACCGATCTGGCGAATGACCGAACGATCTGCATCCAGAATTTCGATCCATCCTCCGCTATCCAGCAGACGCTGTATTTCCTTGCTTGAAGAGTCATCCTCAAGCCTTTTGTTTAATTCGGCTGCATAGACATGCGCCTCGACGTTCAGATCAGGATCAACCACCTGATCCGAAATGCGGAAATCCACGACATCCAGCGAAACCATGAGATAGACAATCAAGACGAGCAGCAGCAAAAAGAAGTTGAACAGCAGGAAGTCCAGTGTCAGGGATGTTTGCAAAAGTCGCTTTTCTCTAGCTTTCCGTTGGCGCTTCAATTTTGTATCCGAGTCCCCTTATCGTTTTTAAATATTCCGGTTGTCTGGAGTCGTGTTCGATCTTCTCACGAATGTTGCTGATATGCACCATAATGGTGCTGTCTTCATGCGCGTAATAGTCCCCCCATACCGCCTCGTATATTTTCTTGCGTGTAAATACCCGGCCAGGCTGCTCCAGCAGCAGATCCACAATTTTGTATTCCGTGGAGGTTAGGGTTACAGGTTTGCCCGATCGAAAAAGCACACATTTGGAGCGATCCAGCGTAAGTTCGCCGAGAACAAGATTTGTCTCCTGAGGTGCGGCGGATTCATGGGCGTCAAATTGATTCACACGTCTTAACAAAGCTTCTACACGAGCAACAATCTCCAGCGGATTAAACGGCTTCGAAATATAATCATCCGCACCGAGTCCAAGTCCGAGAATCTTGTCATGGTCCTGGCTTTTGGCGGATAGAAACAGGACGGGCATATGATGGGTTGCCCTGATTTGCTTGATTAACTGAAGTCCATCCATTACAGGCATCATAATATCCAAAATGACAAGATCGACCGGTACAGAACGAATGCATTCCAGCGCCTCCGCTCCATTCGCGGCAGTCCTGATGTCATAGTCCTTTTCAAGGTAAAGTTGAAGCAGTTCCACGATCTCTGGTTCATCATCTGCAATCAATACGGTGTATCTCATGTTATTCCTCTCATTTCTTCATTCCTCAATCATCGGCTGTGTATTCTTTTACATGTATCTTACTACTATATACCACGTCCCTTAAATCCACCTAAATCAAATCTAAAGATAACCTAAATAAAAGCCCTGGCATGTGCCGGGGCTCGTAATTCTATCCATAATCACCATGCTGCTGTAGCTTCAATGACTACTCCATGTGGAGCCAAGGCTCAACCTTTTTATTCAGACTTTCCTTATCATATTGTATATACTGGCCTGCACGGTTGCGAACCGGATCGCCTGCGTAGTAACGCTCATAGAGATCATGCCTCGCCCCAAGTGCACTTCCGGTCAGATCCCAAGCCAGCTGAAACAGACGGATTTTCTCTGGCGCTTGCAGTGTCACTCCACCAAGATATTTGGCCATCAATGGTCCTACCGTTTCATCCAGATCAAATCTGCCCGACGGGATCTGAATCAATCCACCAGCTGCAATGGTTTTCAGAATTTCAACCGCTCTCGGGTAATATCGGCTGCCCAGATTACGAGCTGTCTCAATGTATTTGAATGACGGGAGCCAGTTGCCATGCGCATCTGGCTGTGCCTGGGCCTCTGAAGCAACGATCAAGCCCTCAATGGTCTGCATCTGACTGATCATCTCTCCGAGTTGTTCCTGTACATTCAGGAATGAATCCACACCGATCTCCTGGGCAATGGCTGCCGTGACGGCGGTGATGAATTCCAGCTTGGCGTGCAGCCGAATGATGCTCTGATGGTAGGCCAGACTGGAAGAGGCTGCGTTACAGCGAACCTGCCACACGGCTTCCGGATTGTTGTGCAGCAGGACACGCTCCCATGGAACCAATACATCATCAAAAAATAATACCGCGTCCATCTCATCATAACGGGCACTGAGAGGATGAGCAGCATCCAACTGCGGAGCGGCAAAAGATTCCCGGCAAATCAGATGTAAACCCGGACTTCCCACAGGAACAATCACCATATGTGCCAGTTCCGGCAGATGTCCCGGAATCCGCTGAATCGGATACGCAATGATATCATCTGCATAAGGAGCTGCGGTCGCCACCATCTTGGCGCCCCGAACAATAATCCCTTCCGAGTTGGTTTTCACAATCCGCAGCATGGCATCTTCATCTTCCCCAACAGGCAGGGATCGGTTGATCTGCGGGTCACGCTGGACAATCGTCAGGAATGCATCTTTTCGTTTGGCCTCCTGATAGTAGGCTGCTATCTTATCTGCATACATGGGATCGTGTCGTGCCATATCTTGACGTGTGGCATACCATCCGACAAGACGCGAGCGGGCATAATCCGACAGTCTGCTCATGACTCCATAGGTTCGATCCGACCAGAGCCGAAATGCTGCCGCTCTACTGCTGACATCTTGAGCAGCGTGAGGCACCCGAAAAGCCTGGTGCACATAACTCCCCGTCTGTTCATCCCAATATGCTACCGTATCTCGTGTATCCCGATCATCCACCAAATCGAACAAGTTCTCAATGGTCTGCAGTGTTCCCTGAAAGGCGGGATGTACGGTTACCCGGACACGCTTGCCATCCAGCCATACGTTTCGCTCATCATTCAATCGGTGTATGTAAGCTTGTCCGCGAGACATCGTGATGCTCATGATCCATCCTCCCTCTCAGGCAAAAAGCCTGCTATGGCTACCAATCTCAAATTACAACTGTCACATGCTGAAGGTATGTATGATACACACTGTGATACAATTTGTATCTAATGAAATAGTACTGTGTCTAGGATAGAAAAGTCAACAAACACCGGACGAAGCGTCCGATGTTTGCCTAGGTCATGCCAGTTTAGATTAATTTGGAGTACATATGGCGTAAATACCGCCAGCGCACAAGCGCAAAGAACAGGATCTGCATGGTGGCAAAAACGAAGAAGATACGCAGGCTGTATCCCATAACCGAAAAATCGACCAACTGCTGCAGCGCCACAAATGCTACCGAACTATGAATCAAAGCAATAAGTAATGGCAGGAAAAACATAAGCAGCAGCTGCTGAGTTACAATTTTACGAAGTTCAGGACGACTAAGTCCCATCTTGCCAATCATGCGATACTGTGCTTCATCCCTTTCCAGATCCGCGTAGAGTCTAAAATAGGTAAAGCTTGCCGCAAAGGTAAAGAAGACAATACCGATCAGACCGCTCAGGATCAAAATGATTCCATTGGTTTGTTTCGAATTCAGCCAGTCCACAACGAGAGCACTGAACATGAAGTAGCCTTTCGTACGCGGCCGATCCTGAATCGAATTAACCAGTTCAGGGGCGAAGGCCCGCGTGCCCATCCAATCTTCCACAACAAATTGAGTCATTTTATTGGAATAGTAATCCTCACTCAAGTCTAGGAATTCATTGTACGCTCGCTTCATCTTTTCAAACAATTCATCGGAAATGACGTAGATGTCCACTTTGAAATCAACAGGGATAACGATTTCGGTAGCTGGAGGAGACAGCTCAACCTGTTGATGATAATTTTCAACTTCAAGATCGACCTGTGTTGGTGAGAACCCCTGCTCTACTTGTTTACGCAGCTCTTTGCGTGCTGTCAGATTCGATGGCGTCATAAAGGCCCCATTTTCCTTATCCAACGTGCGTTCTTCGTAACCAAGGGCCTTGGCCAGATGGTTGTATTCACTCAATTTGATGATATTGCTGCCATCTTTATTCTCATACAGCTGGGTGTAGCTGCCTTTTACATAGGGGATCTCATGGTCAACAAGCATTTCCTCAATCTGTCTGATATCCCCTTCTGCCTCAGGTGTATCCCATGAATTCGCGTAAGTGAATGCATACGGGTTCGTCATCGACGACAACCCTGGATCAGCGATCGCCAGCATGGTGCCAATGCCGGTAAATGCCGAGGCTGAGATGACACTTACCATGAAAAACATGACAGCATTGTCTTTCATGCGATACGTAAGCTCGGATAGAAACAGTACATTGGTTTTACGGAAAAACAAACGCTGATTGCCTTTTAGTGCCCGAATGGCGTATACACTGAGCTGCGTGAACAACAAGTATGTGCCCACAATAACCATAACGACACTTCCAAGCAACAAAGGAAATGAGAAAATCACCCATACAAAAGTAAACACCCCTGCGTACCCTCCGAGAATGAGCACAACAGACAAGAGGGCCAGCAAATGCGATGCCTTCGGTTCCGGTTTCGGCTTTTCCTCCGATTTCACCAAATCAATCAGCGTTCCCTTGCGGATAAGCAGAGAAGAAGACAGTGCAATGACAGCAAACAGAATAAGGAACGCGACAGCTGTCAGAGCGATTGCTTTTAATGGAAAATAAAATCGTAGACTGTTCTCCACAGCCAGAAGGGAACCACAGATGAGCAGTATCAGTTTTCCGAAGATCATCCCAAGTCCAATACCCGCTGCAATGGCGGCGATTCCGATACACATGTTCTCCATAAACAGAAGCCGGTTCATCTGTTTGCGTGTCATCCCAATGATCAGAAATATACCGAATTCCTTCTTGCGTGTTTTCAGAAATGAACCGACCGAGTACAGCAAAAACAGGAATGAAAAGATAAAAATAATGATCTCTGCAATCATAAAGCCCTGATTGGCAAGAACAGTAACCGTTTCACTTGATCCCCTCAAGCCATCCTTGAGATCCGGGTGAAACAGAAGCAGTGCATATGTGAAAAATATCATGACGGAAAATGTGCTGCTCAGAAAATGAGCCAAATAAATCCGTTTGTTGCGAACTACATTGTTAATGGCGAACTGGCGAAAATTCATGTCCTGACCCTCCCATTAGGGATAACACATTAATAATCTTTTGATAAAAAGCCGCCCGGTTATCGCCATAGTGAATCTCATTATAGAGTTTGCCGTCCTTGATGAAGACAACCCGGCTGCAGTAGCTCGCTGCAACCGCATCATGCGTAACCAGCAGCATCGTCGCCTGGTCCTCCTGATTGCGAAGCTCCAGCATTTCCATGACATCACGTGCCGCTTTCGAGTCCAGGTTGCCTGTTGGCTCATCCGCCAATATTAGCTTGGGGGAATGGATTAGTGCTCTGGCAATAGCTGTTCTCTGTGCCTGTCCACCTGAAATCTCATAGGTCCGCTTGTCCAGAATTCCCTCAATCCCAAGTTTGCTTGCGAGACGTTCCACACGAGCGTTCATCTCCCCCAGCGGTGTTCCATCGAGCGTAAGCGGCAGCACGATATTCTCCTTCACCGTAAGAGTATTCAACAGATTGAACGACTGAAAGACAAATCCCAGCTCTTTGCGCCGGAACAGCGCAAGCTCATCCTGGTTTAGCTCAAATGGATTTTTCCCGGCAATGCGCAGTTCTCCCGATGTCGGATGGTCGATCGTGGAGATCATGTTGAGCAGTGTCGTTTTGCCGCTGCCTGATGGACCCATGATTCCTACAAATTCGCCTTCCTGGATGCTGAGGTCAATCCCCGATAATGCTTCATAAGAGACAATTCCCTTATAGATTTTGCTGATCTGTTTTACCGAGCATATTTCCATATGTACCACTCCTTTTTTACGTTGAACATGAGTCACCCATGACCAACTCTTATCCTATTTATTCATTGGTTATCCATTGCACTCTTCATGCCCTGACTTCTGACTTCAGTTTATCGAAGTTTTGGCTAATCTCCTATGGCTTAACCTTTCACTTGCATGACAAAGTTGTAAGGTTGCTTCTATTAAAACAAAAAAGACGTCATTACCCCGGGGTAACAGACGTCGATTCGCTTGAACCATCCTCTAGGAAAACAATATTGAAAATCACCATACAGTCTCTAGACACTAAATGTAATCCGGACCGTCGTTCCCTCACCATATACCGATTCCAGATCGATTCGATGATTCATTCGGGTCAGGACCTCTTTCACGATGTACAGCCCCATACCGGTTGACTCCTTGAAATGACGACCATTCTCTCCCGTAAAGAAAGGCTGGAACACTCTGTTGAGATCTGACTTAGGTATACCGGCACCCTGATCTTGAACTTCAAGAATAATGGACCGTTCTGCTTTATATGCACGCAGGTATATCTTCTGTCCGTTACCAGAGGAGTATTTGATGGCATTGGAGAGCAGCTGGACGATGACAAACCGAATCCATTTGGCGTCCGATTGCACAATTAGCGAAGCATCCATCTGAATCTCCGGATAGACATGATTGCGAATGAAGAAACGCTTCAGCTCATGAATGGCCTCTTCGCCTGCTGCCTTAAGTGTAACCGGTTCAACACTGAAGTCCTGTTCAAATGTGTCCAAACGCGCTACGTACAGCACCGTTTCCAATCCGCGTCTCATCTGATCTGCTTCCTCACGAATACTCCTGAGACGCGGGTCATCGTCCTCCTGGTCCTGCACGGTCAGTTCAATCACGGATAATGGTGTCTTCATCTGGTGTACCCACTGATTCATAAATGTGAGATACTCCTGCTGGCGCTGCTCCAGACGGTGGAGATGAGCATGATAATGACCATATTGTGAATCCAGCAGCTTCTCCAGCGCTACCGATAAGGGAACCATCTCTTCGAGCGGGACAAATTCATTAAGCGAATTCATGGGATGTGTCATTCGGGTATAGAACGCCCTGTGAGACATATAACGGTACGTCAGGTAACCTGCATATAAAAATAACCCCAGCGATACGGCATAGACAGCCGTCAGCACATGGTCGTAACCGTCATACCAAAATACGCCGACGACGGTAAGCAGGATGACGACCACCCAGCATGTCAAAGCAAGGTGTTCTCTCATAAACAGCTTCATGATTATGAAGCCGTATTCCAGTTTGCGTTTAATCGATAACCGGAACCCCTCACCGTTTCCAAAGCATCTGTTACGCCTATTTCGGCCAATCGCTTGCGTACACGGGTTACATTGACACTGAGGGTATTGTCGTCTACAAATGAGTCATCCCACAGTTTCTCCAGAATTGTCTCCCTGCTCACGAGCTTCGGACTCCGACGAAGGAGCGTTTCCAGCAGGATCGTTTCCTTCTTCGTCAGCTGCACTCTGCGATCACCAAGCTGAATCTCCAGTCTTTCCAGGTATACGGTTAACCCTTCCAGCTCGACCTTGCGTTCCTCGTCACGAGCTGCGTAATCTCCATATACACGTCGCAGCTGACTTTTGATTTTGGCCATCACGATCTCATGTTCGAACGGCTTCGTTATATAATCATCCGCTCCGTTCTCCAGCGCCATCACCTGATCCATCTTGCCGCTCCGAGCGGAAATAAACAAAATCGGACACGTGGACATCGTACGGATCTGACGACACCAGTAGAACCCGTCATAGCTGGGCAAGTTGATATCCAGAAGAACAACATGTGGCTGGATCTGCTCAAATTGCTGTAACACCCCCTCAAAATCCTCTACCAGAACGGCTCTGTCTCCGTAACGTTCAATATGGGATTTCAGCAGTCCTGCAATTTTGGGATCATCTTCAACGATCATTATGGTATACATAAATGGGCCGCACCCCTAACCTGTAATAATGAAATGTAGTATGTTATCACTCATTCCAAAATCATAACACAGGATGGATTATTCGGCATGAACCTGTTTGCGCCACTGCACAATGTCTGCGTTCAATTGCTTGAGGTCACCAGATGGCTGCTGCTCATCAGACAGCTTGTACGACTGCTTCAGGGCCAGAATGCGATACACGCTTTCATTAATTCGAGATTCGGTAATTTTGCCATTCTTCACCGCATTTTTTAATGTATCAAATATCGTTTTGGCACTTTCATAGCTGTGAGCCACGAGCAGAATATCACTGCCTGCCTGAACGGTCGCGATTGCAGCTTCATTCAGTTTATAATTTTTGGCAATTGCACCCATGCTGAGATCATCTGTAATGACGACGCCGTCATAATTGAATTTGCCCCGCAGATGTTCACCAATAATGACATCCGATAACGAAGCAGGCTGATCGGGATCCAGCTTGGGGAATAAAATGTGAGCCACCATTACGGCTTCCACTTGCTCTTTCACCGCGGCCTGAAACGGAATCCATTCCAGCTCAGCCAGCTGCTTCTCTGTTTTATTCACCACGGGAAGATCCAGATGGGAGTCCACCGACGTATCCCCATGACCGGGAAAATGCTTCACGACCGGAATCATTCCCTCGCTGCGCAGACCTTTCATCTCAGCGACGCCGAGACGAGACACGAGTTCAGCCGAACTGCCATAGGAACGGTCACCAATCACCGGATTGTTCGGATTGCTGTTGACGTCCAATACCGGAGCAAAATCCACATTAAAGCCTGCAAGTTGGATTTGTCTTGCCAGCAACCTTCCCATGCTTTCCGCCAGTTCGGCGTCTTTCGTCGCACCGACTTCACCATTGGACGGAATACTCTCCACTTCATCCGGCATTCGGCTGACTTTGCCGCCCTCCTGATCCACACTCATGAAGATTGGCACCGGATTTGCACGGTTTGCTTCTTTGATGGACTGCACGAAATCCGCTGTTCCCTGCAACGTCGTCACGTTATTACCATAGAAAATGATGCCTCCTACCTTTTGGTCCGCAATCATTTGTTTGGCCTGCTCGTCCAAAGTCGTCCCCTGTACCCCGGCCAAAATCATCTGTCCAATCTTTTCATCCAGCGAGAGCTGGTCCAACTGCTCCTGAACCGGATCTGCTTCTTCCTGAGGGGAAGCATTATTCTGCTCATTGTTCTCCTCAGCTTCCTCCGCATCGGAATCATCACTGCCTTCCGGTGCAGCTTGTTGTTCCGTAGTAGAGCCTGCAGAGGAATTCGCTGTGGAGCCTGGCTTTGGCGTTTCTCCACATGCGGTAATGAGCATAAGGACTGCAATAATCAGCAATAACATTTGAAACAAGTGTCTTCGTTTATTTTTTATAGAATCGTTATGTACATACAAGGAAAGTCATCCTCCTAATTCATGTTGGAATGTGTACCATAATGTTCAGGCATAACATTAACATAAGCAACTATTTTTTTAAAATCACCTGCTTTAATTAAAAGAGTGAGATATGAGTCTGATTAGCCAAAAAAATGTTTGCATTTGCGGTTGTAATATGGTTTCAAATGACTTTTTCAAGCGAAGGGCGTGGGCGTCGTATGGATCAACGGGGAGCGTAATTGCGGGCGAGAAATGGTATTCTCTTGTGAATTTTTCATATGTTGAAATTATTATTAAAGCAGGTTGAAAAAGCCGCCTTTCGGCGGCATAAGGTTGTCGTAGATTGCTCATTTTTTGTCTTCCTTATAGGTGAATATGCAGAAGAATGCTGTTAAATTGCTACTATTTACTAATTCAGTGTTTTCAACACTTCAGTCGTAAATGGAATGATCTCGGACTGGCGTCCTTCACGCACTTTTGCAGGCCACTCCGGATCACTAAGCAGTACTCGCCCCAGAGCGATCAGTTCAAACTCCTTGTTCTCTAACATCGTATTCAATTGGTCCAAGTGAGCATCGCCAGTTCCCTGATTCTCGGTTGATCGGTCCACGAATTCGGCTTCCAGACCAACGGACCCAACGGATATCGCAGGTTTCCCGCTTAATTTTTGAGTCCAACCGGCAAGGTTTAATTCAGATCCTTCGAATTCCGGCAGCCAGAAGCGACGAGTCGAGCAATGAAAGATATCTACGCCTGCCGCAGCCAGCGGCGCAAGAAATTGCTCCAGCTGTTCCGGGGTATCCACCAGCCGAGCATCATAATTGCCCATTTTCCATTGCGAGAAACGAAGTACAATCGGAAAATCCGGTCCAACCGCCTTGCGGCATGCTTCAATAACCTCGACTGCGAATTGTGTGCGTCTGACCAAGTCACCGCCATACTTGTCTGTACGACGATTGGTATGCTCCCAGAAAAACTGGTCAATCAGGTATCCGTGAGCGCCATGCAATTCTATGCCATCGAACCCGATCCGCTTCGCATCTGCAGCTGCTTGTGCGAACGCTTGTACCAGGCCTTGGATCTCTTCTTCCGTTAAAGGTTCCCTGTTCTCTTCCCCTGCCATGCTGATGCCAGATGGGCTTACAGGCTCCGCTTCTGCATGAGGCAGATCACCCGTACGCCTTGCGGTGCCCACATGCCACAATTGAGGCATGATTTTACCGCCCGCTTCATGGACGGCTTGAACCACATTCGACCAGCCCTGGAGGGATTCATCACCATGAAATAACGGGATACTCGCACCGCTTACAGAGGAAGGATGGTTAATCCCTGTCCCTTCCGTAATAATGAGCCCTACACCGCCAGCTGCTCTGCGTCTGTAATATTCAGCAACCTCCGGCCCGGGTACACCCTCTGGAGAGAAACCGCGAGTCATGGGTGCCATGACGATCCGATTGGACAATGTAAGCTTGTCTGAAGTGAAGGGTGTAAACAACGCTGAAGGTATGTTCATTTGTTTATAACTCCTTTATCTTGTGGAATGTCAGAACCCAACTACCTTTCCATTTTATAGTTTGTGAGTTTTATTATCAAACTCGCTAATGAAATAATGAAATGATCTATTATGTAACAGAAAAAAATAGAGCATCCCCGCAGCAAGTGGAATACAATTACGCTGCTGTACGTGTACGCTCTGTGTTTACGTCTTTTTCATTTTAAATGATAACCAAAAATAAATATGAATCATAGTATATACTCCCTACTCTTTCTGTGCGTCCCTCTTAATCCGAATTCACAGGAATGTCATTGCGATGAACTCTGAGTATTTTGCCTGACGAAGGTGAGACGACGTCCGGATCCGTTCCCAAACCGAAATAGAAATCCCCTTCGTGCTCTTCAAATGACTTCGCATACGTATCCTGGTTAAACCGGAGGATTTCATGCCAATTGATCAGATCCGTGGTTTGGTATACCCGGTTCATATACAGATTTTTGTTTTGGAACGTGTAGGTGAGTACATATACTTTACCGTCGCGAAGAAGCAAGTCTGTTGGCAATGCTTTGGCATCCGGCAAAATCACACGTCTAGCCTGGTTAATCGCAGTCATGACATTCAAGGATTTGGGAAGCAATTGACCGTCATTGAATACGCCACCAGCGATATAGACTAACTTGTTATCAAAGTTAACATTTTTCCCAATCTTGTTATACGGAACCGTGCCCTGTTGATAGGTCAGTCCCGGCAGGATTTTGTTACCGTAGATTACGACGTCTTTCTTCTCCAGATTCGCGTTAATCTCCAGGAAATTGGTCTTGTCATTCCAGATTTTATTGGCAGGATACATCATGCCGGATGCATACAGCTTGCCCCCCAGCTCAAACAGCGTATATGCCCTTAGCCCGAACGTATTAATGTTTGCAAACTTCTGCCAGCTTACGCCCATATCATGTGAAATCAGAATCGTTGGCTTATTTTCTGTTCCGAGGGCGGCGAACATTTTGCCTTGATACAGGGCAAGGTCATAAACGTGTACCCCAAGCGGAAGGTTGCGGTATTTCGTCCATACGTCCCCATCCAGCCGATAAAAGTTTCCGAAACTCCATTGCTCTCCGTCAGAATCATTGCCCGGAATATAGAGCTTGTCGTCCAGGACCTTGTAGATATCAATCTGCTCTTCATCCACAACCATTTTGGTTGAGGGGACAATTCCATGATTGCTGTTGCTGACTGCCTGCCTATTAAACGATGAGGTTGCTGTATCGAAATAGATGACCGGAATGGGACCCGAGTTCGGCGCTACCCCCATATTGCTGCTGTTGCCATGGCCCAAATAGATCTTGTCTCTGTACAACTGCATATCCCACACATTATTGGCGTAAGGCGTTTTGGCAAAAGGTCGTCCAAGCAGCTCAATCTTGCTTGTCACATCCGCAGAATTGATGGGTACATTGGATACCTTCGCCATAGCCCGTTCAACCGTCGGCTTGCGCTCGGCCTTGTCACTGCTTTTGGGCTTGGCACTCCCTGTAAGCATCCAGCCCACGCTTGCAACGATGGTCAAAATTAGAGCTGCCCATTTCGTGTTATTATGCATGCCCGCTTCCTCCTTCGTTTGATATTGAATGCCTTTTCATATAAATGATACAAATTGTATCTTTTTATATTATGTAAAACAGAACTAGCATGCAATACATTCCGCCCTTTTCAACAAAAATAGACAGCTGCATCCGAAGATGAGCTGCCTACGCAGGTACTCTCTTTAGTCATAAATAACTTCGATTATTAATTAGAGAAGATTTCTGATTGTGGCTACTCGGCTTTGACCAGGATTTTCACCTGATTTTTCTCTTTCAGAAGAGCTTCGAATCCTTGATCCACCACTTCATCCAGCGAAATACGTTTGGTCACCAGCTTGTCTGCCGGGAAGAAGCCTTTATCCATCAGACTAATTACGGCCGGGAATACATCCCGATAACCAATAATGCCGTTCACTGTACGTTCTTTCATGACGATAGAGTTAGGCAGAATCGGAGCCGCTTGCTCAAAAATGCTGACGATCATCAGCTCTCCGCCAATACGTGTCGAGTCGATCGCCTGCTGCAGCACAGGTGGAACACCTGTCACTTCATAAGCAACGTTCACGCCGCCTTGCGTACGTCTATGAATCTCTTCCACGGCATTGTACTGGGTTGGATCAATAACAATAGCACCAAGTTCTTCGGCTTTCGCTTTGCGCTCCTCGGACAGCTCTACCACATAAATGTCGGAGGCGCCGGAAGCTTTCAACGCTTCAATAACAAGCAACCCGATTGGACCCGCACCAAATACAGCTGCAGTATCGCCTACTTTCAGCTTGCTTTGACGCACAGCATGCAGCGCAACCGCAGACGGTTCCACCAATGCTCCCTGTTCGTAGGAAATGGAGTCAGGGATGGCGTGTACCATATACTCTTCAGCTGTTACGTATTCGGAGAAACCTCCGCCCCCTCCGGCGAGACCGAGGAATCCCATCTGGTCGCACAGATTGTATCTTCCCTGTTTGCAGGCTTCACAATGTCCGCATGCATAGATAGGTTCAACGACAACACGGTCTCCAGCTTGAAAACGGGTAACCCCTTCACCCACTTCAACGACTTGTCCCGAGAACTCGTGTCCCATCACTACAGGTGCTTGTTCGCCTGTTAGCGGATGCGGTGCTTGAGCTGGAATGAAAATCGGTCCTGCGGTATATTCATGCAGGTCACTGCCGCAGATTCCGCACCATTCCACTTTTATTTTAACTTTCCCCTGTGCCGGGCTAGGTTCATCGATATGTTCGAGACGCAAATCTTTAACTCCATGCCAACGTAATGCTTTCATTCATTTCATCTCCCAGATCATAGGTTTGAATATAACCGGAAACGTTTCCGTAGTTAAATATGTCACAGTTTAGATAGTCTGTCAAACACATTTCCCCATAAATAAGTCGAATTCATGAATTTTTTGCCTTTACATGCAGCATGATAAAACCCGCTACGATTGCCTGTATCCAATGATTTGCAGATTATACGCTCAAGAACGTATGGAATAAGTTAACACTCTGCTTACGATTATAGGTCATGGAAAGTCTATTGACTTATTAAAAGTGTTATAATCAGTGTATATACATGAATTCAACACGAAATTACTATAGATTCGGAATCGTTTCCGATGAAGTGAGGTTACCCAAACGTGAGCAAAGAACAAAAAGTCACTATCAAGGATGTGGCGGAGTTAGCGGGAGTGGGAATTGCTACCGTCTCAAGAGCCATTAATAATTCTGAGGGTATCAGCAGCAAAACCAGAGATAAGGTCATGCAGGCCATTGAAGAGCTCGGTTTTGTTCCCAACACATCCGCTCAGAGTCTCAAAATACGCCAGACCCACCAAATTGCCCTGGTTGTTCCGGATATACGAAACGCGATCATTCCAGAGATCTCCTGGTCTGTGGAACAAACCGCTAAACAGCACGGCTATCACGTGGTACAGATTAATACGGCAGGGAATGCCCGTACAGAACTGGAAACCATTCGAAATATTAAAAAGCTGCATGTGGACGGACTCATATTCATGCCGCTTGCTTATCCCAAAACGCTGCCAGGCTTGATCGATAAGGCTCCCCTTCCCATCTCCATGATTAACTACGGCAAAAGACTCGAACCCGGCATGAAGGCAGATATCGTCTCTCTATCTCAGCCTGAGGGAAAGCTTGTGATGGAACATCTGATTAAAATTGGACGAACCCGGATTGGCTATGCGGGTGCCCCCAAGGACATCATTGAAGAGCGTTATCGGGCGTATGAACAAGCTCTGTCTCATGTCGATATTTCACTTGTCTATTTCGGAGAAGATTTCTCCCTGAACACCGGTGCCAACGCTGCGGATTACTTCCATGGACTGACCCATATGCCAGACGCAGTCTACGCCATCAATGACATGGTAGCCATCGGATTGGTTAACCGGTTCAAAGAATTGGGTGTACGTGTACCCGAGGATGTCGCTGTGGTCGGAGTGGATAACAATCAATGGACTACCGTCTCGTCCCCGCAGATCAGCTCGGTTTCCATTATGGGCGAAGAGGTTGCCAGGCTGGCGACAGAATTGCTGCTCAAACGAATCCGCGAGATGAACACTTCTGACTATGAGCATATCCAGTTTGAACCCAGACTTATCGTACGTGAATCAAGTGTAGCGATGATTCGCCCCTCGTCACCACATTCCTAATTGCCCATCCTGGATGATGAAATGATGAAAATCACAAGCAAAAAAGGTGTCCTCGCAGCCATTAATCACGGCCTGAGGGTCACCTTTTTTTGTCTGTATCGATTGAATGAAAACTGGCGAGAACTCTGGCGTGGTTTGTTATTACTTCACAACCAACTGTCTAATCGGGCTCCCTTTTAGAAACATCTCGATGTTCTCTACTGCATGATTGTAATAGATTTCATAATTCCCTTGGGTCACATAACCCAAATGCGGTGTTGCCAGCACGTTGGGCAAGGTTCGCATGATATGATTAACGGGCAAAGGTTCCTGTTCAAAGACATCAAGTCCTGCCCCGGCGATCAGACCGCTTTGCAATGCCTCTACCATAGCCTCCTGATCCACAATTCCCGCCCGGGATGTATTGATCAGCAATGCTGTCTTTTTCATCCGCTGGAATTCAGCCTGTCCAATCAGATGACGAGTACGTTCACTTAGCACCAGATGAATCGACACGATATCACTTTGCTCCAGCAGCTCTTCCTTTGTTTCGCACCAGATTACGCCGTGTTCTCCGGCTTGTCCAGGTGTTAAATTCTGACTCCAGGCCATGACGTTCATGCCAAAAGCCTTGGCAATCGCGGCCATTCGGGCACCTATCTTGCCCAATCCGAGAAGCCCGAGCGTCTTTCCGTACAAATCCATGCCGACCGTACTCTGCCAGTTGCGATTGGATTTCAGCGCATTATTTTCGGTAACCAGCTGCCTGGACAATCCCAAAATAAGCGCCCAAGTTAGTTCTGTAGGAGGATTGGAGCTGCCCTCTGTCCCACACACCGTGACTCCATGGCGTTCCGCAGCTTTAAGATCAATCGAGGCATTTCGCATCCCTGTTGTAATCAGCAGCTTCAGCTTGGGAAGCCTGGATATAACCGATTCCGGAAACGGCGTACGCTCACGCATCAGAATGACGATATCAACATCCTGCAGCTCCTGAAAGACCTTTTCTTCCGAGCCCATGTAATGATTAAAGGTCTGAACCTCAACCCGATCCTGGACTGAACTCCAGTCAGCCAATGACAGGGCGACGTTCTGGTAATCGTCCAATATGGCGCAACGTAATTTCGTTTGCAAGATGTACCCCTCCTTCAAAATGCGTTGTATCCTACACCTACCCGTATTGTACCAATTCGACACTGGTCTGCCCAATGTCCTTAGACATAAAAAAGAGCCGGAAGTAAGTTCCGCCTCTTCAATTCATATTAACATTTTAAAAATTAGCGCCGTAATTACAATCGCAACCGTGACCTTTGATAATCCACGAACTTTGTATACAAACCGATCTAATTTTCCCTGATCATTGGTAAAAAGAGATGCTTCTATCGCCGCCAGAGCCAATAATCCGAACATGATGAGAATGAATGTTATTATGCCTACTCCACCAAGAGTCGTTATCGATACACCCAGGACATAAAAGATAGTAAGATACAATCGCCAATATGTAGTAAGTACCATGGAATTCCTCCTCGGAATTGAATGTTACTATATTTACGTTTCACTTTACATATAGTCTCATATATTCTATATTTCCCTATCGGTTTAACGATATTGAAGGGGTGTAACGAGCACCCGCCCCTTAACGCAACGCATCCAGTTCAATTTCATGACTGACAAATAGCTCCATCCTGGATCTCAATTGATTATACCGTTCGACCAACACATGATCCATTCCGAGTGCTTTCTCAATCACACCTAATATGGAATCATCCACATGTGGTGTACTCCAGCTATACAGCTGCTGATACAGGTTCAACATTGATTCTTGGCTCTCCTTAACATATCTAAGCGGGTGTGGGACGGATTCGAGTTTCAACTGCAGCAAGTCGTGGAACACGTGAAACCGATGCTCCGCAGCCACGCATCTTGTTAAGCCTGCTTGGGAAGTCTGCACACTACTCGCTTTAACTGTTGTAGCTAAGCCCGCTTCGTCCTTCAGATCTCTGATCAAATCCGAGAATGTTAATCCAACCATGGGCATGGCCATGTAGGCCCACCAATGACTGCCTGTTCCATTAGCGTACAGTTCCCAATTCGGATTCCATAACATATTTCGAACCTGTTCCTTCTGGGATGTTCCAAACATCGCAATACCCCACACCAGCCCGCCATTGCAGTCCACTGACGCCTGTTCTCCCCATGCCAGAAGCTTGGGCACCATCTTATCAGCAGGAGCCCATTTTGCACACAATGCAGGGAGAATCTCCGGGAAAATAGCATTTCCATATACTTGCTCGAATTTATCTCTCAACCGCTGATGTTGATCCTCACAAGGCATATGCAGCAAAGCCAAACAAGCATCTTTGGACAAATACCAATCATCTGTCATTACACAATCCACCAGATATTCGGTGCTGAGTTGATATCCCATGTAAGCCAGGACATGCACAACGTCCCCGGGAACCTCCTCTTTTAGCTTTCCATTCACAAAACTACATTGATGAAGCTGCCGGGCAAGCTCCAAATCACCGCAACGCATGACGACCTCCAGCAGCAGTACATATCGGTAGTCCTCCGGGTGCTCCAAATATAACTGGAGCAAGACCGCTGCGTCTTCCCGGTCCCCATACCTCGCAATAACTCGGCAATAGGATTGAATCACACCCATATCCAGAGGACGGCCCGAATGAAACCATTTCAGCAATGTTTCGGTCGGCTGAATCATATCGATTCCCCTCCAATAATCCATAACGCCGCCTCAATACTCTGCTCTACAAACGAGCGCTCTGGCCCCGATTTTATTAACACAGTAAGTCCAATCATTGAAATAACCAAAGATTTTGCAGCTGCACTCGCATTCAGATCACCGGACAATTCTCCGGACCGCTGCCCCCGTTCGATCGTCTCCTGAAAAATCACTGCCAGATACATCTGATGCTCTCGGGTTAAAACGGCGAATTTCGAATCGTGCGGAGCCAGTTCAACCATCGTATTAATACAAAAACAACCGTGGCTCGGCTTCGATACATCCCCCTCCGCCCCAATGTGCTCAAACAACGCACGAAATGCCTGTTTTACAGACCCTTCATGCTGAAGCCTAGATCTAATTTGCGCGGCATGCAGAGTGGTATATCTGCGCAGCGCCGTCTCAAATAACTCTTTTTTGTCCCCGAAGGCAGCATACAAACTGGGACGTTGAATACCCATTGCGGATGTCAGGTCAGTCAATGACGCTGCTTCAAATCCTTTATCCCAAAATATGCGCATGGCTGCATCAAGCACTTTATCGGTATCAAACTCCCGTTGTCTCACCATTTTCTTTCTCCTTTTTATGTACCAATCGATATATTATATCGTAGCTGTCATCCATCATGATGTCAAATGCAATCCTTCACTAAATCATTGAATTACTAACTCACAACTACTTTGAAAATATGCAATTGACATTTGGATGATATATACAGTATGTTAATTCAGAATTATTATGTACTGTTCAGTATAAAATTAAATTCAAAAATCCACTCTTGAAAGGTGACTCCCATGAATACTCCGATTCAACAGGTACACCCATCTTCAAAAGCTCATGCCGGCATGTCACAACTTGTTGCGCTCCTCTTCGCTCTGTGCAGCGGACTTTCCGTAGCCAGCATTTATTATGCTCAGCCCCTTTTGGATGCCATGGCCCTGGATTTCCGGATCTCCCACTCACATATCGGCGTAATCATTACGGTGACCCAAGTCTGTTACGCCCTTGGACTCTTTTTTCTTGTTCCTCTCGGTGATCTGATTAACAGGCGAAAACTGATCATTGTGCAGATGCTCTTCTCCGTCGCGGCTCTGCTTGTCGTTGGCACCACATCATCCAGTTTCATCTTTTTCATAGCAATGGCACTCGTCGGATTACTGGCGGTTAACACTCAAGCGCTCGTTGCCTTTGCCGCAGCACTCGCTGCCCCTTCGGAACGCGGACGGATTGTAGGCCTTGTGACTAGCGGAATCGTGATTGGCATATTGCTCGCTCGAACGGTTGCGGGCACCCTGAATGATTGGATCGGCTGGAGATCGGTTTACCTGTTCTCCGCATCGCTAACATTGCTCGGAGTAGTCGCCCTGCTCCTTCTCCTGCCGAAGCATGAGCCTCAGCGTACAAAATTAAATTATGCTCAATTGCTTATTTCGGTAATACAACTCTACCGGGAGTTGCCTATACTTCGAGTTCGTGGCGTGCTGGGCATGCTGATTTTCACTGCATTCAGCATATTATGGACTGCCATGGTCCTTCCACTCAGCGCACCTCCATTCTCGTTGTCACATACAGCCATTGGCGCTTTTGGTTTGGCAGGTGCCGCGGGTGCACTGGCCGCTGCCCGTGCCGGCAAACTGGCTGATCGGGGGCTTGGGCAGCGCACAACTGGATTCTCTCTTCTACTTCTCCTTCTGTCCTGGCTGCCGATCGGATTCGTTCATCAATCGTTATGGTTTCTGATCGGTGGTGTCATCGTTCTCGACCTTGCTGTACAGGCCGTCCACGTCACCAACCAGAGCCTAATCTATCAGGTTCGTCCTGAAGCACAGAGCCGTCTTACTGCTGCATACATGATATTTTACTCGGTTGGCAGTGCAACCGGATCTATCGCTTCGACTATGATGTATGCCTGGTCAGGATGGACGGGCGTATGCTGGCTGGGAGCAGGAGTGAGTGCAGCCGCATTCCTATTCTGGGCTATTGACCGTTACTTACAACGGAATATAATCCAGTCCTCTTGTGCTCCGATACAACATAAAGGAAACTGAATTATTTCTCTAACTTATTCCATACAACGATGAACAGCGTGGCAAGCGGACCACATAAGAGGGAGATCAGAAACCAGTTCAGCCCACTTCTGTTTTTCCCTTGAGCAAGTCCGGCATTAATTAACGCAAGGGTACCCCAACCAACAAAATATTCGTTTTCCATCACGATCATTCCTTATCAAGTAATTTGTCGTCAAACCTGTTCGTTCGTCTGTTCCAGTATAGCTTTCAGCTTCGTGTTGCGGCTTTGGATAAAAGCATGCATATACTTCTTCAAGACGAGCTGCTCAGCCAGCCTTCCCAACACACCGAGTGGTGCTTGAAATTTCAGCATGTCCCTCATGCAAGTGGTTTGGTCATCGATCCTGCTGAAATGATGTTCGTGACGCATGCTCTGGAATGCCCCACTTACCATCTGATCGACAAACACATGCGGACGTTCATATTGCACAATACGGGAAGTCAGTTTCTGCCTTATGCCAAAATGAGTTGCCTGAAACGTCACCGTGTCGCCGGCACCTATTCTTCCGGAGGTTACGCCCGAAACAGCTCGTTCCCGTGTATGTTTCCATACCGTCTGTGTATGAACATCAATATCCCGGGCATAATCAAAACATTTTTCAATTGGGGCACGTATCGTGATTTCGGTTACTACTTCAATCAAGGTTTATCGCTCCTCAGGTGAAATGGATTTTGTAGCCAGTATACGCTTGCTCTTCTTAGAGAACAATGCACAAAAAGCCGTTACACAAAAACAGGTCCCCTGTCATTATGCAGGAGACCTGTTTGTACTCTACACTTTTATAACCTTAAATAATCAGTTCTTTAATGGCAATGCTGCGTTCTTTGGACAAGTCACGATACTGCTCGGACTCGACCTTGACCAATGGATTGAAGATGTCCGATGTATTATTCATGATGATTACCCCTTTTTCACCATTGCTCAGAAGCACTTGCTTGCCGATAAAGTTCGGAAGAAGGTGCTGCATCAGAGCCTGAACCGGCTTTTCATTCAACTTGCCAAACCCCATCGCATAGATGTCACGCAGATTGTTGATCAGATTCGGATTACTGCCACCGTGAATACCGGATCTCATACCGATGTATACGTCAGCCACAGATACGATCTGCGTATAGGGATGAATTTCACTCTTATCCATTTGCATCGGATACCCCGAGCCATCCTCACGTTCATGGTGCTGAAGCGCAACAAGCGCAGTGGCCTCATCTGTCATGGAACTTTTGATGATATCATGGCCATAAATGGTATGACGCTGCAATTCCAGCTGTTCATCCGCCGTTAACGGTTCCATTTTATTACGAATTCGATGGGACACCCTACATTTGCCTATATCATGCAGATAGCCGCCGCGGCTGATCTGATAGCTTTCCTTCTGGGAATAACCCATCCAGCTGGCAATATAGAAGGACAGCAATCCAACCTGAATGGAGTGTGTGTAGTTGTTTACATCATCACGTTCCAGCATCATCAGGAGATGTACGACATCCTTTTGCTCGTCCAGTCCATCCACCATCGGCTGCAGTGCATCATCCACCATGGTAGCATTGAATTTACCTACAGTGAGTGCTTCAAGAAATGCATTTTGGTAATTATGTACAGTCTGTGTAAATTGGGATTTCATTTCTTCTTCAGGCGGTTCTTCCTTAATACTCGAACCAGCTGCCATACTCGAACCGGCTGCAAATTTGGCTGCAGCGGCAAAAAACTCAGCTTCTGTTATTTCTTCTTCACGTGATTCAATATCTACATAGTCCACACGGTGCTGCATGAGCAAGGAAATATCCTCACTTTTGATTACAGTCCCTTTCCCGAGAATGTGCAACCCCGCATCGCTAAATGTATCCGCAGTCAGACGGTCTCCGTCTTGCAGGTTCATAATATGGATTCTCAATCGGTATTCCCCCTGAACAATTCATTATAGTAACAGTACCCGATGGATTGGGTCCCCAAAATACCTATACTTCTTTATATCGATCATTTTCTTGATTTTATGCATAGTTCAAACGACCTTAATCGCAAAAGGAAATACGAACAAGTAAGACTTTCTTCTCATTCATATTTCTAAAATAATCCCGGTTTTGCCCAATAAGGAACATCGCATGTTACGTTTCTTGGGATTGGAGAAAAATAAAGAGCCCAAACTTCCGTTTAGGCCCTTCCCTACAAAGCTAAATTTTGACCGATGCCAGACTGGCTCCACTGACAAATAAGCGTTCGATGCTTTTCTCAACCGCAGGATCAGGTATAAGCGGTGGTGCCTGATGCGGCTTCACTCTAGCATCAATAATCAACTGGTCGCAGCCCCAGTGCTTGTGCGTATAGCTGCTGTTTACGCCATATATGTCGTGAGATGGATTGCTGCGCGTAAATGTAGCCCATAAGAAGTTGCTGAGGCTCGCACTCAGGAAAGAGCTGTCATCACACAGAATGATCAATGGACAGGAATCAAGTCCTCCTTGTTCCTTCAGCATATCCGTAAATTGCTGGATTTCCCGCGCCGTCTCTTCATAACTCGTAAAAGCTGACGTCTGAATCGATACGATCCCCGGCATAATCAGCTGCGCATTCGTATAACCACGAATATTCTTCAAGGTATCCGGCACTTCGGTGCACAGCTCCCGAATCTTCTCACCATAGGCTGCAAAAACAACCTTACTGCCAGTATTTAACCCGGTTCCTGAGTAATCCAGTGTATCAATGGTTGTATTGGTATGGAAATGGATATCCCGCTGCATATTTATGCGCTCCAGAATATAGGTCAGGAATTCCACTTCGCGATGGGTATCCAGCGGCTGCTGATCCTCAGCTGTAATAAACAGATACTTGGCCAGACTCAGCTGCCCCGTACCCAGAATACGGTTCGCAATGGTCAACAATTCCGTCGGCTGCTTCACCGTCTGATATGGCGTATAACGCTCACTTCCGATTGCAAATAACAGAGGGTGCACCCCGGCAGCGTCTACAGCATGTACTTCTTTGACACCCGGAATCTCCTGTTTGATCGCATCGCCCGTAATTTCATGGATCAGATCACCAAATGCCGTGTCCTCCTGCGGAGGACGACCAACTACCGTGAATGGCCAGATTGCATTAGGCTTCGCATACACCTTGTGCACTTTCATCAGCGGGAACTCATGCGTCAAACTGTAATAGCCCAGATGGTCACCAAACGGTCCTTCCGGTTTTGTTTCACCTGGATAAATATCTCCGGTAATGACAAAATCAGCGTCATTGCTAATACAGTATCCATCCTTGTAGCTATAACGGAAACGACGTCCAGCGAGCAGACCGGCGAAGGTCAATTCACTGAGACCCTCAGGCAAAGGCATCACCGCAGACAGGGTATGAGCTGGAGGACCACCGATAAAGATACTGACTTTGAGCGGCTCTCCCTTTTTGACAGCCTTCGCCTGATGTATACCGATTCCGCGATGAATCTGATAGTGCAGCCCGATTTCCTTGTTCATCGTATAATCATTACCGCTCAGCTGGACACGGTACATTCCCAAATTGGAGTTCATGATCCCCGGTTTATCCGGGTCCTCCGAATAAACCTGCGGCAACGTTACAAAGGCGCCACCATCCATAGGCCAATGCTTAATCAGCGGCAGATCCGAGATTTGAATTTCCTGAGCGGACACAGGCAGACTGATGGACTTCTGTTTGGGCAGCGCCTGCCAGGCTGCAAGACCTGTGCTGATGTGCTGCAAAGGTGTCTTGAGCGCCTTCATCGGATCGTCCCGTACTGCCATGACCCGTTGTACACCTTCGAGCGTGTTACGGAACATGAATTTGCAGCGTTCGAGCGTGCCAAACAGATTGGATACCGCCTGGAACTTCGAACCTTTTACATTTTCAAACAACAGCGCCGGGCCTTTCGCCTCGTGAACTTTCATATGTATTGCGGCCATTTCCAGATTCGGGTCTACTTCTTCCTTAATCCGGATCAGATGTCCATGCTGCTCCAGATCGTTGATGCAATCTTCCATATTGCGATATTTCATGGGATGGCTCCATTCTTTTGATATAATATATATATTTATGTTCATATATTCACATGGACGCGCAAACAAGAATTTTGAACCAACCGCCTGAGTCCACGTCCTAATCTACTTCATTCTAAAAGACTCACTCTCCACGTCTCTTCTATTTTATCAAATGATCTGCTAGTAAACAAAAAATATATATTATCCTCACTGACTAAGGTTAAAGATGGGGATTCCGAACATTACATTTCCGTGTATATACAAATAGGCCAGCTAAGAACCTCGGTTCCAAGCTGGCCTCCTTATCCCTCATACGAAAGAGAATATTAAATTCCCTTAACAATCCGCTTCGCTCTAACTTTCACCTCACGATAAAGTTCATCCTCATCGATCGTTAAGAGCTTCCTGCCTCTCATCAGAACCTGTCCGTTTACAATCGTCGTGTCTACGTCTGCACCATTTACGCTGTATGCAAGCAGAGACTCCACCTCATGTACAGGCTGAAGATGGGGCTTCTCCAGATCGATTAGAATCAGATCCGCCTTTCGCCCTGCCTCCAGCATACCTACATCCTCCTGAAGCTTAAGCAGACCCGCGCTGCCTCGAGTAGCCATCTTCAGCACTTGCCTTGCTGGCAAGCGAGTCGGATCTCCGTAATCAAGCTTTTGCAGCCATGTTGCAGCTTTGATCTCTTCGAACATATCTACAGTCGTCGCACTACCGGCTCCATCTGTTCCGAGTCCGACATGAATGTCCTGTGCAATCATGTCCGTGATGGGAGCGATGCCACAACCCAGCTTCAGATTGCTGACCGGATTGTGGGCTATGCCTCCACGCATGCCTTTCAGCCTGCCGATATCTCTGCGATTGAAGTGCACTCCATGGGCAAGCAGAACATGTGCGTTCTCGAACATACCTGCTTCCTCAAGGTATTGCGTTGGGGTCATACCGTAACGCTCACGAATTTTCGCGACTTCTTCCTTCGTTTCGGCCAGATGGATATGAAGAGGTATATCTTCCTTTTCAGCCAGGGCAATGACTTCCATTAACGGTTCCATGGGACAGGTGTATGGCGAGTGCGGCCCGTACATCGTTGTAATTCTTCCATCCGCCTTGCCTGACCAGCGATGAACGAGATCAATGGCTTCCTGCATCCTACGGCCTCCATCATCCTCCATGAATACCATTCCGCGCGTAAGAGATGCACGCATGCCCGTTTTGGTTACGGCTTCAGCGATCTCATTCATGTGGATATACATATCCGCATATGCTGTGGTACCTGATCGAATCATCTCGGCCATGGACAATTGGGCTCCCCAATAGATGTCTTCCCGCGTCATTTGTGCTTCAGCAGGCAGCATTTTGCGGTCCAGCCAGTCCATTAACTTCAGATCATCCGAGAACCCCCGAAGCAGACTCATGGGGGAATGCTGATGTGCATTAATCAGACCCGGCATGGCAAGCATGTTTTTTCCGTTCATAATGTCGTCACCCGGATTGGCGGCAAGGTGATGCGAGATCTCGGCAATCCGGTCTCCTTCAATACGAATATCCCCCAGGAAGGGGGCCTCTCCGTCTTTCATAGATAGAATCATCGCTTGCTGAATCAATATGCCCATTCGTTTCACAGCTCCTCTGGATTCAAATAAATAGCTAGATCCAAAGGATAAGCCTTCACGTAACGGAAAGGTCAAGTCATGAATATTTCTGCATCGTTATCTTTCGATAACTTTGGATGAAAGGTTTGGGGTCCATTTTCACCATATAGGGATACACCCCGGTACTTGTATGGAGGTAGAAAAATCCCCCCCATTCCCCATTCTTCGAAAGGACATGTCGAATACATCCTTGATATGAAACTCGCGATATTTCGTTACTATTTTGTCCGAGTACAGGATCATGGATCGTTCGTTCGACTTGATCTCTTGCGCGAGACCTGTCACTTCCCTCTGTACTTTATAGTATGGCAGTACTGCAATACAGGTCATGATCCCCCTCCGCTCTTGTCATGATTCTGGTTCCATCATAGCAGATTGGAGAGGTGAGCCAAAATAATAACTTGAATTTCGAACTATAACATTGAAGATTGGAGCGCACTTATGGGGTTTATTCAAAATACTCACTTGATAACGGTCACGACATTCAGCGGAGATGGGAGCGCATGCTGAACATCTTGCAGGGTGAGACATTGTTCAATATGGAAGACGCCGTGGGGCAGTTCAGTCCGGTACATTCGTTCTGCAACTGCTGCAGCCACTGCGGCCGTCGCATCGGCTTCACGCTCACCCACTAGCAGGTGCTCAACTCGAACCGGCTTGCCTTGCTTCCATCCAGCTGCATCCACCTTGACTGCAAACATCTCTTCTCCGCCGGGAATGAGAGCGAATGCCTTGACTGTTTCGTTTCGAATGGAAGGGTAACGCAGCAAGCTGAACACCCCTGCTCTCTTTGTAATCGCCATGGATCTTGTAATCCAGCGGGAATCCAGGCATAGGCGAGTAGACACGGTTGGAATATGCAGCGTGCGGGCAACCGCGTGTTGATCCGAGAAGTTAAACCGATATGCCTTTCTGCGTCCCAGCTTTGGTCCAAAATCAATCCATTTGCCATCCTGGAAACTTCGGACCTCAGTTGGCTTACCACCCTTCATTACAGTATAAGTCGCATTCATCTGATCAACCGTCCACTCCACCGCTGCCTTTCCGTGCTTCTCCCCCAGTCCCAGCATGACGGTGATATCTGCTTCATCCACCTGATTCAGTTGAGCAGCAGCTTCACGTACAAGCAGATTCGTCACGCCAGGTGACAGGCCCACACTCAGCATGGCTGTCGCCTTGTGACGCTCCATTTTCTTATGTAATGTTTCCACTTGAGCAAGAAAATCTACCTTGGCCGAGATATCCATATAATCCGTTCCTGATTGTGCGCATGCCTCCACAAACCGTGTATCCGATTGATCGACACACATGATGACCAGCTTAACTGATTCCAGCATGACTGGATCGATAGCTTGCCTCACATCCAGCTGCAGCGGCTTCACAGTCCCCCCTGTAGAGCGACTGAATTCCTCCGCTCGATTCATTCGAGTTCCCGCTGCCCACACCTTACCCGGGAACAGTTGCCCGAGCTGGGTGCATATCATTTGTCCTACCTGGCCATAACCGCCTACGACCCAGATCTGTTCTTTATTTGCCTTAACATTAGATTCGAATTGCATAATAACCCTCCACCCAAAATGCTCCAAAATAGCGTGTAATATGAGTAAAACCACATTCAGAGAGCAGCGCCACGGTCTGCTCGGCCGAGATCGGATCAGACTCCCTTCCCAGGGATGCCTCAAACCGATCCCATTCTTCCCGTGTAATTCCCGCACTTAACATGTGGTCCCTCCATGCGTTCATCATGACCTTATGCGCAGGTGAACTCAGATCGGCGTTGACGGCGGCAAGAAGCAGCGGTGCTCCGGATTTAAGCCTCGCAGCGAGGCTGGTCATAAATTCCCTCTTTGCCTCCATGCCCTGAAGGAAATGCAGCATCAGCATGCTTGTTGCCCCGTCGTATAACTCATCCAGTGGCAATTCTTCCACCGTTATACCTTGCAGTTTCACTCTTGGACCTGCTCCTGCTTCAGCAACCCTTCGCTTCGCTAACTGAAGCATGGGCCCGGAAGGATCAACGCCGGTGAACGTCCACCCTGGGTGTCTATCAGCGAGCAAGGTAATCTCTTTCCCTCCTCCAGCACCGGCAATGAGTATCTTAGATTCGTTGTTATCCGTTAATGATGCAGCCAGCAGCCTCTCCATCAGATCATGCATATGAGAATATCCCGGGATCTTTAGGGAAATGGATTGTTCATAACGATTTTCATCTGCTGTCTTCCAGCTCATCAGGGATGAGTGATCCGCGTTCATGGTGCCACACTCCTTCTGTGTTGATGTTAGACTTGACTCCTGATTCATCTAATTTCATTATAAAAGAGTACGATGAGCCTACAATCCCAGAACAATGGGATACCCCCGCGGGAGAGGAGACACCTGATATGAAGTCAGCATTAGAGCAAGGCAGAACATCCATAACGTCTCTCGAAAAAGGATCCTGGACCTCCCGTACCTACAGGGAAGCCGTACTCCAAGCAATCCACACCGTTGTTCCCTATGATGCATACTGTTTCACGACAGTGGACCCACAGACCCTTTTATCCACCGGCGCTGTGACTGAAGACGGCATTGAAGCGATACATGATCGGCTGTTCATTAACGAATATACGGAAGACGATGTACATAAATATGCAGACTTGATTCGCAGCAACAAACCCACCGCTCTTCTACAGGCATCCATCCATGACATGCCCGAACGAAGTTTGCGATATCGTTCGATCTTGCAGCCTGCTGGCTTCGGGGATGAGCTTCGAGCAGTCCTGATCTGTGACGAGAGGTGTTGGGGGTACCTCACCCTCTATCGAAAGGCAGATCAGCCTTTCTTCTCGGAAGAAGAAGGGCAATGGATTGAAGAATGGACCACTTCCATAGCCAGGATGTTGAAAAGGACCAGTCTGTCACTTATAGATGAGATCAAACAAGGAAGTCCAGCCGATCCGGGGCTTATAATGATAACCGATACCTTTCAGTTATTGTCATCCAATGCCTCAGCCCAATATTGGCTAACCCAATTGCAGCGGCTTGAGTCAGTAGGCCCGGACATTCTGCCTCGTCCGGTACGCGCAGTTAGTTCTCATTTGTTGAGCCAGACGCTCACATCGGCTGTATCTTCGGAGTTGTCCGCAAAGTCACCTTCCAAAGTCTGCATACAGCTCCTGGATGGTCGCTATCTTGTGCTACATGCAAGTCGCATGCAGCAGATGATTGGTCCTAATCAGATCGCCGTCAGACTCGAACAGGCCATGCCGCGGGATTTGCTGTCCCTGCTTGCAGAGAGTCACGGTTTATCTGTGCGTGAACGGGAATTGCTCGGCTATGTGCTGCGGAGCTACTCTTCCAAAGAAATCGCTGCAGTGATGAATATTTCCGTGTATACAGTCCAGGATCATTTAAAATCCATTTTCGCCAAGACAAGCGTATACTCACGCCGGGAGCTCATTTGGTATTTCGTATCCCGATTCCAACTTAACGATGATCGTGCTGTTTAATAAGTGACGGAGAACAAAAAAGAAGCGTAATCCATCTAAGGATTACGCTTCTTTTGTTCTATTCGCTTGAGTACACCTTACCAGCTTGCACTTCTCATAGCGTTTTTTGTTGATAAGTTACCTAGGATTTTGCGGGTTTGGTTCCTTTGGCTGGTTTGATCTTCTTCTCCTGCAGAATTACTGTTTCCTGAGGATGCTCCACCGGATACAGTTTACGGAACAATAACGTCTGAAGGACAAGGAATGAACCGCCAACCGTCCAATAGAGCGGCATCGCTGCGGGTGCTGTCAGAGAGAAAAAGGCCATCATCAGCGGTGAAATGTACCCCATGATAGCAAACTGTTTGCGCTGTTCAGGTGCCATATTGGCCTGTGAAACTTTTGCCTGAATCAGGTAGATAACCGCAACCACAACAGCAAGCACATAATCAGGTGCCCCGAGTTTGAACCACAAAAAAGAATGTGAAGACAATTCGGGCGTTAGCCGAATCGCCGTGTATATGCCCGAAAGGATCGGCAGCTGAATCAGCAGCGGCAAGCAGCCGATATTCAGCGGATTAAAGTTATGTTTTTTGTACAGCTCCATCGTTTCTTGAGAAAGCTTCTGGCGATCTGCTGCGTCATTCTTGCCCTCGTATTTTTTCTTGAGTGCATCCATCTCGGGCTTCATGGCATTCATGATCACACGGGTTCCCTGCTGGGATTTGGCCTGGCGCATCATCAAAGGCAGCAGCGCAAGCCGAATGACCAAAGTAATCACGATAATGGAGACGCCGTAACTGCCACCAAAGATGGTTGCAATGTGCTGAATCAGATACGACAGCGGAAATACAATATAGTGATTGAAGAATCCAGGTGTTGAAGCGTTAATCTCCGAAACATTGTTACTGCATCCGGCCAAAAGCATGACTGCAAATAAAATGGCAATCAGCCCATAGATCCGTCCCTTGCCAGATGTAAAAGTGAACCCCTTGCTTGTCTTATGTTCCATATATATCCTCCTCGTTGATTGGGTTTCCATGTGTCCAACGAGGATGTACAATCTGGCTCATCTTCATCCGGTGCTTCTCTACGTCTGATCATCCTGGTTAAATCTTCAGGTCTATGCTGTCCATCAAGCGTCAGTGTTGGGAGTCCGGGTTCAACGCCGTCTCCGCCTCCGCCTTCCATCCAGTACTCTGTCAATCCACAGTGCAGATGGGCAATGTAGGCATAGCTCACGGTGAAAATAAGCCCTATTGAGAATAAATAAGGTAATAACTCCTGAAGTTCAAACAAGGGATTCACCCCCTTTATAGGTTCATTTTTATATTATAACACTTACATATCCGTTTTGCATAAATTCACGGCTTAAATGTCATCATCAATCGCTATTCTGTTCTCAATTTGGACAATTCCTTCGCAGCCCTATGTCTTGCCACGTTAAAAGAAGGCCAGGAACTGTTGTTTTCTCTCTCATTCATGTAAGCTTCACGCTCCAATAAATGATCCTTCAGCGCCGGGAATTCCTCTTCGGCAAACTTCCTTAACTGCGGAATCGCATCCGCTGACAAATTCGCCAGATAAGCCGCATCAATGTTCCCTGTCTTATGGTAACGTGCCACGTTCATCTCGGCGATCCGGTTATCCATACCCACATAATTGACTACTGCATAAGCTGTAAGTGACAGTACAATGTACCAGCGAAGCAGTGGAATGGAGGTATATCGGATGCGTATACCAGCTATGAATAGCAGCAATGCCAGAAAAATCATGAATGCATGTACCAAGAATCGAATATACGTGTACCCGTAAGCCTGTTCGTACAGATGGAGACGCATAAACGCAGAATACAGCATGATGGCGGTGCAGCCCACAAGAATAAGCAGAAGTACCTGATGAATAATCGAAGCTGTTCTCCCACTCGGTCTAGTACATTGGAGTGCAACAATCAAAATGAAAAAGTTAATACTGGTGACCAGCACCAGCTCAGCAAAGCCACTTCGGGCATATTCTGCGTAAGACAGGTCAGAGGGAAGATGCCCACTCCCTGCACCAAATAGGTAGGAAAACTGTACAAATACAAACAGTACATACACACAGTTAATAACAAACAGCATGGTGCCCACAATGATGGGATCCAGCTTCACTGTATCCCTGCCGGTACGGATGGAATGAGCATGGGTTTTGGGTTCACCCGGTTTGCTCGATTCGGTTTCCGTATTCTTCTGGCCCGCATGGTCCTGATCGGAGACATGGACTGCCGCAGGCGATAACAAGACTGCATTTTTCCAATGGGCGTTCTCCCTCTTCTCGGCTTCGTACTCCATAGGTTGAACGAATCCCCATACATAACTAAACAGTAAAATGCCTCCTATGATAATCCAGATCATTCTCGGAAATCCAGGTGTTAGAGTCAGATGGTTCAGCCATTCTGGAAAACCGGACAAATATTGATTGAATACGCCATCTGCGGAAGTCAGCAATGCGACCACCACAATCAGGATCGGGAAGGATGCGGCCAGTCCAATGAATACTTTGACCAGAACTGCTTTCTGGGACTTCCCCATTCCACGCCCCCCTGCTTTTACCACGATGCCCGCGATGGTCCCCCAGTGGCGAATCGATTGTGGCAGCAAATGATCCAGTGAAGTACCGATGATTCGGAGATCCCACCACTGCTTCCGCTTACGTCCAGCCAAATATGTTATATGTAAAATAATCAAACCAGGGATGAACAGAAAATTGAGAACACGCAGCAGTTCATTGTCAAATAGTAAAAAGGTTAGCGCGAGCATGAGTACGACTGCAGCCATCCAAGCGTCAATCAGGGTTAATGCCCGGATTCGATCCCTCGCAAACACGTACATAAATGCGTAAAAAAGAAGCACAAAGAGCAGATACGATACGCCCACCTCTTTTCCATAAAACAAATACTGATGAATAACCGCCAGCAGCAAGGCAGACAACAGTGTAATCAAAGCGCGATTCGGTGAAGCCAGTATTTTCTCAATCATGGGAAAAACCTCCATTATCTTTCTAGACTTTATTCTAGATGATAAAATAAGAAGATAAAGAGAAATTATAGGAGATAAAATTTCTTATTTTAGTCCGGTTGCACCAACAGCTCTTTTCCCGAGGAGGCTTGAAATCGTGAAACTGCATCAACAATATTTGCTGCTTCATAACCGCTTTGGTGATATGTCCGAGCATGAAGCTACGCTCTCCGATCTCGCAGAACTGCTGGATTGCACACATCGAAATACCCTTACCATTGTCAAAAAAATGGCTGCCTGCGATTGGATTCGCTGGATCTCCCAGCGTGGTCGAGGTCGCAGGTCAACACTCACGCTGCTCGTACCCGCCGAACAGATCGCAGCAGAATATATGATGCAAGCCCTCAATCGCCGGGAATTGCATCAAGCCGCTGAACAGGTTCGCGCCTTCTCCACCTCAACCATGATGCGGGAGCATTTAAACCACTGGCTGCTCGGTTACTCGGGCCATCATACGGAAGCAGGAGAGCATAACGAGCGAATTGATACGTTGAGACTGCCACTACAGCAGCAGCTCCATGCCCTTGATCCGCTGTATATTAATCTGCTTGCCGAGTCCTTTGTCACCAGTCATGTGTTTGATGGGCTGGTTCAGCGTAATGAGCAAGGAGACATCATTCCATGTCTTGCCCACACCTGGGATATTAGCCAGGATCGGAAAACCTGGCTTTTTCATTTGCGCAAAGGTGTCCTGTTTCACAATGGAGGACGATTGACAGCGGGAGATGTGGTGCATACCTTTGCCAGGTTGCAGTCTACAGAGAGACGGACATTGTATCGGGATGTGAGCAGACAGATTCTGTCTGTCGAAGCCCTGAATTCGCTCACCGTAGTTTTCCGTCTCAAAGCACCGCATGAACTATTTCTTTCCTTTCTAGCCACAAGCCGTGCAGCCATTGTCCCTTCGGACAGCACCATGAAGCCTGGTTATGACAAGTCAGTTGAATCCAAGACCATGCCAAAGCCTGTAGGAACTGGCCCCTTCAAAGTGACGTTGTGGGATGAACATCTGTGTAGACTGGAAGCATTCTCGGCCTATTTCCAAGGAAGAGCCCATCTGGACCGGGTGGATATTTTGCAGATTCCCTGGAGTTCTCACACCGAATGGGGAGAACATGCCGAAGCGGAAACGCCTTTCTTTCACCTTGTTCAGAATCCGGCTGCCGCAAAGGGTGCGGACTGGACACAAATTAGTGCGGGTGTCATGGTGAACAAGCTGCTCACTTGTAACACGCAAAAAACCGGACCGCTAAGCGATCCGGCTATACGAACTCATCTATACGAATGTATTTCTGGCGTGATCCAATCCTCTGAAACTCCGTTGGAGAATGATAAGCCTATTTCTTTACAGCTGGCTACCATTCCACAATATCGCAAGGATGCTGCTCTCATTGCAGCCAAACTGGAACAATGCGGATATGCTTGCAAGATTCATACGGCAACAATGGAACAATTCAAAGGTCCATTGCGACTGGAGTCCGATCTCATTCTATTCTCCCTGATCCGGGACCAGGATGAAGAATTACGCAGGACAGACCTCTATCTAACCCTGTCGGAACATCTGGATGAATCCTCACAATGGCGTGTGCAGATGATGCTGCAAACCGTTATTGAGTCACCATTAATGACAGAACGAACTGCAAGCCTTGACCGGATTGAACAATTTTTGCTGGATCATCATCTGATGTTCCATTTATCTGAGAAACCTGTGGAGACCGCCTATCTGCCTTCCGTGCGGGGGCTTTCGTTTAATAGTCAGGGCTGGGTCAACTTGCGCCATATCTGGTTTCCATCTGGAAGTACAGTGTTAGAAGATTGAAAGGCAAGTTACAGTTCAATTAATGTCTACATGATAATAGATCTGCTCATTGTATTGGTGTCGTCGTTGGTCGGCTTTTATTGTTCTTAAGTGAAACGGTGTCTTTGCGGCGATACACTCCAAGTAGCAATCCCATCATGGCATAATCAAAGATGAGATGGTTGCCGTATCCTATAAAAGGAAAGACCACACTTAAAATCGGAACTCTACCAGTGGTCATTGCCAGCGAATAAACCATTTGCAGTGCAAACATGGACGTAATAATGACGATAATCATCCGACCAAAGTCATCCCGAATGCGAGGGAGCGTCTTCACCATACTTGCTACAAACCAGATGATAGCCACCAGTAGCCCTATTCCGGCTGCCCAGCCAAACACATCGATGAGCAGCACACCTGGGTAATCAAAATAACTCGTTTTAAAGTTGTCAAATGCTGTGTCAAGCCCATTTCCCCACCATCCAGCTGATTGGAGGATGCCCATGATGGAGCGGTTGAAGTAACCATCTCCCATTGGATCGTCCTCAAGATTGAATACCACCGAGAATCTTTCCAAACGATGGTAAGAATCCGTTGTAAGCAAGAACAAAAATCCGATACATGCAGTTAGAATTGTTGCTATAGCTGTATAGAGCCATTTACGCGTGATCCAACAAAATAGGACAAGTGATATTGTGCTAAACAGCAGCAGGCGAACCAAATCCGGTATTTGAAACAACAGCACTACCGGTAACGCCACCAACGCTATGTAGGATAGTATGGATTTGGCATTACAATTGAAACGAAGCTTGTCCAGCATAATTGCACCTACGGCTAGTGGTAATACCCACATTGCAGCAGTAGTCAGATCCAAATAGAATCCATGTGCGCCAAAATATCTGTATATGCCATTGATACTTTTAGAAAACATCGGGTTGATCATCAACATGGTATTAAGGAGGATATATATCCACCAAGCGGCTCTTTTCCATTTACGATAATCAAAGAACATAAAGAAGGACATAAACATTATCCCCAAGATGGTGTAAGTTACTTGAATGTTATAAGAGTTCTGAAACCTATCATCCGTGACATTAGTTGTAAAAATCCACATCAGACACAGGCTGACGATGGCTAAACTAATCAATCCGATTATCAGTCCCCAATGCATCCGATAACGATGCAGCCTATGCATGCTTTTGCCTACTGCTCCGGGATCACCCATTTGCTCTATGGCATACTCGGCAGCCTCTTCCTGAGTTAAACCCTCCTGTTCCTTATCCAGCATCATCTCTCTCATGTGGTTTCCCAATTCATCGCGCAGATCGGTATGTACTTCACGAGCTTTGACTTGACTGCACATCTCGTCCAGATAACGTTTAATCTTATCATGTTGATCCGTCATGTTAAGCCTCCCTCCCCAAGTACACGATCCACAGCACGTCGGAATAAAAGCCACTCGTTTTTTTTGTGCTGTAAAGCCTCCACACCCTTGTCGCGAATGGAATAGTATTTACGTTTTCGGCCATCTACCTCCATCCAATAGGATTCCACCCAACCTTCAATCTCCATGGCATGGAGGATAGGATATAATGTGCCTTCTTTCAAATTAAATACACCTTCCGATTGACGGTGAAGTTCCTTGATCAATTCATAACCGTATAGTGGCTGATTGTATAATAACGTCAAAATTAGAGTTTCTGTACTTCCTTTAATCATTTGTTTATTTACATTCATAGGAATTCTCCTCCCTCCTGACATTCAATTTGTTACATCGGAAACCTATGCATAGTTAATCTAGGTATTATACTACCTTATTCTTCCTTTTCTGTCTATCCATCGTTTCGATCTGCTTTGTGATAAAATAACCCTATTAAGGAGGGTGACTCTCATGAGTAAACTGATTTTCTTTCTCGGCGGTGCAGGAAGCGGCAAAACGACCCTTGCCAAAGCCCTTTCCCGCAAATATAAGGCAGCCTTCTTCGATATGGATATCCTGCTCCGCCCGGCAGCCGAGGCAATCATGACGCTTCAGGGACTTGATCCATCTGATCGGGATTCACCTGAATACAAACGCTTATGTCGTGATCTGGGATATCGCATTACAATGGATGCGGCACTGGATAACGTTCAATTAGGAATTGATACCGTGGTCGTCGGACCGTTTACCAAAGAAACCGAAACAACGGGTTGGATTGAGCAAGAGCTCGGCCGAATCGGGCGTTCACTGGAAGATACGGATGTCCGCGTAGCGTACATTTATTTGGCAAACGAAGAGTTGTATCACAAGCGGATTGTGGCAAGACAATCTCCTCTTGATGAATACAAGCTGGCTAACTGGGACACCTTCACCGCTTCCCTTGCCCGCAAGCAAGTGGCCTGGCCGCTGCCTGCTTCTTCCGTCGTTTATATCGATAATTCAGAGGAAGATGTGAATGTGGCTCTATCCGAAGTTGAGAGACACATGTACGGTAACTAGAGCCATACATTTCTCGTAAACTTTTTATACTCTTTTAGACGTTTATCTGTTTCCGAAATGTTGACCCTTACATAGAATGAACTATCACTAGTCAGGAGGGGTCGCAATGAATAGAAAGAAGCATAGATGTCATCCACCCGTAACGAGATGTTATTACAAAAAGATCACCAAAACTTGTGTTACTAAAATCAAATATGTTCCCACCAAGGTTAAAAAGCACTGTCATGTTACCATTAAATATGGTGTAATCAGAAAAAGAAATCATCATTAATAGTAGCCTTCAACCCTTCTCGATAGAGAAGGGCTTTCTTGATACCAAAAAAACCGGGGGCATCGTGCCTCCGGTTTTTCTTCCACATCATATTAGGTTTTGGATAGTTCGATAAATCCTTCGCCGAACACATCACGAACATCGTGAATCGTGATAAACGCGATCTCATCCTCAGCACGTACAATCTTCTTCAACATGGGAACTTCCTGTTTGCTAATGACAATATAGAGAATTTCTTTCGGTGTTTTCGTATAGTAACCATGGCCCGACAGAACCGTTACTCCGCGATCCATTTTCTCGATGACCTGCTTCGCAATCGCATCCTGCTTTGTCGAGATGATGGTAACCGCTTTTTTCGGATTCAGCCCTTCTATGATAAATTCCATCGTTTTGGTTCCAACAAACAGCATGACAATCGTACACATGAGTCCCTGTGCCCCGATAATGAAGAAAGAGGAGAACGCCACGATCAGATCAAAAAACAGAAGTCCATAGCTGATGTTCCAATCCAGATACTTATTGGCGAGTCTCGCCAATATGACAGTTCCCGCGGTTGTGCCGCCAACTCTCACAATCAAACCAATCCCGAGACCGGCAAATAATCCCCCAAAAATCGTATTGATCCACAGCTCATGCGAATCAATCGTCCAACTCTCGGTCAGATGCAGGAACAAGGAATTGAACACCACTGCAATAATGGTATATACCGTCGTGGTCTTGTCCAGAAACCGGTAACCCACAATTAACAAAATCCCGTTCAGAATCAAGTTCATTAAACCGGGTGACCATTCGAACAGATAATACAAAATAATGGTGATCCCCGTAACGCCACCCTCAGCAAGATCATTTGGAATGACGAATAGATTCACCGCCAGGGCAAATAAAAAAGCCCCCGCCATAATAAATAAAATATCCGTTAATCGTTTCTTCATCATGTGTTCCTTCCAATCCTTCAGAAATCAACCTATCCATCAGGCTCATAAGTTGTCATATGCACTCACAATGATAGATTCTACCATGTCACCAGCAAAATTTGTATACATAATACAAATTGTTGCACGAAATGTGCAAAGGATTCTCGATTGGGATCATTTTTGAATGGGTAAACAAAAAAATAGCCACACCTTTTCCACCCATGACAAATGTCATGTGTCATCCTTGATATTCATCATTACAATAGGCTGACGTTTATGACTTACCGGATGAAACGGATTCTTTTACAATAATAAAAAAGCTTCCCTTGTAGACACAATTGGGAAACACAGAGTTATAGCCTTACTTGGCCATAACCACTGAAGGAGGACTACCATTCATGAGCAGAGCAAAAGAAATGGCACTGAAAAAAGAAGTTACCCCTTACGAGAAAAATGATCTTCGATTAAGTATCCGACAAATTATGAATACAATCCTTCCACTCTTCTTATTATGGGCCGCAGCCTACTATAGCCTGTCCGTTTCGTATTGGCTAACTTTCCCGATTGCCTTGGTGGCATCCGGATTTGTACTACGAACGTTTATCATTTTCCATGACTGCTGTCACGGTTCCTTTTTCAAAAACAAACGCGCCAATGACATTCTGGGTACCATTACAGGCGTCTTAACCCTTACTCCCTACCAACAATGGAAAGCTGAGCATTCCATCCACCATGCCACCAGCAGTAATCTCGACAAACGTGGAGTAGGCGATATTTGGGTCATGACGGTTGAAGAATACAAAGCCGCATCTCCTTGGGGACGACTGTGGTATCGCATCTATCGTAATCCGTTGGTCATGTTTGGACTCGGTCCAATCTATGTATTCCTGCTTGCTTATCGTTTTAACCGCAAGGCTGCTCGTCGCAAAGAACGCATCAACACACATCTGACAACGGTACTAATCATAGCGCTTTATGCATTCATGTCCTGGTTGGTCGGATGGCAGGCCTTTGTCATGGTGCAGGCACCCGTCTTTTTCTTCTCCGGTTTCTTCGGAATCTGGCTGTTTTACGTTCAGCATCAGTTCGAAGACACCTACTTCGAGCATGAGGATGAATGGAGTTACGTCAAGGCTGCTGTTGAAGGCAGTTCATACTACAAGCTGCCGAAGCTGCTGCAATGGATCAGCGGTAATATCGGATTTCACCATGTGCATCACCTGAGTCCGCGTGTACCGAACTATTACCTGGAAGAGGCACATAATGCGACACCACCTCTGCAAAAGGCAACGACAATTACCCTTCGTTCCAGTCTGGTTGCCCTTCGCTTCCGTCTGTGGGATGAGGAATCCAAACGATTTATCAGCTTCAAGGAAATCAAATCGGTATACCGCAAACCTTATACTCAGCCACCTATACGCGTAAACAATCAAGCGGGTCTGACAGAGAAGCCTTAAACTCTGTCGGATTCGTTTTCTTGTATTCATGCTGAAGTCGTGCTACAGTCAGGCTAAAGTTGGAATACAGCGCAAAGTCGTGCAAGGAGGAGAATTTTCATTCAAAAGTGGATGCAGCTCTTTTATAAAAATACAGGCTTGAATCCGTACGTGTGGCTCGTCTTTTTCATCCTGCCTTTCTATTATATTTCGCAATACTCACAACTTTGGACTTTGGTGACAGGAATTGTGATCATTCTTGTCTTCTTTGTCTGTTATTTGCTAGCCTTCATCACCAAGGGTTGGCAGGTGTATATGTGGATCGGCTTCCTGATTGCCATATCCATTACGATGACGATCGCGTATGATTATGCGTACTTCTCGCTATTTCTTGCTTTTTTCATTGGGAATATTAAAAATAAAGCAGGTTTTTTCACCCTCTATTCGATCAACCTGGCAGCCAGTTTTTTAACTATTAATTATGGATTCATTAATCAGAGCTCTAGATTACTCAGTCAGTTTCCGTTTGTATTTATTAGTCTGATGGCATCGATCCTGCTTCCGATCAGCACGTATAACAAAAACAACCGTGAGCAATTGGAGGGTCAGCTGGAGAATGCCAACAAACGACTGGATGATCTGGTCAAAATGGAAGAACGCCAGCGAATCGCCCGTGATCTGCACGATACCCTCGGACAGAAACTCTCTTTGATCGGCCTCAAAACCGATCTGGCGAAACGCCTGCTTCGTGTCAATCCCGAGCAGGCCGAGCTGGAGCTGAACGACTTGCGTCAAACGGCAAGCACAGCACTCAAGGAAGTTAGGGAAATGGTTACTACCATGCGCGGAACACAGCTGGTTGATGAATTGCACCGTGCCGAGCAGATCCTGAAAGCTGCTGCGATCGAGTTCAAGCTGGATGGCAACCCCAAGCTGCAGGACACCTCTCAGCTTAACGAAAATGTGATGGGGATGTGTCTGAAAGAGGCCGTTACGAATGTGGTCAAGCATAGCCAGGCAACAATTTGTACCATCAGCCTGATAGAGACACCTTCCGATAACATATTGACTGTTCATGACAACGGAATTGGATTGGAACACAGTAATAACAAAGAACGCCGCGGTACAGGAATTCTTGGCATGAAAGAACGGCTGGAATTTGTTAATGGTTGTCTGGATATTCGCTCTGGAACAAACATAGACGGAACGCAGCTTATTATTCAGGTACCGAAGCTGGTTCGTAAACCAATCAAGGAGGAATAAACATGATCAGAATCGTCATCGCCGAAGACCAACGCATGATGCTGGGTGCCCTCTCCTCCCTGCTTAATTTGGAAGAAGACATGGAAGTGGTTGGCCGGGCAAGCAACGGGCAGGAGGCTCTCGAACTCGTCCAGCAGCATGCACCAGATATATGCCTAATGGACATTGAAATGCCTATCAAAAGTGGGCTGGAAGCTGCAGAGGAATTGAAAGGTATGAACTGCAAGGTTATTATCTTAACAACCTTTGCTCGGACAGGGTATTTCGAACGTGCACTAAAAGGCGGAGTGAGAGGTTACCTGTTAAAGGATAGTCCGATCGAGGAATTGGCTGAAGCTATACGCCAGGTCATGAACGGACGCCGGATCTTCGCCCCCGATCTGGTTGACGAGGCTTATGTAGAGGAAAATCCGCTTACAGAACGAGAGAATGCCGTTCTCGGTCTCATGGCTGATGGCAAGAACACGAAGGAAATTGCCAAACACCTCTTTATTACAACCGGTACGGTGCGCAACTATATCTCCATCATTTTGAACAAATTAAATGCAAGCAATCGGATTGAAGCCATCACCCGTTCCAAGGAAAAGGGCTGGTTCAAATGAAAGTACCGCTTCAACCCATTACGACACAAATAATAGCTTGGTCAGGAGCTTCCACTCCCAGCCAAGCTATTTCATTTACATATATTTATTTGACCGATGCAACCATACCTAATGCGTCATTCGGCACCTGGTTCGTTTGCAGCTGATGGATTTGTTTGCCTTCCTGCCATGAGATCGTGACATCCACCGTTTTCCCGCCACTCGGATATTCCACGTTTACGAAGCCTTTGTCCTTCGGAGCAGGCAGTGTATGTGATTCAAGGTACTCGACCATTTTCTTGGCAATCCCCGGGTTGTTCATCTTGTCCTCGGAAACCGATCGGATTTGCAGCGTCCATCTGCCTTCCTTCCAGGTTAGATACTGACTCCCTGCGGCACCTTCGGCCATGCCTTTGATTCCATGTCCAAGATCAACTGACATATCATCGGGAATGTTGTCCAGATCCGTATCCGGGAAAATCCCTGAACTATCCGGGTCCTTATAGGTTTTCACTTCATAGGATGCGAGCACATCTGGTGTGTTGTTGGAAGACGTCAACGAAGCATCATTGACCGGAATGGACTGATCCACGGAATAGAAATTCACTTTGAAGGCATCTGACGAATTGACAGGAATAGCTGCTGCCAGATGTTTTCCTTTATCCAGGGCGAATGAAGTTGGCAGCACGGTATTCTTCATCTTCAACTGGCTGCGAATTTCCTGAATGATATCGTTCATGCTGGACTGCCCTTGTGTTCCGGTTGCTTCACCTGCGGATGTACTGGTACCCTCTGAGCTATTTTCATTATTGGCTGAGCCTGCTGCCGTGTTGTTTCCTTCTGAAGTGTTCGAAAAATCAGCCCCACCGCTCCCGGATTGAGCTTGCTCTCCTGAAGTCGAGATAGGCGTGTTGCTTGCCTCTGACGTATTGTTATCCTGCCCCCCACAACCTGCAAGAGCAAGTAACACAGCAGTAGTAACAGGAATGATAACCCAACGTTTTTGCTTTTTCATGATGATAGCCTCCTCGATGTCTTTATTTCCAGTGAATTATGTTTCAGTAAAAGTTGCATAAAGTGTAACTAGATTAACGTTTATCGTTCCAGAAGTTAACCGGCTGTACTTTTTTGGTCAATACTTTGAACTGGTATCCTTCTGCTTTCAATGTTTTCAACAATTGCGGAAGTACTTTTAATGTCGCTTCCTGATCATGCATGAGTACAACCGGTGTTGTACCGCTCTTTTGCACGTTGTGAATCTGTTTCATTACACTGTTGTAGACCTTTTGGTGATCTTTCTTGTATTTCCAATCTTCAGAATCCACATTCCAATCCCAGAGATGGAATCCACCCTGAGCAAGCAACACATTACGGTATGACGACTTGAGATAAGGCTTACTGCCGTATGGTGTACGAACAAGACTTGTTTTCACCCCGGCTACTTTGTTCAGTGTCACATTCGCCTGCTGCATTTCCTTCAAGCCGCTATATGCCGATTGATAAAACTTGCTAGGAACGTGTGTCACACCATGAAGTCCCAAGCCATGCCCATCCGCAACTATACGTTTCGTTGCTTTTGAAAATTGCTTCATTTCCGGTCCGAGCATAAAGAATGTCGCTTTGGCATGATACTGATCCAAGATATCCAGCAGTTGTCCTGTATGGGCTGTAGGCCCATCATCAAACGTAAGATATATGATCTTCGCATTCGCTTTTGCTCCAGCAGAGCTTGAAGCACTTGGCTTCGCGGATACCGACTGAGGCAGCAGGAGTGGAATCATAAGTAAGATGGCGAGTGCAGCAATAAATGACTTGCGAATATGTAGCATAAATATAAATCTCCCTTGTGTCTCGTATTTCCCCGGGTGTCTACGAATCTCTCATTGCATCCCTTGGCGATAATCCTAATACTAACAAAAAGGACATGCCTCATTCTCGCTTCAAATGCTACGTTCGAGTTACACTTTTGTCAGATTAGCCAATGAAATAAAACGAAATTGATAGATTTGCAGTGAAAATCATGCCCGTCAGGATAGATCATTTTTGACATATGTTTCATTAACCTATTTTGAATGATCTGATAGATTCAGATTAGAAGTAGTTTCTTCTTTGATTAATTTAGAACAAAAAACACAGCAAAAAAGCCTGCACAAAGGCAGACTTTTCATATGTAGAACGGTATACTCCATGAACGTGGAATACGTGTGACTAATTTGCACTCGCTATCACTCTGCAGGAGCGGTGAATGAACGTTTACCAAACTCAGCGTCAAGCATGTAGAAGGCATTGCTGTCTTTTTCAATACGACGCAGCTTCTGAATGATGCTGTCAAACAACGCTTCTTCCTCTACCTGCTCATCAATGAACCATTTCAGGAAATACATTGTGGCATGTTCGCGTTCATTCAAGGCAAGGTCAGCCAGGTTGTAGAATTTTTTCGTGTTTTGCTGTTCATGTGCATATCCATGCTCGAACACATCCAGCATGGAAGTATACTCATTTTTCGGTTCCGGCAAAGCCTCCAGCGTCGCGCGTTGTCCGCGATCATTCAGGAACTTGTATATTTTCATGCCATGGAATCGTTCTTCTTCAGCCTGTACAATGAAGAAATTCGCGAAGCCGTCCAGACTTTCACTGGAACAGTATGCTGCCATCGCGAGGTATACATGGGCAGAATAAAATTCAAAGTTCATCTGTTGGTTCAATGCTTGTGTTAGCTCTTTACTCATGTTCGACACACCTCATGCTTTCTCTAGGAATGGTCCTATTCTATCATAATGAACGATCGACTGACATGGATTATCTACCTAATCGGCCAATGAACGAATTTATGTTCTTCATATGAGATGTGCAGCGAATCAGAAAAAAAGAAAGCTCTGCCGGAATGGCAGAGCTCTCTTCATTCATTTGGAGAAATGAATTATACCAAGAACGCTTTGGAGATGATAACCAACAGGATGAACAGAACCAGAATGGCACCTACAGAAGTGAAACCTCCGTATCCGTAGCCTCTTGTTTCTCCACCTAATACTTCGCTCATTGACCGTACCTCCTCTGCAACAGGTATGGGATATCTTATGCAGGAAGAACGGGTTTGACCGGGCGAATGCCCTATTATTTAAAATTGCACTACTTAATAACGGGGAGATTCCACCCGCATGATATCGAGAAAAGGTACTTTTGCCATGAACTCCTCTTCGGTGTGTTCTACATGTACCAGCCGAGTACGGGAATCCAGCTTAACAATAACCCCTTGCACCTGCTCTTCTTTCCCCCATACCGTCAACAGCACTTCCGAACGCTCATGATACGCTTCAACCAATTGATTCCCCAGCTCTTCCAGCTCAAATTCATCCCGGGTAGGTCTTTTTGCAACTTTTGCTTTTGCCAATGTGGAGGCCTCCTCTACAGCTAATCCGACGTCCCGATTCCACGGGTTGTTTGCCGAGGGCATATTCAATTAGTATACCATTCATTTGCGTTCGTGTAATGTCATGGAAGTCATTTGGAGCAAATTTCCCAATTCATCACTGTAAGTGGATTGACGTTATTCATCACGGTATTCGATCACAATCGTGTACTCGTTCGATCGAGCTTCCCCGCTTCTTCTCTGTCCGTTCAGTTCATAGGTGTACAGGGCCGTCAGGAAACCATTCAGCGTCCCTGTCTCCTCTGGCGATAGCTGCGCTACATAACAAATATTTTTCTCCGCACCCGGGGCCAGTTCTCCCAGATGCAGATACCTTGGCGAAGAGTATTCGGGTATGTTCCATTGAACTTGACCTTCCGCCTGACCGCGCCATTTGGCTCCCGGTGGAAGAACGCCTGTCAATTGTACACGTGCAGACAGAGAACCTGTATTCTCGACCCGGACCTGAAAAATAACGGATCCTCCCTGCTCGACTAAATTGGGGTTTACTTCAACATGGACCTTAATCATTGGGCTCTTCAGGTAGACTGTTGCTTCGTTGGAAGCGGCCATGCGCTGCACCGTACGCGAATCAGGCAATCGATACGTATACAAGAGCCGCGCCTGGTTAACCAGCTCGAATGGATCAGACATCGCAGTCAAGTGTTCATTAATTCTTGCTTCAAATTGAATGTTAATGACAGATCGTGCAGTCAATGTCCCCAGGCTAACGCCTTTGACCGGATTGGCCCCGGGCCGCTTGACTCCATTCCAGCTGAGGCTCCCTTCCACAAAAGTCATCCCGGCTGGCAATGAATCCGATACCTTGGCATCCACCGCATAATTGCTTTCATTCGCAATGGTTATGTCATATCGTATGGTGTCATCGACTGAGGCAACTACCGGATGTACCCTTTTTTGAATCGAAATAAAAGGCTGAATGACTTCAAGTGTAACTTCGTTGGAATACACGATCTCCTGCTTGCCTGCAGAAGTATACTCCAGCACCGCCTGAGTTGGAATGCTTTCAGCATCTCTTACCGAAACAACCTGTACCCGATATTGAATGGTAACCGTACTTCCGGGCTCAACGTCACCGATCTCTATTTCAGAATCCGGGGTCATCTGGGGGGCGAACATTCCATTGATTACAACACTTGCGGGAATAAACACAAGGCCACGAGCCAAAGCGATGGTCACCTTGGCACCTGCAGCTGTCAGAAATCCCGGATTGCTCACAACGACACTGTACAAAACAATATCCCCTGAAAAGGTCGGGATATGGTCCGACTGAAGGGCCACCTCCAGGCGGGATGAGGCCAGAGTGACCTCAACCGTATTGGAAAATTCCCGGCCTGTAACCGTCCTGCCTTCTGGTGTTAGAAATTCATAGTTTACCTGCGCCTGATTGAGCAGCTTCAATGTCGGAGGTAATCGCACGATGGCAACTTGAAAGTGGTAGCGCAGTGTAGCTCCCGGCGTAACCTCTGCAGGAGGCAGCCCAAGCTGAGGTGATGCGCCGGGTAATGGAATGCCATCACGAAGTACACTATTCGGAAGCAGTGATGTATCTTCCGAGAGCGGATCTACTACGTACACGATGGCGGTTCGATTACCGGAATTCGTAATCTCAATCTGGTAAGTGAGCGACTGTCCCAGTGCAGCAACAGTGACATCGGCTTCCTTTCTTACTTCAAGTCTGGGTCCAACCCATGGTGTAACAACCGTATTAGAGTAGGCCACCTGTTCCAGTTCAGTCGTACCCGAGCTGAACCGAACCAGGGACTGATTCTGTAGCCAGTGGGACAACGGACCGGAGGATTGGCTCATATCACCACGACCTCTACTCTGAATGTAACCGTGACTGAAGCACCCGCAGCGATCGATCCTAGCGTGATTCCCGTATTCGGATTGCCGGTTGGTCGTGCTACTCCATCCACCGTTACACTTCCCGGTACAAACACCGTTCCGACCGGCACAGGGTCAACCATGACCACATTATTGACCACCTGAATACCACTGTTGGTTACAACAACCGTATAGGTGATTACATCACCGACAACAGCATCAATGGCATCAGTACTTTTGACGACAACAACATCCGGAGAAGATACGGGAATGACCAAAACATTGGAAGATACGGTACCCGTCAACTGACGGCCATCCGGCGGACTGAATGTATAATTGGCCACAGCCTGGTTCACCAGCTGTTGATTCTGCGGAAGTGAATCCACAGTAACCTCGAGAGTGACGGTCACATTAACAGATCCCCCTGGCGGTATGGTACCTACAACAATGCCTGCTTCCGGGTTCGCTCCTGGCTGCGGAACACCATCAATCAAGACACTGTTCGGAAGAAGCACAGCCCCATCCGGAATGTTATCTGTCAATGTCAGATTGGCAGCCAGATTTCCGCTGTTGTTGATGGAGAAAGAGTAAATAATGGTGTCGCCGATCGTTGCATTGGATGTATTGGCCGTCTTCGTTACACCTATGATCGGTTGATAAATTGGTGTTACTACGATAATCGAATATGAAGCACCCGAGAAGACACCCGATGTGAAACTTACGGCAGACTGACTGCTCACAACAGGTGGTGTAGGCAGCGTATTGACTCGCACTGCATAGGATATTGCTGCTGAGGCACCCGGAGCCAGTGATCCAATGGCGATACCCAATGCTGGGTTAGCCGAGGTACGCGGAACACCTTCCACCAGAACACTTCCAGCGACAAATGTGGTGGCTGGATCAATGGGATCGGTTAATACCACATTGTTAACAGGATCGATTCCGTTGTTGGTCACAACCATCTGGTACACAATCGTGTCGCCGACCACTGCATCTACCGCCGTTGTTGTCTTCGTTACGCTCACATCTGGAGCGGACACCTGAATATTAAGGGAATTGGATGTTAGACTGCCTCCCAGTGTTCTTCCGTCTGGCAGCGTATACGTAAAGGTTGCAGAAGCCTGATTCGTTATCGATTGGCTCAACGGAAGAGTGACGATGACAACGGAGAACGTGACCATGGTTGTTGTTGAAACGACGCCAAGCGGAATGCCCGAAGCCGGATCGGCACCCGGTACAGATGCACCGTTGACGATAACGCTATTGGGTACAAGTTCGGTTCCGGCAGGGATCGTATCGGTCAACGTTACGGAGGCTCCGTAGTTCCCGGCATTGGAGATGGCGATGCTGTACACAACGGTATCCCCTACCGTGGCTATCGCCTGATCTCCGGTTTTGACCGCCGTCAGAATCGGCTGGAACACCGGTGTTGTAACCGTATTGGAGAACGTGGTGGCTGAGAACGCGCCTGATGTAAAGCTGACCGTGGATTGATTGTTCAAAACCGCACTTGTAGGAAGAGATGTAACCTGCACACTAAAAACAACGGTCACGGTAGCACCAGGTGCAATGGAACCAATGGTAATTCCCGTTGAAGGGTTAGCACCTGGGCGAAGAACCCCATCCACAAATACACCGGTCGGCGCAAGTACGGTGCTTGCCGGAACCGCGTCTGTGAAGACTACATTATTGACCGTCGCAATTCCGTTATTTGTCACTGCTACGCTGTATGTCACAATATCACCCACGGATACCGCTGTGGATGTCGTTGATTTCACCACATCGACATCCGGAGCCGACACGGTGATGGTAAGTACATTGGACAGAACAGAGCCTGTAATCGTCCGACCGTCCGGCAATATGAAGGATAGAGCCACCGAAGCCTGATTCACCAGCTGCTGTGGAGATGGAAGCGTATCGATAACCACAGAAAAGGTAATGGTTGTTGTCGCACCGGCAGCGACAGTGCCTGCCGAAATGCCTGTAGCTGGATTGGCAGCTGGCAGCGGCTGGCCATTCACAATGACACTGTTCGGAACAAGAATGGTTCCCGCCGGGATATTGTCCGTCAGGTTAATCTGGGCCCCATAGTTACCCGTGTTGGAGACAGTGACCGTGTAGCTAACGGTGTCACCTACGGTAGCGTTCTGTGTGCTTGCCGTCTTGGTTGCAGAGAGAATGGGCTGGAATACCGGCGTGACCACCGTATTGGAAAACGTTGTGCTCGAGAATGCCCCTGAAGTGAAACTGACTGTGGATCGGTTATTCAGCTGGCCGCTTGGCGGTATCGCATCCACACGGATGCTGAAGGTTACGGTTGCGGACGTTCCTGGAGCAAGTGTGCCGAGTGATATCCCTCCTGCCGGGTTGGCTGCAGGTTGTGCCACGCCATTCACCGTCACACTGCCTGTGACAAAGGAGGCTCCGGCAGGAATCGGATCCGAAAACTGAATATTGTTTACCGGTGCTATACCGCTGTTCGTTACTTGAATGGAGTAAGTGACGGTATCACCTACGGCAGCCGCAGTTGAAGGTGTACTTTTAACGACAGCAACATTTGGAGAAGAAACCGGAAACGTCAGCGTATTTGAGGTGGCTGTTCCTGTCAACGTACGTCCGTCAGGAGGTGTAAAGGTAAAGGAAGACGTGGCAAAGTTGCTGAGCTGCTGCGGAGAAGGAAGTGTATCCACGACCACAGCAAACGTAACAACTGCGGTTGCTCCAGCTGCAACAATACCTACCGGAATACCCGTTCCCGGCGTCGCTCCAGGCTGTGGCACACCTGATACCACAACACTATTGGCTACAAATGAAGTCGCAGCAGGAATTGTATCTGTGACCGTAACATTGGCCTGCAAATTGCCCGTGTTGCTGACAGTCACCGTGTATACAACCGTATCACCTACGGTAGCATTGACTGTATTGGCCGTTTTGACGAGTGAAATCTGCGGTTGGATAACCGGAGTCTGTGTTGTATTGGACGAGGATGACCCCGAAAATGAACCGGATGTGAAACTGACCGTCGACTGATTGTTAATCTGCGAAGGGATCGGCATGGTAATCGTCACCTCAAAAGTTACGGTAACCTCAGCTCCTGGAGCCAAAGTACCGATTGGAATGCCGGCGGTCGGATTGGAGAGCGGGAATGAAGTCCCGTTCACAATGACGCTTCCGGGTACAAATGGGGTATTCGGAGGAAGAGGGTTGACATATACCACATTGTTAACGGCTACGGTTCCGTTGTTGCGAATAACAGATGTGTACCTGATGACATCCCCGACTACGCCGTATTCTACATTGTCACTGTTAACAATCGTTACATTGGGCAGAGAGACAGGAATCGTAATGGTGTTGGATGACGAGAATCCGGCAATCGTCCTTCCACTTGGAAGTGTGTAGGAGAATGAAGCGACCGCCTGGTTAGTCAACTGTCTTGAATCAGGCAAACTTGTGACCGTTGCGACAAAAGTAACTGTTGTGCTTGAGTTCGCTGCAATGGATCCCAAGCTAATACCTGTTGCCGGACTTACACCTGGTGTAGGTACACCATTAATGATGACACTGTTCGTACTGAAAACAGCTCCCGCAGAAATCGGATCCGTCAAGGTAACCGAAGCCGCGATATTACCTGAGTTGTTAATCTGAATGCTGTAATTAAAGGTATCTCCTACCGTCAGATTGGTTGTACTTGCTGATTTCACCACTTGAATGACGGGCTGAAATATGGGTGTACTAACCGTAACCGATGAAGAGACTCCATTAAAACTGCCCGACGTAAAGGCTGCGCTGGCACGGTTCGTAACTGATCCTGTGGAAGGAACAGAGGTCACTCTGGTCTGATAGGTCACGGTGACGCTACTTGAGCTGTTCAAGGTTCCGACAACAATGCCTGAGACCGGACTTGCACTTCCGGAAGCTGTTCCGTTAATGGTGACACTGCCCGGCACAAACTCCGAGCCGGTCGGCGTATCCGAAATCACCAGATTTTGAACCGCACCAATTCCGGCATTGGTTGCAATTACGGTATAGGTAAGAATGTCACCTACGGTCGCATCTGGTGTATTTACGGTTTTGCTAATCGAGATATTGGGGGCAGATGCAGGTATGCGAACCGTATTGGACTGACTGGCACCTGAGAGATTGCGTCCGCTCGGAAGCTGATACGTATAAGTTGCAGTACCCTGATTCTCTAGTGTTGGCGGAGATGGAAGTGTACTCAGTGTAGCGCGAAACACGACCGTTGCCGTGGCTCCTGGCGAAAGACTGCCCAGCGTTATACCGGTTAGTGGGCTGGTTCCCGGACGCGCAGTACCATTCACCGTTACGGAATCCGGTACAAACGTTAGTCCAGCCGGGATGGTATCGGTTACCGTAACTTGAGCTGCAATGTTTCCGCTGTTTGTCAGCACCAGTGTATATGCAAGCTGATCTCCCAACGTTGCATTCGTTTGACTCGCCGACTTGTTGATCGCAATGATTGGCTGATACACAGGAGTAGTAATTGAATTGGAGTTGGAAATGCCTGTAAAGGCACCTGAACTATAGGACACAGAAGCCCGATTAAGCAGCGAACCTGATGCGGGCAGGGATTGAACAATAACCTGGAACGTCACCGTCGCAGAACTTCCGGCAGTCAGCGTTCCAATAGAGATGCCGCTGCTTGGATTAGCCGACGGTACAACGGTTCCTCTTACAGTCACACTCCCGGGAACAAATGCAGTTCCCGCAGGGAGAGCATCAGTAAGAATGGCATTGCTAATCGGTTGAATACCTCCGTTATTGCTCACTACGGTGTAAGTGAATGTCTCCCCTACGGCCACGTCGCTGACCGAGGCTGATTTAACCGCGGTTACATTAGGTAATCTGACCGGAATCGTCAAGGTGTTCGATGCGACCGTCCCCGTTATGGTCCTTCCGTCAGGTGAGTTGAACGAATATGAAGCGGTAGCCTGATCCACAAGGGTTGGCGGTGTAGGCAAGCTTGTGACAAGCACTTGAAAGGTGACCGTATTCGCGCTGCCTGCAGCAAGGCTGCCCAAATTCACACCCGTCGCCGGATTGGCACCTGCAATGACGTTTCCGTTCAGGCGGAAGCTGCCTGCTACATACGAACTGCCACTTGGGATGTTATCTGTCAATGTGACGTTAGCGGCAACATTCCCTCCGTTGTTTACCTGAAGCGTGTACGTTACCGTGTCACCCACCGTGGCATTGGTGGTACTCCCCGACTTCACAATGGACAGGTTTGGTGAATATACAGGAAGTGTCGAGTTGTTGGAGGGAATTACGCCAGTTATGGTCGGACCTCCTGCCACACTCTGAAACGTAAAAGCCGCATTGGCCGAATTCACAAGCTGCAGGATGCTTGCATCCTGTCCGATAAGTGCCCGGTAGGTTACAACAATACTGCTGGACAGGTTTAATGACCCCAGCGGAACGCCTGCGGTTATATCCAGTGTTGGACGGGGTACACCTGCAACTGTGACGCTTCCTGGAATAAAAGTAAGTCCTGCAGGTAATGAGTCCGATAGCACCACACTGGCGGCGCTGGCCGTACCTGCATTGGCAACGGTAACCGTATAGAGAATGCTATCCCCTGCTATTGCACCGGTTGCCGTTGATCCCTTGGATACGGTAATTCTTGGTGCGTTAATATCGACCTGAATGGCATTGCCGTTGACGATGTATGCATCTCCTGAGGTGGTTAACGTCAACACGGCAGAAGATTGATTGTTAATCAGTCTGGCTGACACATCCACATTGGTTATGTCCCAGCCCTGTCGTCCGCCAGAAATGTTGGAGCCTGGTGCACCGTTGATCTGGTTCCGGGTTCCGAAGGTTCCAGTCGTGTTAAGTGCTCCGGTGTCTCCGTTGATTTGGGATGCAAAAAAGTTGGCAGCCAGGTTGTTGGGCCCCGATAAAGCAACCGAAGTCGCCGACGTTGGTCCAAATAACGCCTGGTCTCCAGTCCGATTCGCGTCTCCTTCCTGCGCACTGAACAGCGCTCTTCCTCCGAGCGTGCCAGAGATTGGAGTCGCAAATCCGGTCAGTGTGGTCACCACCGGTGCTGAAGTGGCTTGGACAAGCACGCCGCCAGCCCGGAGTGACATGTTTCGAAATGGCAGATTCGGATTCTGATAAATGACTCCTAGTGTCCAGCCTGCATGGTTGGCCGTGGCATCATTATTGGTAACGATCGTTCCCACGACCGCTCCAGTGATATATGTACCCGCTCCCCCATTTTGCACCAGCGTTGTAACATTGGCCGAACGCACATATCCGGCAGCGCCGTTCCCCAGATCGAATTGATTGTATGTCGCCGGGTCAGGAGTAACGCTTGATGTCCCTGCAGGGGTGATAAATGTGACCGGATTGTTGATGGCTGCACTCAGGTTCACATTGCCATTAATATAGCTTCCGCCCCAGATCAACTCTGCGTACAAAACGGTACTGCCTGCAGGAAAGACGAGTACTGCAGCTGAGCTGTTGCTCTGATACAAATTCGTCGTACCTGCTGGATATGTCCCAAAAGTCAAGGCCGTATTGGTCGTCGTGAATGCCCCAATACTGTCCAGTGTTCCGGGTACCCCTGCCGTATCAGAACGACTCAAACCAAGTGTATTGCCTGTAAACGTAATTGCTCCCGTTGCGTTGACGGTTGAACGAACGACAAGAGGAATAGAGATCACCTCCTTCATCAAGGATTGTAATCATCGTATGAGACGGAGCATTGGTTCAGTCTATGAGGTTCATTCCGAAATTTGTTTGTCCCTGTGAAAAGTTTCGCTCGGTTCTGCGTTATGTCACTTTGTTTTCACCCATTTAATTAACATTTGCGTTTTGCACAATCTGTTTTATAATCAACTAATACGAGAGTCAATCTGTCGTACCATTATGATGCAGTCAGCGGTGATATATGAAGATTTTGTCTACAGATAGCAACCATATTCCAACAGAATATGAATTCAAGCATTCCAAATGGATCAAAAAAATGCTTCATGCTTATTGGGTTGTTGTAATCACACATTTCGTTGTTCAGATCGGCTGTTTCCTGTTCCTGGAATATGATCGCACTCCTGAGGATTTCATCATTTATGTTCTAATCTGGCCCACAGCCTCGGGTATTGCTTCCATTTTGATTGCCAGCTGGATTGACCGACGCTTCAGTGCCTTTTCGTTCTATGCCATGTCTGTGGCCAGTACGGTTGTTGCCTGGACCATCATTCATGTCAATTATGACATTCGAATTATTCAAGCGATCAGCCTGCTGCCCATCTTTACGTCTGTTTTGTTTTTTAGCAGAAAACGGGTCTGGACCGCATGTTTAATGCAAACGACGGGTTATGTTTTGGTTTTGTTTGATTCAGACTATCGTTCCTATCTGACTTCCTTTGACATGGTCTCCATCCCAGCCTTTCTCATTGTCGGTACATATGTAGCTCAGGTCATTGTCACAAGTGGTGTTGAGGTACTGGATGATCTCAAGGACAGCATGTTAGCCAAACAGGAACTGATTGTACGAAATGCCATTATGACCAAGCAGTCCAAAACCGATGGGCTTACCAATCTGTATAACCAGAGCTCTTTCAAAGACTATTACGATAAAGCATATGAGTATGCCAAGAGCGGTATGAGCCTTCATTTGGCTCTCATTGATATTGATGATTTCAAATCAATTAATGACACCTATGGACATCGAGTGGGCGATATCATTCTGGAGAAAGTTTCGCATGTCATTCAGGAGAACATCACTTCAAGCGATATTGCAGCCCGTTATGGAGGTGAGGAATTCGCATTGCTTATGTTTGAACAGTCCTTCGATCAGGCTTACGCTCTCGTTGAACAGATTCGTCAGAAAATAGCCCTGATGGGCCATTTGGAACTGGAGGGGAATTCCATCACCGTAAGTGTGGGACTCAAAAGTTTCAATGCCCGGCTGACCAAAGAAAAGCTGTTTGAAGAGGTGGATGCCTGTCTATACGCTGCCAAACGGACGGGTAAAAACAAAACCGTGACTTCCCTTGACCTAGTTGAGGTTTAGTGAATACAAGAGACATCAAAAAAAGTTGTACCGCAAACCGAATTCGGTTGTGCAGTACAACTTTTTTTGCATCTAATATTTTTGGTCTCACTCGGTCCATTCCCAGCGATGGGCATATTGCTCCAACTTGGGATGAAGCGTACCTGGCTGGCCATCGATAAGCAGACGAAGTTTCGTAATCCAGTCCTTGAACGAGTCGAATGATGCAAACAGATTCGCCATTTCAGAGGTAAGATACAGAAAATGAGGCGCAGGATATTCAGCCGTCAGATGACGCAGAGCCGAATCCATCGGTGTGTACTTCTTCCTCTTGCCTTCCAGTCCCTCCACCTTAATGCGGAACTCCGTATGATCTCGCTTCCACTCATGCAGGCGGTCCTCTCTCTTATAATACGGCTGCACTCCATCCTTGCTCATGCGTTTGACGGTGCTCTCATGCAGCGGATAGAGTACCAACTGTGTAAAAGCGCGTGTATCCGAAGTGGATGCCGCACGTTCAAGTTGTTCATTGGTCACATGCTCGAATGAATCATAGAAAATCAGTGTACCTTTCCGGCTTGCTGCAGGCGGTTCGTAACCGTACGGAACCGTTGTATAATTTCCAGACATGATCTTCCTCCAGTCCGTTATAAATGCTTATTTGTTTTGGGTATCCTGCTCATCCTGCTCCTTGTTCAAATCCACATAGAATGTCATTTTATTCTTGCCCGAACGCTTCGATTCATACAAGGCTTCATCAGCCATACGAATAATTTCACTCGGATTGCCGCTGTTTGTCGGATACTCGGCACCGCCGATACTGCACCCAATGTGGATCCGCTCATATTCAATGATAAATGGTTTATTCAAGCTCTGGATAATCTCATCCGCATATGCTTGCGCCTCTTCTTTGGGATTAGCCCCAATGGAACGGAGTACAATGAGAAATTCATCGCCGCCCAAACGAACTGTTATTCCCTTGTCGTGGCTGAGGGCCATCAGACGCTGGGCCACTTTTTGAAGCAGGACGTCTCCGGTTTGGTGTCCGAGGGTATCATTCACACTTTTGAATCCATCCAAATCCAGATAGAGGAACGTCAATGTATGATCCGTACTTTCCGTCTCAAGTGATTCCTCCAGATAAACTTCAAGCGCTGTCCGGTTCGGCAAACCTGTCAGTTGGTCGTAATGGGCCAAATTCTGCATAAAAACCAGTTCCGAGTCTTTATTGGTAAGTGCGGTTAGCATGCCCCTGAGCGAGCGACATAACACTTCGATCTCCTTAATCCCCCTGTTCTCCGGAATCTGTACCTCATTACCTGCACGAAGTTGGTCTGCCACTTTAGTTAATCGTGTAATTGGCGAAGAGATTAGGCGAGAAACCAGCCATCCAATGAGCGCAAACAATACGGTAACGGCAAGCCCCGCCCAAACGTTGAACCATAACATATCGGATACGGAAGCAAAAGCCGTAGATTTGAGCTGGCGAACGACAACAGTCCAGCCGAGACCCGGATAATCCAGATGACCCTGGCTGTATGCGAGTCCGGTAACATATTCCTTACCGTCAGCCCACTTCTCTATAGACCAACTCGTCTTGTTGATCTCCGCTGTTTCCATTCCGGACAATTTCAATGGTTTGCCAACCCATTCGTCAGGACCAAGCAGCACCGTATGCTCTCTCTTGCTTACAATGAACATTTCAATGTCCTTTTCCCGGTATTTCAAAGGCTCGAGAACGCCTTTTTCCACTTCTTTAGCCCATTCCCAGCTTAAATGCGCAGCCAGTACGCCAGCAATCTCACCATTTTTATATTTCAAGGGAAAGCTGATATCGACAAATTGCAATGGTTCTCCTGTAGGGTTCGGAAGCAGCTTGGCTAGAAGCACTGCGTTATGTACGTCTCCAATAAACTTACCCTTGATTCCCTCCTGATACACAGGCCGTTCAGATAAATCTTCACCGCGCAATATGCCGTCCGTTGAGGCCAACACTTTTCCTTTCGGGTCCATGAATCCAACCCAGGAGAATGTGGGAAAGCTATTCTGTAGCTGATTCAGCAGCATCTGGATACTAGCAGGCTCGAAGCGGTCTTCAAGTGCAGCCATCTGGCCAAGAAGATCCAGTTCTCCAGAACGCGCCCACATGAAGCGATCCAGCTTGTCTGTTGTTTGAGAAGCCGTGCTGGTCAGCGAGTGACCGATCTCGGTTTCAACAGCGACCGCTGATTTTTGACTAAAAATATAACCGATCGTTAATGTCACCAGCAAGGACAATATGGCGAAGGTCACGGTAAGTATCGTTCTGAGTTTGTAAGACATGTTGGCCTCCAATAATCGGTGAAACCATCTTGCTTCTTCAACACGAAACATGCTGTAAAGGGCACACGCGATGTCACCTATTCGTTTTCATCTTTATCGGAAATAATGACCTGTTTTATTATACATGCCTTGTGCATGATTCGATTCCATTTGCTCCGTCAGAATAACCTAGTTTCTTCCATTCAAAGAATAGTCACGATTCTGTATATACATACTTGGGTTATGAATATAGAGAGCAAGCATATCATCCAATGATGAGATGATGATTCAGCATGTCTGTCGTACAGAGAGAACTTCAACTAGAAATTGGGGGTGTAATATTGAGCCTGCTTCATCTTGCTGTTATTTTCCCTTTTGCCATGGGGATTTTGCTTACGATGCTGAACCGCTTTTTCCGTAGAATACATATGGGGTGGCCAGTTCTTATTGTTCCGGCACTGTTGTTCGGTTATTTTGCAAGCCTCATACCTTCCGTGTCTCAGCGAAATATGATATCCGGCTATGTGCCCTGGATTCCGTCACTGGACATAGGATTTAATCTATATCTGGATGGCTTAAGTCTGCTTTTGACACTACTTATTACCGGGATCGGGGTTCTGGTGGTGTTTTACTCCATCTACTACATGGACAAAAAAGAGGATTTGAACCGCTTCTACCTGTATTTGCTCATGTTTATGGGGGCCATGCTGGGCGTTGTACTGTCCGATAACATGATTGTATTGTACGGATTCTGGGAACTTACAAGTATCACCTCATTCTTGCTGATCGCGTTTCATTACAAACGCAAGGCTTCCACTTCAGGCGCACAGAAGTCGTTTTTAATAACCGTGTTTGGCGGGTTCGCCATGTTAGCGGGATTCATGATGATGTACTTGATGACTGGAACATTTAGTATCCGTGCTACCATTACGGAATGGGGACAGATTCAGGATAGTGCATTATTTTTGCCTGCACTGGTGCTGATCCTGATCGGGGCATTTACCAAATCCGCCCAGTTTCCCTTCCACATCTGGCTGCCGGATGCGATGGAAGCCCCAACACCCGTCAGTGCATATCTGCATTCGGCCACAATGGTTAAGGCTGGCTTGTATGTTATAGCCCGCTTCACCCCCATCTTTGGGGGAGAGGGAACCTGGTTCTGGCTGGTCACTGGCGTAGGTCTCCTGACCTTGTGTTATGGATCGTTCCTTGCTGTAAAAAAGAACGACCTTAAGGCAATTCTCGCTTATTCCACGATCTCGCAACTTGGATTGATCATGTCCCTGCTCGGTGTCGGCTCCGCTGCACTCTACTTCGGTTATGGCGAGTCTTCTGCCGTCTATACAGTTGCAATCACAGCTGCCCTGCTTCATCTCTTCAATCACGCAACCTTCAAGGCAGCGCTGTTTATGGTCGTCGGCATTGTCGATCATGAAACGGGGACCCGCGATATTCGCAAGCTCGGAGGTCTGGCTTCCTTTATGCCTTTCACATTCACAGTTGCGCTTGTGGGAGCACTTGCCATGGCGGGTATTCCGCCTTTCAATGGTTTCTTGAGTAAAGAGCTATTCTTCCAAGCCATGGTTGAAGTGACACATCTGCGCATCTTCGGACTTGGTTCGTGGAGCATCCTACTGCCTATACTCGCTTGGCTCGCCAGTGTATTTACTTTAATCTATGCGCTGATCATCGTGTTCAAAACGTTCCTCGGTAACCGCCGCACGGAGCTTCCGGCGGAGAAGCTGCATGAAGCTCCGGTGGGTATGCTTATTCCCCCGGTAATCCTGGGTGTACTTGTCATTACATTCGGACTTTTCCCGGATCTGCTGGCTGGATCGCTTATTGAGCCGGCGATGGCCTCCGTGCTTCCAGCGCTGCTGGACGGAAACGAGCATTTTGACGTTCACTTCTCCTTATGGCACGGAATAACACCGGAATTAATCATGACGATCGGTGTCATTATTCTTGGTATCACGTTGTATAAACGGTTACCTCGCTGGAGAAATGTGTATGAACATTACCCGCAGGGCCTGACCATTAACAATATGTATCACGTCATTCTGGATAATGTGCAGCATTATGCTCGCAAATGGACGGAAGCTTACATGAATGGATCTGTCCGCAATTATCTGGTGTATATCTTCTCGTTCACCGTTGCACTGCTCGGATATGCCTTTTTCCGCTCAGGCGAAAATATTACCTGGAATTTCAAGGGGCATGCTCCCTTCTCATTCTATGAAGCAGTCCTGCTTGTCGCCCTGATTGCTGCTGCAGTCTCCATACCTTTTGCGAAAAACAGACTCTCTGCGGTCATTATGACGGGTGCTGTCGGGTATCTGGTCACGCTGCTATTCGTATTGTTCCGAGCTCCCGACCTGGCATTGACCCAGATGATTGTGGAGACCGTATCGGTTGCGCTGTTCCTGCTGTGCTTCTACCATCTGCCTGAGCTTCAACGTGGACGGTCCAGCCGCAGGTATCTCAGCGTGAACATGATTGTTGCGATTGCGGTGGGTATTGTAATGACTTTCGTAGCTCTTGCCGCAAGCGGAACTGCTTCGCTGGAGAGTATCTCCAATTTCTTCATTCAGGAGAGCTATGACCTTGCTGGCGGCAAGAACGTCGTCAATGTACTGCTTGTAGACTTCCGCGGCTTTGATACGATACTGGAAATTATGGTACTGGGAGTTGCCTCACTATCCATTTATTCCATGATTAATCTGAATCTTGAAGCCAAGGATCTCGGAGCGCGATTGAAATTCCGCAAAAAAGAAGAAACCAAAGATAACGATAATCTGGATGAAGAAGCGGATAATACGAAAAAATATGGCAATCAGGAACGCAGCTCCTCCACATGGGATACCGTTCCCTTACAGAGTAACGATGTGCTGCTGCAAACGACAACCAAGGTAGTCGTCTTTATCATTCTGACGTTTGCGCTGCATTTGTTCTTCGCGGGACATCATAACCCTGGTGGCGGTTTCATTGGTGGATTGGTCACGGCCGCTGCACTGGTCTTGATTGCTCTTGCATTCAGTACGGATACGGTACGCAAGGCGCTGCCCATTGATTTTCGTACGTTGACGGCTGTTGGATTGGCTATTGCCCTGCTGACGGGGGCCGGCTCCTTTTTGTTCGGGGCTCCCTTCCTCAGCCAGACCTTCGGTTATTTCGAACTTCCTTTGCTGGGAGAGACCGAGCTTGCTACCGCGATGCTGTTCGATCTCGGCGTGTATATCGCTGTCCTTGGTGTCACCATGACCATCATTCTACAGATCGGGGAGGATCGCTGATATGGAAATATTGATGTGCGTTGCCGTTGGCATACTGTTTGCCGTCGCCGTCTTTTTAATCTTGTCACGGAGCCTGCTCCGAATCGTATTAGGCATGTCCATCCTCACGCATGGGGTGCATCTGCTGCTGATTACGATGTCACGTCTTAAGACAGGTGCTCCTCCGTTGCTGGGAGAAAAGGCAGAAAGCTATGTCGATCCGCTGCCTCAAGCGCTGATTTTGACCTCCATTGTCATCAATTTCGGGCTAACCGCTTTCTTCTTTGTTCTGTCCTATCGCTCATATCTAAAATTGAGAACGGACGACATGGAAGAAGTAAGGGGGCGTCCATATGAATAATCTTGTGGTTCTGCCTTTGCTGCTGCCGCTGATCACAGGTGTTATTACCATACTGTTTTTCCGTAAAGTCCGCATTCAGCGCATCGTCAGTGTCATTGGGACGCTGTTGACTGCCGCTGCATCAACCGTATTAATTACACAGGTTGCCAGCTCGGGCGTACAGACCCTTAATATGGGCGGCTGGGCCCCGCCATACGGTATTGTTCTGGTAGCTGATATGGTATCTGCGCTGCTCGTAGTGGCTGCTTCCATCATTGCTCTGGCATGTCTGCTGTATGCTTTCCGAAGCATTAACCAAGAGAGGGAGGAACATCATTTCTACGTCTTCTTTCACTTTCTGATTGCAGGCGTGAACGGTTCTTTTCTGACAGGCGACCTGTTTAACCTCTTTGTCTGTTTTGAACTGATGCTGATCTCTTCCTATGCGCTAATTGTGCTGGGAGGGACGGAAAGACAGCTTCGTGAAACGATCAAGTATGTCCTGATCAACATCGTTTCTTCCGCTTTGTTTGTCGCCTCCATCGGCTTCCTCTATTCGGTAACAGGCACTCTGAATATGGCGGACTTGTCTAATCGGATTGCCGAGGTGGGTCAGAGTGGTGTAATTACACTGATTGCTGTCCTGTTTCTCATTGTATTCAGCATCAAAGCCGGCCTGTTCCTCTTCTTCTGGCTATCAGGCTCCTATGCAGCTCCCCCTGCAGTGGTAACGGCTTTGTTCGCGGGATTGCTGACCAAAGTAGGGCTGTATGCGATTGTGCGCACATTCACGCTCATTTTTTATCATGATCCGGATTTCTTCAATGCCCTAATCGGCTGGATGGCTGGCGCAACCATGATCCTCGGGGTTATTGGCGCCATTTCCTATCGTGATGTGAACAAAATTTTGGTCTATAACGTGGTTGCAGGTGTCGGGTTTGTGGCCTTCGGCATGGCTGCTGCAAGTCGTCAGGCTCTGGAAGGGCTGCTCTTCTACATGCTGCATGATATGTTGATCAAAACGCTGCTCTTCTTGCTGGGAGGTGCCCTGATCGCCGTTGCGGGTACGTCCAAACTTGAAAACATGGGTGGATTGCTCCATCGTTATCCGCTGCTTGGATGGATGTTCTTCATCAGCGCACTTGCACTGGCAGGTATTCCTCCATTCAGTGGTTTCCCGGGTAAGCTGCTGCTCTTCGAGGGTGGCTTGCAGGCCGGTCTATATGGTCTTACGGGAATTGCGGTGCTCTCCAGTCTGCTGATGCTCTACTCGGTCCTGCGTATTTTCATTCAGGCTTTCTGGGGCGAACCGCCAGCAGGTGTCGTTAGACGGCCTTATGCGGTAAACGGACTCTTAATCCCTGCCGGCATCCTGTTCATATTTATTATCGTCATGGGCTTGGGGGCTGAAGGAATGTTTCAGCTAACCTCCCGGGCAGGCGACATTCTACTGCATCCCAATATTTATATTGATGCAGTATTGAAGGAGTAGATGCTTATGGCCTTTCAGATCATACTGAATCTTATCATTGCCTTTGTGTGGATGTTTCTGAATAATGCATGGAATGGCGTTGGTTTTCTTATTGGTTACCTGCTCGGTCTGCTGTTAATCGGGAGTATGCGGCGGTTCTTCCCCCAGCGCTTCTATATCGTTCGAGTCTGGGCCATCATGAAGCTGCTCTATCTGCTGTTCAAGGAATTAATACGAGCCAGTATTGAGGTCATTCGCCAGATTATCAAGCCCAGGCTTGAAATTCGTCCTGGCATATTCACCTACCGGACTCAATTGTCCTCCGACTGGGAGGTTACCTTTTTATGCCTGCTCATCTCGCTGACACCGGGATCGTTACCTCTTGAGATATCCGGGAATCAACGGAAGCTGTTCATCCATGCACTGGATATCAAGGATGAACAGAAAATGAGGGATGATATCAAAAATACATTCGAAAAAGCCATTATGGAGGTGACGCGATAATGCTATCCTCAATGTTATTTATATCCCTGCTTGTACTGTCCTTGGCCATCCTGGGTTGCTTGTACCGTGTGCTGCGCGGTCCTTCCATGGCTGACCGGATTACGGCACTGGATACCATCGGCATTAACGTCATCGCCATTGTAGCTGTGCTGTCCATGATGCTTCACACGCAGGCCTATCTGGATATCATTCTGCTGATTGGTATTCTTGCTTTTCTAAGTACAGTTGCATTCGCACGTTATATTGAACGGGGGGCGGTATTCAAAAATGAAGGAGATCGTTAATGGAACCGCTGAAATTGCTATCGGTCTGATCGTTCTGTGCGGAGCTCTACTGAGTGCACTTAGCGCCTTTGGACTCATACGATTACCAGACGTTTACCTGCGTGCGCATGCCGCGACTAAAAGTACAACACTCGGTGTGTTTTGCGTACTCATCGGAACATTTTTCTTCTTCTGGTACTTCGACAACTACATTAGTGCACGCGTACTTCTTGGCATTGTGTTTGTCTTTATTACCGCTCCGGTTGCCGGGCATCTGAATGCACGCGCAGCATATCGGACAGACGTTCCACTCTGGGAACAGAGCGTACAGGACGAACTTGAACCGCTGCTCAAAGGTAAAAAAGCCAACCATGAGGCCAAGGATATGATGGAATGATGGAATGATGAAGACTACTTCAATTCCTATTAGAAAAATCAAAAGCAACCCCGCAGCACACGCACCAGAGGCGTGTTGTTACGGGGTTGTTTTCAGCTTCAGTAACGCGGTAAATTATAAAAACCTTTCCAGCCAATCATACGCTTTGGCACCACTAATTTCATGCCCGCCTGCAAAGAAGTCGGCACCCAGAACATCCAGTGCACTCTCTTGTGCATAGATCTCCTCCAACCTGGTGAAAGCTTCTCTCGCCGCGGTCTGTGGAAATACCCGGTCATCTCTTCCTGCTTCAATGAATAATGGTCTTGGCACGATCAGACCAATAATATCGGGCATCTCCGCTTCCCGCAAGATACCTGGAATGTAATTATCAAGACAGTGATTCCTGTCCAAAATACTTGCTTGAAAGGTATTGGCGTATCCGCTGATTACCGCAGCCTGGAATCTTGCATCCAGCGCGGCAGTAAAGGCAGCAACCAGCCCTCCACCCGAGATGCCCATGATTCCAATCCTCTCTGCATCAACTTCAGGGCGGGTAGACAAATAATCGAGCACCCTCATCGTCTCGTAGACACGATGCCCGGCCAGAGTCTGTCCGGCCATGAGCAGATGAACTGCAATCTTCGTGCAGGAACTGATTCCTGGCGGTTCATCCTTATCCTCTTCCAGTCTTCGATCACCGAATCCGAGCAGTTCCGGAGCGGCAACCATGTACCCTCGCTGTACCAGGGATACGGCAAAATCCTTATGCAGTCCCGGTGATGCCGCTCGCGGTGAACCGTCAGGCTCCATGCCGCTTATCTCCCGGCTCCCATAACCATGGCCATGACAGGCAATCATGGCAGGCACAGGTGTATTTGTATTACTTAACTCATTAGGAATCAATACGTATATTGGCATTCGCAAGCCTGCATAGGTCGTTATTTCCACGCGTTCCCTCACGTAACCCTCGCAAGCAATACGCTCCAGCACGACAGCATTTGGCTCTGCATTATCAGCCGGAAAACCACCAAGTCGTGCACGTATACTTGAACGCAGCTGTTCACTCCATTGTTCCAGAGGCTGTCCTGCCTGATATACATAACGTCCGCGCTCAGTCGTCTGTTGTTGCAGATAAGATTCAATCTGAGTCATTAATGGTATACCTCCTTGTTCATTCGCTGCACCAATCCATATGAAATAAAACATATTAGATGAACTAAATTGATCAACATCTGTACTATTTTCCAGTACATTATAGTGTAAGCCCATGGCCCATGAATTTAATATTCATGCCGGATTACCCCGAAACCCTGCTATTCTTATGAAAAAAAGAGACATTCCCCAGGCCGGCGATGCAGACTTCAGGAATCTCCCTTTATCATATGATGGCTACCTTATAGGAACATTTTGCACGCTGGGCAATCAGATCCATGCTGATCAAGCGTTATGTTTTTTGTCCTGGGAGCCACCAATTCCATTTTCCCATCAGCTTCATTAGTGCTGGCACAAGCAGCAAACGAATGATGGTGACATCAATGAGCACTGCAGCAGTAATGCCGACACCAAGCTGCTTCACTCCTTCCACATCTCCAAAGGCAAACGGTATTGTCACAGCAAGCAGAATGGCAGCCGCCGATGTAATCAGTCGACCCGTTGATGCAAGTCCCTGCATGACCGACCGGTCACTGTCTCCTGTCAGACGATACAACTCCTGGATCCGGCTGAGCATAAATACGCCATAGTCCATTGAAATGCCGAAGACAAGTCCAGCGATAAACACCGGAATCATGATGGCAATCGCCGAGGGCTCCATCCCCAGATGACCCTGATTGAAGACCAGCACCAAGACTCCAAAAGAAGCTGTCAGGCTGAGTATATTCATCAGGATTGCTTTGATTGGAATCAACAGCGAACGAAATGCCGTCAGCAGTACCATGTAATTAGATACGATTACGAAAACCAGCACCTTGGGCAGCTGTCCCAAAATTTCCTGCATAATCTCAACTTGGGAAGCAGCTTCTCCGCCATAACGAATAGGTATCCCCTCAGCGCCTTGTTGCGCGTCCCGTTCATTCATCATGTTCAGCCAGTCTGCAGCTTGTTCCGATCCTGGTGCTCCCTTGATGGTCACCACCATCCGAATAGCATCCTCAGATACGTATGAGGAGAGAAGCAAATCGTGCAAGATCAGCTCGCTGCTCGCGCCTCCAATCGGCGATGTTCTGTACTGTCCAGGCATGTACTTCTGATCCGTTCCCCAGACGGATTCAATCTGAAGGACATCCTCATCCTTTTGCAATTCCCTTACCTTTCGAAGTGCCGTGTTCCAGTGTAATGCGGTTAAACTCTCTCCGGTTCCTCCGATGAGGATGTCAACGGAAGCGATGTCCTTTTGAGCGAAAACCTGCTGTATCCTCTCAGCAGCTTGTCTGGATTCTATGGTTGCTGGCAATGAGGTTGCGTCCGGAATCGCCATCTCCAACTGCCTAACCGGAAGCACACAGAACAGCAGAATGCCTGTACCCAACAAGGTCATCCGTATCGGTCGTTTCATCACTGTGCCAAACCACTTAAGCCATATGGAGGGTTTACGCGGCGGCGTACGAATTGAAAAATGCTTTTTTCGTTTAAAGATCTGCTCGGCATAGAGTGTAAGAATGGCTGGCAGCAAGGTCACATTGATTAACACGGATATCATCAGGACCGTCATGGCACCAAGCGAGACACTCAGAAACATGGGAAGTCTGATCCAGATCAGCGACAACAGGCCCAGCAGCACACAAGCAGCAGAAAACAAAACAGCCCTTCCGGCTGTACGCAGTGTCCTCTGGATAATCTCATACGAACTATGCCCATGATCATGCGGATACAGCTGCATCTCATCCCTGAATCTGCTTAGAATGATCAGCGCAAAATCGATGCTTAACGCCATTCCCACCATCGGTATGACATTAATAACAAAATTCGAAAGTTCCACGTAATGCCCCATGAGAGAGGTCATCCCCATTGCTGTGACCACACCGACGACACCCATAATTACAGCAACAAGAGCCGCATATAGACCTCGAAAGGCAAAACATAGAATTAACAAAGCAATCGGTAAGCCAACGATTTCCGCACGCTCCAGATCTCGAAAGCTCAATTGATTCACATCCTGCTGAACTACAGGCTTGCCGGTTAAATGAATAGCTCCTTGATCACCTGATGTATTCAGGGAACGAAGCTGCTCAATGGGAGTATTCATCCGGTGCGCTGGAACATTAAATTCTAGGAGTGCATATGCCGTACCATCCCGCATCATTGCACTTCTTCCATCCTCAAGCGGAGAGATTATGGTTGAAAGATTGGGAAGAGAGCGTACCTCCTGTAAATGCCTGCTGACCCAACTCCGAAATTCTGCTGGAGAGGTGCCTGTCTGCTTTTCATAAACGACAATAATCGGATCATCCGGAATTCCGAATTCTTCCTTGAGAATACGCTCAATATGATGTGCATCTCCATGAATCTGTTTCAACCCATGATCCTGAAGAACACCGGGCAGGTTCCATGCCCATACGGCTGATACCCCGATAATAAAAACCCAGCTGATCATGATGAACCGTGGATATTGGCCAATGAGGTAGGCAAGGCTGCGATAACCCATATCCAAGCTCCTCTTCTATCAGATTGACATTTCATTCTTCATTTATGATGACTAGCAGGGGCCTATAATACAATCCAGTAACACATCAGAATAGTACAAGTCTATTCACGCCAGAATGAGTTTATGTTCAGCAAACAAGGAAAGACGGACAAGACCTGTATGTTCGAACAGGTAGTCCGTCTTGATTCATCAATTTAGTTAATTAGCATTGGGATCTCATATGAAAAGATAACAAGTAAATGATCAAGTAAATGACCTTATACAGGCCGAACTACCGTAAATCGCTCACCAAGTTTAGCGTAATCATTGCCCGCAAGCCGGCTTACGGGTTGAAGGTGATCCATCAAAATGTAGTGATGAGCGGGGTCATACACTTTTTCATTAAAGTGATACTGTACGATGCGAACGAGAAGCAAATCCGTTACAGGTTTTCCTACGTCATTAGACACCGGTATATGCTGATACAGACGGCATTCCATGCGGATCAGTGCTTCCTGTATTCCGGGCACCGCCACAACTGAACTTGGTACCGTCGTTAGATTGGTTCGCTCCAGCTCGCTCTCATGCGGCTCGAGCAGTGCTGCTGTCTCATTCACTTCGTTAACGATTGATTCATCGCAGATATGTACGACTAGCTCTTGCCCTGCAATTGCATTGCGGGCGGTATCTTTCATCACTCCATCCTTACGGTTAATGGAAATGGACAACAACGGCGGATCGGAGCTAACGACATTAAAGAAACTGAACGGGGCTGCATTCACGACGCTGCCGTCTTCTGAGAGGGTTGTGACAAAAGCAATCGGTCGCGGCACTACCGAACCGCTCATCAGTTTATAATTATCTCTGCTCGTCAGATCATTTGGATTCAATGTATACATCATAGACCTATCCCCTTTCTTAATCGGGAACGGATGGTTCCCCTTACGGACACAGTTACTTCGTAAGTATATATCGGGTCATACTAAAAAAACAAAAAACTCCCTGATGCCCATGCACACCAGAGAGTTGTACGATGATGTGCAGCACACATCATTATGCCATTCATTTATTTAACAATACTTTTCTGGATATCTTCCAGAATTCGAGTATTTGCCTGCACTCCGCTATACAACCAGCTGCTCGTGCTCTCAAACTCGTATACTTCTCCGTTTTTCACAGCAGGAATACTTTGCCACACTGCATCTTTCAACGCTTCTGCCCCTGTTCCCTTATCACTGTTAACCAGGAAAAGATAGTCAGCATTCATATCTGCGATTCTTTCCAAGGAAACCTCGGACCAGTTCCCTGTTGCTTTTGCCGATATTTCCTTCACAACTTCAGGCTGTTGCAGTCCGAGTTCATTGTACATGACTTCACCACTGGAGACATTATTACTAACAACATAAAACTTGTTATTGAAAAGCCACAATGCTGCTGCAGTTTTTGTACCACCTGTTGCGGCAGCCACTTTTTCCTTAATTTCTTTTGCTTTTGCATCGTAATCGTCAAGAGCTTTTTGAGCTACATCAGATTTGTTCAACAGCTCGCCTATTTTCAAAAGAGCCTGACGCCAATCCTTGTTCACATCATCACCAAGTACATAAGTTGGGGCAATTTTATTGTATTGTTCGTACTTCTCCCCTTCTACAGTACTTTCAGAACCCATAATGATCAGGTCCGGCGAGAAGCTGGCAACAGCTTCAAATGGAAGTTCGCTTGCAATTGTAGGAATTCCGTTCAGATCTTCTTGAAGATAAGCCTGTACACTGCTGCCATCACGGACTGACCATTGTGCAGCCGGCTTAACGCCAAGTGTTACCAGATGATCTTCCAGATAGGAAGCAATAATGCGCTGCGGATTAGCTGGAATCGTCACATCATGACCCTGAGCATCTTTTACCGTACGTTCTGTTGGAGCTTCTGTCTGTGTCTCAGTCTCCGTTGTTGTATTGGTCTCTCCTGCTGCAGTTCCATTATCGGCCGACTTCGTTCCGCATGCAGCCAGCCACAATGACATGACCATAATCGTGATTAGCAGCATGATTCCTTTTTTATTTCTTTTCAGCACGTGATTATCCCCTTTCATGATGAACACCTCAATATGAGCTGGTATGGAAAATTTAAAATGGGGCCCTATACTTTCCTGTATATGTTCCCTGTATGTACTTGTCCATTTCCATTGACAATGATAATTGTTATCAACTGAGTTGTCAATCCGATTTTACTTTTCAACGACCGCTATCTCCAAATCCATTCACCTTTGGGCGAATGCCGCCATATGATGTTTTCAGAATACGACGACAGGAAGGATGTTCGTAGATGGATTACATCAATCATACCCATGCAGGTTACGGTGAAGACCGCTCTGTACAGTTTCCTCCATTATTCCCGGGTGGCAGCCAGGGAGGGCAGCCCATCCAAGGAATTCCCGGAGGACAGGGATCTTTTCCCCCATACTTTCCAGGTGGAAGCACCGGCGGACAGCCGCCGTTCTTTCCAGGAGGAGGCCAAGGTACGGTTCCAGGCGTTCCCGCGCAGTTGTCGCAAGGCAATCTGCCTACCCTGTTAGGCGCCTATCCACGTCCGGTTGGGCAGCCACCAGCGGAGATGGTATTTCTATACAATCTGATCAAAAGCAGCCCCGGGCTCCTGCCGTTGTTTATCCAGCAGCAACCACAGAATTTGACCCAGGCTGTGCAATTCGCCCAAACAGGCGTAACCGCCCCAAGGGATCAGAATCAGCGTGTACTGCCGAATTTCTGTTACAACCGGTGGTCCCTTGTATTCACATACAATGACGTCTTTCTCATGTGGCCTGTCACTAATATCTTTGGTTTTGTGGTCGGTTACTTCTATCCGTTCCTGACCCCTGGCATTTTGCTCAATACGCAAATCCTGTTCGCTCTTTGCTAAACACAAGGCGCCCCACCCGAAGTATAGAGCTTCGAATGGGGCGCTTTGATATTTTGATATATTCATATGATTAACGGGTCTGCTGACGGTGCCCACGCTTACCGACCATAACCAGATAGAGCAGTAACGCCCCAAGGTCGGCACATGCGATAACGACCCCCATTGGTACCGCGGTTCCCTCTCCTCCCAAACCGACGAGCGGAGCTACGATCCCGCCAAACAGGAATGTCATGACCCCTATAAGTGCAGAGGCACTGCCAGCTGACTTCTCCTGGTTGGCCATGGCCAGCGCGAAGGAAGCCGTGTTGACGAGACCCACACTGGAAACGACAAGAAATAACGGAACCAAGATGGAGTTCAGATTGCCTCCCAATAGGATGGCAATGAGCAGAGATGTGCCTCCCACAGCAGCTGCAACGAGGCCGGCTATGAGCAAACGCGTTTCGGACACTTTACCCGCCAATCTCCCGGCAATCTGGCTTGCCAGAATGATTCCGAGACCATTAACGGCAAAGCAGATACTGAACATTTGCGGAGAGACGCCGTAAATTTTTTGCAGTACAAACGGTGAACCCGATATGTACGCGAACATTCCCGCTGCTACAAATCCTTGAGTCAATGCATATCCCATGAACAGACGGTCCGATGCGATCTGCCGGAATGTGACCAGAGTCTGCTTCAAGCCTCCGCTGGATCGTCGTTCGGACGGCAGTGTCTCTCCAAGCCCAAAAATAACGGCCAGTAACGTAAGCACCCCAATAAGACTCAATAAGATAAAGACACCACGCCATGAAGTATAAGCGAGGAGCTGCCCACCGATAATCGGTGCTGCGATAGGCGCTACCCCGTTAATAAGCATCAGCAAGGAGAAGAACCGGGTTAACTCCGGACCCGAATACACATCTCTTACCACTGCCCGGGATATAACAATTCCGGCTGCACCCGCAGCCCCCTGAATAAAACGCAGCACAACAAAAGAACCCATTGTCGGACTCACCAGACATAGTATGGAAGCAATCGTATATAGCACAAGTCCTGCAATAAGCGGCGTACGACGTCCTCGTACATCACTAAGGGGACCTGCCAGGAGCTGCCCTGCAGCAAGCCCGACCATACAGGCTGTTAAACTGAGCTGTGCATACGAAGGAGAGGAATTGAAATCCTCAGCAAGTGTAGGCAGTGCGGGCAGATACATATCCAGAGACAACGGACCGAAGGCAGACAGTGTCCCCAATATTAAGGCCATACGCACACGTGATGATGATTGATGATTTAAGGATGCTGATGAACTATTCATAGGGATTAAACTTATTCCTTTCCTTACGATGTTTCCTGTTTACTTAGTGTTCTCCATCTCCAAGCAGCCGAAGCAGGTTGGATGGCAGTGTAAACTGCTGATTGTTAATGATAATGCGGCGCAGCTCCTCTTCATCCCGTTCATTCTCTGCATCCTTGATCTCTTGAATCTCCCGGTGAAGTCTCTCCATCTGTTGATCAAGGGCATTGGCGGAATCTGCTGCACTTTTCAGTTCCTTGGTGAGACGTTCAGGAACGTCCTTATTGTATTTATAAAAGATTTTATGCTCAAGGCTCGCCCAAAAATCCATGGCAATAGTACGGATCTGAATCTCAACGCAGGCCCGCTCTTCACCATTGGACATATAAACAGGCACATCCACCAAAAGGTGCAAGCTTTGATATCCATTGGGTTTCGGATTCTGGATATAATCCTTCACTTCAAGCACACGCAGATCACTCTGATTGCACAGCATATCCTTGATCCGATAGATGTCCGAGATAAATGAGCATGTGATACGAACGCCGGCAATGTCCTTGATATTTTTCTTGATGCTTTCGAAGGTCAGCTCGTGATTTTTGCGAAACATCTTATTCATGATACTTTCAGGAGACTTCAATCTGGATTTCGTATGCTCAATCGGGCTGTAATCATGCAAGGACTGAAACTCTTCCTTTAAAACTTCAATTTTGGTTTCCATCTGATCGAGAGCAAATTTATAAATCATCATGAATCTGGTAATTTCGTATTTGAATTTCTTGAATTGGTCAATCGGATGTGGAGCGTTCATCATGGTTTTCTTCCTTTCTTTTATGCACACTTGAGTAATTTACAGGTCTAAGAATTCGGGCAGTCGCACCTGTCTCAGATTCATTATAAAACATATGGAGCCAATAAACGAATTTGTGACACGTGGACAGTTAGCTAGAACGAGAGGTATGGGATCAGATTTTTGACACATGCTACATGGTATTCCATGCATATAACTTGTCATATCCACATCTATTGACCATGAAAGAGGCTGATTTTTCTTGCTGTATCAAGTGACCTATTCCTCTAATGAATTCCGAGTTAAAGCATATATGTATCTGCCCGAAGGCTGTATAATCTCTTCTCCTTGCCACAAGCAAGAGACAGAGGAACGTATTGGAACATGCAGCACGGACTTATTACATGATGTGAAATTCCGGCTGCTGGCAAGTCGTTATCCTCCAACGCAAATCGATAACCATAAGCAAGATAGTTGGCCTGTTCTTATCTATTGTCGCGGAGGCCTTGGCAACTATGGCGGCGTAAAAACGGCCTGGGTGGAGCAGTTTGCGCACAAGGGGTACATCGTGTTCGCTCCCTCCTATCGCGGCAATGAGGGCAGTGAAGGCCGGGACGAGTATGGTGGACATGATATTGAAGACGTACGAGCCGCATACCGGCTAATACAAGGACTTCCATATGCCGATTCAGCACGTATTTCGCTTATGGGATTCTCCCGCGGGGCCATCAACGCTGTACATACAGCTACCTTTTTCAATGAAGGCCCCCACCATGTACATAAACTTGTGCTGTGGAGCGGTGTTGCCGATGTCGAACGGACATATCATGAACGAACCGACCTGAGACGCACATTGAAACGTATTCTAGGCGGATCGCCCCGTGCTGTTCCCGAAGCCTATCTTGCCCGTTCTCCGCTGGCTGCCGCCTCCAAGCTTCGCTGCCCCGTATTGATCATACACGGTACAGAAGATACCCAAGTCAACTATAGTCATGGAACCCGTATGTATCATTGGTTGAAACGAAGAGGAATTGAAGTGACCTTTCATGCCTATGGGGGACAGAATCACTGGTTCCATGACAATATCCATGCAGCCGCGGTAAACAACATGTTTGATTGGCTTGCTTCACCTTAGTTCCACACCATAAGTGAACGTATTGTCTTTATTTTATGAGATGATGCTGTATACTTGAGGGGTTGAGCATTTATTGAAAGGACGGATTCACCATGCAGCAACCTCTGCAAAAGTATTCACTTCTGCTTCTATGTCTTGCGGCTGGAATGGTCGATGTCATTGGATATCTGGGACTGGGGCATGTACTTACCGCGAATATGACCGGCAATATCGTACTGTTGGGAATCGCGATTGCCCGTGCGCAGGAATTTATCGTGCTGCGTTCCCTAATTGCTCTGGCGGGCTTCATTGCCGGCAATGCCATTGCCGCACGCATGATCGGTACCCATCAGACCAAAAACGGATGGTCACCCCGTGTAACCCGTGTTTTTGTTGTCGAAAGCATCCTGCTTCTGATATTCGCGATCGTTATGATCAGCCCTTATTCAGAACAGCTTGCCTATCTGTTAATCGCCATACTGGCTGCTGCTATGGGCATGCAGACGACAGCTGCGCGGCGGATCGGCATCGCCGGGATCTCCACCACAGTACTGACAAACAATCTTGCCGCAGTCGTCGAAGATGCCGTAAGCATTCTGCAGCGTCTACGGCACACCAGTATAGGTTCACTGATGAAGGCTTTATCCACTGACTCGTACTTGCGGGTGTTTGCCGTAATCATTTATCTGATTGGGGTCATTGTCGCGGCGCTTATGTTTCATAACATTCCTATGATCGCTGTCTGGATACCCGTAGTCGTGGTTGGGGGCGTGACTTTGCTTGCCCTATACCGGTTTAACGATCAGCAAGGTGGTACAGCTTGAACGTTAACATTCGAGTTTGATATGGCATGTCAATCTTCATAAGAAACATTCTGGCAGGCATGTAGTGTTGGTATCCATTTCAGATATACTCCATTCGTTTATCGGATGTCATCTCCGGTTATCCGGGATGCCTCCTGCCGAATTAGCTGTACCAGATGCTGCGCTGCAGGTGATAACACCTCACCAGCTCGAGTACACACGGCAATCTTATTCTTCAGATGAATTCCTCGGACATACACACGTGAAAGCCTGCCCTCTCGAACATCTTCCTTCACGACCAATGAGGATATAAAGTTTGCTCCGTAACCGGCCTTTACCGCACTGATCGTTTCATTCAACCCGTTGAACTGCAGCGCAATTCGAGGGGCAGCTACGTTATTCATACTGCATAGTGAAAATAGCCGCTCACGCGTCGCACTGCCTTCTTCACGCATGATGAAAGGTTCTGCTACCATTTGGGCCAAGTCCACTTCCCGATCAGCATACGGATGCGCTGGATGCACGACAAACCACATATCATCCTCAAACAATTCATCCCAATGTACGCCTTGATGTGTAACCCCGCTCCCCCCGTACACGGCAATTTCAGCCTCATATCGCAGCAGTTGATCGAAGGCCATCCGGGTATTGGTCGTACTGACCACAAGTTCCACATCTTCGTGCGTTTGCTTGAACTTCGCAATCCATCCAGGCAGCAAAAAATTAGAAGGCAAGTACGTTGCCGTTAACCGAATGATGCCTTTCTTCCCTTCCCGCATATCCTGCACAAAGTTCTCCACATCCTGTTCAAGCAAAAACAGACGTTCTGCGTATTCTTTTAACTGCACACCCACATCGGTAAGAACCAGTCGTCTACCCTCTGAAACAAATAAACGTATGCCCAGTTCATGTTCAAATTTCTTCACCTGTGAAGAGACCGCAGGCTGGCTAATATTCAGTTCTTCTGCAGCGCGGGTGACGCCACCATATCTTACAATGGCATGAAACAGTCGCAGTCCGTGTAAATTCATTTCTGTCACTCCTATGTCTACAATATATAAGTTTAATTTATGATCTTATATATAATATATATTTTATTTATACATATGCAATCATTATAGTTGAATTATGAAATTCAAACTATCGTTTTTGGAAAGGAAGAAACCTTGATGAAAAACACTGATTATTCTTCTCTTGAGCACACTTGGAGTCAGGTCGACGACTATTTGAATCAGTTGCTTATTCCCTCGGAGCCTCTGCTGGAACAAACGCTTCGTAGGAACACGGAAGCCGGATTGCCAGCCCATGATGTTGCTCCTAACCAAGGAAAATTCCTTCAGCTTCTGCTTCAAATCCATGGATCAGCACGTGTGCTTGAAATAGGTACGCTGGGTGCTTACAGCACGATCTGGATGGCAAGAGCACTGCCTGAGCACGGAAAAATCGTAACGCTTGAAGCTGATCCGCATCATGCGGAAATCGCACGCACCAATCTGATGCAGGCTGGGCTAATCGACAAGGTTGATCTGAGAATTGGACCTGCATTAACGACCCTTCCTGATGTTCAAGAAGACTACAGAGAGCCTTTTGATCTGATCTTTATTGATGCAGACAAACCGAGTAATCCCGATTATCTCCGATGGGCGCTCCGTCTGTCCCGGCCTGGAAGTCTGATTATCGGGGATAACATCGTCAGAGATGGCGAAGTGATCCATGCAGAGAGTACGGACCCCAGGGTGCAGGGCGTACGCCAATTCCTGAAGCTGATCGCCGATCACCCTCGGCTTGAAGCCACTGCACTGCAAACGGTAGGCAGCAAAGGATATGATGGATTGGTTATCGCTCGTGTCATTGCGTAATTAAAGCCTTATGACAAAATAAACAGTGGTCAATTCTTCCGCAAATCCCCCTTTCCTGTTACACTGGAATTACTGCACTGGTAACGACTGGGGGATTACACTTGAGAGTTTTACGACAGATTCATGCTGAGATTCGGGGTTGGTCCCGAAATATTCAACTCTTTTTTCTGGCAAGCATCCTGTATCAGATCGGAAATGGCATGTTCTCGGTTTTGTACAATCTGTACATTCAGGGTCTGGGCTACAATGATACAATGAACGGCCAGATTGTAAGTATTCAATCGTTAGCCACAGCGATCATGTTTGTACCTATCGGGCTTGGCGGTGATCGTTTCAGCCGAAAAAGACTGCTTATCGCAGGAGCTTTATTCAGCGGAATCTTCCTGATCGGTCGTTCTTTTGATTATTCGGCGAGCGGCCTGATCTGGTTTGCTGTATTTTCGGGACTATTTGCAGGCGTTTTTCAGGTTCTGGCCATTCCTTTTCTCGCAGAGAATGTGAAGAAGAGTCAGCGGTTGAAGATGTTCAGCTACTATTCCTCCCTTGTGCTCGCCTCACAGGTGCTCGGAAGTCTTGGCGGCGGAGTGTTTGCTGACCTTCTGCATACGCTGGGAATCGCCAAAGTTACTGGACTGCAAACCGTATTGTTCATTGGGGGTGCAGCAACTTTGGCAGCATTTATTCCGATGCTGTTTGTATCCGATGATAAAACTCCCGCACAGACTGTCACTACTGGTGCCGTTCCTGCGGCGATTTCCTCTGAGGATAAGAATCTGTCTACTACCGAACAGCCTGGGAAATTACAGGACAAAAAGAAAGATTCCCGACTGATTGGTCAGTTTGTTATCACTCAATTACTGATTGGGTTCGGTTCCGGACTCGTTGTGCCTTACCTGAATTTGTATTTTACCAACCGCTTTTCCGTTTCGCTAAGTGCGATGAGCTTACTTATTTCGCTTGGACAAATTATGACGATCGTCTCCATGCTCATCGGGCCGACGCTTGCCGCCAAAGTCGGAAGTGTCCGAGCTGTAGTCATATTCCAGGTGTTTTCCCTTCCATTTTTGTTATTGACCGGCTTCACGAACGTACTTTTCATTGCTTCGGTCAGCTTTTTGTTCAGACAAGCTTTGATGAATGCAGCGAATCCGATTCAATCTGCCATTCTGGTAGACAGAGTTTCCGACAAGCGTCGCGGAATCGCCAATTCCCTGATGCAAACTGCATTTATGATTGGGTGGGCAACGATGGGACCTGTTCAATCCTACCTCGTAACCACATACGGCACGTACTGGGGATACGCCATTACGTTTAGTATTACGGGCGGTTTATACGTGATCTCCTCGCTGATGTACTATATGATGTTTAAAGAACCCAAACCTTCAGCACGTGTTCGGTTAAACTAATCAAGCTGTAGCAAGTTCGCTTAACATGTCGTAGTTCATTCATAAATAGCGGTTTGTGAGGGACGTATTTTATCATCAGGAGTGATCACCCATGGTTCAGACTATTAATTCAGACTCATACTCACTATCGATACAACCTGATCCAGCAGAAAGATCAAGCGGATGGAACTGATGCATAAGCTCAGTCCCTCCGCCTTTTTCCGGTTCATTCTTAGTCTGAGCGTCTCGGTACTCGGCGGACTTTTGTTCACAGCCATCCACACCCCGATTCCCTGGCTGCTCGGCCCCATGGTATTTATGCTGCTTGGGTCCCAGGTTGTTAAACTGCCGCTCCTATGGCCTACGTCCATCCGGGATTATGGGATTCTGATCGTCGGTTATTCTATCGGGTTGTCACTGACAGCAGATGCATTGCAGGGCATTCTCCACCAGCTTCCCGTGATGCTGCTCATGACCCTGCTGTTGATTGGATTATGTACGTTAACGGCATACATCGCATCCAAGCTAACTGATTTTGACTTCCCTTCTCTCCTGGTCGGTAGTATTCCTGGCGGGTTGTCCCAAATGGTTTCGCTTGCGGAAGAAATGAAGTCCATTAATCTGACGCTGGTCACCTTCCTGCAAGTGACTCGGTTGATCTTGATTGTATTCTGTGTGCCTTTCCTGGTGTTCAGTCCATGGATTGGCGGTGCTGCGGGCGCTGCAGCAGATCCACAAGCGGCCCAGGCTGCGTCATGGATGAATCTCTTTCCGGAGATCCTGCTCTATGGTCCGCTCTGTGTAGCTGGTGCCTGGGTTGCTCGTAAGCTTCGTTTTCCTACAGCGTTTATGCTTGGGCCAATGATTGTTATGTGTGTCATTCATCTGACTACAACAATGCAAACATCACCCTTGCCTTCCTCGTTGCTGAATATTTCGCAGCTGATGATTGGCAGTCATGTGGGTCTCATGCTAAGGCCTCAGCATCTGCAGCGCAAAACACAGACCATTACCCTCGCTGTGCTCAGCAGTGTTCTCCTCATTGCCGGCTCGCTTGGGCTAAGTTATGTACTCATGCAGCTGTTCTCTCTTTCAGCCGCTACCTCCCTGCTCAGCATGGCGCCAGGTGGAATGGATCAGATGAGTATCATGGCTCATGAAGTGAACGCCAACTTGTCCGTGGTTTCGGGGTATCAGCTGTTCCGGATCCTTTTTATTTTCTTCATTGTATCCTCCGTGTTAAAACTGCTTCTTACACACCTGCTGAAGAAAAAAGAAGAGCGTGCTCGTTCCTCCAGATTCTGAGGGACAAGCACACCCAAAAAAGAGTATCCCTTGGTTGTTATCCATGGATACTCCTTTGGTTTGATTTTACACGTTGAACTTGTTTCGTGCAGGGTTCATTCTTCTTAGACACTTATGAGTACATGCGATTATACATCCAGCTGACAAGACCTACTGCAACCACCGCAGCAGCAATCACAAAAACATAATAGCCGGTTTTACTTTTCGATCCAGAAGTTTGCTTATCATAGAAGTCCGAGTTTCGTCGATAGAATCCCATCCACAGTTCAGCGATCATATTCGCTGTCACGACCAGAAATTGTTTGACCAGATGCATTAATCCCATGCTCCTCTCTACGCATATAACTTCCATAATAAGTATAATTACCCTTTTTCAACAAAACAACTTCACGTTAGAATCCGGGTTTCGTTTCTTCCTCCAACCGTTTCAAAATATGAAAAGCCTCCTGATCCGAATCTCCACACATATCAACCGAAGCCTGTAATCCACTGCAAACAGCCGGACGATCCGGATGACCAAAGATGCTGCATCGATTATCGGCTGTCAGTTGTACGCAGCGTACACCTGCCGGTTTACCATCTTCCATGCCTGGTATCGGTGATGAGATGGATATGGCGATACAACATGCGGCACAGCCTGTCCTGCATTCCAAAATAATTCCCCCTTTCCTTCGGTTTCTATCTTGATGCTGAATGTCATTCACGATTCACCCAAGTCCAGGTCCGTGCCAATCCTTGGGCAATCCTGCGGTTCATGGCACTGTTATCGAAGTATCCCCCATGACTGAGCGGATTCCAACTCCCTATCAAGCCACCCGAGTTAATCTCTATATCTTCCTTGACCGCGGCTTCATAAGCCGGATCAATAGGTCTTAAGGGATATCCAAGAATATCGTCCCGATCATAAAAATTAACCCATTCCCCCTCAAGCCCGGGAAAGTACTGCTGTGCCGCCATGGAGGATGGCACCTGAATCGGACTGCTAAAGTCATGATAACGTAGACTCCAGAGAGGCAGCGTCGTTCCGAACGAATAGAAATTGGTTAACGTATCTCCCCGCTCCAGTGCAGAGGTTACATCCACGATCGATGGAACCCGGCTCGATGGAAACTGGAGATCATAAAAAAAATTGCTTGCAATGACAGCACCCAGGCTGTGGGCAATCACGCAGAGTGGAGTTTCGGGACCGTTGCGCTGTGCTAGTGCATGCATGGCCAGGTTCAGGGTGCTGTGTACAGCATCATAATTATGGCCTTGATGCTCAACAGGCTGATAGGCGACGGCATCCGCCAAATAGTGAATAACAAATCTGCGCAGCACCTGATAATTCAACCGCTGAGAGCTTACAAGCTGTTGGAACAGTGCTTCTTCCCTCTCTTCAAAGACTTCTGCCCAGAAGACCGGCTCAATATCCAAGTATTTCTCCGCTGCACCACGCATGACCATCACTTGATCAAATTCCTTATGCAAACGTGAAATCAGCTTATCCGCATAATCATCCTTTTGCATACCCAGTCCATGTATAACCATCACTGCTACACGAGTCATGGCTCTCCTCCTATCGTCCTTATCACTAGGAACTCTCCTCAGAACCATATGAATAATTCATCCGTAACATGCATACACGTGGAGATCAACGATAGTCTATTTCAAATTTTAGTTATATATAGTGTATCATGACCCCAAAGAAAAACGAACCAGTTCCAGGCTCACATACCTGTACTGGTTCGTCTTTAATAGAAGAAAGCGGATAATTTTATTAGCTCAGATGGGCAATTAGCCCTTCAAATGAACGGTTAGTATACCATTGCGATTCGATGAAACGTCACCTGTAGTGACTTCTACCCGATCAACCATATCCTGACCATCCGGAATAATGATTGGTGTAATGAGAGGATATCCAGCAGCTTCAATGACATTACGATCAAATTCGAGCAGCGTCTGTCCCGCTCTTACATGTTCACCAGCTTCGACATGCATGTTGAAGCCCTCGCCTTTCAGCGATACGGTGTTGATTCCAACATGGATCAAAATTTGCAAGCCACTTGCATGTTCCAGAATGACCGCATGTTTGCTCTTGATAACATGTGCAACTTGGGCATCAAACGGGGCGACCACCCGATTGCCTGAAGGTTCAATGGCTACCCCTTCACCCATCTGTTTCTCGGCAAAAGCCGGATCCGGCACCTGGTCCAGTGGAACCGCTGTTCCTGTTAATGGTGCCATGACTTCCAGCGTGTTCACCGGTTCGTCTCCCACTTGTGCGTTTGTGCGTGTGCGTTCTGCTACGGCTGCATTCGTACCAGAAACCGTTGTATTGCTCGCGGAGACTGGTGTTGTTTTGCTTCCGGTTACCGCTTCAGCATTAGTACTGCGATCTTGCTTTCTCAATTTCGCTCTGCCGAAAATTACCGTCAGGACGAATGGAACGATGAGCACAATCGCCATGCCGATGAAGAATACTCCCCATTTGTTCGGGAAAATGGACAGGAATCCGGGAACCCCGCCTACACCGATGGAAGTCGCCTGAACATTATTCATGGTCAACAGAACGCCACCAATGGCTGAACCAACCATACCGAAGATAAACGGATAACGATAACGGATGTTTACCCCGAAGATTGCAGGCTCTGTAACGCCGAGGAAAGCTGATACGGACGAAGTAGCCGCAAGTCCTCGCATCTTCTGTTCGCGCAGAACAAGCATCATCGCAAGCGCTGCAGAACCTTGGGCGATATTGGACAGCGCCAGCATCGGCCACAAGAAGGTACCTCCCTGACTACCAATCAATTGCACGTCTACCGCCAGGAACGTATGGTGCATACCGGTAATAACCAGCAATGCATATAGACCACCATAGATTAGACCACCAAGCGCAGCATAGGATTCATAAATATAGATCAGGCCTGATGTAATCGCATTCGCAATAGCGAACGTAACCGGACCAATGATGGTAAACGCAAGGAACCCGGTAATAAGCAATGTTACAGGGGCAACGACAAGCAGCTTGACGGAGTCATGCACTCGTTTGTTCAGGAAAATCTCAAGTTTGGCCAGCAGGTAAGCCGAAACCAATACCGGCAGAACCTGGCCTTGATAACCAATTTTCTCAATGTGCCAGCCGAAGAGATTCCAGGTCGGCACGGTGCCTTCATTTACTGCATTCGCATAGCTGTAGGCACTCAGCAGGTCAGGGTGTACCAGAATCAACCCAAGCACAATCCCGAGCAGCGGGCTTCCGCCGAATCTTTTTACCGCTGCCCAACCAATTAAGGCAGGCAGGAAGGTGAAGGCTGTGCTTGCAATGGTATTAATGATGGACGCGAGATCCTTCCATGCAGGGTAGACATCAACCAGCGATTGTTCATCAAAGAATATGCCCGGCCCTGTCAAAATATTGTTGATTCCGAGCAGAAGACCTGCCGTAATAATGGCAGGCAGGATTGGAATAAAAATGTCCGACAGCGTTTTGATTGCGCGCTGAATCGGATTTTGCTTTTTGCCGGCAGCTGCCTTCACATCGTCCTTGGACGCACGGTCGCCGCCTGTAATCTGGATCATCTCATCATATACCTTATCGACAAGGCCAGGTCCGATAACAACCTGGAATTGTCCTTGTGATGAAAATTGCCCTTTGACCAGGTCATTCTGATCCAGACCTTCAGTATCCACTTTACTCTCATCATACAAGGCGAACCGGAGTCGTGTGACGCAGTGCGTCGCAGCTTCGATATTTTCTTTTCCACCGACAGCCCGTACGATCTCCTCAACCTGTTTTCTATCGATTGCCATATTGTCACTTCCTATCTAGATAATGTGAATTAGTCCTGTTGTGGTACAAGCCACATATAAGATGCGTACGGGCTGAGTGAGATGACCTGACCCAGAGCAGGTGCCTCCTCTGTGTTGCCAATGAGCAATTCAGCCGTTTTACCCGATACGTGATCGTTCCAGACCGCTGCTGGGAGTGAGAAGGATACCTCTCTCTTGCTGAAGTTGGACACAACGATCAGTGTTGCATTTCCATTTGTCCGGGCATAAGCGAATACCTCGGGATGTGCATCATCCAGGCGTTCATACAAACCGTCCGTAAGTACGGGAACCTGTTTGCGAAGTGCGATGAGCTTGCGGTAGTGATAGTAGATCGAATTCGGATCAGCCAATTGTTCAGCTACGTTTGTCGAAGGATAACGTTCATCTACTTTGATCCAAGGTGTACCTGTTGTGAATCCAGCGTTCTTGCTGTCATCCCACTGCATCGGTGTACGGGAGTTGTCTCGGGAGCGCTCTTTCACGATGGCAAAGGCTTCTTCCGCTGATTTTCCGCGTTCTTCCTGAAGCAAACGGTACATATTCGTGGATTCAATATCACGGAATTCGCTTACGTCATTCCAGACGGGATTCGGCATTCCGATCTCTTCACCTTGATACACATAAGGCGTGCCCTGCATGCCATGGATGGTTGTTGCCAGCATTTTGGCACTCTCGGCACGATAGTCTCCATCATCTGCGAAACGGGACAGTGCTCTCGGCTGATCATGGTTGTTAAGGAAGAGTGCGTTCCAGCCTCCACCTGCCTGCATTCCTGTCTGCCATTCACTGAACAAGTTTTTCATCGCTTCAAAATCATAAGGCATCAATTCCCATTTCTGCCCATTCGGATAATCCACCTTGAGGTGATGGAAATTGAATGTCATTGAAAATTCACGGGAAGCCGGATTCGAGTAGCGGATGCAATGTTCCAGTGTTGTGGAAGACATCTCTCCAACCGTTACCATGTTATAAGGACCAAATACTTCCTCATACATCTCGGTGATATATTCATGAACACGTGGTCCGTCCGTATAGAACTTCCGTCCATCGCCTGGTCCTTCGCTGCCGTCATCATTCGGGAAACGCTGATCCTTGGAGATCAGGTTAATGACGTCCATCCGGAAGCCATCTACTCCCTTTTCAGCCCAAAACTTGATCATGTCCCTTACAGCCTTGCGAACCTGTTCGTTTTCCCAGTTCAGATCGGCCTGGGTTTTGTCAAACAAAGTCAGGAAGTACTGACCTGTCTGCTCGTCGTACTGCCAAGCCGGTCCGCCAAACTTGGACTGCCAGTTGTTCGGTACGCCGCCGTCCGGAGCCGGATCTTTCCAAATGTAATAATCCCGGTATGGATTATCCTTGGATGAACGCGCTTGCTTGAACCATTCATGTTCGGTTGACGAGTGGTTCACCACAATATCGATCATCAGTTTCATGTCACGAGCTTTCAGGCCCTTCAATAATTCATCAAAATCTTCCATCGTACCAAAGTCCGGATTAATCTCATAATAGTCCGCTACATCGTAACCATTGTCATTCTGCGGAGATACATATACCGGCTGCAGCCACACAATATCAATTCCGAGGTGCTGCAAATAATCGAGCTTCTCGGTCAGCCCCCGAATATCCCCGGTACCTGAACCCGTGGTGTCGTTGAAGCTCTTGGGATATACCTGATACACCGTGGAGGTTCTCCACCACGATGAGGAAGTTGTATCGTTTGAACTCATGTTAACGCCTCCAATAAGTTGTATTGCACATGATCAAGATCTCAGTTAACTACATTTCTATATTACATAAGTAAACATGTATATACAAGTTGAAACTGCAATATACCTAGAATATTCCTCTTCTACACATTCCCCATTAATAATCGCTCTGTAACATAAATTTGCAGGTTTGCGTTTGACAACTCCCTGATACATGTATTGGTGAACGCAAATAAACGTCTGCTTGCGCAGTGATAGCACTGCAAAAACAGACGCCTTTATGGTTGGCAGGTTCCCCTTGTAAGGGGGTGTCCTTGGAATCAAGACTCTGGCCTTTCTAAAGCAATTCGGGCGATACGGCTCTTTTCCCTTGTTCAGACCTATGTACTGGCATTGATGATAGCGAGGCCTGTTCTTCACGTTCCAGTTCAGCGGCGCTGATCTCACCCGAAAGAACTGCGCGCATGCGCTTCTGATCCAGCAGGCCTTCCCATTTCGCTACGACGAAAGCGGCCACACAATTGCCCATCAGATTAGTGAAGACACGCATCGTGTCCATGAAACGATCTGCTCCAAGCAGCAGGGCTACCGCTGCAATCGGGAATGCATTGAGCGCAGCGGCAGTAGCCGATAATGCAAGAAAGGCAGAACCCGGAACACCAGCCATCCCCTTAGAGCTTAGCATTAACACGAGCAGGATTGTGATCTCTTGTCCGAGCGTCAGGTCGATACCTACGGCTTGGGCCAGAAATACGGTTGCAAGGGAAAGATAGATTGAAGCACCATCCAGATTGAACGAGTACCCTGTCGGAACAACGAGACCAACGACTGCTCGGTTACATCCCGCTTTCGTTAGCTTATCCATCATACGGGGCATAACCACTTCGGATGAACCTGTTCCAATCGCCAGCATGACTTCAGAACGGGTATATTTTACAAATTGTAAAAAGTTAAGTCCGGTGATCCACCAAGCCGCAAGTGCAAGCATTATCAAGAACAACAACGCCGCTCCATAGCAGGCAATAATAAGCATTCCGAATGAGGAGAGCGTGGAGGCTCCATACGCTCCAACCGTGTAGGCCATAGCACCAAATGCACCAATTGGAGCAAGTTTCATGATGTACCCAATAATCCGGAACAGAATTCCCAGTATATTTTCAATCAATGTGAGCACATTTTCCTTTGCTTTGTTCTCGGTTGCCGCCAGAGCCACTCCAAACAGACAGGCTACAAGCAGTACTTGCAATAATGCATTTTGTGCGAAAGCATCCACAACACTGGTCGGAATGATGTTCATGATAAAATCGACCACATGCGGCAGCTCGGATCCGTTCGTTTTGGCTTCAATGCCGCTTGCATCAAGTGTTGAGGGATCAACGTTCATGCCTGCACCGGGACGGAGCAGGTTGGCTGTACCGAGACCCAGGACGAGAGCAATCGTCGTTGCAATTTCGAACCATATAATCGCTTTGAGTCCGATTCGCCCAACCGACTTCAGATCACCAATTTTGGCAATACCTGTAACGATCACCATGAAAATAAGAGGTGCAATAATCATTTTAATCAATTTGATGAAGCCTGTTCCAAACGGTTGCAGTAAGCTGCCCAAATCAGGCCACAAGATACCTACACCTATCCCAATGATCACCGCCACAATAATTTGGAAAAACAATGATTTCATAAATGACATGAACGTTCCCCCTATTTTCCGTTCCATTCGGAACGTTGTTTACGTGTAGTTTTTTATAACATCCCCAACCAGCCTGCAACAATGAAAATTCAATATTTTTGTTATATGTACCAACTTCAAGCCCACTTTTTGAACCTGAAACCGAAAAAAAGCGAATATCACGTCAGTTATCATAACGTGATATTCGCCTTTGGACGGATATTCATTTTTTATAAGAGATCGGTTCATGCGCAAAAAAGATTATATTTCATGTACATGAAGTGTATTATGAATCATTCAATTCAATTAAAGCGTGATTGATTCGCCTGGTGCAAGGACTTGGCCTTTCAGTCCTTTGGCAGCAAGTTGCTGTACAAACTTCTCAGAATCCTGACGGATTACCGGGAATGTATCATAATGCACAGGAATGGTCAGTTTCGCGTTAAACCATTCTGCAGCTTGCAGTGCGTCTTCAGGGTCCATAGTGTAATGCCCGCCAATCGGCAGAAAAGCAACGTCAATCTGATGGCGGTCACCAATCATTTTCATATCGCCGAACAAGCTTGTATCTCCGGCATGCAGAATGGTTTTACCGCCTATGTTAATGATAAATCCCGCAGGCAGTCCTGCGTACATGATCCGCTGTTCCTCTTCAAGCACAATCCCCGAAGTATGAAATGCCTGAATCATTTTGGCCTGAGCAAAGTCCAGATCTACTGTTCCGCCCATATTCATGCCAATGGTGTCCAGCCCTTTCCAGGACATATATGTAGCCAGTTCCACGATCGCGACGACTTTGGCATTATTTGCCTTGGCAATCGGTTCGGCGTCGAGAATATGATCCATATGTGCATGCGTCAGCAAAACGGCATCGGTTTTGATGTCTTCCGGCTTGGTCACGGCCAGTTCATTGCCGCGCAGGAACGGATCGATAATTAAAGACTTTTCCTCCGTACCCAATTGTACGCTGGAGTGTCCGTGGTACGTTATTTTCAACATTTTAATTCCTCCTGACGATTGGATGTGAGCAATCTCATTTCACAATTCCGCTGCGTTCACATCCATCTTGATGGCATTTACCTACTTTATTATAAATCAAACTGTTTGCGGGAAGCAAAATGTCGCCTTCAGGATTGCAAACGGTAGACTCTGGCTTCATAGGGTTGCAGCAGAATGGTACCTTCATCCGTTGAATACCGTCTTTTCACATTGCTGATGACCAGCTTCGCACGTTCCTCTGTCCAGCCTTCTGGCCAGTGCATCTCCGGTTCATGTCCTCGAAAATTAAGGATTATGAGCATCTTCTCGTCATCCAGCGTACGTGTATAGGCATAAATGTCCGGATCATCCGGCAAGAGCAGTTCATACTCACCGTAGATCAGCACTTTGCTCTTCTTCCGGAGGGCAATTAGCTTGCGATAATAATGCAATATGGATCCGGGGTCATTTTCGGCAGAAGCCACATTGATCTCTGTGTAGTTATCGTTGACCTGAATCCAAGGCTCGCCTTCCGTAAACCCTGCATGCTCCGTGTCATCCCATTGCATGGGTGTACGTGCGTTATCCCGGCTTTTCAGCCAGATCGCCTTCATAATGTCATTTTTGTCCCGCCCTTGGGCGATATAATGCCGGTAATAATTCATCGTTTCAATGTCTCGATACTGCTCGATATTCGGAAATGCGACGTTCGTCATGCCGATCTCCTCACCTTGATAAATGTAAGGCGTTCCTTCAAGTGTGAGCATCCAGGTAGCCAGCATCTGGGCAGACCGAACCCTGTAACGGCCGTCGTCTCCGAAACGGGAAACCGGGCGCGGCTGATCATGATTGCCCATATAGTTGGCATTCCAGCCTCTGCCGTGCAGGACCGTCTGCCAGCGGCTCATGATTTCCTTCAATTCGGTCAGCTTCCACTCCCTGTAATTCCACTTCCCTATCCCGGAAGATTTGGCGTCCACAAACATATGCTCAAACTGAAACACCATATTCAATTCGTTGCGATCTGTTCCCACGTAAGCAAGAGCCTGCTCCGGACCCAGACCTGAAGTTTCTCCGACGGTCATGGGGCCATACGGCTTCAGAATCATGTCGTTTAACTTGTTCAATATGGAATGTACTTGCTCCAGGTTGGAGAAGAGCTGATATGCTGGGACAACCGGCAGATTGTCAGGATTATGTGCACTAGGCAGTCCTTCAGCCTTGGCAATATGGGCTACCGCATCAAAACGGAACCCGTCCACCCCTTTTTGCAGCCACCAATGCACCATTTCGTACATCTCCTCGGCCATTTGAGCATTGTTCCAATTCAGGTCAGGCTGATGCTCGGAGTACAAATGCAGATAGTATTCATTCGTTTCGGGATCATGCTTCCACACGGACCCGCCGAAATAAGATTCCCAGTTATTCGGAACCTGACCGTTTTTACCTGATCGCCATATGTAATAATCCCGCTTGGGGTTCACCTTGGAAGAACGGGATTCGGCAAACCAGGCATGCTCATCCGATGTGTGATTCAGCACCAGATCCATCATGATTTTGAGCCCTCTGCTGTGAGCCGCTTCGAGTAATCGGTCAAAATCCTCCATCGTGCCGAATTTGTGCATAATGGCATAGTAATCGCTGATATCATAACCGTTATCATGTCCGGGAGACTCATAAATGGGACAGATCCAGATGACGTCGATCCCCAGATCCGTCAAATAATCAAGCTTTTCATAAATGCCCTGCAAGTCACCGTGACCATCACCATCCGAATCCTTGAAACTGATGGGATAGATCTGATATACAACACTCTCTTTCCACCACACGATGTGGATCACCCCGTTTCCGCTCTTCACTAATTTTTGTCCGCACATTCCCATTATTCCGATATCTGTCATGAACATAGGTCATATAGGTACTGAACAACCCGTTAATATGTTTTATCCGAAATGCCGTCTGTATAAACACAAACGTATCCCGAAGCACACAAAAAAGACCAAAATGAATCCCGCCTGAGTGGCAGACTTCTATTCTGATCTCCTTGTCTTCATGAACTGTATAAACAGACGAAATGCAATATAACCGATCCAGGCACCTAGGGTATTGAGGATGATATCATCCACGTCAAACGAACCCACACGTAAAACCAGTTGCGCCAATTCAACGGCAAGCAGCAGCATAATAACGGTCGTTGTAAATTTCAACCCCGTTCGGAATGGACGGAACAACCACGGAATCCATATGCCTAGTGGAATAAACAATACGATATTACCGAACAGGTTTTTCACCCAGGCCTCCGTACTGTATCTTTCCCTCTCTAGTAACAAGGGTCCGATCGTCTCAAGTGGAACCAGATTGTATTGATAACGCTCCCCTGAGACCCTTCCATGGATAAATAACAAATTCCCCATATTCCATAAGTACACTATTGCAAAAACGGCAACCAAAACCACGATCCAGGGCTTGTATATTCCCCTACCTTTTTGCATGACTTTATCCTCCGGATTGATTACCGCAGCGCGGCTTCCTTATTTTACCGGAATATAGATCTTCATGTCCAACTGCTCAGGGGTGGATTTCCACACATCGGTTATCTCAAAATCAGGGCCTTCCCTGCGTTCATAATTGGATTGGGGCAGCCAGCTGCCATAAATCATCTTGCGGATATCCTGTCCGGAACCATCCACTGTGAATTCGGCGTACAATCCACCCGGGATCTCAAATGCTGTATAACCTGGTTGAAGTAGTGCCTTGCCAGATGAAGTTTCCTCACCAACAAGAAATGTGAATGCACCATCATCCTCAAACTGACAGGCGACACCATAGGCCAAATCAGGACGTGCTCGTTCAGGGATATTCATAAATTTCTGTTCTGAACCAAAATCATGATAGAATCCCGGAATTTCGTTATAATGCTGGTCGTTATTCAAATTCGTGTGGTAAGCGTAGCCTATGATCTGGATGGCCTCCATGGTTACAAGGCGTGGTTTGTTCATGGTAAACTCTCCTCCCAGCCGGGTACGATAGTCATTAAAGTCAATACTCTGCTGAATCTTAGCAGAAGCAGGCAGCTCATTCAGCTTGCGAAAGCGGGCCGGTGTCGTCCCCCAATGGGCAGTGAATGCTCTGGTGAAAGCTTCCTGCGAATGATATCCCCACTTCAAGGCCACATGGAGGATGCCATCTGCCGAGTCCACCAATTGCCGAGCTGCTTCTGTCAGTCTGCGCTTGCGCACATATTCAAGTACGGTAAACCCGGTGATCGCCTGGAATAAACGCTGAAAATGAAACGCGGAAAAACCCGCGGCTGCCGCTGCCTCCCTCATGTTGAATTCATCTTGCAAATGCTCCTCAAGATACCCAATGGCCCGTTGTATTTGCGAGTAATGATCCATAACGAGTAATTTCCCTTTCTTCGTAGAAATAGAGATGAATGCTGTCCCCTTGATTTGATTATCACTTATCGGAAGTTTATTTTTTTGATATTGCGTGCGGTATTAAACCCTTTTTCCAATAAAAATAACACAACAAAGTCCCCTTGCTTCAAGGGGACTTCATCTCCTGACTTATTTACATTAGCCCTTCCAGTGTCCCGAAACCGGATGAATCCCCCAGATATCGGTAGCATATTCGCTAATGGTACGGTCACTGGAGAAAATACCGGATTGCGCCGTATTCAGAATCGTTTTATGGGACCAGCCGGGCACATCACGATAAGCCTTATCAATGGCCGCGTGGGCATCGGCATAGGCAGCAAAGTCACGCAATACAAAATACTCATCTCCATGTGCCAGCAATGAATCATAGATATCCCAGAATTCGCCTTCACGACAACAGAAAGGTCCTGGATGAACGAGTTGTTCCACTACTTCGCGAATGCGTTCATCCTGCTGCACAATTTCGTTAGGACGATAGCTGCCTGAACGATAATAATCCAGTACTTCATCCGCTCGTAGACCGAAGATAAACATATTTTCTTCTCCAACCTGCTCAGCCATCTCCACATTAGCCCCGTCCATCGTACCAATGGTTAATGCGCCGTTCATCATAAACTTCATATTACCCGTACCCGAAGCTTCCTTCCCTGCAGTGGAGATCTGTTCACTGACGTCCGCGGCCGGAATAATTTTTTCTGCCAGAGAGACCGAATAATTTTCAAGGAAAAATACCTTCAGCCGGTCATTTACCGCCTTATCCTTGTTCACAGTATCCGCGACCGTGTTAATCAGCTTGATGATTTTCTTCGCAAAATAATAACTTGGTGCAGCCTTCGCTCCAAAGATAAACGTACGTGGCACGATATCGAATGACGAGTCATTCTTAAGACGGTTATACAGGTGCATGACATGTAAAATGTTGAGAAGCTGGCGCTTGTAGCCATGCAGCCTTTTCACCTGTACATCAAAAATGGAATCCGGATTAACTGTCGTTCCGGTATGACCCAGAATGTATGCCGCGAGCCGTTCCTTATTTTCGTGTTTGATGGACCTGAACTGCTGCTGGAATGACACGTCACCTGCAAATTCGGCGAGTTCATTCAATCTGCCTGGCTCTGTCATCCATTCACTACCGATCGTATCGGTAATCAGATTGGACAGTTTGGGATTCGCATGCATTAACCAGCGACGATGCGTTATCCCGTTCGTCTTGTTGTTAAAACGCTCCGGATACAAGGCATAGAACGGGGCCATCTCCCGTTCCTTCAAGATTTCGGTATGCAATGCAGCGACACCATTAATGCTGTGACTGCCGACAATCGCCAGATGTGCCATACGAACCTGATCGTTCGCAATGATAGCCAAATGCTGAATACGCTCCTGTTCTCCCGGATAACGATCCAGAAGCATACCGCAGAATCGCTTGTTAATCTCTTCAATGATCATATAAATGCGTGGCAGCAGCTTGCTGATCATGGACACCGGCCATTTCTCCAGTGCCTCACTCAGCGTCGTATGATTGGTATAGGAGACGGTACGCGTTGTAATATCCCATGCTTCATCCCAACCATAACCTTTCACATCAATGAGAATCCGCATCAATTCCGGAATGACCAGCGTCGGGTGGGTATCATTGATGTGGAATGCCACCTTGTCTGGTAACCGGTCATATGAAAGTTCCAGCTTGTTAAATGTACGCAATGCACTCTGCACGCCAGCAGAGCACATGAAGTATTGCTGTTTCAAGCGAAGCAGCTTGCCCTCGTATTGGGAATCGTCCGGGTATAGAAACTCGGAGATCGACTCCACCGACCGGCTGTAATCCAGGTAACCGTAATAGTTCGAAGGGGTATCCATCGAGGTCTCCCTCTTCGGCTCTGCACTCCACAGGCGAAGCGTATTCACATGCGGCTGGCCGTATCCAAGAACCGGAATATCGTAAGGTACCGCAACGACGGATTCCGCATCCTTGGTCACAAAATGATAATGTCCGTCCTGCTCGTAGGCCTCTACCCGGCCCCAGAACTGAACCTCGACCTTTTTGTCCGGGCGTCTTACTTCCCATTCATTGCCCTTATCGAGCCAGTTGTCCGGAAGCTCTACCTGATTGCCACCGATGATTTTTTGCTCAAACAATCCGTATTTATACCGGATACCACAGCCATGGCCAGCGTAGCCGAGGGATGCGAGCGAGTCCAGAAAGCATGCCGCCAAACGGCCCAATCCACCATTACCCAGGCCGGCATCCGATTCCTGTTCCTCAATGTCTTCCAGCGAGAAGCCCAGCTCGGCGAGACTGTCGCGTACGAGTTCCAGTTCATTCACGTTCAGCAAATTGTTGCCCAGCAGACGTCCAATCAGGAATTCCAGCGAGAAGTAATATACCTGTTTATCCTGGCGCTGCTTGAATCCCTGATTCGACGCTGCCCAGTCCTGACCCGCATACTCGCGAATCATGCTACCCAGAACGTGATAGACGTCTTCGTTCGTGGCTTCTTCAAGTGGTTTGCCCAATTTGCTGACCAGATTCCGCCCAAAAATACTCTTGAATGTTTCCTTGTTGTCAAACAAAAGCAGGTTCCTCCCGGTGAAATTCTGTATATTGTGAAAAAATAATGATTACACTGGCCACTACGCTGGCAGAACAACCTTCCGATCACTGTTACCCCCGGATTTCTATGATCTAGTTTCTCAAATGTAGAAATCCGGGGATAAAGGTGAACGCTACGCTTCTCCAGGTTTTTTCTGCCCTCTTCGTTCACGTGCAATTTTCATTTAACCAAATATACAGAATTTATATTTTATTTATAGATGATATCGGTTAACAGCAGGTATTAGATAATAGTACTCTTAGCCAAGATATAAGGGTTCGACGGATCCCCGATGAGCGTCTGTCCACCAGTCAGTTTCACGTCTTTGTCCAGAATGACATTCTCCAGTACCGCATCTTCACCGATGTAACATTTCTGCATGATAATTGAGCCTTTAATTCTGGCTCCCTTCGCTACCTGCACACCCCTGAACAAAATGCTGTTCTCCACTTCTCCGCCCACAATACATCCATTGGCAAGCAGGGAATGTTTGACCTCGGCCGTGTCGAGGTATTTCGCAGGTGCCTCGTATTTAATTTTGGTCTGCACGGGTTCTTCTCTGAAAAGCTGTTCATACAGCCCCGTATTCAACAGCTCCATACTGTTGCGATAATAACTGTCAATGGAATTAATCACAGCGTGGTAGCCCTCATAAGCATATGCCGCAATGTTTAAACCATCCGGATTTTTCTGTATGACATCACGGAAGAAATGGCTCTCGCCATGATCAATACAGCGCTGAACCTGACGCAGGAACAACTCCTTTTTCATGATGAAAATTTCTGTATATATATTCGGGTGATCGGCGCTTTGGTGAATGTCCACCACATTACCGTTCCCGTCATGTTCAACTTTGACACAGGCATCGTGCTCAGGCAGCAGTTGGTCCACTCTTTTGCAAATCAGCGTCACGTCTGCTCCCTTATTCACATGATATCGATAGGCATCCTGCAGATCTACTTTGGTTACATGCCGACTGCCGGCATGAACCACATATTCACCCGAACCGCGGTGAAAGAAATCGAGATTGTTGTGAAAATGCTGCAAATCTCCCTGTGACGTATCCGTTGGATCATTCCAGTCCGGCGGCAGGATGAACATGCCTCCATGCTTGCGATCCAGATCCCAAGGCTTTCCATCACTCAGGTGATCCATTAACGAACGGTATTTGCGGCGGACAAACACCCCAATACTCTCTATGCCCGCATTCATCATATTGGATAATACAAAATCGATTAGACGGTAACGCCCAGCGTAAGGAACCGCGGCTCCGCAGCGAAAGTACGTCAATTCCTTCAATTCCTCAAGTTCATGATCAAGGTTAATAACACCGATTAATGGTTTCATCGCATGCACCGTCCTTTGGGCCTCAGATTAGACTTTAGTTGTCATTCCCTGTTGAAGCTGACGTTCCAATTCTTCATGGTCCACAAGCAATACGTCACTTTCATCCTCAGGCGCAGGGGATAGGTAGGCTCCATCCGGAATGACCAGCCCTTCCGCAATGATCGCTCTGTGAATGCGGACATTCTTCCCAATCTTCACCCGTGGCATGACGACAGAATCAATGACGGAACTGTGCTCTCCAACCTCCACCCCGTAGAACAGTATCGAGTGGTTAACCTCTCCATGTACGATGCTGCCTTCACTTATAATGCAATTCCGCACCTTCGCTGCAGGTGAAATATACTGTGCCGGCTGATTCGGATTACGGGTGTAAATGCGCCAATTGGGATCATTCAGGTTGAGCGGTGTTTCCTCATCCAGCAGATCCATGTTGGACTCCCACAAACTGCGGATGGTACCTACGTCTTTCCAATAGCCTTCAAAAGGATACGCGTATAAGGATTTTTCATTTTCAAGCAATAAGGGAATGATGTCTTTGCCAAAGTCGTATGAGGTGGATGCCTCTTGTTCGTCCTGAATCAGGAAACGTTTCAGTACATCCCACTTGAAGAGATAAATACCCATGGAAGCAAGTGTGCTTTTGGGTTCAGGAGGCTTTTCTTCGAATTCGTAGATGCGGTAATCATCGTGGGTGTTAAGCAGCCCAAACCGGCTGGCTTCTTCGAGCGGAACATCAATGACCGATATGGTGCAATCCGCGTCCTTTTCCTTGTGATACCTGAGCATTTTTTCATAATCCATTTTGTAAATGTGGTCCCCTGAAAGGATGAGTACATGCTCTGGATCGAATTGTTCAATAAAATTCAGGTTGCGGTAAATCGCATCTGCTGTGCCCCGGTACCAGTTACTCCCGTCTTCACGTTCATGCGGAGGAAGGACGTATACCCCGCCATTTTTGCGGTCCAGATCCCAATCGCTGCCGATGCCGATATATGAGTGTAGTACCAGAGGTTCGTATTGTGTTAATACTCCAACGGTGTCGATGCCTGAATTGGAGCAGTTGCTTAGAGGAAAATCAATAATCCGGTATGTCCCTCCAAAATATACAGCTGGCTTCGCCAGTGATTTGGTCAACCCTTTTAACCTTTTGCCTTGCCCTCCTGCGAGCAGCATCGCTACAACTTCTTTTTTTGCCATCATTACAGCCTCCTCCACGCGCATTCTTTCTGGTACATTTCAGAGCCCATAATCCAATATTCTGTTGTTTGGACGCTGTTGTCATGATTAGGAGCACGCTGTACAGACAAACCATATCCATTGATATCGCAATCTCGCCCGAGACTGTAGCGGAACGTAATTCATTGTTATGTCTGAGTAGGATGATCATAACAGAGTAGCCTTGACTTGCCGTGCAGAGGTGATTGGTGGAATTGAAATTAAGATGTACCCCGTGAGAAATGCAATCCATTATCCCTAATTAACATTAAACACGAAACGGGCTGGGGAATCTTGCTGGGAAACGTAAGACAAAAGTTCAGGCTGACATCACTCCTTTTTGATGCTGCTGTGATTAGATTATTGTATTCGCTGTAGGGATTCAAAATCCTTTTGCATTTGTACGATTGATTAAAATGGAAAAATAAGTAACTCCTCACCTTGGAGCATGACAAAAAGCCAGGACTGTACCCGGCTCATCGCCTGCTCCATTTATCGTTTGTGAAAAAATACTGTTCCTCGTGTTGATACTCGTATCTAAATAATTTTGCGAAAAAGCTCCATCACTTCTTCTCGCGAAGGCTGATATGGATTACCGGGGGCGCAGGCGTCTTTCATGGCATTATCTGCAAGCAGCTCGAGATCGGGATCCGTCACGCCCAGCTCGGACAATCTCTCGGGAATGCCCACTTCCCTGGAGAGCTGGCGAATAGCGTCAATGACAAACATGGAGCACTCTTCATCACTTCTATCCTTCACATTCATGCCGATGGCTTTGGCGATATGCCGGAATTTGCCGGGCACATGCTTCGCGTTCATCTCCTCCACATGAGGGAGCAGCATGGCGTTACATACGCCGTGCGGCAGATCGTACACACCTCCAAGTTGATGTGCCATGGCATGCACATAGCCGAGACCCGCATTATTAAAAGCCATTCCTCCCAAGAAGCAGGCATAGGTCATGTGCTCCCTGGCTTCAAGATCGCTCCCGTCTCTGACCGCTCGCGGCAAATATTCAAAGATCAGTTCAACCGCTGCTGCAGCGGTCGCACTGGTCACTGTGAATCCACCAGGCGTCACCATCGCTTCCACCGCATGGGTCAGAGCATCCATGCCTGTTGCAGCAGTCAGACTGGCTGGCTTGCTGAGCATCAATTCCGGATCGTTCACTGACAGAGAAACCAGACTGTTTCGATCCACCATTACCATTTTCACCTTGCGTTCCTCATCCGTAATCACGTAATTAATGGTCACCTCACTCGATGTACCGGCAGTTGTATTGATCGCAACAAGCGGTACAGATTTATGATGCGATTGATGCAATCCTTCGTAGTCCCGAATATGTCCACCATTGGTAGCGACAATGCCGATGGCTTTCGCTGCGTCCTGAGGTGAACCTCCGCCTATCGATATAATGGCATCACATTCATGTTCCTGATACACTTTGAGACCTTCATGCACATTGTGACACGTAGGATTGGGCTGTACTTCATCATATACCACGTAGTCTAGCCCTGATTTTCTTAATATAGACAGTACTTGCTCAGCTACACCGGAAGAGATCAGCTGCCGATCGCTGACCACCAGTGCTTTACGAATATCCATGTCCTGAATCATCTTGCCTGCTTCCTGTAAACATCCCCTGCCCATCAAGTTCACGGGCGGAACATAATAAGCATGTGTTGCCATCTGAACCAGCCTCCTGTAACCCCTGATTTACTGTCTTTATTGTACCTGAATCCGTTTTCAGATATAGTGAAATAAATCACATTCAGTGCAGAAATGTTACACTTCCCCTTTCCTAATGCGGATTCTCCCTTCCCTTTTTATTTCACAAGGTTAGCTGCGTGCAAAAAAAAACGGCCTGAAACCAGAGGTTTCAAAGCCGCTTTTTATGAATGTTGTTATCCTATCATTTACGATCAACATGGTATGGAGCGATTGGTATTTGTTTGCATAAACCTTGCTTACAGCGCTTTATCGTCTACCCCATCCAGCCACGCTTCAATATCACCGATTACAGAAGAGACACAGCCATCCTCAAACGGGGAATTAAGACCAGCCAGTTCAACCAATCCTGTGAAGGAGAGGCTTCCTCCCGCTTTGCACAGGGTCAGATAGTCGGCCCATGCAGACTTCATATCCTCGTTACTGCGTTTCCAGAACTGGAAGGCACAGATCTGAGCCAGCGTATAGTCGATGTAATAGAACGGCGAGGAGAAAATGTGCCCCTGCTTGTGCCAGAATCCACCTTGCTCCAGATAGGCATTATCCTTGTAGTTGATGTGTGGCAGGTACGTTTTCTCAATGTTGCGCCATGCCTGTTTGCGCTCAGTCGGTGTTGCATCCGGGTTGGCATAGACGAAGTGCTGGAATTCATCCACGGCAACGCCATAAGGAATAAAGAGCAAACCGGAGGACAGGTGATCAAACTTGTATTTGTCCGTATCTTCCTTGAAGAACAATTCCATCCACGGCCATGTGAAAAATTCCATGCTCATGGAATGAATCTCTGCCGATTCGTAAGTCGGCCAGTTGTATTCCGGCACCTCAAAGTGACGGCTCTCATACACCTGGAACGCGTGACCGGCTTCGTGTGTCAGGACATCGATATCCCCGGATGTACCGTTAAAGTTCGAGAAAATAAACGGTACTTTATAATCATTCAGGAAGGTGCAATATCCACCGCCCTGCTTGCCCTTTTTACTAACCAAATCCATCAGTTCGTTCTCCGTCATCATCTGGAAGAATGTATCTGTCTCAGGGGACAGCTCAGCGTACATTTTTTTACCATTCTCAATAATCCAGTCCGGATCCCCTTTAGGAGTCGGGTTACCTGTCTTGAAGCTGAAACCCTGGTCATAAAAATAGAGCGTATCTACATCAATCCGGCTGCGCTGACGCTCTCTGAGCTTGGTGGCTACAGGTACAATATAATCACGAACCTGTGCTCTGAAATTGGCAACCATCTCTGCGTTATAATCGGTACGATTCATGCGATCATAACCAAGTTCCACATAGGATGGATAGCCTAATTTTTTGGCAATTTGCGTACGTACTTTTACAAGCTCATCGTAAATGCGGTCAAATTCCGCTTCGTGCTCAGCCATGAACGCATATCTTGCTTCCGAAGCGCGTTCCCGCATGGAACGATCTGTAGACAGTTCAAACGGATGCAGCTGTGGCAAGGTACGTTCTTCGCCTTCAAACGGAATTTTTGCGGAAGCAATCAATTGATTATATTCTGTGGACAGCTTGTTCTCTTTTTGAAGATCCTCGATAATTTCCGGGCTGAAGGTCTTCAGGGACTGTTCTGCCAGCTGGAACAGCTGAGTTCCCCATTTTTGCTCCAGTTCCGCACGGAATTTCGAATTCACCAGTGCCCGGTAATAATCGGTGATGTACTCTTGAATAATCGGGGAGCTTTCATCCAGAAATTCGTTTTCTGCTTTGTAGAACGTATCATTCGTGTCAATTGAATGACGGATATAGACCAATTGCGCCATGGTCTCAAAATCACTGCGCAATGCGTTAACCTGATCCATAAATCCGCTCTGCTCATCTACCGTAGCCGCAGCTTCGAAACCTTTCAACAACTCACGGAAAGATGTTTTGATTTTTTCCAGATCGGGACGTGTATACGTATATTCACTAAATTTCATTTATGTACACCCTTTCCTGTTAGGCATATTTCGGGAAATATCCCGAGTTGGACTAATCCCTATTATACAAAAGAGCAGCCTAAAAATCCCATCTTTACGAAAAATATTTGTCCATCGGTCAAATTGTGCGACACCTTTCGTTATATATATTACGCGCTTATGTAAGGTACAAACTTATATGTCAGTAACGTATTGTACAGAACATCTGAATAACATCTTGGCAAAACAAATAAACCTGCCTCGCAAACGCGCGAAGCAAGCTTATGGCTTGTCTCATGTCCATGTCATCCATGTCATTTATGGTTTAGCTATTGTCTTTGTCAAGAATCCGAAAGAACCAGCCCATTCCGGCCATTCCCACAACCATTACCGCAATTAGAATAATGATGTATGTCATGAATGTACCCCTCCCTGCATCCGATTGATCAACATACTATTTACAGTTTACACGGTGAAACGCCTTTTGAATTGTCCTAACATTGACAAAAATACGACATCTTTAATTTTAACATAAACTATTATTACACAACTATTGGTTCTGCATCCCATAGATCGTATCGAAATTGTTATCAAGTCAGGATGACTTACCAGAAGTTTCATCTGACATATTTACGGTGTATACTATAAATCTATTAATAAGTAATGGTTTGAATGCAGCTTGTAGCATGGACTTGTGCAAATCGCTTACGTAGAAAGGTTGAAATCAATGTCGTCAACTCGTATTCCCTTACACCATCTATTTCTTACATTAATGCTTGGCCTCATGCTGATTATTCTATCCGCTTGTGCCGATGGAGAAGCCCATCTGACCGTCAACATGGATGGTTCAACCGACCTGGATATCCAACTCGGTGTAACTGAATCCGCGCTCGGAAAGATTGGACAGGACAATCTGATGCCCCTGCTCGAAGAAGCCCTGAAGAAAAACAACTTCCAGGCCGAGGTCGTAGACGACGGAGAACGGAAGCAGCTCTCAGCTACAACCCACTATGAGAAAAGCAATACCGCCGCCAGCTTCGATCTGTCCAAGCTTCCAAAAGGCATCCAGGTTGAGCAGTCCACGGAGCCTGGCTTCTTCACTTCCAGATTCCATGTTACTGCCACCGCTGACCTGATGGAATCCATGCCTGATGGGGAGATTAAGGATCAGATCAACAAGGTGCCAAGCTTTCTTAAAAACCTGCTGCTCAAAGATGTAAACTTCGACTTCAAACTGAGTCTGCCAATCAAAGCTGAAGATTCCAACGCAGACCTGGTTGAAGATCAGGGGAAGACACTGACCTGGCACATTTCTCCCCTCAATTCGAATACACTGGATTTGACGGTACAGGTACCAAACATTCGTAACATTATCATTACCGCAGTCATCGCTTTAATTGTCGTCGCTGTACTGCTTATCTGGTTTTTTGTCCGTCGCAGAGGGACAAGACGCCGCCGCAAGGGATAACTTCACTCGGTTAATGTGAATACTGGAGCATAATTGGATGTTTGACTTGCCAAACCGTGTTATGGATAGTAGAATACATCCGTACTGTGTGAACGGTTAAATTCATTATGGCATAGCTAAAGAGGTGACAGTTTTCATGAATATCCGGGAATGCCCACTGCCTGGTATCGGAGTTAAGTACCAGTTTGATACAAAAAGCGGCAACCAACTGGTTATTATTAAACACGAAGATGGACGCCGCGAATTGTTCTCTGTTGATCCAAGTGATCAGGAAGAACTTACATTGATTGCGGAACTGGAAGATGATGAATGCGTAACCCTCTCCGGGTTGATCGGAGGATGGTCCTGATCCTTTTTGGTTATGGACTATGGTTATAGACCTTTAAAAAACCTGCCCCTTTAACCGGGAGCAGGTTTTTTGATTTCATCTCACTCTTTCATGTATCCAGCATTTTCCGATGAGCCCGGATATAAGGTACCCAGGTGCGCAGTACACGGGTAATTTCGGATGAACTAAACGGCTTGCTGATAAAATCCTGCATTCCGCATTCCAGGCATGCTTCACGATCACTCTCACCCGCAAATGCCGTTATTGCAGCGATGACCGGAATCTCGGGATGGCTTTGTCTTATTTTGCAGGTTGCTTCAATCCCGTCCATGATGGGCATTTTGATATCCATGAAGACGATATCGTAAGATTCCCTTTCGAGTGCGCGCACCGCTTCCTCTCCGTTCTCAACGATATCACAGACTCCGCCCAGCTTACGCAGCAGCTCCTCCATCAGGTGGCTGTTCACCGGCTGATCCTCCGCAATCAAGATGCGAATATTTGCTGCGAGCAGGGATTGATCATCTTCAACCCAAGTATGGTCTGAAGCTTCCATTCCGTCACCAGACTCGTCCTGCCATTTCTCAAGCAGCAGGGTAAAATGAAATTCGGCTCCCTTGCCCATTTCACTATGCACCCCAATCGCACCATCCATTAATTCAACCAGCTTCTTGCTGATTGCAAGTCCAAGACCGGTACCACCATATTTGCGATTAATGGCCGGGTCAAGCTGGGAGAAGGACTGGAACAACTGATGCTGTTTGTCCATGGCGATGCCGATTCCCGTATCCTTTACGACAAAAGAGAGCTGGAGTTTGTTCGGATCACCATCTTCGGGGACATTCACACTCACACGAATTTGAATGCTGCCTTTCTCCGTAAATTTAACCGCGTTGCCCACAAGATTGATCAGAATCTGACGAATTCGGGTTTCGTCCCCTCTGACACGCTCAGGAATCTGGTCAGACATCTCACAATACAGCTCTATATTTTTTTCGGCAGCTTTCAGGGCAAACAGTTCAACAACACTCGCCAGCATTTCCTGGATATCCACGGCGTCGCGTGACAGATCCATTTTACCAGCCTCAATTTTACTGAAATCAAGTATCTCGTTGAGAATGTGAAGCAGTGACTCCCCACTATCGATGATGATCTCAGCGAATCCGGATTGCTCTGCATCGAGCTCTGTTTCTTTTAACAGATGGGCCATGCCCATAATCCCATTCAGCGGAGTACGCAGCTCGTGGCTCATAATCGCAAGAAATTCGGATTTGGCACGGTCCGCCTGTTCGGCTAGCTCCTTGGCACGAATGATGTCATTCACCGAAGTCATATCCCGGAACACCAGCACTCCTCCGCGGGTATTTCCTTGATCCATAATCGGTTTGAGCTGAAATTCCGCGAGGAAGCTTGAACCGTCCTGTCTCCAGAATACAGATTCCGATCTAGGCAAACTGCGACCTTCCCGTACTGCCTTTACAATCGGTGATTCATTGACCGGATAAGGGATTGCCTCGTTTTGCATCTGCAGAATAATCTGCTCGAAGTGTACCCCATTCATCTCGGTGGGACAGAAACCCATCATCTCAGCTGCAGCCGGGTTGGCAAATATCAATGTTCCGTTTTGATCAAGTCCAATCACACCCTCAGACATCGCATTCAGAATTAGGGCACGTTCGTAGCTTAGATTCTCGATTTCTTCCACATATCTTTTGGACTCCGTGATATCACTTGTAATGCCGTACACACCGACAACTCGGTCCTCAAGAATAATAGGAACATTGATCACTCTGGTTTCAATTCGGCGTCCGTCCTGATGAATCAACCCGATCTCATAACTCTGGGCTTCACCTTTGACGGATTCTTCAAAATGGTATCGGGTCTTAGCCAGATCCACGGGATCAATGAGATGATCAAAGGATTGACTGAGCAGCTCGTCCTTGGAATGTCCCGTCAGATGCTCTTGGCTGACATTCGCCTTCAGCAAATTCCCATCCAAATCAAGCGAAGCTACGCCTAACGGATTACAGTCAAAGAGTGATTGATACTCCTGTAGACTCTGCTCCTGCTTCTTGCTCGCCGTAATATCCCGGGTCACTGCAATCATCTCCTGCAGATTTCCCTGCTTGTCATAGATGTAGTGAGTGATCGTATCAGCCCATACCACAGAACCATCCTTATGCAGCAAGCGGTAGTTTATACGGTCTGGTGCAAGACCCTGCATCTGTCCTGCAACATACGCTTCCACGATTGGAATATCGTTCGGATGAATGCAGAACAGTCCGGATTGACCCACGATTTCTTCAGGCTTGTACCCCAGCATCCCAAGACTGGCGGGTGACACATACTTGAAGGTACGTTCCTGATCAGCGTGATGTATGGCAATAAGATCGAGAGAAGATTCCGTAAGGATACGAGAGATTCGGGTGCTCTCTTCCAACTGTTTGCGCTGTTCAATCAAGTGCTGCTCCGCTTCCTTTTGTCTCGTAATATTCGCTGCCTGTACAAGTAAATAAAGAGGATTGTTGTTCTCCTCATCCCTAACAATGCAGGCCCGTATGTTCGACCACAGAAGAGAACCGTCCTTACGCTTTAATCGGACTTCCGTCTCATACATCTGGCTTACCCCATTCGTCATATCCCAGAGGTTGGACCTGAGTCTCTCCATCTCCTGATCTACATCATGGATCATATGTTCAATAGGTGAGTCGATTAGCTCATCTTCACTGAATCCCAGCATTTCACAAAACGCAGGATTAAGCTGAAGCCAACGTCCGTTCACATGCGAAGCAACAGCAATGCCGATTGGTGCATATTTGTAAAGTTGCTCAAACAGAGAGCGGCTCTCTGTAATTGGATTCGACACCGCTTATCCTCCTTTTTTCAAATTATTCTCTAATCCATATTATTCGTAATTAACAGCCTGTGCTGTACATAACTTCATCTATAGAGTAGTACCCCAAATAGGATGATGATTAAACGATATCCACTGAAACTTTTGCATGAATCGACATTTTGTGTGCGCTTTCACACGGGGATTGTTCTAAACAGAGTACAATTCCGGGTACCAATCGCAATATAAATGAAAAGATACGCGTGAGGTTCCGTTCACACAAGCCCGAACATCCAACGAAACGGAGGTTGTCATGTATGATCATCGTTGCGAATCAACCGCTTGATTTGGTACCTTCTCAGTGGTCTGCTTTTGAATGGCATTGGTTGCAGCAGCTTCAGAACAGACCGACCCTATATTTCTATCAGACCATGGATCATCTGCAATTCGAATGGAAGCTTCGTGCCTCTCTGGTTCATGCAGCTGAGGGATTGAATGCCAGCGGGGTCAGCTTTGCTTCATTTGAAAAATCCCGATGTAATCCCGCCTACTGGAATCTCAACAATGAGGGAGGATTTGAACTCAAACCGAATGTAACTCCGGCTGAAGGCATTCGGGATATTTGGAGGAATGGTTCGCTGTATGCATTTGAATGTGCAACTGCAACAGTCATTGTGCTGTACGGAGGGGTGCTCGAAAGTATTCGCGAAGAGGCCTTCAATTCACTCTTTCGCGACTTACTGCTCTTCGATTGGCACTATGACAGTGATCTGCGCTTAACCGAGAAGAACGGCAGCCATACCGCACTTCCAGGGGATGTACTTTATTTCAAAAATCCGGATGTCTCTTCCGAAACGCCAGAGTGGCAAGGGGAAAATACGATTATGCTCCGTGAAGATTTGTATTATGGTCATGGCATCGGTATTGCCTCCGGGGGACAGATCATTCGTACATTGAACCAATTCCGAACTCCCGGAAGTCAAGTTTCAGCGTATTTAATGGATAACGTGATTTATCCCGATTTTTATTATCTATCCCGATTCGCCGAAAATAGTGATATGAATGCACCTGCAGGAACGACGCCAATATTGCCCGGACAATTATATGTACGGATTGGCGGCAGTCGGTATCTCCGAACATGAAGCTGAACGTTTGGTTAACGAGGATTCAGAGAACAGAAAAACGTTTGACCACAACATAAATAAAGCCCAATGAAAAAACAGATTCACTGCCTTTTCATTGGGCTTCTGAGCGTAAATGTATTGGGAAACCTCAACGCCTTTCCACACTTCCGCATGCCAGGCATAAATCAACCTGTTGTTATGTGTTTGGGTCCAACTGGACAACAACCTGCTTACCACTTACCTGAATACCTGTTGTTTTGGTGCCATATTCAGCCAGCGACTTGCTTAGCTGCTCAGCCCACTCCTTACCTGCGGCGCCTTCTTTGCTTCCGTGAACCTGTATGACCAGCTTAACCGAGTCACCTTTTTTCAAGATACGTTCCGCCTGAGCTTGTTTTGTATCCCGATCATGGTCTTCCATCTGCAAGTTGAGACGAATCTCCTTAACCTTGCGTTTATCCGGCGATTTACCGGATTTTTTCTTCTCCTGCTGAGCTTCCTGTTTGGCTGCTCCAGCACGGATGAGTTTGCAGGGTGGCGGGCTTGTCATCAGGGACAGGCATACCAGATCCACTTTATGCTGCTTGGCAAGTGCCAAAGCTTCTTTTGTGGACATAATACCGAGATCTTCGCCGTTCAGTCCGGTCAGTTCAATCTCGGATGCTTTGATCTTTTCATTCTTAATCATGGTGTGTCCTCCTTTACGGCAAAAGCCTGTCCTGACCTATGACAGATCAGAGCAGGCTTGGATCAGATTAATGCTATGTTCGTGTTAGATGGTTCAATTACAGGTTATTGAAAGCTTCGGTCAGCACAGGGACGATTTGCGATTTGCGAGACACGACGCCTTTCAGCAATGCCTTACTATCAGAAAGTGTCACATTGTATGCTTGCTCAACCGCTTTGGTAGACTTACCGTAAGCCAGTGCAACGGAATCATTGTTCAGAATGTCCGTTACCACGAATAGGAACAGATCCAGCCCTTTACTTGAAATAATCGCTTCGATTGCTGCTTCAAGTTCTGGTTTTTTCACAAGCACATCGTTAACGTCAACGGCGTTTACTTGTGCAATTTCCACTTTGGCTTGTCCCATGGCAAACTCTTTGGCATCCAGGGAGATCAGTTCTGCAATTGTTTTCTGACTCAGATCCGCGCCGGCTTTCAACATATCCAAACCGTAGCTGTCAGCATCCACTCCCGCAATGGCAGCCAGCTCACGTGCTGCTGCTACATCCTGCTCTGTGCAAGTTGGGGATTTGAACAACAGGGAATCCGAAATGATCGCGGACAACATCAGTCCTGCAATCGGTGCGCTAATTTCAACGCCGTTTTCTTTGTACATTTTATTCAAAATGGTTGCTGTGCAACCTACCGGTTCTGCACGGAAATACAGAGGCTGGCTTGTTTCGAAGTTAGCAATGCGGTGATGGTCAATAACTTCAGCTACAGTAACTTCCTCAATATCGCTTACACTTTGCTGACGCTCATTGTGATCGACCAGAATAACCTTGTTTACTTCGTTCGCAGCCGTTTTGATCAGGCGTGGAGCTTCCACCTTAAAATGATCCAGTGCAAACTGGGTTTCACCGTTCACTTCACCAAGACGCACAGCTTCAACGTCCTGTCCCAGTTTAGTTTTGAGATCCGCATAAGCAATTGCAGAACAGATCGTATCCGTGTCGGGATTTTTGTGACCAAAGATTAACGCTTTTTCCATATTTATAGCCCTCCGTCAATTGTGATTAGAATAATCATGTCATAATTCAAATCATACCTTACTGATTATAGCGTCAATAAGACTTAATTCCAAACCCTTAACAGCGAATTGATTAAATTCGTTCTCAGGGTCTGCTTCATCACTGGAAAAAGGGAGGAACCCTGCGGTATTATTTGGAGGCCGTTTGAGCCACGTTCGCAATCAGGTGACTCTCCAGCTTCTCCCCATCACAAAGTGCCTGTACCAATGCCCGCCCGGATTCCGGAGTCATTTTGCCATACCAGTCTCCCTGCGGATATACGATTGTCACGCAAGCATCGTCACAGCGCCCGTTACAGCGTGTTCTTGTTGTATGAATAAATCCACCAGCCTGCTGCTTCAGAATTTCATCCCGTACAGCCTGAGTGACTTCCTCTCCTTCATTCCGCATGCAAGTACCACCGTTGCAGAGCAGGATATGGTGCTGAAGTTGATCCAGATTATAAATAGCCAAAACTCGGTTCATTCCCCTCGACTTCTATGATATGTATTGATAATCAATTATCTTTCATAAAAATATAAAGTAGCACACGGAACCTGGATACGCAATGCAAATATTAATCTGCCGAGCCTTCTCCAGTCTCTCCCCTTTTCACATGAAACGTCTGTAAACTGCCATCCTCACCGATCTCAAGCAGGTTCAATTGCTCACCGTACGCGCATCCGCCATCTATGCCGATCTTGTCACCACTCGGGTCAAACCAGATATCTGAATAATCATGCAGGTGCTTCACTGGTGTGTGTCCAAATACCACCGTATCCGGGATGGATGTGGGCCTCGAGTAAAAGGCCTCCCGAATCCAAATAAAGTCCCGTTCAGGCTGACTGCGCCAATCCTCTACATCCGGATTGATTCCTGCATGCACAAAGATATAACCTGGCACTTCATGAACAAGGGGCAGTTCACTCAGAAAACGGAGATGATGCTCGTATCGGCTGCGAATCCAGTGCTTGGCTTCCATGTATGCAGTCCAATCCATCTGTTCTTCATCAAAACGGATCTCCACATAACTGCCCAGTGTCTCCAATCCGCCATTGCGAATCCAGTGCATATCATACTCTTCCACGTCATTCATTAGGGCTTTGACCATCATCGCATCATGATTTCCCTTGATCACCACTACACCATGGTTCTCCCTAAGTTCCATGATCTGCTCAACCACCTGCCGGCTTTTCGGTCCCCGGTCCACATAATCTCCAAGGAGAATCAGTTCATCCTGATTGAGGTCAACATGCACTTGACGAAGCAGCGCATTGAATTCATCATAACAGCCATGAATATCACTTATGATACATCTGCGAATGTGAATTCCTCCTCTCTGCTTACACAAGAATACAATTGAAGTCCCGCATAGCGGGACTCCAACCCCTTAGAATATAAATTCCCGTTCAACTAGCTCTAATCCTTCTTGAGACCAAAAGCTTCAGCAATCAGGCCAAAAGAGCGCAGGCGTGCATCAAACGAATGAATAGCAGATGCAATAATGACCTCGTCCGCTTCATGACGTTCTGCCATGGCCGTAATTTTGTCCTTCACTTGATCCGGTGTACCAATAATGGAGAAGGAGCGGCGCTGGCGAATCTGTTCCATTTCCATCGCTGTATAAGGATAATTATGGACTGTTTCCAGCGAAGGAAATGAACTCTGCTCTAATCCTCTGCCGAGACGCAAAAAGAACAGCTCATTACTACGGGCCAGTTCTGCTGCTTCCTCCTCCGTCTCTGCACAGAATGCCGCTACGGCAATCATGGAATGAGGTTTGTCATTCAGAATGGATGGTTTGAAATGTCTGCGATAATATTTCATTGCTTCTTCCCCGCCAGGTGTTCCGAAAAACTGTGCAAATGCATAGGACGTTCCCTGTGCTGCAGCAATCCGGGCACCTTCCGAACTGGAGCCCAGCAGCCATACTTCAGGCACCGTTGGTACAGATGGTCCGGCTACCAGAGATGCAAAACGGTGATCCTCTGGCAGCTGCTCGTGGAAATAACCGCCCAGATCAGCAATTTGCTGCGGGAAAAATTGTACATTGGAAGCCTTGCCCTCATTCAGAGCCCGGCTCGCAATCGGCATGCCGCCTGGCGCTCTGCCAATGCCGAGGTCAATTCGTCCAGGGTGCAGTGCCTCGAGCAGACGGAAGTTCTCCGCGACTTTGTAGGCGCTGTAATGAGGCAGCATAACGCCACCGGAACCGACCCGAATTCGATCGGTATGAGCTGCGACATGAGCGATCATAACCTCCGGACTGGAGAAGGACAGTGCTCCGCCGCCATGATGCTCGGACATCCAGAACCTGGAGTATCCCAGTTCATCGGCATGCTTCGCTAACGTCACAGTCTCCTGAAGTGTGTCCTGCACACTGCGTCCTTCATTGATATGTCCATGTTCGAGTACACTAAGTTTCATCTATATTCATTCCTCTCGTCTAATGGGTTGCTGGCCATATTTTTTAATGCAAAATTCACACTCACTTCATTGTAACATTATTAATTACAGTTTCAAAATCTCTTTACTCTTATCTGTGGAATGGCAATTAAAAACATGGTCCTCTTACTTCCTTAATATACACGCTTCCTTGTAAACTGAATAAAAAAATGCCACCAGCAACAGCTGGTGGCACTTCCTTTTGAATCAAAGCTTTATGTTCTGATTAGGGTGCTCGTTTGGGCAGCAGCTTCACATACTCGTCAGAGAGCCTCATAAGGCTGAGCACATGCTCGTAATCGGAACGATACGGCTCCAGATCGGTAACCGGTTCATATGTTTTAAGCGAATATGCTGTTCCGTCATCAAAACCTGCACCTGGTATAAACATAATGTCATTGTTGACAAACGAGCCAGTCGGCAAGTAATACCGAATACCGAATGCATTGTGGTCCATATTCAGCAGGTCATGCCCAAATGCAGTGAACTGTTCTTCTTTTAACGAAACACCCATGAGGTTCATGACTGTAGGCAGAATGTCGAGCTGACCACCAGGCTGTTCAATCACTTGACCCTTAACCTGGTTAGGCGTGTGAATCAAGAGTGGGATATTAAAACGGCTCACCTTGCCATCATACGGAACATTCAGATTGGCTTGAATCTGTTCGGTAATCTCGTCATTTGCGGGCAAGCCGAAGTGATCCCCATAGATAACGAGTGTTGTATTCTCCCATAACCCGTTCGCTTTCAGCTCATCAATGAGCTGACCGACAGCATAATCGGTGTAATTAATGGCCTGCAAATAATCGTGAAGCAATGTGTTCGTGATCGTTGCAGGAATGGTAATGCGCGCCCGATCCGCTGGAACCGTGAACGGCGAGTGGCTCGATGCGGTAATGAACTGGGCATAGAACGGCTGATTTGCCGCTTGGTGCGCAGCCATTTTTTCCACACCTACACGATATAACTCCTCATCCGAGGGACCAAAATCGTTAAAGCGGTCATTCTCGAAGCTCGGCTTATCGAAATATCGATCAAAACCGAGGGCCGGATACATCTTGTTCCGATTCCAGAACGTTACGTCATTCACGTGAAAAGTCTCCGACTGGTAGCCTTCGCTGCGAAGCAGCTTCGGTAGGCTTGGCAGCTCGCGGTCGCTATATCCGGCTGACATCGGAACAACCCCGGTTGGATAGATGGACGTATTGGACATAAACTCGGCATCCGAGGTATTTCCCTGACCGATCTGTTGGAAAAAATGAGAGAAATAATAGCTTTCTTTGGCTAAATCGTTCAGTACCGGTGTCAATACCTGACCATCCAAGGAAGCGTTAATCGGGAAATTCTGAAAGGATTCCAATTGCAGAACAATCAGATTGCTACCTTTGGCCTCACCAAAGTATTTGGCTTTAATTGACGATCCCTGGTTAGTTTTGTCCTGATATGGATATTGGCTCACCAGTTGATTAATCTTGTCAATGGTTTCATTGATATTGCCATTTGCTATAGCTTCGTTTTCTTTGCTGGTTAATATCGCCGAGGACACCTGATAATTCAGAAATCCGAGATTCTCAGCTCGCACCAGTTCGTTATCAATGGTTTCGCCTTTGACAATAAAACTGCCTGACAGCACGATACAGAATGCAGCCGTAAGAGCTACCCCCAGCTTGCCCCAGTATCTTCTGCGCATTTTTCCGAAATGCAAACCGCTGTCCCGGTAACTTCCGTTTCTGACACCCGACCGCCGACGACGCAACATGAGCCAAACCGGCAGTGCAAGCACGATGTCAACAAAGAACAAAAAATGGGAAGGCCGTATCAGTGGTCCAATACTTCCCCGTACCTGTGCAACCTGCCCGATCTCGCTGAGTGCCGTATAGGTGGGTACGGAGCTAAAATGCACGTTATACAGCGTTGCCGCAAATAGGACGAGGGAAAAGAGGAGGTTAAAGCCGCCGTACACCATCCGCTTCCAGCGTTTCGGCACAATGAGATCCAGGATGCACACGATTGTCAGAGCTGCCAATGCATCCGTCACCAGACCGATTCCGGACAGCCCTTGGAAAAAGAAATACCGCAAAAGCGACAGCTTCAGCAGCATAAGGATAAATAAAACGGCAAATAACATCCGTGAGGAGGTCCGTTCATTTTTGGAATTTAACATGGTCGCTTTCAACCCTTATCTGAAATTTTACGTTCGTTTAACAAAACGCATATTTCAGTATAACAGTTTTGCTATTTGTATTCCATGAACGGACCCGAATTCCTGTAACCAGCATGTTGCAGCATCCGGTCCCCATTGAGATTAGGACAAGAACGGCTAAACTAATTTATAATTTACCTATAGGAAGACGTTCATTGACTCGTGCCAATTGACCTAGGTCAAGCTGTCGTCGATATATCATCATCCTGTGCGTTACTGTTCTGCATTCGTGCAATGAGTACCGCCTGTGCCGCAGCTATTCTAGCAAAAGCCACCTGTTCAGGTGGGCAACTTACGTAATCCATTCCCATATGCTGGCTGTAGGTAAAGGTACTCAGGTCAACATGTTCCTCCGCGCAGAGACCCACTCTCAAATGAGGTTTACGGAGCCGAGCCTGAACGACAGCGCGTTCCAGTAGTTGTTCTCCCCCATCCAGATGCAGCATCTCTGCTCCAAATGACAGGAAATCAGCCTGCCTGGCTGTATGTGCCACGGTCAGTGCCATTTGAGCCCCTTCAATCAGCGAGCCTACCCTGTAATGGCAGTGACGTCTCTCCTCCCCCAGAATCTGTTCAGCCACTTGATCAATTAGTTCTCTGATTACTTGCAGCTCGCTACCGGGTCCTCTTGACGTTACGAGAATCTCGGGGCGAACCCACAATCCCTGGCGAATGCCTTTGAGCGCTGCTCGAAAGACGGCCTCTGCCTGCATTTCGTAGATTTCCGGGAAAACGGTTCCAAGATGACATCCATACTGCCTGCTGATTGGATGCTGCTCATGCAGCCGCTCAACAAGCTGAATCATGCGACTCAGCTCCTCCTGATTCACATCAACTCCTCTTGCATGCCCTGCCTGTAATCCTCCTTGACGTCCCACCAACTCATCCACATCCGGGAGAAGTTCATATAATGGAGGATCGAATAGTCTTATCGTTACCGGAAATCCGTTCATTTCCTCGAAAATCTGCTCCACATCAGACTGCAGCATGGGCAGCAGCCGTTCAAGGCCGCGTTTGCGCTCGACGTCAGTTTCAGCCAGCACCATCTTTTGCACATAAGGCATCCGCGAGCTAGACAGTAACATATGATCGGTTCGGCAGATGCCAATTCCGTCGGCTCCAAGCGTGCGGGCCATGGCCGCATCACGAGGATGACTTGCATTTGCGAGTACCGTTATATTTTTCACATCATCGGCCCACTCAAGCAACTGCTGAAGTTCAGATGTGGGAATTACGTTAGAAGACTCGACACGCAGCAGTGCCTGTTCCCTGGTTATCAGACCTTCATTTGCAAAATCCACTATGGTGCTGATCACAGCTTCAGGAGTTAAACGTGCATCCCGGGCTTGTAAAAGGTAAAGCTTCCCCGACTCAATCACAAATTTAATTTCCTGAACAGCGGTGTTCACTCTCTCCAGCTCACGGCTCGCTTGCAACAGCTGGCCAACCAGCTCTGGTTCCGCATGCCTGATCTGTTCCAGTTCCTTCAGGTCATACCCGGAGCCTGTAAACGTCATGTACTCGCCATAGACCCCTTGGGCCCCAGTCAACGGATGACGTGAGTAGATTGTACCGCTTCCACAGCGGTCTCCACACTCTCCATTCACCATCACTTGAATCAAAACGGGCATACCATAGGCGATCGAAGTGGAGCTCAAGGTTCGGTTATGCAATCCTGGACCAGAAAGGGAGAATGCCTGGATGATCCTGTGCAGTTGAAGCCGCACATCCTGAGGGAAAGCGGGATGCCCCTGTTCTTCAATGACGTCTTTATACTGCGCTATAGCGTACTCCAGTCTCGTTTCATCCAAACTCGTGATATCGCCCAATCGTTCATCGAAAACCTCAAGCGGGATGCCATGAACCAACCAGCCATAATTCTGCAGCAGCACCCGGTAGCAGTTGAGTGCATACGGGCGGTTGTTGATTCGCCGGGCAAGTCCCTCTACTGTAATGTCATTAAGTCCTACGCTTAGCAGCACCAAGGAGTTCGCATCCCGGGGAAGCACGTCACTGGATTGCACAGCTAGCAAAAGCGGAGCCTCCGGATCACCAAAGGCTGTGCCCGTATGCCGTTCCAGCTGACGGACTGCCTTGGCCAGATCTTCGGAACCTTCGGCAAAAGTTGTTTCTGAGCAGCTAAGGAACTCGTGACAGTGTTCCGTTGTAATGGTGAATCCTGCCGGAACAGGCCACCCCGCCTGGCATAACTCCGCAAGCGCGGCTCCTTTACTGCCCAATAGTCCTTTCATCTCTGCCGTGCCTTCTTCCAACAGAACTACCCGTGTCGTCATTACAGCGCTCCCATCCGCCATTCCATGGCTATGCTTAGAGGTATTCAGTTGTTGCCGAATTCCCCTCTAGTTAATGGTATGATGCAAACGCCCAGTCAAGGACATCTGTGTACGCATTTTGTACTCGGAATGTAAACGTTGATCAAAAGAGTTTTATGGTATTATAAAACTGACTCATACGAATGAACTTAAGAATGGCGAATCCTATCATTTCAAGGTTTGAACAATACGATAACTGGGGAGTGAGTATCATTGTTTAGCAAAGTTGGTCAAATCATGTTGTATGTCAACGATCAGGACAAGGCCCTTCAATTTTGGACAGAAAAAGCAGGCTTTCACGTGGTCTCCGAAGTCAACGGCGAGGGTATGCGCTGGATCGAAATTGCTCCTGAAGAAGGTGCCGAGACAACCATTATCCTTCACGACAAGGAATTCGTAGCCAAAATGTCCCCCGAGTTGAATCTGGGCACACCTTCACTCATGTTTTTCACCAAAGATCTCGATGGGCTCTATGCGGACTTGGCCAGCAAGCAGGTTACGTTAGGTGAACTGGTTACGATTCCGGGCGGAAGAGTCTTCAACTTTGCTGATGATGAAAACAACTACTTCGCTGTGATGGAAAGAGAGTAGATTCGTGCTCCCTGTGCTCCCTACTTAGGCGGGCGCTATGATTGCCACCCTTCATAATCACACAAGAAAGGCGTCTGACAAAGAGTCAGCCGCCTTTTTAACTGTTATCATATATATGATCTAATTGATACAGCTCCAGCACATGCTCTTCAAAAGGTTGTCTAAGCCAACACACGCAGGATATCATCAATTTTCTTCCCATGGGAGATAACCCCGTAATTCATCCAGGTTAGGAAGTCCACTTCGTACACGCATCCGTTTCTTACTGCTGCAAGCTGCCGCCATTCCCTGCTGTCCAGCAGCTTCCGTTCATCTCCGATCGCTGCAGAATCCAGACAGTCAAATGTAATAAATAAATGATCTGCCTGCAATAGCTTCAATTGATCAACGCTTATGCTGATTCTACGTTCCTTCAGTGCCCATTGCTGCACCAGAGGATGTGGCGTTAACCCCAAATCCTGATACATTACAGGTCCCACATAACCCTGCTGTACACCGTACAATACAATTTCAGAGGCAGTGATCCGCAAGAAAGCTACCGTCTTTCCTTGCGCAGATCGTGTTAGTTGAGCGTTGGCCTCACGGGCCTTTTCTTCATATGAACCTACGACGTCCCTAACCCGATCTCCTTTTCCCAATACATCCGCTGTTGATCTTAAAATGGAGCGCCAGTCCTCTCCCTTATGATTTACATAAAACGTAGGCGCCACCTGTTCGAAACGGGCCAGATTCCACCGCTCATAGCCGTCACTCAGCATAATAAAGTCCGGCTTATGGTTCTCTTGGAACATTGCATCCTGTTGGGTCACATCGAATTCAGGAACATCATCCATCCCCAAGTAGTGCTGTTTGCCCCACAAATGGTGAGCGTATTGAAGCACGGGCTCCACGCCTAGCGCTAATACAAAATCTTCGAGGTACGGTGCAAATACTCGCACATCCTGACGATAATGACGTCTGTATACTCCTGGTGAGATGCCAGCATATTGCTTAAACCGACGACTGAAATAATATTCGTTACTGAATCCAACACTTTGGGCAATATCGTGCAGCCGATCATCTGTCAGCTGTAATAGTTGTTTGGAACGTTCCAAACGAATTGAATTTACATAATCCAAAGGTAGCTTGCCGGTCATCTCCTTGAATTGCCGCGTATAGCTGGACCTGGTAAGCCGGGTACCCGCAGCCAGATCATCCACCGTCATGGGTTGGTTATAATGATCACGGATATAGCGAATGGATTGCTGTAAGCGAGTTCGATAATCCATGAAAGCATTGGTCGAATCATTTTGCAGAAGCAGCATCCGGAACCATTCCTGGAAACGAAGCTGCCGGTCCCATTGTTTCAGCCAATCCTCTGTCGCCTGCTGCTGTAACAGTTGATCCAATATATCCAGACAGGAGCTCCAAGGGATGTAGGACAACTCAATAGGAGATGATGTTTCCGTAATAACTTGCGACTGCGGAAAAGCAGGACTTGTCTCTTCGAGTGGAGTGGTGGATCCCATCTTGCTTGTCTCACCAGCGACCAGATCAAGCTTATAATAATGCAGCTTGGATTCTGAACCAACTCCAGTTTGCAGAGGTAAGACGGGTATATCAGAAGGGAAAAACAGAATCGTCCCTTTTTTTAACTTGAAAATGACATCTTGTGCCATCAGCTCTCCCTGTCCTTGGGTTACGACAACGATCGAATGGCCCTTCGACGATGTGCATTCTAAACCATTGTAAGCCAAGACAGAGTTTTGAACATATTGAATATGCTGAAGTGAACACAGCCAGGGCATGGGGAGGATCTGTTCTATGGTATGAGGCATTCGTCATCTTCCTTAATTGAGAATAGTTATCATTAGGAATAGTCTAAACCAAAAAAGAAAGCTCTTCAACCCTGGTTGAGGAGCTTTCTTTTTTTTACTTTACTTTCTATGGCTGTTCATTACGGTGTCATTTGTTCCAGAAGATCATCCATTTTCATCGAGTTTGCTGTAATTGCACCTGATTGCCAGTGAGATCTCTCCATCTTGTACACTTTATTGCTTTTCACGGCAGGCAGAGAATTCCACAGTTTGCTATCCAGTACCTTGATAGCTTCCTGATTCTCCGGAGAGGACCAATCTCCATCCGAAGGGAATATGATGATCCGGTCTGCATCGATTTGCGGGATCGCTTCCTCGGACAGAACCTCCTGAAAAGCTTCCATGCTTCCGGCTAGGGCATGAGGTGTCAAGCCAAGCTCTGAATATATGAATCCGGTGTAGCGGTTTTTTACTCCGAACAGCACCAGGCTGTTATCATCCACATTCAGGCGGACAACCGCCACTGTCTCGTCTCCAACGCTTTCCGCAAGCTTGGCTTTGGCATCCCTGATTTTCTCTTTGTAGGCCGCAGCCACTTCCACACCTTTTTCCTGTTCCCCTACAATATCGGAGATTTTAGCCAAAACCTGCTCGGAATCCTGCAGGATGCTCTCAGGTAAACGATATGTTGGTGCCACTTTGGAATACATCTCATATTTTTCCCTGTCTACTCCACCATCCACAATGATGAGATCCGGATTATATTCCAATAGAGCTTCAATGCTGCCTGTAGTATCAAATTGAGGCACATCCAGGTTCAGATAGTCCTGTACGCCCCACATCGGATTATACCACTGCACGACAGGTGTGATATCCAGAGCCTTGAGATAATCCTCCACATAGATCCCGGCAATACGCTGTGGATGAACCGGAATCGTTACATCTCCGAATTCATCCTGTACCACACGTGTTTCTGCTTCTTGGTTCGTCTCGGATGAATTGCCGCCGCTGGCCGTTGTGCTCTCCGTCACTGGCGACTGAGCCTGTTCCTCCGTTGCTCCGGAATTCGAACTGCATCCCGCGATAATTGATGCCATGACCAGAACGGTGATTCCCCAACCTTTGATCCCTTTATTGAAACTTGCCATGCTACTCTCCACCCCTATGTAATCAGCTGTATTAAAGAGAATGCGCGTCTACAATGATTATCATTCTCAATTAATGTCTAAGGTGAATTGTACCTTATGCCTTGCTTCACTCACAATACACATTCGAATCCATTTTCTTATACAAACGAAAGATACAGAACACAATTGCCCCTGCTAAAGCAGAGGCAGCTTTCTGTTACGATAACACTCAAGCAATTGACCTACGAAGGAATGCTCACTCTCACCCTGTAGCATTGCAGCCCCAATAAGGCCAATATCATCGCTCACATATCCAGCCAATTCGGGAGTCCCTGTATAGTGCAGCGTCTGCTTGAATGCCTGTTCCCTCGATGCACGAAGCAGTTCATCTTCAGCGATAGAATCAGCATCTTGTACCCACCTCTGGTATGCCGACATCCATTCATCTGTAAAAGCCGAATCATCACGCTTGTCCAGGTAACTGTCGATATCCAGCCCTTGAAACATCTCGTTAGTAATCAGCCTGCCTTCATTAAGTTCGTTAAGGAGCTTCTCCGCCTCTCTTCTATTCATTAGGAATCCCTCCATCTTCAGTGATGCTGTACATTTCAGGTATTTCGAATCTTCGTATGCTGCGAGTCGGATCGGCTGTAAAATGATCCAGCCCCCTCTCCTCGTACTCCCGCAGAAGGTGTTCAAGTATGCTAGCGATTACGCCGCAATCCGCCAAGGCATCATGCCTTCGAATGCCGTCTGTATTGATATTATAATGCCGAATCAGATAATCCGTAGATATGACTTCACACACCTCAGGATGTATATAGGTAAACATCGCTTTTGTATCCAGCACCTTATTGCTAAACATCTTCACGCCCAATTGCTCACAGTGGCGCTTCAGTATAGGCAGATCATACTCATACCCAGCATGGGTTACGAGAATCTTTTCCCCAATAAAGCTGGAAAATAAACGATAGGCTTCTGCAAACGCAGGAGCAGTCTTCATATCCGCATTTGATATGCCCGTTAACTCTGCTACAGCATCAGGTATAGATTTGCTAGCACGTGATAGCGTGGAGAATGTTGGATGGCCAACCTCTCCACGTTTGTATTCCATCGCGCCGAATTGGGTTATACTCTCCCGATCCGGAAGAATGCCTGTTCCCTCCAGATCAAATATGCAGTACAAATGCTCATGCAGCTTAGGGACGTGCAGATCGTCGATTACATAATGATAAGGGTTAAATGTGATTTTCATATGTTCTATTCCCCTTGCCACAGACGGGTGACTTGTACCAATTCATGCTCCATGCTAAATTCCAGCTTATAGATATCCGGCATCGTCGTACTTTTCCAGAACTCATAACCGTAGGACGCGTCGTAATGTTGGAAGATCAGGGTCATCACATCTCCATGTGTCCCGATCGCTACTTTTTGTCCCGCATGTGTGTTCAGGATCCGATGAATTACGGCTACGGCCCGAGAACCTGCCTGTTCACCTGATTCCCCGCCAGCGTATGCAAATGAAGGGTCAAGGTACAATCGTAGTTTGGATTCAAGAAAGTTGGCGTGCTTAACACGTTCATCTGATAATTGGCGTTCGCGCAAATCTTCCTCCATCAACACAGGGGCGCTCGACCTGTCAGCCAGTTCCTGAATGGTATCAACCGCCCGCCGATATGGACTGGAATAATACCATTGAATCTTCTCCTGACTGAGAACTTCTGCAACATTTGCAGCATCTCGGCATCCACGCTCTGTGAGTCCTCGCTCTCGTTCCTGTCCTTCCACATAGGCTGATTCCGCATGACGCACAAAATACAGGGTAGTTCTGAACTCTTTACTCATCCGTCAGCCATTCCTTTCTTCTTCTCAATCACAAGGAGACAAGTACTGTCTGGCAAGCGTGCAGGTTGTCCGTCTTCCTTCATGAACACAATGCGTCCCTCAAGTGCCTCGGTATATCCTTCCTGCAGAAAATGCTCCAGCTTAATAATCTCTGCCTGCTCACCGAGCGCTTCACGAATACAGTTCTCGTATGCCGATGGAGTGAAAATACCAAACTGTTCTTGAATTTCGTGAACGTATGCTTCTTCGCCCCACGTATACGTATACAGGAATTCCATGGCATCATTAATGTTAAGCACTGCCTCATTCTCAGCGACCCGTTCAAATGTAATCTGCCGGCCCTGGAAATCCTGAGCATATCGTTCCAGCCACTGCATACCATCCGGTTCCAAAAACCGAATCCGTCTTTTCTGCTCTTGAGGTTCTGTCATAATGCCATCACGGATTAATATTCTTCCACCCGGCGACAGAACATGAAATGAACTTTGTAGTGCTGCGACAACCGTATCCGTGTTAAATCTCCGTCCATCCCGCTCTATATAGGAGTACAATTCATGCAGAATAGACGAGAAGATTACCGTATCCACCGTGCCTGGCTGCACGTATTGATCCAGCCTCAAGGCGTCCCCCTTCATGACCTGCCAGCGGTGACCTTCTCGCTGTTTCTTGCGCTCCAGCACTTCGATGACATTGGCAGAAATATCAATGCCTATCGGCTCCACTTCCGGCTTCTCCTGCTCAATAAGATCCAGCAGAACACCGCCACCTGGACCGATATCGAGTACACGCTTGCCAACGATGTAGTCAAGCAGCACCTTTTTATAATCCCCCGAGCTGTTCATGTCTGCCAAATACGTTTCTTCATTATGGAATCGGTCATACGCATCCCGCCGCAGTCCGAACAAATCAAAGAGCAGCAATACGGCCTTCTCATATAGCGGTGATTTCTCAGCTTCAATACAGAACGCAATCAGCTTCTCGGCCGCCGGCGAGAACTCAAAGGTCACAAAAACCGTATCCGGCAGATCCGGTTGACGCACTACGCGATGGGTCAAATGAGGATAAACGACCGGCTGCCCCTCTTCAATCTGGTTCCATGACCATTGTTCGAGGTACTTTTCAATCATTCGTTTTTTGTAAATATTCAGCTTCTTGACACCTTTATAGTCGTAATACATCGTATTCATTAATGGTTCAAAACTGATATGACGTACCTCGTCTGTGTCATTTCCGGTGTGAGTCATATCTTCACGATGCAGTGAGAGAAGGAACACTTTTACCATTTCCTGCAAGGAAAAATCCTTCAGTGCAGATTCCACATACCACAATGTACGGTGAGACAGAGGAGCCAGCATTTTATCTACATCAAGCTCTGTTTGCAGTTCAGCGTACGCCTCATCCAGCGCCTCGCCTTCGCGAATGGACGAGCTTCGGAGCCGGGATAAACGTTCCTTCAGAGGCCAGTCTGCATGATGTGGTTCGCTGATAATCCACCCAACGATTCGCTCGACTTCCGCTTCAACCTGCCGCCATAGCTTCGGATCAACGCCAGCAATGATGCATTCATTGAGCGCCATCAGAACCGTGTGCAATTCTTCAGCTGTCAGCCAGCCATGAGTGATAAAATCATGAAGCGGAGCGTTCTCGGCAAAAGGTATCTCCCCGCGTATGTATTGTCCAATCAGTCCATGCGTTCCAATGAGAGCATAGATCATTTGCTGTCTTGGCGTAGCTTCTTTCTTCTGAATTGGATTCGCCTCATTAACCTGGGCCACAGCTTTATCGTCACTACCGATGTTTCCTGTACTGCAATTAATAACATACTCCCTGTATAACTGTGCAGAACCCCTATTGTGTACAAACAAATTCACCCCTGCGCGCTGCCACGCCTTCCTTTGCTGCAATGAGCCGGCCTTGGCTGTCTCCGACCAGACCAGTACTTCCTCCACAACCTCTCGCACCCAAAAGGATACATTCAGCTGATCCAGGACGTGCAAGGTCCGCTCGACGTAGTCCAGAACGGGATTGGTTCCCTCAAGTTCAGCCATGGAATGAATGCGTTCAAGATTAATATGGGGTTGCTCGGCCGCCGCCAGCAGCTGCAGCCATAATTGCTGCTTATCTTCTGGGATGTTGCCTGTTCTATAAGAATGTATGGCTTCTAATGAGTGCAGCATGTTGACATTCACCTCGTTATTTTAGTTCAATTCATCTGTCTAGATGTTTCAATCGATCCTTCACAAGTTTCAGCACCTTTTCTGCTTCATTCCCCGGTAAGCTCTCTTCCAGGCGAGCAGCTGCAACGGGCAGAATCCATCGTTCGATCTCCTGCCAGGCTAAGCCTGATAGATGCAAGTAATGGTTGATGTACCCTTCCACTATCGTATCACGAGACCTTTCAAACCCCAATCGTATCACAGGGTCGGCATCCTCCGGCAGCGATGCGCTCGTTAATATGACCCAAGTACGTGCCACATCACCTGCAGGATCGCCCGACATGCCTGTCATCCAATCGATAACATCGTAGGCGTTCTTCATTTCGTTCATCATGACATTATCGGGATGATAATCACCGTGACAGATCTGTATCCGCTCAGGAAGACGGGTCAGATAATCAAGTATCCGGGCTTTGTCCTGTGCAGACAATAGCTGTGTTCTCTGAATCGCCCCTGACAAAACCCGCTTCTGTGAAGACAGGACTCTCTCATCATCACTTTGGGCATGAAGCTCCTGATGACAGGCAGCCAGGTGATGTACCCGTTCTTGAAGGCTTGAAGGCTGACGGAACATCATGGAGAACATCGTCTGACCTTCAATTCGTTCAAATACAATACCCGTGCGATCTCCTTCAACCATCATTTTTCGTGCCTGAGGTACGGGTAATTTCTTATCATTTAACAGTTGTGTAATTCTGAATTCATTCTGGATGACTTCAAGCGGAAAGTCAGTTTGGTACAGTTTCAAAATTTGATTGGACGAGTATGCGTAGATGTCCGCAGTTCGACCTTGACCAATAAGCTTCATACTTTAGCCTCCAGCGTTTATTCGAATTCCTTGCCCCTGATTTTGCTAAACACCATGACATCGACCAGGGTACCTGAACTGTCCCGGCGCATACTTCGCAGTATGCCTTCAAGGGTGTAACCTGCACGCTCAGCAACCTTGGCACTGCGTACATTCCGAGAATCACAGCGAATCTCCAGACGGTTAGCGTTCAGATATGTTGTTGCAAATTGCTCAATTCCCTGGACAGCTTCCGTCATTAATCCTTCACCTGCACGCGACGATCTGATCCAGTAGCCGATCTCGAAGCAGCGTGAATTCCAATCGATACGATGCAGGCCGCTGCTGCCTACAAAATCATCAGTATGCTTATCTCGCAAATGAAGAACCAGATCTGTCCGCTCCAAAAACTGTAATCTGGCTTTGCGAACATGCGCTTCGGATTCCTCAAGCGAAGGTATCTTTTCGGCAAATGGCAGCCACGGACGCAGCTGCTCAACACTCTCGCGAATAGCCTCGTTGACTTCCGCGCCATCTCCCCACTCTGGAGCTCGGATCGTGAGACGGGCTGTGTCGAAGCGCTCGGGAAAGGACAGCATCATTGGATTTATTGGTTCCATGTTAGACATAACCTCCTACTCCTCTACTTGGAATATCGAATCCACAATAAGGGGGAGGTTATCCCGTACGGAAACAGCTCCAAAAACCGAACGTGCATGCACGCCCTTTTCCTCAAATACATCCATCATTAGATCCGAAAACCCGTTCAACACCTTGTGGTGTTCCTGATAGGAAGCCGACGCGTTAACAAAACCCTGGACTTTGACTACTCGTTTCACGAGGTCCAGTGAACCAAGCACATCCTGGACCACAGCCAGCACCTCAATCCCAGCATTTCGGGCAAATTCGTATCCCTGTTCGGTCGTGAAGTCCTCTCCCAATTTGCCACGCTCCACCGTATCCGGACCTTTCCCTGATACATACATTAATCCATTTACAATAACTGCATTGGCATACTTCGCAGCCGGAGCACTTGCCTCAGGCAAAATAATTCCCAGTTCACTCAATCTCGTTGCTATCATCGCTTTCCCTCCCAAGAGACAAATGTCAAAACGTAAACCTATCAATATATTACTATTTTGGATAAACATTAATATACGCTCGATCTTAGGCTTAAGCAATGATCGCTTTGATCATGATGGACGATACTCTTTCGGTTTCTATGAATGTCACTTTGATGAAGTAACGTTATGCCCTAATCCCACTACGTACAGTTTATCAGATCATTGGATCATCCAAAAACGCTCCTATGCTGCAACTCTCTTTTTAGGATTAGTTATTATATTAATTCTATTCTTTTGAAAACGTTATATTGTAATTCCTGTTATTCTCTATTACGATAGTTACAAACAAGTACATAAATGATCTGTTTACTCAAAGGAGGACGTTATCTTGAATGCACCCTTATTTCGTGACCCTATCTTCGATGGAGCCGCTGATCCGGTGGTTGTATGGAACCGCGCTGAACAGACCTGGTGGATGATTTACACCAACCGCAGAGCTACTGCAGGAGGACCGAAGTTTGCCTGGGTTCATGGCACGGATCTCGGCGTTGCCTCATCCTCCGATGGAGGACAAACGTGGACCTATCGTGGTACGTTAACCGGTTTGGAACATGAATGGGGACATAATACGTTCTGGGCGCCGGAAATTTTCTGGCATGATAACACATATCACATGTATGTCAGTTATATTCAAGGCGTGCCCCATGACTGGCCGGATCATGACCGCCACATTTTACATTACACGAGCCCGGATCTACTGACCTGGACATATCATGGCAAACTGGAGCTCAGCTCGGACCGTGTCATTGATGCCTGCATATATCCGCTGCAGGATGGTCGCTTTCGGATGTGGTACAAGGATGAGGCCAATGAATCTCATACCTATGCCGCAGACAGCACGGATCTTTACCATTGGGATGTCATCGGTCCGGTTATTACAGGTCGCGCCCACGAAGGTCCCAACGTTTTTCGCTTTCATGACACCTACTGGATGATTGTGGACGAATGGAGAGGACAGGCTGTATACCAATCGGATGATCTGGAGAATTGGGTATGGAACAGCATGATCCTGGATCAGCCCGGGACACGTGAAGACGATGGCGTTATCGGTTTGCATGCAGATGTAGTAGTCCAGGATGATACAGCTTATATTTTCTACTTCACTCATCCCGATCGCATTGAAGGAGTGGATCATGCCAGTGAGCCTGCTCGCCGTTCTTCCATTCAAGCTGCACGTCTGGATGTTGTGAATGGGGTTATGGTCTGTAATCGGGATGAAGAGCTGCAATTACAGCTTCGTCCGGAGACAGATGAGAGTCATATTTCGGTTTGAGTCCCATGAGGTAGATGATTAGCATCCTTTATATTGTGAAACAAATTCAGAAAAAGACCTGAACAAGTTTCTGCTGCTGCAGGCTTAATCAGGTCTTTTTGTGCGATCTGCGCATGATCCTGTAATCGCTGGATTGATTATAATGGACGCGACTTCCCATCCCCCTGCCTGTATGTTCGTGGAGACATCTGTACAGTACGTTTGAACACTTTGCCAAAATGAGAAAAGTTGCTGAAGCCTGCCCGCCAGGCGATCTCCGTAATGGAGTCCTCGCTCTCGCGCAGCAGTCGCTGCGCTTCCTTCACACGAAGCAAATTCAAATAATCAATGAAGGTAAAACCCGTGGTTTGTTTAAACAATCGACTGAGGTAATGCGAACTGATTCGAAATTCTGCCGCAACTTCTGGCAGGGTAAGAGGGTTCTGAAAATTTTCGTTCAGGTAGCGAACTACGGCTTGCGTCTTGGGATGAAGGACTGGCTCGCTCTCGACAGGATATACCCTCCCCTGCTCCTGATTACGATACGCAATTAGCAGCAATTCAATGGAGCGATGGCGCAGCAGCAGGCTGCTACCAGCCTTGGGCTGAATCATCTCATCAATCATTTCATGAATAATCCGTTCTGCCGTTTCGCTAATAGGTGATGGAAGCCTTAACATCGGAACTTCCCATTCAAAGGGCTCCTTTAACCCCTCCATCAACGCAGGGGCAATACTCATTTCTTCAAAAAGCTCCTGCTTCAGATACAGTACAATTCGTTCATGATCAGGCCTTCCGCTTTCCAGTGTCTTATGTACGGCATTCCGGTCTACAAATACAAAATCCCCTGCTCTGACATGGTAAGAACGGTCTTTAATAAAATAGATGCGTTCGCCCTTCAGGAGATAATAAAGCTCATAATGATCGTGGAGATGATCCGCGGTCATGGAATAATAGCCCACCCTGCGATCATATTCAATATCCAAATATCCGGTGGAATCGTGGTAATCCGCTCGAAATGGCTGTGACATGAAGCAGCCCCCTTTTCAAGGATTATAGCAAAATAAGCGGGGTTTGAAAGCGATTACGCAAAAAATGCGGCGAAAGAAGTATTCCCTTGTTATAGGCTAGAGCTATATTCAAGGAGGCGATGATATGAGTAGCAAAAAACGCTATGTATTGGTCGGGACCGGTGGCCGTGCAGAATTTTTTTATGGAGCATTAGCGCAAAACTTCCGTGAACAATCCGAGCTTGCAGCTTTTTGTGATATTAATCAAACACGGATGAATTATGCGAATCAACTGCTGCGAGAACGATATCAATACAATGAGGTTCCTACCTATACAGCAGACCAGTTTGACCAGATGATTGAGAACGAGAAACCCGATGCCGTCATTGTGACCAGCGTTGACCGTACGCATCACAAGTACATTATTCGGGCGATGGAGCTTGGATGTGACGTCGTGACCGAGAAGCCCATGACCATCGATGAGCACAAATGCCAGGATATCCTCGATGCTGCCAAACGGACCGGGCGAAATATCCGGGTTACCTTCAACTACCGATATGCTCCCCATCATACCAAGATTCGTGAGCTGATCATGAACGATACCATCGGTAAAGTAACCTCCGTTCATTTCGAATGGCTGCTCAATACCCGTCACGGTGCAGACTACTTCCGTCGCTGGCACCGCGACAAACGTAACAGCGGAGGCTTACTCGTCCATAAATCCACCCATCATTTTGATCTCGTCAATTTCTGGATTGGCTCCCAGCCCGAAACGGTCTTTGCCTTCGGCGATCTCATGTATTATGGACGGGAAAATGCAGAAGAACGAGGCGTTACCCAATTTTATAACCGCGCCACCGGCAACCCGCTCGCGAAAGAAGATCCTTTTGCCCTCCATCTGGATTCGGATGCTCACCTCAAAGCGATGTATCTGGATGCGGAGCCCGAGGACGGCTACCAGCGAGATCAGAGCGTATTCGGAGATGGCATTAACATTGAGGATACGATGGGCGTACTCGTCCAGTATCAGAACAAAGCCATTTTGACGTATTCCCTTGTCGCCTACCAGCCGTGGGAAGGATACCGTATAGCCATTAACGGCACCAAAGGCCGGATCGAGATGTCCATCGTTGAACAGTCCTATGTCAATTCACTCGGTGACAAAAGTCTCGAAGGTGCCCTGATTGGCAAAACGCTGCGTGTGCTGCCCATGTTCGATGCTCCATATGAAGTGCATGTCGAAGAGCAAAAAGGCGGCCATGGCGGAGGCGATCCGGTTCTGCTCAATGATCTGTTTGGCGAGCCTGCGGAAGATCCGTATGCACGTGCTGCCAACCATATTGATGGAGCAAGATCGATCCTGACCGGCATTGCAGCCAACCGTGCCATTTCAACCGGGATGCCGGTCCACATCAAGAGCCTGGTTCAGTTTTAATTTGGTAGAAGTTGATCCTACAACGGTTATGATTCAAGGCTGCGTATTTACGCGGCTTTTTTCCATTTGCAATCTCTTCTGAAGAACCAAAAGGGAACATTGAATGATCACCAAGTTGAAGGAGGAAATGGATGTTCTTTTCATTAAAAAGCCGATTAATTGCCTTAATTCTTGTCCTGTTCGTCCTCTCGTTCGGTACACTCTCCTTCCTGTTGTTTGCGGAATCCCGGGCTGTGATCCGTTCTTATATCGAATCCTCTGCTCTCGAGAAAATGGAGGAATACGGCTCTTACATCGATATGGTACAAATGCAAATTTATGATGTAGCCTCTCTCGTCTTCAATAGCGATATGGCGAAAAATTGGGATAACGCCATGAGTGATCCACAGCTGTCCGAGGGTGAGAAAATGTTGGCTAATCTCGCCATGAGCCGCTTTCTAACGCAGGCCACGAACAGCTATACCAGCATTTCCGATGTGTCTATCTATCGACTAAACGGGCTTCGGATTGGCGGCGAAAATCAGGTCGTGGACGATCCTTCTTTTTTGCAAGAACCATGGTATACGAACTTCTTCACATCCGGAGACCGGTGGCTGGCTGCACATACCGACGTTCATGAACGGGTCAGGGACCATGGCAACCCGGTGGTCAGCCTGCTTATGCCTCTAGGTACCTTCCATCATGCTACGACGCGTAATGTTATGAAGGTCAATGTAAGCGAGTCTTATTTTCTCGAACCCCTCAGCCGGATTCATCTGGCCAACAACAGCACCATTTTTCTGCTCAATGAACAAGGTCGGCCCCTCCTCTCCCAACAAGCTCATGAGCTTGGGGCCGGAACTCTATCCGACATTGAACATATTCGAAACAGCACACCAAAATCAGGCGTTGAATACCTGGCCAATGATGTAGGCGGGCGAGATATGATGGTGTACAAAAAACTCGGGCGCACAGGCTGGATGCTGGTAGGTCTGGCACCGGAAAAAGAGATGTATTCCTCTCTGCACAAACTCCAAACGACAACATTCGTGGTGACGATTGCCATAATTCTGGTGACCCTGTGTGCTGCGGCCTGGTTGTCCTACGGCGTAACCAAGCCCTTAACCCGTCTGGTTCTGGCAATGAGACAGGTACAGCGGGGTGCGTTTGATCAGGCCGAATCCCTGCTTCCCCCAGACCAGAATGTTAAGAGCGAGATTAGTTATGTGATATCTACATTTCGTTACATGATCATCCGGCTCAGACAGCATATCCAGAATGAATTTGAGCTGAAGCTGCTTCGACAGCAGGCGGAATATAAGGCTCTCCTCATGCAGATTAATCCACATTTTATGTTCAACACGCTGGAACTGGTCAGCAGTCTTGCGATGCAGCGCCGAACGGACGACACCGTGCAGGTCATCGAGGATCTCGGGAAAATGATGAGGTACTCCATGCATACGAATGATGATCGTGTGTCACTGGCCGAGGAACTTACGTACGTCCGCCACTACATCTCCATTCTTCAAACCCGCTTCGGACCCAAGCTCGATATTTCCACCCAAGAATCGGGCAGGCTGGATCACCTCGTTATAGTCAAGTTTATTCTGCAGCCGCTGATTGAGAATGCAGTCAAGTACAGTTTTAACTATCAAACGACTGCTCAGGTGTGTATTCGAATCTGCAGAAAGAATGAACACCTGCAGCTCCAGATTAAGGACAATGGTCCGGGGATGCCTCATGACATCATCTCCAGACTGCAGGATTCGGAGACCGCTACAGCACAACTCGAACCAATGCTTCGCAATTCAAGCTGGCATATCGGACTTGGCAATGTGGTTGCCCGGTGCCGGCTGCATTACGGTCCCCTCTTTGCCATTCATATTACGAACGGGGATACTCAGGGCACTTGTATTGAACTGGTTCTGCCCGTACAGGAGGAAAATCATGTACAACGTATTGATCGCTGATGATGAGATTGAAGTCCGTGAAGGCCTGAAGCTGAAAGCCGACTGGGGTGGAATGGGTTTTGCCATCTCAGGTGAGGCCGCAGACGGTGTGGAAGCCGCTGGGCTGCTCCAATCGGGACACTATGACCTGCTCCTGACAGATATGAATATGCCGGTCATGGATGGAGTGCAGCTGCTGGACATCTGTAGAACCCACAATCCATCCATCGAAATCATTATCATCACGGGATATGAGGATTTCCAATATGCCAGGGCCGGTGTACGAAATCATGCCATGGACTACTTATTGAAGCCGGTAACCCGGGGAGAACTGAAAGCAGCCTTGACCAGAATCAAGGAGGAGTTGGATAAGAAACGCAAGGCTCGGGATGAATCCGAAAGGATACAATGGCGTCTGTCCCAATACTATCAACAGATGAAAACACACTTTATTCTGGATCTCGTCAAGGGTAACAAGCTCCCTCCTTCTTCAATGCCTGAACGAATCCGATTATTTCATCTCGAAGAATGGCAGCATTCCGAGGTCTGCTTCCTGACTGCAGGTTTGCGGGAAACAATCCATACTCCTGCTTCCGAAATCCGGATTCCGGAGGACTTGCACCTCCCATTCCAAATGGTCTGTCATGAGATTGCTGAATCTTATACGGGAACTGCACTTGTATTTCAGGACACAGCCCATCATGGAATCATGCATTTCATGATATTGGACGGAATGCAGCATGAATTCGCGGAAAGGCTGCGCATACAGATCATGTCCTATCTGACAATGGAAGTGCAGATTGGAATTGGGTTGACGGTAGCTGGACTCGATCGCTGGAAAGAAGGGTACGTCCACTCCCTGCTGGCATGGAACCTGGCCGGACGTCAGTCTGAACAAGCTGAGACAATAGAGGTAACCGATCACAGTCCACTGATTCCCGAGGAGATCAACCGCGCCATGCATCGATGTCTTATTCGAGGGGACCTGGATTCCTTTCGCAGCATGATCCGAAATGAGCTGGACGATGCCTTTCGCAGATCCTCTTCCCATTTAATCCGCTGTCTATTGCAAATTTCACTGCTAATGGAGTCAGCCGCCATGGACTACATGCAACATGCTCATGGCACACCATCTCGCTGGATCACTCCTGAATGGGTACTGTGGCTGGAGACTCCCGAACAAGCAGAACGGCTGCTGATGCAGTGGGCACAGGATTTTGTAAACGGGCAGCAGCCATCTGAGACCGCAGAAGCAACCATGATTGAATCAGCGAAATGTTATATCGAAGAAAACTACATGCAGGAAATTACGCTCACCTCCATCGCGGAGCAATTTAACTATCACCCTTCCTATTTCTCTGAAATGTTCAAGGAAGGTGCAGGCATCTCATTTATTCAATATTTGACAGAAACCCGGATGAAACACGCAACACGCTTATTGAAGGAAACTCAATTGAGTGTATGGGATATCACTGAGCTTACAGGCTTCTCTTCCCCGAGCTATTTCAGCGCTCGCTTCAAAAAGATGCATCACATGAGTCCTTCCGAATACCGGGTGCTTCAATCCGAAAAAATCACTAGTCAGAATCCGAAGAAATGAGATTCCGGCCGCATTGGCTCCCAGGTAAGATGAGGTTATCAGAACGTTCACCGCTTAACATGTAAGCGGATTCAGTGATTGGAATTGTGAATGTTCTACCACTCTTAGCCTGAAGGGAGGCAAATCATGAAAAAAATGTCCACGCCCTTATACGGCCAGCAAAATAAAACAGCCTACTTGTTCCTATTGCCTTGGCTGATCGGACTATTCTGTCTAACGCTGGGGCCAATGGCTGCATCACTTTACTTATCCATGACCAAATTCAATCTGTTATCACCGCCCACGTGGACGGGGCTCAGCAACTATGTGCAAATCTTCAGTGAAGACGATACATTTCGCAGATCGCTGGGACTTACCTTCTTTTATGTATTCTTGTCCGTCCCGCTCCGCCTCGCCTTTGCGCTGATGGTAGCGATGGCGCTAAACAAAGGCATTCGCGGTCTCGGTATTTATCGAACTGTGTATTACATCCCTTCCCTTCTGGGAGGAAGTGTTGCCATCGCCATTGTATGGCGCCAAATCTTTGATGGTAACGGGCTCGTTAATCAATTTCTGAACTGGTTCGGCATAGCGGGACCTTCCTGGATTGCACATCCCGACTATGTCATTTATACCATCGTGACCTTATCCGTATGGCAATTTGGTTCGGCGATGGTGATCTTCCTCGCTGGCCTGAAGCAGATTCCGGCCGACCTTTACGAAGCGTCGGATGTGGACGGTGCGAGCAAGCTGCGTCAATTTTTCCGTATCACGCTGCCCATGCTGTCACCCGTCATTTTTTTCAACCTGATCATGAGCATGATCAATTCCTTCCAGGCCTTCACTCCGGCATATGTCATCGGAGATGGTCGCGGAGGACCACTCGATGCCACCATGTTCTACACCTTGTATCTGTATCTGAAAGGCTTCTCGTTTTTTGATATGGGTTACGCCTCAGCACTCGCCTGGATCATGTTGGTCATTATCGGTATATTCACTGCAATTGTCTTTCTCACATCCAGGTTCTGGGTATTCTATGGCGACAATCAGGAGGGGAGGTAATGCATATGCCGTTCAAACGAAAGCTGATTCAAACCGGAAGACATACGGTCATTATTCTCCTCGGTCTGCTGATGCTGTACCCGGTGTTATGGCTGATCTTCAGTTCGTTCAAACCTAACCAGCTAATCTTTACCAACAGCAGTCTGATTCCAACCAGCTTCACACTGGATCATTACGTGAATGGCTGGAAAGGATTACAGGGCGTTTCCTTCGGCCGATTCTTCGGCAATTCGGCACTCATCTCGGTCATGAGCGTCCTGGGGAATGTTATCTCCTGTTCGCTCGCTGCCTATGCTTTTTCCAGACTCCGATTCAAGTTAAAAACACTGTGGTTCAGCATCATGCTGGTCACGATTATGCTGCCTTACCATGTAACGCTTGTACCTCAATATATTCTGTATAACGAGCTGCAGTGGATCAATACGTATTTCCCGCTTATTTTGCCTAAATGGCTGGCACAGGACTCCTTCTTCATTCTGCTAATGGTGCAATTTATCCGCGGTATTCCGCGGGAGCTCGACGAGAGCGCAACGATTGACGGGTGCGGACAATCCCAGATTTTTTTCCGGATCGTGGTGCCTCTCCTTGTTCCTGCATTGATCACAACGGCAATCTTCACCTTTATCTGGAGCTGGGATGATTTCTTCAGCCAGATGATTTACCTAAGCAAGATCGATCTGTTCACCGTACAGCTGGGCATACGTTCCCTGTTTGATCCATCAGGACAATCCGATTGGGGAGCATTGCTTGCCATGTCCACGTTATCCCTGCTGCCTGTAACGATCATCTTTCTGGTATTTCAGCGCTATTTTCTCGAAGGCATTGCTACTACCGGTCTGAAGTAAGTTCTATTTTCGCAATCACCATATTCGTTAGGAGGATGAACGATGTTTAAGCGACTCATGATTGGGATGGCCGCCTCACTCCTGCTATTTGCAACAGCCTGCTCGGGTACGGATCATACGGGTGCTGGCGGTAATACGGATCAAGGTAACGAATCAAACGGCCTGGTCGAATTGCGCATGATGTGGTGGGGTGATCAGAAACGGGCAGATATTACAAACGAAGCTCTTCAAGTCTTTCAGGAAAAACATCCGGACATCAAAATTGTAGGTGAATTCGCCCCTTCCTCCGGATATTTTGACAAATTGAATACACAGCTGGCATCAGGCACAGCACCCGATGTATTCTTCCTGGGTGGCAATGTGGTCGATTATGCCAAAAAGGATGTCTTGCTCAACCTCGATCCATATGTCGGAAATGAACTGAACCTGGACGGCATGGATACCACCATGGTGGAGTACGGTCGTCTTGACGGGAAGCTTCAGCATATTTCAGCCGGCGCCAATGCACGGGGAATTGTAATCAACAAGGCGTTGTTCGAAAAAGCAGGCATCCCTCTGCCTGAGACGGACTGGACCTGGGTAGATTATGCCTCAATCAGCAAAGAGCTCTCTGACAAGCTCGGCGATGGCATATTTGGAACGTATAACTTTACGGTGGACGGGATGGATATCTACCTGAAACAGCGTGGCAAACAGCTGTATGACATGACCAACGGTACATTGGGTTTTGCACAGGAGGACATTCTCGAATGGTTCCAATACTGGGAAAAGGCATCGGCCGACGGTGGTGTAGTCACACCTGAATTGCAGGTCTCCAATCCGCATGATGACACGAGCAAATCGCTGCTGATTACAGGCAAAGCGGCCATGACCCTGCTTCCGTCCAACCAGCTCGCTGCATTCCAGAGCCTGACGGAGGATCCGCTCATTCTGCATCCGGTTCCGCGCGGGCCCAAAGGTACAGGTGTGGTATTTGAATCCAGTCAGGGATTGTCAGGCTATGCGAATACCAAACATCCCAAAGAGGTTGCCATGCTAATGGACTTCTGGATCAATGATCCGGATGCGGCCCGAATTCTTGGCAATGACCGCGGCGTCCCGGTTACGGAAACCAATCGAAATCTTCTTCAGGAAGAAGCCGGAGCCGTTGAAGAACTTGTTTATGACTATACCAATTTTGTATCTGAAGCCACCAAAACGGAGCCTTTTGACGTAAGTTATAACCCTCCTGGTTTTGCGGAATTCTCCAAGCTCGCTCAGACGACAACCCAGGAAATTGGATTTGGACGCAAAAGTGTCGAGGAGGCGGTATCAAGCTTCTACAGCGGTACGCTCCGGATTTTTGAATCCAATCAATAACAATAACTACCACATCCCATTAGGAGGCGAACATGGCAGAAGCACTATTGAACCGGCTGCGCCAGATGTCCATTCCAAACCTTGTTCAGCCCAGTAAGCCGGAAGACGCAGATATCTTACAAGAGTGGCAGGAATCGGGAGTCCGTTTTGCGGCTTCGGGCGGAGGTCTGGAACAGGCTTATTATGCGGCAGTAGAGAAGCTGCTTGCCTGCATCGTTCCCATGAGCAGCGGAGATCCTGTTCTCCAGGAAGGAGGCATCTATCTCGGCTGCTGGCTGGAGAGCACGGGCACGATTAACGCAGAAATGCTCTCCCGCCTGCTTCCTTCCGTTTCCCGAGCAACCTATCTAAGCTTCGCAGCTCATCAGCGGGAGGATGGATTACTTCCTTACAAACTGACAGTGACTGGCCCCTCCTACCGCCAGATTCAATTGGTTACTCCGCTTGCACGAAGTGTATGGAATCACTATCAGCTTCATGGTAAGGACCGGAGTTTCCTGAGTACGATGTATACAGCCATGACACGTTATGACGAATGGATTGCGCAGCACCGGGATACCCGGGGAACCGGATGTGTAGAGGCTTTCAGTACATTTGACACCGGACATGATCTATCACCCAGATTCTGGCATGTGCCGGATACGCCTTACCAGAACGATCCCGGTGCATACCATACGGATTCTCCGATATTGCCGTTCCTGGCACCGGATTTAACCGCCAATATCTATTGCCAGCGTATGTATTTGTCCCGTATGGCAGAGGAGCTTGGCGAATCGGGTCTGGAATGGAAAGCAAAAGCTGAATTCAGTCTGGACCGACTCTTTCGTTACTGTTATGACGAAGAAGATCTGTTCTTTTATGATCGTGATCGCAATGACAAGCTTGTTCGAGTTCAATCGGATGTGCTGCTGCGCGTGATGGCCTGTGAGGTGGGTGACCAGCATTTGTTCGACCAGCTGCTTCAAAGATATCTGCTCAATACAAGCAAGTTTTTTGCCCGATATCCCTTTACGTCCTTAGCCATGGATGATCCCAGGTTTGACCCTTCATCCACCTATAACAGCTGGGGCGGACCGTCCAATTTCTTAAGCCTCATTCGGGCTCCCCATGCCTTTGAAAATCACCATCGCTATGTTGAATTGACATGGGTGCTGAATCCGATCCTGGCTGCGTTATCCAGAGCGAAGCGTTTTGCTCAAACCCTAAGTCCATGGACCGGTGAAGAAGGCTTCACGGAAACCTACTCCCCGGCTATCCTGTGTCTACTTGATTTTGTGGAACGGTTATGCGGCATTATGCCTGTCGGTTCAGACCAGTTGTGGTTTACCGGACTCCTTCCCCCGGCCATGGATCATGGCGAAGAAGTTGCCGGGAGTACAGCCTACAGCCGAACGGTTGACGGGCAACCTTTTGAACTGGTGAATACCTCAGATCAGATGGTGGTCTATCGAAAAGGCAGCATTCATATTCAGGCTCCGGCTGGAATCCGGCTGATTACCGATCGTGATGGAAGGCTGAAAAGTATCATTGGAATGAGCGTGCGAACGATTGAGGGCGAGCTAACTTATCAGGGGAAGTCCCTTCCGATTCGAATTAAAGGAAATGAGATGCAGTGCTTCACTGAGGATGGTATGCAAACCGTCCGGGATATTGGCATGATCTATCCAAGCTATCAATAGTAAAAAGGCGCAAGTGCAGAGAAGTCTCCATGCACCTGCGCCTTTACTATTCCAAAGTATATTCATTGCTGAGGAGAATGTGTCCATTTCTCCTGGTTTAATTATGTTATTGAGAAACAGAATCCCTCAAGCTTTTCGCTGCCATGATGGGTGGCGATAAAACTCAATCGTATCAATGAAATTTACGTTGTATTCGCGCTCTACTTCCGACAAGTCCAGCAGTTGGCGGTCAATCTCTTTTAATCCCATGACCACGTCATGCCGCAGCAGGTCCATTGCAATTTTGCCTACAAAACCGCCCTCGTTCTCCTTGTGTCGATTACGAAACTCTTCATTGTATATGAATTCCGGGGTAAAGGATGACTCAACAAACGCATTGACGAGTGTTAACTCTTTTCCTTCCAAGTTCACCGCAATATAGTAATTTCCGCGATCATCCTTGACTAAATCTTTACTCAGTTCCACGTTCATTGGAATCACTCCCTATATCTTAAATAATGGGCCAATATGATAAAACATGGGCAGGCAATTGCTCACCACCGGACCTGATCCACTCATATAATAGGTATAAACGGAGAACGGAGGATGACTTATGAAGTGGCATCATCTCCATACAGGCAAAACGCTGCAACAGCGTCTGGCGGAGCTGCAGGGACATCTGGCCGAGCTCAATACACCGCGGTCAGGACTTGAACCAGGCCGGATCAAACGGGTGTATTCCCGCCATTTTATCAAAGTGAATCGACAATTGTTTATTCCGCTCAGCCTGTTGTCCATCCGTGTGTTTGATACAAATCAGACACGCCGGGGTGTTCGAGTAGGCATTCGCACCGTGTTCCCATCCAAAAATGCATTTCGAAATATCCGGCTGGTTGGCGTGGGACTTGATTATCTGGAGCTGCAGGGAACCGGCAAATTCCCTTCCCGCATCCTGTTTCCCCTGAGCCAGATCGAATCCATCCATCGTCCAACAATCAAAAAGAAAAAGCAGACACGTTAATCCGCTCTGTGCCCTCTAATCCATACGGCCCATATCATTATAACGCAACCTGTATCGATTTGCCTGCTTGGCGCTCCACGCCAAAAACGGTGAGCACAGAATTTCTCTGTGTCTCACCGCGAAGTTCATCAATTGAAGATATCCATGTAATGAACACTATATCGACTCTACTTGGGTTATCTCATTATAACCCCGTCCACACATCCTTGGCATAACGCCCTTCCTGCTGTAAACGTTCGAGCCACTCATCCGCCTCATCTGCGGAATTGCCACTAATGTCGGTGTATACCTGCTTAAGTGTTGCCTCCACATCAGGGGCCATTTTGCTGCCGTCTCCGCAAATATACAGATGCCCGCCCTGTTCAAGCAGAGGAATCAGTTTTTCGGCGTCATCCCTCATCAGATGCTGAACATAACATTTGTCCTGTCCATCGACTCTGGAAAAGGCAGTGTGTAGCTGGACAAGTCCTTCTTGCTGTGCAGCTTCAAGCTCATTTTTATACAAATAATCATGCTCCGGATTGCGGCATCCAAAGTACAGATGGGCTTCGCCCACGTTCTGTCCTTGTTCCTTCAGGACCCGTCTTGCTTGCAGGAATCCACGGAATGGTGCCACTCCCGTTCCTGGACCCACCATGATAACCGGCACTTCTGCATCAGATGGCAATTCAAACCCGGATTCAGGCGTTCGAACGAACATAACCACCTCTTCACCCGGTTTCAAGTTTGCCAGATAATTGGACGCAATGCCTTTATACTCCCCTTGTCCGCTCCAAGCCGGAGCTCGAACCACACTGACCGTAATACTGGCCTGCTCTGGCTGTACCCGAGGCGAACTCGAGATGGAATAATATCTCGCTTTGAGTGAAGGCAGCAGTTCCAGGAAGCGTTCGAACGGCATTTCGCACGCCTCATACTTGACAAGATAATCCAGCATCGATACGCGCTTACCCCGCACTTCTTCCATATATACCGATTCGTCCAGAAGCGCTTCAAGCTCCTTCTTGTGCGGCGGGCATACGGTGTATGCTGCCAGCTCTCTCAGCTGGGCACGTGTTGCTGCCTCCTGCAATTCCACGCTGTGGCTGAGCAAGTCATACAGATTAACCGGTTGATGCAGAGGCAGGTGCGCAGCACTTCGACCGGATGCATCCAACACCAGGTGTTCCGTACCCGTAAAACCATAACGCTTGAGTACACGCTCCACGAGTTCCGGTGGATTTTGCGGGAGAACCCCCAGATGATCGCCTTCCTTGTAAGTCATGCCTTCAGGCAGCTGAATCTCCAGATGACGCGTGCTCCGGAGGCTGCCAGCATCATGAAGTTCCCGATTCTCCAATACGTGAGCCACATGGGCATCGTACGTATCTGCAAGCGGCGTAACCGCATGCCCGCTGACAAATTGCACGGACAACGAGCTGCGCTCACTGCCTGAACTGCTGTTCAGCTTCAGTCCCATCGCCTGTGCCAGATCAGGCCACAATTGTTCACTCCAGTCCTCAACCTGCTTCTCGAAATCTCCGCTAGCATCACTTTCGCCAAGTGGAGATAACCGGGTTGCCCCTTTGGCAGAGAGCTGTTCATCAATCAAACGCGGAATACGCTGATACGTGCTGGCCCAGTTATGATCTCCGCAGCCAAGAACAGCAAAACGCACGCCTTCAAAAGCCTTGGCATCTGCATGCTGAATCCATTCCACAAAATTCTTGGCATTGCTTGGCGGCTGACCGTTGTAGGATGCACTAACAATAATGACGGCACCTTCCTTCGGCAGGTTGCCTACCCGATTGTCCAATGCCTCTACTTCGCTACGAAAGCCCTGATATCGCGCAGTATCTGCAATCTCACGTGCAATGCCTTCGGCAGTACCCAGGTTGGAACCGTACAGGACAAGCATCGGAGTGTGATGAGCATTTGCCGTATCCAGCTCTTTTCGTTTGACAGCAGGAGCTGGCTCTTCCAACGCAACACCCGGTACAGCCATGACAGGTTGCCCACCACGGGCACGAACACGGATGTTGAAATGATCCGGCTTGAGCGTCAAGGTCTCTTTCACCTTCAACTGATAATCCGTATGATCAATAAAGTCAAAATGTTTCAAAACCATGCCCAGCACCAGCGTTGCCTCTTGAAGTGCAAACTGCTGCCCAATACATGCCCGCTGACCGTTACCAAAAGGCTTATATGCATCGTGCGGTACCTTGCTTGGATCCTCAAATCGCTCCGGACGGAACGCTTCCACATCGTCGCCCCAGGCATCGCGGTCACGATGCAGCTTGGGAATGAGCACACTGACGCTGTCCCCTTTTTTCAACGGATACTCTCCCGCGAGCACGGTATCTTCTTTGGCATAAAGGGAGAACGCCGGAGCTGTTGGCCACAGACGAAGTGCTTCGTTCAGTACCATACGAATATACTTTAGGTTCCGAACCTGATTGTACGTTGGTACCGGATCCTTCAGAATCTGGTCAGCCTCGGCTTGCGCCTTAGCCAGTTTATCCGGATTTTTCATCAAATAATAAATGGCAAAGGATAATAGTCCGCTTGTTGTCTCATGTCCTGCGATCAGGAACGTAATGATCTGGTAGCGGATATTTTCATCATCCAGTGTTTCTCCCGTCTCCGGGTCCTTACCGCTCAGCATATGGGATAACAGATCGTCTGCGCCCTCCTGAGGCTGCTCTTTGCGCTCGGCGATAATATGATCGACCAGCGCGAACATGGAGCGAATATCCTGCTCAAATTGTTTCTTTTTGCTAATCATCAGTTTGTCCTGAAGACGGAGACGCTGCAGTGAACTCATGGATTCATCCAGAGCGCGTACCATGCTTGTAATAAATGGATGGGGTTCTTCCCGATAAAAGCTGTTAAAACGATAATTGAATCCGCATAACCCGATCGTATCCAGCGTTAGACGTGTCATATCATCGGGTACATTCACCGTTTCATCGGGATTCAGCCGAGACCATTTTTGAACAAGCTGCACGGCCAGATCGATCATTTTATTATGATATCCCTGCATGGCACGCTGACTGAAGCTGGGCAGAAGCACATTATGCGCTTTTCTCCAGTTGGGCTCATCGGTCCAGCTTGTAAATAAGCCATCTCCAGCAAACGCACGAACTTTCGCTAGCGGTGCCCATACACGCTTATCGAATTTGGATTCATCCGTCACCTCGGCAACCAGCTTATGACCCGAAATGTACAGCTCGCTCCGTCCCGGGTATTCCATTCGAAAGATCGGTCCGTATTCCTCAGCAAGTTTAACCAGGGATTGCACCGGTTCATCAAAGTTTAATTGCGGCAAGTTACCCAGTGGACCAAAGGTTTTGGGCTGGGGTACTGACATTGGCGACATCTTCTTCACTCCTATTCCAATTCATATGGTCGACCTGATCATAAATAATGGCTCTGTTCACTTCAGCATTCGAATAAATAGGTATACCATTATTTTCTACAAGTACTCACATTTGATTCAATTCATGATAAAACATGATAGAACTAACTGACCGATTTGGTATATTGGTCATTTTAAAGTAAAAAAAATGAGGTGCTTCGTTATCTTACTTTTACCCTAACATTTCCAGTTCCAATCTTCAACAGTCTCAAAGTCATAGGACCATCGGGTCGCCCCTGCTCATCGGCCTAGGTGGCCCCTAGGCCTGAAACATATTCAGGCCCTTTCCCACTCTTGATTTTTTACGGCAGCTTCTCATGTAATCTAGCGCTGCTTCAGCAGCTCCCTGATTTTCGTTTCCATCATCGAAGGTTCAACTGTCGTTTCATAGCGGTCACTAACCTCGCCATCCGCACGGACCAAAAACTTGGTAAAATTCCACTTGATCCCGTCCCCATTATACAATGCAGGATGGTTTTCCCTTACAAATTGATCCATCCACCGACCTTCTTCCGTTTCGAGATCAAATCCCTGGAATGCTGCCTTTTCAATCAGATAACGAAACAGTGGGTGAATGGTTGTTCCGGTAACCTCAATTTTATCAAACATCGAAAAGGTCACATGAAAATGGCTTTTGCAATATTGGGTGATCTCTGCATTATTACCCGGTTCTTTATGATTGAATTGATCGCAGGGAAACGCCAAAATTTCCAGTCCTTGCTCGCCATACTTGTCATAGAGCTGCTGCAGCTCCGAAAATTGTCTGGAATAGCTGCACTTGCTGGCCGTGTTGACAATGAGTAGTACCTTTCCCTCAAACTTTGATAAATCAGTAATATGTCCATCCTTCGAAGAAACATGATAAGAATAAATATGATTCATTACATAGCGCCTCCCATAAGATGTAAACTAAATAAGCTCTTTATATAAATTATATCTGCGTCCATCTTATAGATGAAATATATAAAACATATCAACTTAATAGTTAACATCTATTATACATCGTGAAAGTATGCCAAAAAAACAACTATCCTGAGCAGAGAAAGGATCTACTCCATTGGACAGTTGTTTTGCTGGTTTATTAGTTAATTAATAGATTTAGAAGATTCAGACGTTCACTTTACCCCATAATCAGGCCGTATACTACCCCTGGACCATGTACACCAATCGTCAGGTCATTTTCGATATCGGAAGACCGGCTCGGACCGGAAATAAAATGAATACCTGCAGGAAGATTCTCTCTTCCTGCTTCATCAAAGCGATTCAGTGTCTCGCCCAAACGGGTATGCAGGCGTTCTACCGGAATGATAATGATTAATACGGTTGGCAGAAGGCTCACAGCACGTCCCTTCTCTGGTGAAGACAGCACCGTAACTGAACCTGTGTAAGCAGTCGCATAATCCGCCATAACCACGCCAATATCGGCCTCTGCGGCCCGGGCTTTCCAGTTTTCATCCGGCTTGCTGTTCCATACGGAAATCTGCACTTCCGGCAGCTCTGATTCAAGCTGCAATTCATCCAGTTCCTGTTCGTTCTGACGAATCACATACTTTGCTCCCAGTTCATTCGCTTTTGTTGTAATAAACGTGGAAGCTTCCTCCAGATTCTTCACCCGAGCAATGTGGGCACCGACACTCACAAAATTATCGGTAAATGCCTGTATACGTTTCTCTTCATCCCATTCCAGTTCATTCCAGAATGACGGCGCACCTCGAAAAGGCTGCGTTGGCGCATGATTTTGGCGGGGCCTTCTTAACTTGGTAGCAATACCATTCATAAACTTCTCCTGTTTCTCGCGCGACCGCTTCTCCAATTGGTTCAGCCACTGCTGATGCTCAGTGCTCATGCCTTCCGCCTCCTTGCTCCCGTTCTCGCAAAATGTGCTCCATCCGGTTGCGGACATTGCTATCCATTTCTTTTGGATCTTGATCCAGCTCCTGATCCAGCTTGCTCCACTGCTGGCGGAATGAACGTTTGGCCAGGCTCGGTGCAACTCGGTATGTGTTCCAGCCCTTGAGCGGACCAAGCTTGAGAGAGATTCCTTCATTACGCACAACAGCCTTCTGGCCAAGCTGGCCCAGACGAATCGCTGCACTGAAACGTTTGGAGCTGGATACCACTGCGGCAAATCCCTTCATGCCTGCTCCCTCCAGCTTGTTTCCGTGGCCCTCTTCAACCTTGCGTCTGCGTAAATACACGAGCATATCATGTAAAGGTATTTTGACAGGACAGGCCTCATAACACGCACCGCACAAACTCGAAGCGCTGGCAATGTCGTTCCACTCGTCTATATTCCCATTCAGTGCTGGCGTCAACACTGCACCAATCGGACCGCTGTAGGTTCCACCATAGGCATGACCGCCTATATGACGGTATACCGGACAAGCATTAAGACAGGCTCCGCAGCGTATGCAATTGAGCAGTTCCTGAAATTCAGGATCACCCAGCTGCAAGGATCTTCCATTATCCACAATAATAATATGCATCTCTTCTGGACCATCCCCGTCTGCTGTTCGGCGCGGCCCGGTGATGCCTGACATATACATGGTCAATTTTTGTCCTGTCGCGGAACGCGGCAGCAGCGTGGCCATCACTTCAAGATCGGTCCAGGAAGGAATGATACGCTCCATTCCCATCAGAGTAATTTGTGTCTTCGGTACAGTGGATACCATACGGGCATTGCCTTCATTTTCGAACAGCACCATGGAGCCTGTCTCGGCAATGGCGAAGTTACAGCCCGTCATGCCGATGTCAGCTTCGAGGAATTTTTCGCGCAGCTTTTTGCGTACAAACCCGGCGAGCACGGTTGTATCCGGTTCAAGGGTTTCCCCTGCTTCTTTTGATAATAATTCCGCAATCTGATAACGGTTCTTGTGAATCGCCGGAATAACGATATGTGAGGGGGCTTCCCCAGCCAACTGGATGATATATTCACCCAAATCGGTCTCAATGGCTTCAATGCCTGCAGATTCGAGCGCATGGTTTAGATGTACTTCTTCCGAAACCATCGATTTGGATTTGACGACGGACGCAGCTTCATTGTGGGCCGCTATATCGAGGGCAATTGCGGCTGCCTCGGCCGATGTATCTGCAAAATGGATATGGACACCGTTAGCACGGGCGTTATTGACGAATTCATTCAGATAATAATCCAGATGTGCGATTGTGTGCAGTCGAATCTGGCGGCCACGTTCCCGCCATTCATCCCAGTTTCCATGTTCTTCCGAAGCGGATTTCTTTCCGTTCCGCAGACGTTCTGTTGTGAACTTGACGGCTTTGCGCAGAAAATCATCATTGAGCGCGAGTTCCGCACGCTTCTTGACAGACACATCCATTACACCAGGCTGACTCATCCTGTTTGCACCCCCTCATACAGTAATTCCGCCAAATGCATGACACGCACCGGTTCATTCCGGTAGCGCAGATTACCTGCAATATTCATGAGACACGCCATATCCAGTCCAACAAGTACCTCGGCATCGGTCTCTTTGATATGATCGACTTTCTCGGTAACCATGGCGCCGGATATATCCGACATTTTCACAGCAAACGTTCCCCCGAACCCGCAGCAATCCTCTCCATACGGAAGGGGTACAAATTCCAGCCCTTTCACTGCAGACAACAGCGCCATCGGTTCGTCTTTCACCCCGAGCAGCCTGCTGCCATGGCACGATGGATGGTACGTAACCTTGTGAGGAAAATGGGCTCCCAGATCCGTTATCCCGAGCACCTGCACCAGAAATTGCGTAAATTCATAGGCTTTTGCTTCCAGCCGTTTTGCCTTTTCGAGCCACACCGGATCATCCGCAAACAGCTCGGGATAATGGTGAATCATATACGTGCAAGACCCGGAAGGACAGACTACAAAATCGCTGTCGTCAAATGCTTCCAGAATCGTCTTGGCTGCCACTCTCGTCTCATCCCAGTACCCGCTATTATAAGAAGGCTGACCGCAGCAAGTTTGGACAGGTGGAAATTCCAACCGAACGCCGTGAGCGGCAAGCAGTCTGACCATCGCTTCTCCGACACGCGGGTAGATGGCATCGCTGAGGCAGGTAATGAACAAGGAGACCTTCATAAATACACGCTCCCATAATCAATTAGTAGTTGATCTATTGAAGTTAACGCTAGGTATCAAGCAGAACGAGCTGACTACGTGCCCATATGCTTATACAGTCGTAATTTGGATGTCATAGTCCTTCAAACGTTTCATGAGATCACCGTCCGGCTGCTCATTGAGTATGACCGCATGAACCGCATTCAATCCGGTTACCCTGGCGAACGCTCGCACACCAAACTTGCTGGCATCTGCGAGCAAAATTACCTGGTCGGAGATGCCGACCATTTTTTGTTTCAACCTGGCTTGCAGTTCATTGGATTCGCTAATTCCGCCACCATCCAGATGGACCCCCTTGCAGGACAAGAACAGTTTATCAACGTGATACGTTTCCAGTGAGCGTTCGGCGAGCGGCCCGACAAACGATAGCGAACGCTGTGCCAATTGGCCCCCGGTAGAGATCACTTCTATCTTGTCCTTGCTGCTAAGTTCGGTCGCTACCTGAATCGAGTTGGTTAACACCGTCAGCGGAATATCCGGCATGTTCGCAGCCATATAACCTGCAGTGGTGCTGGCATCCAGGAGTATGCGATCCCCGGGGCGAATCATGGCAAGGGCTGCCTGAGCAATTCGCTTCTTCTCTTCCGCATGCGTCGTTTCCCTCACGCGATAGGGGATCTCCGGCTGATCATCCTTGATGCTCACAGCTCCCCCATGGGAGCGTTTCAATCGCCCGGCTTGTTCCAGCCGATCCAGATCGCGGCGAATGGTCTCTTCGGTTACCCTACAGCGATCACTTAGCTCGGACACACGCATGCTTCCGCTTTCATTAACCATCTCGACAATCCGATCATACCGCTCAGCAGCCAGCATGGTTACACCTCGCTTCCGGCTTGTGATTTCGATGAGTCCGTTAACCTAAGAAATCTGCCGTAAGCCTCTTCCCAAATCGATCTGTCTTTCGGTTCATACTCCGTTACCGGGAACGAATCACGTATGACTCTGCGCGCCTCCCATATGTCCTTAAACGCTCCGCTGGCAATCCATTGGACAGCCATGTTACCGATTGCACTTCCTTCTGCCGGACCTGCCCATACCGGTCTGCCAATAGAGCTTGCCGTCCACTGGCATAGCAATTGATTCTGGATGCCTCCACCGACCATGTGCAATCCATTGAAAGACTGACCCGATAATTGTTCCGTCCATTCCAGTACTCTTCTGTATTTCAGCGCAAGGCTCTCCAGGATGGATCTGGCAATAGCTCCTTGATCCTGTGGTTCTTGCTGCCCCGTATCTCGGCAATACTGGCGAATTCGAATGGTCATGTCACCTGCTGGCATAAACAGATCGTCATCTGGGTCAAATAAACTTGCAAATGGAGGAGCCACTTCAGCTTGTTTCAATAATTCAGCGTAACCGATCCCCTTCCCCTGACGCTCCCATTCACGCATGCTCTCCTGCAGGATCCAGAGTCCCATAATGTTCTTAAGCAAACGGAAGGCTCCGCCAGCCCCGCCTTCGTTCGTAAAGTTCAAGGCCAAACTTTCGGCAGTAATGGAAGGATGATCAATCTCCGTTCCCATCAAGGACCAGGTTCCACAGCTCAAGTAAGCAAACGAACGATCCGTTGCCGGGACAGCGACCACTGCTGAACCCGTATCATGCTCGGCTACTGCAATAACAGGAATCGCTGATATCCCCAATTCACCGGATATACTGCTGCGGAGTTGACCGACTCGTGTACCCGGCATCACCACTTCACCAAATAGCTGATCCGAGACCCCGATGTGGGCAAGCAATTCTCCGTCCCACTGCCCGCTCACCGGGTTATAGAGTTGTGTTGTCGTCGCATTGGTAAACTCATTCACCGCTTCTCCAGTCAAAAAGTACCGAAGCAGGTCCGGAATCATAAGGAAACGATCTGCTGCACCCAGCAGTGGTGAACCGTTCCGCTTCAGGGTTGCGAGCTGGTACAGGGTATTAAAACTTAGAAATTGAATACCTGTTCGCTCGAAGATCCGCTGGGAGGTTAACTCATTGCGAATCTGTTCCATCATGCCGTTAAACTGCCCATCACGATAATGATAGGGGTTACCGAGCAGTTCACCATTGTGGCCCAGAAGTCCAAAGTCAACTCCCCAGGAGTCGATCCCCAAACTGTCTGGCTGCTCTCCCTGCTGCTTGACCAAGTGCAGACCTTGCAGCAATTCATGATGCAAACGCAGAATGTCCCAGTGCATTCGCTCACCTGCTTTGACCGGCTCATTCTTGAATCGATGAACTTCGGTGGCCGTTATGCCCCGGTCATCCAAATGACCCAGCAGCGCCCTCCCGCTGCCAGCTCCCAAATCATATGCCAACACGCTCACTGCTCTACACCAACCTTCTATACAAATGTTGTTTATTCCCTTTGCTTAATTGTTTGTTTATTTTTGTTTTATACTGTTTTGCTTTATTTCACGAGTATATCACTGATGTAAGCGTTTGAATACCCTGTGTTTTGTTCTTTTCCAACAAAAAAACGACCTGATCCCTTGGATAAGTCGTTCTTCTATTTGGCATTACGTTTGGATTACGTATAAAAGCGGCCATTGCTTACGCCGGACTGAGACTGCACATCTCTCTCGAAATGCTTGAACCTTGTGCCCTGGTATGTCAGCATGCCTTGGTCATTTTCCACAAGCATGCCATAGTTGCTTCCGCCGACGTTCAGTTCCACACGTTCTCCATTATCCAGTTGAAATGTTGCATAGTACCAGGTCGAAGCACTGCTGTCTCCGCTTCCTCCGGTAACTTGGGTTCTCTTCGCCACCACTGTGCAGTGCAGCCTGAGTAGTGTTGCTGCATTATTAGAAGACCATGTTCGAACCCCTGAAATAATGGCGTATACAATCACACATGCAATGATGAGAAATATAGCACCAATAAATATGGATCCAAATGCACTCATGGCCCCAAACTCATTAAATCCCGAAAAAAAACCTCCCTGATTCCCCTCAAATCCCGGCACACTATTCATGTCGTCAAATACACCGAAGCCGTCTGTGGTTAATCGGCCCATCGATGAGGATATGTTGATCGTTGTCATTCATCATCATTCCTTTCCGGCCTCCAAAATAAGAATGCACCGCCCCTTGCCAAGGAGACGGTGCACGCGGACAACCTTACTTGCCTTGTCCATATACTATATGAGCGTAATTAGGAATACAGACGTTCAAGTTCATCAACCAGACTGCCTACATACGCTACGGCTGCACGAATCGGCTCGGGTCCGGTCATGTCCACACCTGCAAGTTTCATTAGCTCTTGAGGTGCGAGACTACCTCCTGCTTTTAATGCTTCGAGCCAGCGATCCACGGCAGGCTGTCCTTCCTCGCGAATCAGTCCGGCAGCTGCAGTCGATGCCGTCAAACCGGCTGCATAGGTGTAAGGGTACAGACCCATATAGTAATGAGGCTGTCTCATCCAGGTTAGCTTCGCCCCTTCATCCACAACCAGGTCTGGGCCCCAGAACGTGGAGAGAATATTCCCTTTGAGCTCACTGAGCAGCTTGGCTGTTATCGGTTCATCCTTGCTCGCAAGTGCATATACTTGGCGCTGTAATTCACCTTCAAGCAGGTGGGTTACGAAGTTATGGTAATACGTGTTGAGCAATTGCAAGATTACCCAGCGACGCATTCTTGGATTGTCAGAGCGTTTTAACAGATGGTCAGCCAGCAGCATTTCATTCATGGTAGATGGTGCCTCAATGAAATATAGAGAAGGCCTTGTATTGGTGATCCGCTGATAGCGTCCGGCAAGCATGAAATGTCCGGCATGTCCGACTTCATGAGCGAGCGTAAACGCACCGCGCATATTGTTAGCCCAAGAGATAAGGATGTACGAATGCGCACCATAAATGGATGAACAGAAAGCACCCGTTGACTTGCCGGCATTATCTGCGTAATCCACCCAACGTTCGCTGAATGCCCGCTCCACAATTTCGCCGTATTCGGGTCCAAGCACAGCAAGCGCTTCACGGATGAGCGTGCAGGCTTCCTCATATGTAATGGCCGGACTGAATTCAGGATCCAGTGGAGCCTTGAGATCGCAGAACATAAGCTTGTCCAGCCCCAGCTCGCGTTTCTTGAGAGCTGCAAGTTTGCGCATATGCGGTGCCAGTTCCTGCTGAATGATATCCAGGATATTGTTGTACATTTCTTTGCTAACTTGCTGCGGGCTAAGCAGCATGTCGGTGACGTCGTCGTAACCGCGGAGCCTTGATAAAACAACCTGTTTCTTCACTTCGGTTGCATAACCTTCGGCAAATGTATTTTTGTAATCATTTAGCTTGGAACTAAAGGCTGCATAAGCAGAACGGCGCAGCTTGGTATCGGAAGACATTTCGTAATTATTTTCATAGAAAGACCAGGAAAGTGGACGGTTATTGTCTTCTCCATCCAGCGCATCGTCGAAAGTCATGTCTGCCAGTTTACCGCGGAGGTAGATCCGGTAAGGCGAATCCAATACTTCACCGAGGGAAGCCAGCACCTTCTCTGTCTCCGGTGAGAGACGATGTGCTTTTTCCTGAAGAAGAAGGTTCAGGCTGCGAGCATAAGGCTCGAGTCCGGGAAGTTCTGCAATATAACGTTCCACTGTACCCTCGGGAAGATCCGCAATTTCCGAATGGACAAAAGACAAGGAAGACGACAGTGAAGATAGGATATCTCCCGCTTTGGCCGAGTTCTCAATGTTTACCGGATTGGTACTATCCTCTGATTGTTTCAGTCGTGCGTAGGATGCGGTCTTCACAATCCGTTCCTGAAGTGCTTCACGAGCGTCCAGACAAGCCAGCAGCTGTTCTGCACCTTCGCCCAGACGTCCTTTGAACGCTTCAATATCGACTGCTGCATCAGGAAGTGATCTGAGTTCCTGTTCCCACTCCGCATCAGTCCCGAACAAATCTGTCAGATTCCATGTCGTCTCCTGGCTTACCTCGTCGCGTGTACGTATTTTTTCCATCTGTATATGTCCTCCTCCTTGCATTTCCAATATCTCTCATCGTATCATATTACGACCGTTTATACCTGACATCTCCCAAATTGAGACTTTTGGTTCAAGCTGAATCAAAATAAACCGCTAAGGTGTGGAAATATTCCATATCTCAGCGGTTTATTTGACTTAGGTTAATTTGACTTGGACTTATTCTGATTTCCAGATTACATTTTCCCCGTAATTTTTGCCCCAATCGTACATGGCTCGCAGGACTGGCATCAGACTATGTCCATGGTCAGTCAAGCTGTATTCTACCCGAGGAGGGACTTCTGCATAAACCTTGCGCTCAATCAGCCGATCTTCCTCCAGCTCCCGAAGCTGGTTCGTCAGCATCTTTTGGGTGATATGAGGGATCAATCGCTTCAATTCACTGAATCGTTTGGTTCCTTCCAGGCCCAAGTGCCACAATATAATAAGTTTCCATTTGCCGCCAATAACAGCAAGGGTCAACTCTTTCTCACAGTTGATTTCTTTCAGATTTATCCGTTCCTTGACTTCGGCTGCCATGGCTCCGAGCCCCCTTAGCTTACATTCTTATATCAATAGGTACATTATTCGATATAGCTTCTCTCAATTCTACTACAGCATGGCCCGAATGCATAGGAGACGTGACCTATCACCATCTAAAGCATGACAGAAAGGACCGGCTTCCCTCTTATATATAAGGGACCGGTCCTGCCTATGTTTTGCTTCAAGATCTATAAGCGATTTTCTATTCCAGATTCGCGTGACGGCCAAACATGTCCGCCCCGGTCATCTCTTTCTTTTCCATCAACGTAAGTACCAGAGCATCCATAGCAAGCAGCAATCCTTGTTCAAAAAGCGAACCCATCGGCTGAATCGTGACTGCTGCACCTGATGTTGCCGTGTCCTCTTTCGCTGATGCAGGTAGACGAACAACAGTGCTGGCCAATTGACCAATGGTGGACTCCGGCTTGATCGTGATCAGGCCGACAGAAGCATCAGCTTTACTGGCCTTTTGAGCCATCGCCGCCAGACTGCCTGTTTCTCCCGAACCCGAGCATAACAAAAGGAAATCCTTCGGACTGATGCTTGGTGTGACAGTCTCCCCGACGACGAATACCCGGAGTCCCATCTGCATCAATCTCATGGCAAAAGCTTTTCCCATTAGTCCGGAGCGTCCGGCACCTGCCACAAAAATCTGTTCTGCATCCAGAATATGCTCAGCCATCGCCTGCATTTCCGAATCGTCGATCTGTTTTAGTGTACGTTCCAGCTCCTTCAGAATGTCAGCTGCGTATTGTCTGCTGCTCATTCCGTTACCCTTGTTGAACGAGACGTTGCATTTCAGCCGCAACTTTGGCTTTGTCTGCTTGTCCAGTGATTCCGCCGCCCACAATGACCAGATCCGGTTGTGCTTTGATTACTTCAGGCAATGTTTCCAGCTTGATGCCACCAGCTACAGCCGTTTTTGCGTTTTTCACAGCAGCTTTGATCGTTTGCAAATCTTCGAACGGGCTTTGTCCTTCAGCTTGCAGATCATAACCTGTGTGTACACAGATGTAATCTACGCCAAGCGAATCAACTTCACGAGCACGTTGTTCAAGGTTAGGCACGTTGATCATGTCCACAAGAACTTGTTTGTTTTGTTTCTTCGCTTCTGCTACTGCACCTTTGATCGTACTGTCATTGGTTGCCCCAAGCACAGTGATCAGATCCGCACCAGCTTCAGCTGCTTTCATGATTTCATAACCACCAGCGTCCATAATTTTGAGGTCCGCAAGAACTTGCAAATTAGGGAATGCTTCTTTCATCGCTTTTACCGCGTGAAGTCCTTCATTAATAACGATTGGTGTACCAATCTCAACGATATCGATATATTGTTCCACTTCTTTAACGAGAGCGATACCTTCAGGGATGTTTACCAGATCGAGTGCGAGTTGCAATTTCATGATTCATTTCTCCTTTGTTGTTCAAGTATGAGTATTGCTGTATAGGATTTCTAAATAATTAGCCTGCACCAATCAGCCTCTTCAGATGCATGCAACGTTTATCTTGGCTACTCATTCATTGTAGAGGCTGACTTTCCATTCAGGAAGTACGCACTTTGAAGTCAGGTAGTTACCTACACGATACTATTGACTAAATAATGTTGTTATAGGAATTGTAATGATCAAAATCAATCAAGGAACACTTTATAGAGAAGTAGCGAAAACAAAAAAACCTTTCTTACATCATTAAAAATACCCTGCTTTATGGCAGGGTATTTTTCCATGTATCTATGCATGTACAACTGGATCAATACGGTTTAGAAATAAACGGGTTTTACACATACCGGCTTGGATGCACCTGTACTATGTCCTGTGTATTTCAAACGTCCGCTTTCTTGATCGACCGTAAACGTAACGATGTTATTGGTATCACGGTTGGCTGCAATGAGCAATTTACCGTTCGGCGTCAATGCAAAGTGACGTGGATGCTCACCTTCTGCAGAAACGTGTTCTACCAGTTTCAGATGTCCTGTTTCAGCGTCTGCTGCAAATACAACGATGCTGTCATGTCCACGGTTCGATCCGTATACAAAACGGCCATCATTCGATACGGTAATTTCAGCAGTTGTATTTTCAGCGCCCTCATAGCCATCCGGCAGGGTCGACACAGTGGATACTTCAGTCAACTTACCTGCTGCTGCATCATAACGGTAAGACGTAATGGAAGAATCCACTTCGTTAATCACATAAGCGAACTGGCCATTCGGATGGAACGCCAAGTGACGTGGACCTGCTCCTGCATGAGTTTTTGTTTCGCTATGCAGCACAAGCTCATTGTTGTCAGCATCGATCGTGTAGATGGCAATCTTGTCAGCACCCAAATCCTGAACCATCATGTATTTGCCATCCGGGCTGAAGAAAGCAGAGTGAACATGAGGCTTGTCCTGACGCTCTGGATGTGCGCCTTTACCCTCATGTTTTTTCTCGTCCAAAAGCGCTCCAACTTCACCGTTATCCGTCAACGATTGCAGACCTACCAGTCCACCGTGATAGCTGGAGAGGATCAGGTAACGTCCCGAAGGATCGCGCTGGATATGACATGGTGGAGCCGAGATGGAATCATTACGATTAAGCAAGGATAATTTCCCTGTGGAAGGATCAATGTTCAGAGCAACCGCTTCGGACATTTTGTTTCCCTCTGGAGATACAGCTTCTCCAATCGCATATACATTGTTGTTTTCGGCATTAACGTTTACAAACGTTGGGTTTTTCACACCCGAGATGCCGTCCAGCTTGCTTAAGCTGCCTGTATCCTCATTCAATTCATATGCGTAAATGCCCTCATTTTCCGCTTCGGCATAAGAGCCGACCAATACGAGCAAGCGTTTTGATTCACTCATTACAGTTTCCTCCTCTATGTGTATGTAGTCTAGCTGCACCTCTTCTATAATAAATCTGCCATATCAAAATAGCAATCCGTCAGCCCTCTCCACGCTCAACATGCAGGGGCTCATGTACGTTATTGGAAAAATATCATGCGGCTATCCATTCACGATCCAGGACAACTTCTGCTATGATTAGATAGGTTTTTCATCATGAAAGGACTGAATTCGGGTTGCTGCAATCATTTCTGCTTACGTTGTATCATGTTTTTTTGCCCATATCCCTGCCAGTCATCGGAGGCATTCTGTTAAAGCGGTTCAAAAATTGGGATACCCGGTCACTATCAACCTTCTCCCTCTATATTCTGAGCCCTGCGCTTATCTTTGATACGCTGCTGCATGCCGAAATTACCTGGACGGACGTCACAGGCACGTTCTGGTTTTCCATTATTAATCTGATCGCGTTGTGGGCGCTGGCCGAACTATTAAGCCGGATCTTCCACCTGGGTGCAAGCGAAAAAGCAGGACTCACCCTTGTCTCCACGTTTACAAACTGTGTGAATTACGGGCTCCCGCTCGTTTTGCTTGCCTTTGGACAACTGGGATTGGACAAGGCCTCGGTCTATGTGATCGGACAGATGATTATTGTGAATACGGTCGGGATCTTCTTTGCAGCCAGGTCGGAATTCACGGTCAAACATGCCATTTTGTCCGTGTTCCGTATGCCGTCCATTTATGCCGCAGTCATTGCAATCGTTCTGCGGTCCACCAGCATCAGTCTTCCTGAAGCTCTGGATAGTGGCATCGCGATGCTTGCAGCGGGGTATTCCCCGGTTGTGCTTGCCATATTGGGTGCACAGATGTTACGACCACGCGGTTCCGCTGAGCCATGGCAGCCTAATGTACGGCGTGCTTTCTGGACTGGACTTGTCGTGCGTCTCGCTGCTGCGCCGGTACTATCTTACCTGATTCTGACCGCACTCCAGGTCGAAGGCACCTTATTTAGTGTACTGCTGATTCTGGCATCCATGCCGACGGCAGTGAACGCAGTGATTTTGGCTGAACAATTCAATGCCTCTCCGCAATTTGTATCCCGCTGCATTCTATGGACAACTGCCGCATCCATGGTCATTCTGCCGGTTATGATTGTGATGTCTTCCGGATAAGCACGGGTGCTGGTCCAGGAGACATCGTCGCTAGGCGGCGCTTCTCCAATCTCCGTTCATGGCGACGCCGTAGAGCTCTGATATAGAAGAATTTGACCACAAAATACGAAATGAACCCCAGGATCATGCCAAAGACAGACATGCCTGCGAGGATATCGAGCCCACCCAGCAATAGTTCGCTCAGCGCAGACCAATTGCCGCGAAATAGCTCCATGAAGGCACTCTCGTGCACAGGGCCCTGTCCCATGCTGTGTGCTGGCAATATCCATGACCCGATCTGCTTGGCAAGCGGCATGAGCAAAATCGGCAGAAACGTCAGTTTTCCGATCACATTACCCACGATGGCAGCCGGAAGTGAACCGCCAGACAATCGCACAATGGGGTAAAACACGAGATAGATCAGTGATGCCGTGGAGATAACGATCAATTCGAGACCAAAACCGATCGCAAATCCGGTGGAAACCTTATGTGCTCCTCCGGGAGCACGTAACAATTTAAGAAAATTCAGCTTCAACGCACGCGTTAAACGTGCGAATCGGTTCGCTTTGCTTTTCTGTGAATTCATACCGAACTTCCCCTTATTTTACACAAATGACGGCTCGCGCCGTCTCTTCATATCTATTAGACTGTTCTAACATCGGCTATGACAATGACAGGCTGCGTTTCGATGGTTACATTCCCTGCGACCGCTCTTGATATCATACAAGACTCTTCGGCCTTATGTGCAAGTCGATCCGCTTTGGTCAGCTCAGCCTCTGTTGCATTAGACTGGAGCACAATGCGTGGTCGATGCACAATTCGTTCATAGGTAAATATGTTATTGGTGACATCCACTGTTGCTTCCGATTCCAGTGTCAGCTCATGCGGTGTAATATCCGACCGTTCCAGCATGGCCGCCAGCGTGATCAAATAACAGGTGGAGGCTGCACCCAGCAGCATTTCATCCGGATTGGTTCCTGTACCTGGCCCCCCCATCTCCTGAGGGATGGATATGACCGATTTTAATCCTCCCGCATCAATTGTGCCCTCACTGTTGCGTCCGCCGTTCCATACGGCTTTCAGATGAAAAGGATGTTTCATTTCACTCATTCCTTTCTTGAAAAATAAAAAATGAATCTACACAAGAGAACTCCGAAGTCAGAAATCTTTCAATCGCTGTTATCCCCAGATTTTTTTAATCCCTTGTTATAGGGGAAATCCGGTGATAAATGCGACCACTCCGCTTTTCCAGTTCTTCTGCCCTCTCCGTTCAAGTGTAGATATTAACTTATACTTTTCTATAACTACACTCGTTTACAAGGTATAGATTGTTCGTTCAGTGCGCTAACAAGCTCTTCGTTCAACCCCACATCGGTAATGACCTGTGTCACACTGCTGAGTACTGCAACTCTCGTAAAAGCCCGTATATCGAACTTGCTCGAATCTGCGAGCAAAATAACTTCATCCGCAATACTGATCATCTTCTGTTTCACCAAAGCCTGCAATTCGTTCGATTCGCTGATGCCTTTGGTCAAATGCACTCCTTTGCAGGACAGAAATACCTTGTCCACATGGTAGGCATCCAGTGAACGTTCAGCGAGCGGGCCTACAAAAGACAATGACTTGGAAGCAAGCTGCCCTCCCGTGGCAATAACCCTGATCTGTTCCTTGCCGCTCAGTTCAGCGGCCACCTTGATGGAGTTGGTCAATACAGTCAGCTGAATATTCGGCAGCCCTGCAGCCATATACCATGCCGTTGTGCTGGCATCCAGTGCAATCCGGTCGCCTGGCTGTACCATTTTGATGGCTTCTTCGGCTATTCTTCGCTTTTCTTCAGCATGTGTAATCGCCCGTTCAGGATAAGGGATCTCCGCTTGTCCTTCTTCTTTGTATTTTACACTTACCGCACCGCCGTGGGATCTCCTTAACCTGCCAGCCTGCTCCAGCTTGTCCAGATCGCGGCGAATCGTCTCCTCCGTCACCCCGCAGCGCTCACTAAGCTCGGTTACACGCATGCTTCCCTGCGCATCCACCCATTCCACAATTTTCTCATAACGTTCAGCCACGAGCATTATTTCTTCACTCCAAACCGTTGATATCCAAAATGAATCCTGTACATCCCATCATACCACAGTGCTACCTGAAGGAGAATTTTATCGGGATGAAGAACGTGCAAAAAGAGGGAGCATAGGCTCCCTCCATAACATGCTGAGATGTATTATTTATCGTCTGCCAAAGGGAACCAGCCCGGCGTGTTAATGATGGCATTCCACAATCCGTCAGGGATAACCAGACGCTCCTGATCCGCTTTTGTCAAAACGGTCTCGATATCCTCTTCTCGTCCGCTCTCGATTTTTTCTACCCAGTCCGGTTCAATAATCAACTCACGTCCGATGGCAAGCAGTGGCACGCCAGTCTGAAGAGCTTCCGCTGCCTCGTCTGCCGTATGGATTGCACCTACACCAATAACCGGCAATTTTCCGCCTACACGGTCCAGGATAAATTCCATTCTGGAACGGGTATCTGCTTCGCCGCGTCGTGGTTTGGACCAGAACTCGTTCAGGGATACATGCAAGTAATCCAGATTTTTTTCTTTCAGTGCGTCAATGAGTGCGTAAGTCTCTTCCATAGTCAAACCCGGTGTTTCCGGTTCTTCAGGAGAGAAACGGTATCCGACAATAAACGGCAGCTTGGTATGTTTCGCTACAACCTTATTCACTTCATCAACAACGGCCAGCGGGAATGTCAGGCGTTTCTCAATGCTGCCACCCCAGCGGTCTTCCCGGCGATTGGAATGCGGAGAGACGAACTGCTGGATCAAGTAACCGTTCGCACCGTGGATCTCTACACCGTCAAATCCTGCTTCAATGGCACGACGTGTCGCTTCACCGAAATCGTTGATGATGGACGTAATTTCTTCGTCAGACAGTTCTCTTGGTAGAGGAGATCCTGGACGTTCACTGGCAACTGCGCTTGGTGCTACCACTTGACCAGCGGGTACAGCTTGTTCCGGAGTGAGACGTCCGGCATGGAAGATCTGAAGTACTGCTTTGGAACCTTGCTGCTTGATCGTGTCGGCGAGGCGTTTCAGGCCCGGAACGAAGCTATCGTCATAGGCTGCAAATTGCGCCGGAAATCCGATACCGTTCGGTGTAACATACGTTACGGCAGTCACGGACATGCCTGCACCGCCAGTACGACGAGCATAATAAGCCAGTTCAGCATCCGAGACGGTACCGTCGGGATTCGAGGACATATGAGTCATAGGAGCGAGTACGATCCGGTTTTTGAGTCTAATGCCATTTGGTAGTGAAACTTGTTCAAAAATTTGGCTATACTTTGGATTCATTCGTGGTTCCCTCCTGATTATAATATCTCTTTAAATAGATATATGAATACGTATTTCGATTACTGTAACCATTATAGTTACTATTACTTCATATTTCAACTTTTCATTCCCAAAATTTTTTTTGGACGATTCAATTCCTTCATTTATTAATCACAATCACGCCGTTTCAAGCTCACAGCAAAAAGGGCGAAGTGACATCCTACACTCCGCCCCATGGATCGCCATCCACCATATGCGTTTAGAAATTGCGTACATATGCGAGTTTCAGATCCATCTCTTCCACACATTCATAACAATCATGTTCATCATTAGCTACCATAGGTGTCACCGGGTACAGGTTCATATCTGTCGTATTGTACGATTTCAGAAGTGGCAGCAGCTGTGTCACCCGTGTATTAGCAGGGTCAAGCCATGTGTTGATTTCATCTTCCGAGAGAATCGCCGGCATTTTGTTCCCGAACTCCCGGGTCACCATGTTGGCACCAGTCATTAGCATCGTACAGGTGCGAAGCGGCTCCTTGCGGGTGTCTCTCCAAATTTCATATAATCCTGCGATACCAAACAACCCCCGGTCCGGCATTACCACTCGTACTGCATAGCTTTTTTTGCCTTCCTTGCGCCAGTAATACAGTCCATTACATGGGATAACACACCGTTTCGTTTCCACCAGTTTGTAGTAGGATGGGTTCTCATGTACAGTCATCAGGTTGGCATTGACGGCATCACGCCCCCAGAACGGAATAAATCCCCAGCGAAACTCATCCAATACCCGTTCACCGTCCTGATGCAAAATGATCGGCGTATGCTGCGTCGGACTAATGTTATAGCGGTTCTTGTAATAGTACATCACGCGTTCAATCTTGAAATGGTCCCTCACTTCATCCAGATCAGCTGCCAATGAAAAACGATTGCACATGCCTAACGCTTCCTTCCCTGTGTGAATTTGAATGTATTGTTTGTAATTAAAGGGAAATTATGCATGGCCATATTCAAAGAATTGATGCGCAACCATTGCGTACAAGACGTTACATTCAAGACAATTATAAAAATGACAAGATCATGCTAATCATCGCAACATGATGTTATACTCCGCTGAAAATATCCATTATACAATGAGTTAGAACACCTTAATGTTCATAGGATGGCGTTGCTGCTATGACCGTTTCAAGCATATGAACTTCATATGCCGTTTACTATTTCGACAACAAAGGAGCTAATTCATATGGAATTCAACCGTCCCGTTCGAATGGGCGTCGATTATTATCCAGAGCATTGGGACTCTGCGTTATGGGAACAGGATGCACGTTTGATGGCCGATAGCGGTGTACACCTTGTGCGTGTGGGTGAATTTGCGTGGAGTCGCATGGAACCTGCGGATGGGCAGTTCGATTGGAAATGGCTTGATCAGGCCCTGGATATCCTGCACAGTCATGGATTAGAGATCATCATTGGAACCCCCACCATGACACCACCACGCTGGCTCACTGAGAAATGTCCGGATATTCTGCCTATACTTCCAAATGGTCAACGATACCACGAAGGGGTTCGTGGCCACCGCTGCTATAACAGTCCGAGCATGAGAACTTACAGTGCACGCATCGTGCAGAAACTGTCTGAACGTTATGCAGAGCACCCGGGAGTAGTGGGCTGGCAAACAGACAATGAATTCAGCTTCACGGATTGCCAGTGTTCCGCCTGTGCGGACGCGTTTCGCGAATGGGTTCAAGCGCGTTATTCGACGCTGGAACAAGTCAATCAACGCTGGGGTACGGTGGTGTGGAGCGGTGAATACAGTGATTGGGAACAGATCACGCCGCCTTACGGGGGTTCCACGTTTCAGAACCCTTCTTTCTTGCTGGACTATTCCCGTTTTCAGTCGGATTCCATCGTCGCCTTTCAGCAGATTCAGGTAGACATCATTCGCCGCAATTGTTCTGACCATGCGATTACGCATAATTTCCATAGTTATCCGCAGAAGGCGGATCAATATAAGATTGCAGCAGAGCTCGATTTCGCTTCTTTTGATTATTATCCGAATCCATCACCAAACAAAATCGAAACGGCACCATACAGTGGGGCACTGTCTCTGGATCTGACACGTGGCATCAAACGCCGAAATTTCTGGATTATGGAACAGCTAAGCGGACCGCCAGGGTGCTGGTTTCCGATGTGGCGCGCACCGCGTCCGGGTTTTCTGCGTGCTTACTCGTGGCAGACCATAGCCCGCGGAGCCGATACGGTTGTGCATTTCCGCTGGCGGAGTGCTACGGTAGGAGCAGAACAGTTCTGGCATGGCCTGATCGACCACAGTAATGTGCCCGGCCGGCGGTTTAAAGAATTCCAGCAGCTGTGCACGGAGGTGAACAGACTCGGCGAGCGACTGCAAGGTTCAACTCTGGACAATGAAGTTGCCATCCTGCATTCGCATGAGCAAACATACGCCCTGCATATTCAACCTCAGGCTGAAGGATTGAACTACTATGAAAACATAAAAGTATGGCATCGTGCCTTGACCAAAATGGGAATCAGTACAGATGTCATCCACGCTTCCGCATCACTGGACGGATACAAAATCATTATTGCTCCTCATCTGTATCTCCTGGACGAGGCAACCGCAGAGCGACTCCAGGCATTTGCAGCTGCAGGAGGAACCCTGATCCTTACACATCGTTCCGGCGTTAAGGATGACCATAATGTATGTGTGATGGCCCCGCTGCCGGGCTTGTTGTCCGCTTGTTCGGGCGTGAGAGTGACTGAATATGACCCAGTAGGCGGCGACACCCTTACGATTCGGGATGATCAGGGCAATGAATATGCCGCATCTCAGTGGGCAGATGTACTTGAACTTGATACGGCACAACCAGTTGCTGTATATGCGGATCAATTCTATGCCGAAAGTGCAGCCGTTACGCGAAACCCGTGGGGTGAGGGTGAGGTCTATTACATAGCCACCCAGCCAGAAGAGGCCTATTTGCGCAAGTTACTGCGAACGATTGGCGACAAACGCCAACTTGTGGGGATTGAAGCTCTACCTGACGGGGTCCAGATCACCACCCGGACGGGTCCGAATGGATCATTTCGTTTTATTCTGAACTTAAGCCCCGAACCTGTCTCCATACAGTTGAATGATACCTATACGAGTGCTCTGGACGGCACAGTCAAAGGCCCTCATCTGGAACTCGGTGCTTACGATATTGAAATTATACAGATTACTGAGTAAGCAGCATCCCGTCCCTCGAATAATGTGTTTATAAGAAAAGGCCCGGTGTGCAAGTACAATGCAACCGGGCCTTAACATTTAAATGGAAACCACCAGTATACTTGTAGAAATCAAGTGCCCACTCATCAAGTAAAGTCTACTGCAGTTTCAGGGCTTCCCGTCTTTATTTATCTAATCTTTTTCTTAGAGGAATTTAGAATAATGAGAAGACAATACTCAAAAAAAATAAAAATGGCTCTGCGCAATTCTCTGGCGAGTTCATTAACTCTAACGTTCACTCTCCGGAAGCTGAATCGTAACTACAAATGTGGACACCAAACAGCAAGTTGGCCCCTGGTAGTAAAGTACGATCGTGGAGTTAAGGCCTGCTTGCTACTCTATTAATCTTTTCCGTTTTGATAATGATTTTTTCATCTGCAGGTAAGACAGCAGTTTAGCTTTCCCTAAATACAAATCATTTTGGCCATGGAGAGTTCTCTAGTTTCATAATATAGCAAATTTGATCTTTTGGTCTCTCGTATCTCACTATTTTTAGAGTCCAGGAAAATCACATAACTATTCAATGTGAAGGTAGCGTTTAGCTGACCTACTTCATTTATAATCGTTTCTGTGTTCATTGAGCATAGGAATCAAGTATAGATTCTAGCCATGCTGAGGTCAGATCAGCTAATTAAATTGTTGGACAAACTCCGTAAAGTCTGCTGCAATATAAGTATGCAGAGGGTTGTCAGAACGTATCGTTTCTACATAAATAATGCTAGGATGAGGCAAGTTGCTGAAATTAAAGCAAAACAGGTTACCCTCCTCATCTATAGCAAAAGGAAAATGATTAAGAGGAAGACTGTTCTTTTGCTCATTGTATACATCTAATATATCAAGATCATCAAATGCAATGAATGTTAGGAAGGAAGAAAACATAACTTTCTTTCCATTGATATTCAACGTCCGTTGTAAAGGCTCTGCACCGTGATATTTTTGAATAAAGTTAATGTACTCTGAAGGAAACTGTATACCCCATTTTTTTTCTACTAACCTTACTGCACGCATATCAACAGAAGAATACTCCGTGCTCCATGTATTATTATCGACCATATGCTCTACTCCCTATTTATGATTTAAATGAATTGTATCTATTTAACCCATTTGATATCATCATCTGACCAGTATGTGCTCCAATCGGGGTCATCCACTTGACTAACTTGGATAATTTCTCCCGTATCATTTCTTCTAACAACATAACCACTATCTTTGTGATAATATACTGTAACCGGTGCATTATTCTGTCCTTTTCTTTGATCAACCCAGTCTACAGTCCCTGCTGGTTCATTTATAGCTTCACTCAGTCGTTGATCATTCCAACCACGTTCAGTAATTTGATCTGCAATACTTTTGCCACCTCTTTTTGTAGGTTCTTGGCTATAGTGAAAGGGCTCTCCAGAATAACTTTCCATTTGAGAATTCATCCCATGTCCATTACTTCCACCCGAATCGGTATGAGGTGAATGATGCTGCTTACCATCGATGGACTTTAATCCAACCCTTCTTCCAAAGACACCAAGTAGCATGGAAGTTGTAATATTTGCAGCATACTCTGCCCCGCCCTCTTGCTTCATTTTATCGAATTCAGCTGCTATTTTCTTCTCTGCCTGTTCGCGGGTATCTCCATTGTCCCAACCATAGTTCCAAGTGAAGGCAATTCCGTTCCCTATGTCAGTGATCGTACCAATGGTATTATCATACAAAAGCTCCCCCGTTGTATCCAGAGGATGTTCAATGAAATCTTTGCCTAGTTGGAGGATAGAATCCCCAATTGCAGCTACATTCTCCCCAGCCTGATTGAAGAAAGCATTCACATGTTCCTCGACACTTCGTTTAGGAGGTGGATCATTGGGGCCACATACGAGATTGTTGGTACGGGGTGTACCTGGGTTAGCCTGATACTCTAGTAACGAGGATATATTAACCATAGTTGAATCGGTATCCACAAAGCGATCACGTATTTGTTCCAACCGTAGGGATACCATGTGGAGCAGCTCCAGAGTGTTATTCAAGTTTTTCTCCGCATAGCGGTATAGATGGGCAAAACGCTCAGCTGTCTCTCCTTCAAATCCACCAATCAACGGAGTAAGATGGCTGTTTACTTTATCCAGAATTTGCTGCAAGTGCCCGTGTCCTAACTTAAACAGTCCAATCGTATGTGTCATTTGATCCACAGGAATCTGTATCTTTGTCATTGTCTCAACCCTCAGTTCTACATCTATCCTACAGTTTAATCGATGTTAGACGCTGTTTTTAAGGAGCGATAGTTCTATTTATGTGTAACCATTTTACTAGAATTTCCAGACGGAGATTATATTGAACTGTAATTAACTCCGTTGACCTAAATGAAGACAAGGCTTTCCTGCATCAAATTCTGTATTATAACCTTCCTCGTGTCCGATACGTTTTACTTCGTCTAGACCAATCGGCTTTCCTAGGATTAAACTTTAACTGGAGAAAGGTTAAACTTTTTTTGTTACTAATGAAGTCGTTAGGTTTTAGCGTGGTGCACACGCTTTTTTGAGAATAAGATGCTTCTCCGCTTTAGTTTTCATGGTGTGTTAACCTTAACATTATCAACATATGCTTTGAAGTTTTTATATGCATTTTCAATATCGACTACACGAATATCCTGGTTATCTGCGTCGCTTATATCTGGAATTGGCAGTGGTCCATAGTCTTTAATCTCTGTCGAAATCGGGTCAATACTCGAAAAATATTCAAATGAAACGATGCGAGCCTGAGTAAACGGTGTCTCCCCTCGATACATTGCTGCCATTTCAGCCAATAACTCGGTTAAGGATTGTGGCTGGGTTTCAGGGAATTCAATTTCTGCAACCTTACCAGCATCATCTGGTTTAATTGGACCATGTGGAGCAACATACCATTCATCTGCAGCTGCTAACAGACGTTGATAAGAAAGAGTCTCGGGAAGATCTCCTATTGATTTATTGTCGATAGTATTATTTGTTTCTTCAGAAGAAGATTGAGGCCCCTCTGTTTCGACCATGGAGCTATTTTTTGATGTTGTCATATATCCAATAGTACCCGCTCCAACAATCAAAACTATAACGATAACAACAATCCATTTTTTATCCATTCCTTCTCCCCCCTTATGAAGTAATGATTTCTCCTGTATTTCCGTATTTAACTGGTCGCATCGCCATATAAGCTGTACGGTCGAAGATTTAACAAAATACACTTTGCTTTGATAGGACTCTTTGCTAAAAACAACTCCTCTTTTTACCAATAAAAGTACAATAATAGTTGGTTTTCCGCTTAACAAGGGAACATTCGTTTGATGAAGTAGAATACATAGAAAATGATAAGAATTTCGGAAGTGGGTAAGACATTTAGCACAATGATGGCGATTCATATACAGTCTATCCTGTCTTTTCATACGACTTAAAAAGATTACAGTTACCAAAGTATTAGTCCCAAACAAGTAAATACGCTATCACATTTTAATTCTGAGCCTAGAATTAGTTAATATTGCATTCAACCCAAGAGAAGACCTAGTAGGGTCGCATTCCTTTGGTTTTATGTCACTTCAGTAAATTTAGTATTTGTATAAAACACTATTCAATGTGGATTTCTCTCCCCATTGATATGATCATACACAACCTACCTTATGTATTACTCTACAGAATTATCATTTAAAACGAATCTGTATAATTCTTTGAAGCTAAAGTCTTTTAAGCCTAATAAACAAAAAACCGTTGTCTCCCTAGTAAGAAGGAGAATCAACGGTTTTGAATTAAAGAGCTTTTTAGTTAACCAGAATCGGAAGATTACAGCTTAATAAAATCAGCCATCGAACGAACTTCAATCGCACCAGTTTCCGAGGCAGCACCAGCATTCTGTAATCCTTCTCTGGACGTGAATTTGACCTTCGCCGGAATGCCAGGAATGAGATCGAAGAAGTTATCGGAGAACACGCCTTCAGCTTCTGTAGAGATCCATACCTGTTTAGCCAGTGTGTCACTTTCCAGAACCAGATATGAACCATCGGACTCCTGCACTTCAGTCACCTGGATCGCAGCTTGCTTCAAGCCAAGATCCTTCGACGGTGCAAAATAGTGTTCCTGCACAATATCAGCGTGACCCTTCTGCTTCAGTTCCAATCGCAACAGGGTTGCTGCCGGATCGTGGCCTTGGAGCCAGTCAGCGTTGTTCAGGGTCAGGACCTGTTTACCGGAATTCGATTCCAGACTCACTGCGTGCTCTTCCTCCCGGTATACCGTACCATCGAACCCTATGAGTCGCACTTGCAATTGACCCTCAACCGGCTGCAGCTGATCTGAAATCAGGTAAACATCCGTTCTATCTTCCTTCGTACCATCCACCGAGACCAGTACATCACTAAAGCTGCGTTTGGCATAATACTGCAAGGCCTTCCAGTTACCGAAGTAGTCCATGCCTGCCCAGGAAGCGACCGGCCAGCAATCATTCATCTGCCAGTAGAGTGTTCCCATACAGTAGGGTTTACGGCGGCGATGTGCTTCAATGGCTGTTTTCATTGCTTCAGCCTGAAGTACCTGACTCATGTACAGGAAGGATGGGAAGTCCTTCGGTTCATGCATGTACATGTCCATATACTGCTTGATCAGACGGTTACCTGCACCGTTCTTCTGGTGTGCCAGCATCACTTCGGATTCCAGTGCCAGATCTTCTTCCTCCGCATATTTGCGAACGGATTTGTATTCCGGGAACGACTGGAATCCGTATTCGCTCATAAAACGGCCAACGTAAACGTTGTAGTTTTCAAATGGTTCAACGCTGTGCCACACGCCCCAGTAGTGAATATCCCCTTCCGACGTCGATGGATTAGCATGCTGCTTCTCATCATTCGTCAATGATACGAGTGGCGAAGAAGGCCAATAGTCCACACCTGGCGCATAGGCTTCAACCACTTCCGGAAGTAGCTCATGGAAAATGGCTTCATAATCTGCCCAGATCTTCTCGCGCTGTTCGGCATTATAATCCTTTTTCCAGCCCCAGCCACCGTCTTCAATGTAATGAGCCCAAGCCGAGTCGATTTCGTTATTTCCGCACCACAGTACGATGCTTGGATGATTGCGCAAACGTTTCACATTATCGATGGCCTCGTGTCTCACGCTGTTCAGGAACGCTTCGTCACCCGGATACATGCTGCATGCAAACATAAAGTCCTGCCAAACCAGCAAGCCGTACTCATCGCATAATTCATAGAAGACATCTTCTTCATAAATACCGCCGCCCCATACCCGCAGCATGTTCATGTTGGACTCGGCTGCTGAGACAATCTCATGCCGATAACGCTCTGCCGTAATCTCCGTAATAAAGCTGTCATTTGGAATATGATTGGCGCCTTTCGCAAAGACGGCAACACCGTTCAATTCAAAGTAGAAAGAAGCTCCGGCTTCATCCTTGTCCCGCACCAGGCGAATCGATCGAAGTCCTGTCTTAACCGTCGAATCGGCCAAAACCTGTTCTCCCTTGAGCACTTCTGTAACAAAGGAGTACATATGTGGATCACCCAATCCCCGGCTCCACCACAGCTTCGGTTCGTTAATCGAAACTGGAATTTCGATCGTTTGCACGCCTGCCTGCAGCGAAGCAGCCTGTTCCCATGTCTGACCATCCGTACCAATACGGATAATCGTTTCAATCGGGTTGAAGGTTTCAACCTCCACGATAGCCGTCAGCGAGGCTGCGGAAGCGGTTACTTCATTTTGCCGGATGAATACATCATTGATTTTCACTTCGGACCAGCCTTCCAGACGCGCTTCACGCCAGATGCCACTGGTTACGAAGCGGGGACCCCAATCCCAACCGTAGTGATACGGTGCTTTCCGGGCAAAAATACTCACTCGTTTATCACCAAGTCCACCGACATCGGACTGATCATTGGATGCGGGCAATGCATAACCCAGCTTCTCAAGCTTGGGCAGATCTTCTTGGATCGGTGACCGAAAACGAATTCGGAGTACGTTACCACTGGCCTTCACAATGGACTTCACATCCACATTCCACACCCGGAACATGTTGTCAGCGGACAATACGTGCTGGTCATTCACATATACATCCGCATATGTATCTAGACCGTCAAATACAATCTCCAGATGTTCCTGAGACAACAAATCCTTGTTAATATCAAACTCTGTCCGGTATTCCCAATCCTTCTTGTCAATCCACTGAATTTCTTTCTCGTTCGTTCCATAAAACGGGTCCGGAATCTTATCCAGTTTCAGCAAATCCGTATGCACACAGCCTGGCACCTGAGCCGGCAACCATTCTTGATCCTCACAAGCCTTGAACGTCCAATTTTGAAAAATCTGTGATTGTATTTTACTCATAACAGCCTCCGTTTATTGATGAAGTGTCTTAAGCGAAACAATTTGTTAGGTTTTGTTATTAAATTATCGAATAACTTACAAAACAAAATTAACATGATAACCCACTTAACGTCAATCCGTTTTTCTTAAATAACAAAATAGGAAAACAAAGAAGACATGAGCCGTTCATTGCTCATGTCTTCTTCTCTATCCGATAATCATTTATTCACTTTGATCTTGCTCACGAATGGCGTTGTACTCATCCCGGACAACCAAATCGGAATAGATCAACTTGCGCTCATACGGCTCATGGGGGTGATCCATACGCCATAATAATTGATCCACTGCCCTGATGCCGAGGTTTTCCTTGTTGATATGAACCGTGGCCAGAATAGGCTCATCTACACTCGTATTATCAAACCCCGTTACCGCACAGCGCTCAGGCACTGCAATGCCTCGACTCTGTAAGGCACGCAGTACAATTACTGCCGTATGATCATTGGTACAGACGATGACTTCTGGAATATCTTCTAACGGCATTTCGGTTATTGCCTTCTGAATGAGCTTGAGATCCGGTCCCAGCAAGTCAGCATGCTGCATTGTTGGTAGCTGCATTTCTTCAAGCACCGTTCGGTATCCCAACCATCGCTCTCTGAAGCTTGGTGCATCAGGAAGCTGGCCGGCAAATTGGAATCGTCTGTACCCCTTGCTTACGAGCATCAGCACCAGTTCTTTCATACATTTGATATTATCCGTAAATACGGTATCCCCGTGAATGGCCGGGTCTTCATGATCCACCATCACGAGTGGGATTTGAAGTCTATAAATTTCAAGCAGTATAGGGGTGGAGATGGACCCCACGGTTATAATGCCACTAATTGCTTCAGGATTAAGTACCGAGAACATCCGGTCCGAAGATGGTTCGGTTAATGTTAATATATCCATCCCCTGTTCGTTAAGGCGGGCAGAAATACCGTCAAATACAGGCCCCCAGTACAGTGAGGAGCGATTTTGGGAACGAATATTGGGAAACAAGATGAGAATCGTGCCTGACTGCACTGGCTTGTTGCTGCGTACAGGCTGTGGCTCAACAGGATATCGCTTGGTTTCTGTTTTGAAATACCCCAGTTGACCTGCCGTTCTCACAATCATTTCCCTGGTTTGTTCACTCACCCCTGGTTTTCCCGTCAAAGCACGCGAGACTGCGAATTTTGACACCCCCGCAGCATCGGCGATTTGCTGCATGGTCACTTTTTTGCCCATATGACTCACTCACCCGTTCTCCCTTAATTTACATTTAGTGTAGCATAAAAAACATAATCCAACAAAACAAGTTATAATTTTGTTTGTTTTGTTAGTCAAGATGGATTGCAATTCATAACAAAAAGAGTTCGTCCACTCTTCTAGAAAGAGATGTTCGAACTCTTTTGTCTTAAGCCGATTTTATATTCCGGAAGCTCCCTGCTCCCCTAGGTCTGCAGGTATTGTGCCCCGCTTCCTGCGCCAAAACCTGACGTCCAATGTTTTAATTTCTGTTATTAATACACCCAGCAGCATCAATGCGGCTCCCGTATATCCTTGCAGCGTTAATGTCTCTCCCTGGAAGCTAAAAGCAAAGGCTGCAGCAAACAGCGGTTCAAGAGAGAAAATGAGACTGGTCCGGGTAGGCGATGCATGACGCTGAGCCAGTGTTTGGAGGATATATCCAATACCACTGCACAGTACCCCAAGTCCGAGAATAGCTACCCACGATTCCGGGCTATCTGGCAACCGCGGACTCTCGAACAGAAACGTGGCCCCGATTCCCCAGAGTGCTGCAACCCCCAGCTGAATGGTGCCAAGCGTTAAGGGATCATGTTTCGGAATATACCTTCCAGCAATCATGATATAAATAGCATACGTTAGAGCAGCCAAAATACATAGGATATCACCAGTATGCAGGCTAAGCTCATGCTGGAGTGTGAGCAGACCAAGCCCGGCAACAGCCACAATAATGCTAATCATCAGCCTTGTATCTGGCATGCGTCTATGTAAGATGGTGCTTAGGATCGGTACAAAGATTACGGCCAAACTAATCAGAAACCCTGCCTGCGAAGTCGTTGTCCGCTGTACCCCATAAGTAATCAGCACAAAAGCTGCAAATAATGCAGTACCCATGATGGTACCTGCCCCAAGTGTTTTCAGATCCATTCGGAACAGTCGCCGGTGGAAAATAACCGCTGCGGCAATAAAAGCGATACTGAAGCGAAAAGCAACCAAATTGAGTTCTTGCATGGACTCCAGACCTGACTTCATGAATAAATAGGAGGAACCCCAAATAACGGTTGCGAGCAGCATCTGCAGATCTGCTCTTCTTGAAACATTAACTTGTTTTCCAATGACTCTACCCACTCTGCTTCAACCTTCATTCTATGTATTGTTCTATGCTGAGTCCGTACAAATAACTCGCCTTGGCAAGTATAAACGATCTCTTTCCATTATAAAAATGAATATTTATAATAGTATTTATGAAATAAATTCATGTATTACTCACCGGAAGGAACGGATTGAATTATGTCATTGGTCAAGTATGAAATTCTGAATGCCGTTGTAGAATACGGAAGTCTTACCAAGGCTGCGGATGCTCTGAATATAACTCAGTCTGCTATCAGTCATGCCATTGCCAGTCTGGAGTCGGATTGCGGATTTACATTGTTGAACCGAGGCCGAACAGGTGTAAAGGTTACCGCTGAAGGGGAACGGATTCTTGGTTACACTCGTGAAATTTTGCGTTGGAACGAGCTCATGAATCAGGAGATTTCCCTCATTCGCGGAGCTGAGGTCGGCACAGTGCGCATTGGTACATTTGCCAGCGTCTCGACACAGTGGCTGCCTGGAATACTGAAGCAGTTCCGCTTACGGCATCCGGGTATAGAGATCAAACTGTGGGAGGGTGACTATGCTGAAATCGAAGCCTGGTTGGCGGGCGGGGCTATCGATCTCGGCTTTTTATCCCTTGGCGAATCAATGTCTTATGAGACCATCCCATTGCAAAAAGACAGGATGATGTGCATCCTGCCTCTAGGTCATCCACTTGCAGATGAGACTTCTGTATCTTTTGAATTGCTCCTGGAACAGCCTTTTATCCTCCCCCGCTGGGGTGGTGACAATGAGATCGAACGTTTGATTCGGCAGCACGCCGCCAAGCTGAATGTAGTCTATGAAGTTGCTGAAGATCAGGCCATCATGGCTATGGTTCGAAACGGACTCGGGATCAGTCTCCTGCCTGAGATGGTATTACAAGGTCATACGAATGAACTGGCACTTGTACCACTCAGCGGCGACCCTTATCGTACTATTGGGCTGGCCTGCCCATCTCTTGCCAATCTGTCTCCAGCCACCCGCCGTTTTATTGAAGCAGTACAAGAATGGCTGGCGCATACCCCTTAGTCTGAAAGGAGGATTCAAGATAACCTATAGGATTCAATTAATTTTTCGAGTGTATGTACAAGCCACGTTTCTTCTTTACTGGGGAGTGAGCCTCCCCCGTTATCTTAGTTCACGTTACTTACAAATTGTATAACACCGATGCATATCATGAGTATAAAGAGGATAGCCAACACAACAGCAAAGCCAATCAGAAATCGCGTAGCGGGTGAACGCTGGTTTCCCTGAAGATGAACTGCCAAATGATCCAGCTTCTGCTCAAGCCGATCCATTCTTTCGTTCAACTGTTCCAGTTCTTCATTGGAGCTCATGATATCATCTCCTCTTTATTAATGCTGATTTGAAAAACAAAGGAATAGTTTTACTCCCAGATGCGATCCAGTTGACCCGAATAAAAGCGGATTGCCTTACGATAATCATGTATGCCTCGATCCGAAGATGTATCTGCCAGCTGAACCAGAAGCCGTTTCATGGCTTCCGCATGTTCCCCGGTATTGTAGAGCACCATGGCATAGAAGACTTCAAATTCCCGCTGTTCCGGAAATTCTTCCATTCCCGTTTCCAACCACTTCTTAGCCTGCTCATACTGACCCAGAGTCCGATATGTACTGCCGAGACCCAGAATGGCTCCTGCTCTGTCTTCCCCCTTTAATCCCTGGCTTAGCGCTGTTTCATAATATGAAACGGCTTGACGTTCCAATCCAAGTGAATCATGTGCCCAGGCCAATTGATACCATACGTCCGCATTGCCCGGTTCCTTCTCCGCCATGGTATGTAATAACTCGATTGCTTCCTGTGTCTTGCCTTCCTGTCTTAACCGAATTGCTTGTTCTAGTTGACTCATATCTATACATCCCTCTCCCAAACTTACCCACTTACATACATACAACATCTGTTCATTATATCAAAAAAACACCTCAGGCCCTTAATGAAGACAAATTAGCTTGTCCACACGCTGTTCCATAAGGCGTTCGTTTTGATGGTTACCTCCAGGTCGTATTCACAACCATCAAGATAAAAATAAGCATTAAATAGTTAACCGAAATCAAAAAGTTGATTTTGGCCCATTTCTCGTCATCCTGCGTCTTCAACCCGCTAAGAGTATGGATGAACCAGACCACACTGCTTAGCAGCGACACGATCAGAAAAACAAGTCCAACGTAATCGTAGTAGTACAACAAAAATACAGCAGGGAGCAGCAGGAACACATAAGGCACCATTTGAAACTTGGTCCGTTTAATCCCTTTCACAACAGGCAAAAGCGGAAACCCCGCTGCACGATATTCCTCAACCCGCCGGATCCCGAGCGACCAGAAGTGTGGCGGCTGCCATAGAAATAACAGTGCAAACAGCAACCATGCTCCCATATCAATCTGATTGGTCACCGCACAATAACCAATTACCGGCGGCATCGCCCCGGCTATGCCGCCTAGAGAAGTGCTCCAGGTAGAACTGCGCTTCAGCCACATCGTATAGATCACAATATAAGCAAACCACCCAAGAAGCGAAAGCCAGCCTGACAGCGGATTCACCCAAACGTATAACACGGCAAAACCAGCAACTCCAAGAATAATACCGTACCATAGCACAAAGGCCGGACGAAGATGGTTGATATACTCGATGCGTTTTTTGGTCCGCTCCATCTTCTGATCAAGTTCTCGATCCCAGTAATTGTTGATGACACATGCTGATGCGATAACCAGAGTAGATCCAATAATGACAAGCAGCAGGGATAACCAAGAGATATCCCATTTTGAAGCGACCCAGAATCCTACAGCAACCGCAAATACATTAAGCCGTAGAAGTCTGGGCTTCGTTAATGCAATCATGTCTTTAAGCATGAGAAGCCTCCTGAACTATGTAAAAACACCATTCCAATAATGATACATGTACCTACAATGAATTACAATCTTCTTTAACATTTTGTCATAATCAAAAAAGCATCCCTCACCGTTCTGACGAACAGGAGGAATGCTAACTAAGCTCAACATGTTATGGGATATATTGCTGAACGATTTTTGTAACCTTACCATCCTGCACTGTAAGGTGATATGGGAATACGGACAGATCCACAATGTTTTTGTTGTCGTACAAGGATTCAAATTTGCTGAGAGGAATCGGTTCATTCCACTGAATGTCTGTTCCTTTTACCGTTCCGTCGCGATCATACAGCTGCATCAGCACTTCGGCATTGCCGCTAACTTCAATCTTGTCCTGCTCCTTGCTGTCGTTGATAATATAGTATCCATCCGGTGCACCATCTATACCTGAATCAGGGTTGCGCTGCTGGAACACTTTATCCGCTTCTTCTCCCTGATACCATCCGATTCTATCCACGATCAAATAGAGTTTGCCATTCTCCTGCTGCAGCTCATCCACATAGGCTGTATACATCTCGGAATTGGCTGCCTGAGCTTCTTTTGCGGAAGCCTGTGAGGAACCAGCACTTTCCTCGGCATTTGCCGGTGTAAGCAAATATGTAGTAAGCACAATGATACCAAGCAACAGTGCAGCAGTACCAAGTATTTTTAATTTCCATTGTTTCGCCGCGTTCTTCATAGGCAGCATCTCTCCTTATATGAACGTTATTCATTCCTTAACCGGAAGGGTTTGCCTTCAAACGGTCATGTGAAAATTCGTTTAAACTTTTACTAAAATCATCATACTTGTTTACAATCATTTAAAAGTATCAGCGAGATGAAAAATAGTTACAATAAAAAGAACCTTGAATGCCTCGCATCCAAGGTTCTCTTGCTTTTAATGAGTGTGCTGTGCAAGGCGGACCAGCATATGAGCCAGCATATGTCGCTCCTCTTCCTTACCTACATTCCATAGCTCCTGCAGCAACTTCTCTTCACGGTTACGCGGCTCTTCTTTAGCTGCCAGATAATCGGCTACCTTCTCGGCAATTTTCGCCATCTGCTCTTCACCTAGGCCAATGGATTCTCCCATAGCAATCCGTTTACCCAAATACTCTTTGAATGCATCGAAGTTTTGCAGAATCTGCTCTCTTTCCTCTGGTGCAATTTTGTCGATTGCATTCTCAACCTTCTCCGTTGCCACTTGACCATCTTTATGAATTACATGATTACTCTCATTCATTTTAAATTCCTCCTTGAGCGTAATGATTTGGCTTGTCATCTATAATATAAACGTCTCGCTGGAGTTTAATCAGGCTATTTCAACACTTCATCTATTAATGGGTTGTTGCATCAATTGAGCGCCATATGGATATACTTCCCCAAACATACAACAGGGCACTTAGATAAAACAAAACATCAATCGTAAGCCAATCAATCAGCAGTCCACCGATAATTACGGCAAATCCTGATGCTGCCGACGTCCAGAAATGATAATTGCCAACCGGCTTGCCCCTTTTACCTGGCTCCGTATAGTTTGCAAGCAGCACCCGTTCACTCATTCGCTGCATGGCATTGCAGAGCCCCATGATTATCTGCAGCAGCAATACCCATATGTAGCTTGTAATCCACGGAAAAGCAATCATTGCTCCAGCCATGCCCAGCGAACTCATCATGAGCCATCGCTTGGCATACACGTCCAGCCGAGGGGCCAGCCACTGTGATGCAGCCGCTGAACTGATTGTAAAAACAGCAAAGGCAAGTCCATATTTGGAGAAGCTGTTCCCGAGATTTTTAAGAAACAACAAATAATAAGGATAAATCATACCCGAAGCAAGGGTAACCACACTCTGTGAACGGACCAACCACTTCATATTCATTTACCGTTCCCTCCGTATTGCTCCATAAAATAGTTCATAAATACATGCTCTGGATCGTACTGTTCCTTCGCTTTAAAGAAATCATCCTTGTGAGCGTAGGCTTGATCGAATTGATCTGCTGTAGCATACGCCTCATAGGGCAAATAATAGGTCCCTTTGAAGCGGATCACTGCATCTAAGATCTTCTGCAAACTAGCCTTGAACTTACTCTGTTCTTCTTCTGACAGCGAGGCATGGAACAGGCATACCAGACCAAACATGTCCTGTGTCGCATAGGATAGAACGGCTTCATCGTCTTGCGGCACATAACGAACGGTTATGTTCAGCAGATCGAGTTTCTCTTGGGAAACGATCTCCCCCATCTCCTTAACGAAAGCAGGAAAAGCATCCATAGGGATAAAATACTCCTGCAGCAAGTCGTTAGTGCCGGGCTGATGATATTCCATAAACGCAGATGGAGAGGCCATCGCATTATTCCGGCTGATCCTCGTTCCGTCCTGTGAATCGAAATATCGCTGCTGCAGTTCCCAAAACCACTCTCTGCCCCAAACCGTTCCGCGATTAAGGTTGAATAGAATCTTGGCAGGCAGCACGCCAGGTTCACGGAAAGACATTTTATTATAATCCTGAAGCGAGGCCCCCGTATCGATGGCATAATTAAGAGCATACATATCGCTAAAATACCCTTCACCCGGCTGAAGTGAGATGCGCGCCAGATGCATCCGCATGTCCGGATCGCCAAGTACATTGTTACGGAAATACGTTGGGTACGCTGCGGCCTGAATTCGTTCTACGTTAAGTTGATATAATTCATCGTCCGTCAACGTCAGTGTCACATCCAAAATCAGGCCAAAGAGTCCATATCCGCCTAGAACCAACGGAAATAATTCCGAATTGGATGAACGGCTCACTTCCTGGATCTGCCCATCAGCAGTCAGGAGACGAAAGGACTCGACACTCTGAATCAGAGATCCGTTGCGAAGCTCCCTCCCGTGGGCATTCACACTAATCGAACCTCCGACCGTAAAGATATTTTGAGACTGCATATTTTTGAGCGAAAGGCCATAAGGATTGATTGCTCGTTGCACATCCGCCCATGTTGCACCGGCCTGAACAGTAATCATTTTGGCTTCCGGTTGAATGTCCAGTATACGGTTATAAGAAGTCATATCAATTATGATGCCGTCTCGGTAATAGGTATGTCCGCCCTGACTATGACGTTGTCCTGCTATGGACACCGTCAGATGATTCTCCCTTGCATCCTTTAGCAGCTCTACAAGCTGCTGTTCCTGATGACCCTGCACGACTCGTTCCACTTTTACCGGATGTAGGCGACTGTAGTCTGTAATGAGATATGGATTCTGATCTTCTCCACCCGTTCTCCAATACGTCCAAATGCATAAAACAAGGAGCAGCAGGAGTACACTCATCTTTTTGAACACATAGCTACCTCCTTCAACTCAAAACGTTTCAAACCCATTCCAGCGGTTAATCGTTTACATATACATTACAACGTTTGGAGATGTTAAGGAACACCCTAGACCTGATTGATAAGGAGGATATACGTATGAGTGAACCTAAAAAAGAAAAGAAAAACAAAGATCTTGAGCCAGGTGTGAATACTGTCCTTCATCCTGATCCCAACAATCCTGGCCCGACAGACATGATTGAGGATGCGATTGGAGATATCGTGGACAATATTTCTGGACATCCCAAAGACAAATCGGCAGCAACCCACCAAGACAAATCAAAATAATAGAGTCTCAACCTATTTGCAGCTCAATCAAAAAGTCCTTCAACCTAACAGGCTGGAGGACTTTTCGTATATCTATGAAAGGAAAACCTGGTCGCACCGTGCTTTTGTCTACAACTGTTTCACTTTATTTTCCTTTTTGATCTTCTGTAACTCTTTGTGAATCCAGATAGCCGCTATAGAGCCTTCACCCATCGCTACCGTAGCTTGCTCCGCATGAAGTCCCAAATCCCCTGCAATCCAAACATTCGGAGCAGCCTGCAAACTGCGATGATCCGCTTCAACATGCTTATTGTCTGAGATAACCGCTCCAAGCTGCTCTGCAAGCTCGAAATGCACCCGGTTGCCACCAAAAGCAATAAATCCGCGTTCTGATTCATAGATCTGCCCATCTTCGGTCAGTACCCCTGTAATATATCCGTCCTCTGTTTGTTGTACTTCCTGGACCGCCGCTTCAAGATAACGTACGCCTGCCTCCTTCATGCTTCGGTGAAGCTCGGCAGAGATTGGTTTCTGTTCATGGTTGATATACAGAAGATCATTGGTACGCTCGATCAGAATCATGGCCATATTGGCACCAGCTTCTCCTGATCCCAGCAATATGGTGCGACGATCCTGAATTTCATAACCATCACAGTCCGGGCACACGTAGACTGATCTGCCCAGTGTTGGCCTGAGTCCCGGAATCGCGGGAAAACGGTCACTAAGCCCGGTTGCCAGCAGCACAGTCCTTGCTGAATATAAGGTGCCGGAGGAACCCGTTAATTGAATTTGTTCTCCAACCCGTTCTGCTTTAACAATACGATCCTTTTCAAATGCAACTCCAGTCTTCTCGGCTTGCATTCTGCCTTTGGATCTTAATTCTTCGCCTGATACACCCTCTGGAAATCCCAAAATATTATGATAGGTTCGGCACAGGGTTGACCTGCCTTCTCCAGCATCTACCACCAGCAGCTGATGCGAACTGTAACGTCCCAGCTGAATGGCAGCCTGAAGTCCTGCGAGCCCGCCACCTACAATGATGCAATCATACTCTCGCAACCTTCATCTCCTCCAGTCTATCCTTTTGTCTTGGTCTCTGTAGATCGCTTCCGATCCTTCTATACATTAAACCGTTCAATCAGACTCAAACGTCCTAGCTCTAGCTTGTACAAAAAATAAATAACCCAAACCGTCCGCATGATTTACGGTCCGATTCGGGTTTCTTATTCCTTACATTAGATTAACATTAGAATAGATATGATTCAAAACGGGAAGCGTTGGAGATGGCATCCCAGACATCTGCTGTTTCCCCGCCCATATACCAATACGCCAGCCCCGCTATCTTCCGGGCTGTACTCATTCTAACTTTGGCAGTTAAGGAGCGGCTCTCCTCTGCCCAGATGTATCTTGCCAAGCCGTTACTCGAATAACCAATAACATATTGCTCCAGACTTGAATTCCACTGTCTCACAGAGCCCACAGCACGTGCCCGTGTTCCCTGCTCCGCAAGGGTTATATCCCATGAACCTGTTGCCGGGCTAGCCGATGACCAGTCTCTGGTGTAGAGTGGAAGGGCCAAAATAACTTTAGCACGCACAACGTCCGTAAGCATGGTATCCAGGGCTCTTTCTACCCAAGGAAGTGAGGCAACCGACCCGGCTATAGGATCTCCATTCCAATGTTCCTCATATCCCATAAGAACCATGTAATCGGACACGGCACCAAGCTTGGCATAATCGAATGCGTCGGTCCAGTCCGTACCCAGATCAGGAGACACATCCACTGAAACGACAGCACCAATCGTATGCAGCGAAGCAGCAAGCGACGTCACAAAAGCAGTCATGCCTGCCCGATCCGCTGGCAATACGTTCTCAAAATCCACATTAATACCATCTAATTGGTATTTCTTCACATAAGCAGTAACCTGAGTGATGACTGACGTCCTGTTGGCTGAACTGGATAACATCTGGTGGGTCATCGAAGCATCGGAACGGTTGCCAAGCAGAGGCCAAACTTCCCGATTGGTTGACGATGCCCATGTGAGCAGCGCAGAGTCTGTATGGTCTGTAATCTGCATGCTGCTGTTCAAAAAGAACCACCGGGGAACCAGTGTATTCACCTTGGATTGTTCAACCTGTTTCTTGAATTCCGCTGTAGTGGAGTTATACTGCCATCCCAGCTGTATTCCCAAGGAATCAGCATTCCCAAGCTGCTGCGACCATTCTTTCTTTTGTAAAATGGCATCCAGCATCACGGCAGCTTCCTCGCGAGTCACCTGATCCTGCGGTCGGAATAAACCATCACTACCACGCATCAGTCCGAGCTGATATACCTTCTGTACATAAGGCTTCGCCCATACCGAAATATTAGATGCATCAACGTAAGTTGTAGGCAAAAGTCCTGTAGAACTGGACGTCTGCTTCAGCATTCTCACGAGCAGGGCAGCCGCCTCTTCTCTCGTTATGGATGCGTTTGGTTGAAAGTTTCCCTGCCCTTTCCCTTCCAGAATGGAAAGATTGGTCATTGCAGAAACATTGCCATAATACCATGCCGTAGTACTAGTATCATTGTATGGACTAATATTATTTTTAACAGGTTTCAAGCCGAGTAATCGAACAGCAAACGTCGCAAATTCAGCTCGTGTCACGGCCTTCTTGGGTTCGAACCTGGTTTCTGACGTTCCGGCAGCAATACCCTCGTTCACCAAATGAGTTATCGCATCTTTCGCATAACTGGTGCTGATATCCTGGAATTGCTGTTTTGCCGCTGCTGCTTCCGCAGAAATGGGAAAGCCCGGTACCAGTCCAAGTATCAATAGAGCAACCAACAAGACTGTTACCACTTGTCGACCCGCATGTTTCTTTATTCTATTGTTCACATCAAAAAGCCTCGCTTCATTGGAGTACGATTCTTACATCATCGTATCAAATTGAAGCGAGGCCGTATGTGTTTAAATGTTGGAAATCTGCCTAAAGCTTAATACTTATTTGTGTACTTTTACACGTTCTTCAATCGGTTGGAATTCTTTCTCGCCTGGTGTAGCTGTTGGTTTACCAAATGGCATCTGAGCGATCAGTCTCCAGTGTTCTGGAATATTCCATTCTTGTTTCACTTTCTCATCAATCAGTGGGTTGTAGTGCTGCAGGGAAGCCCCAAGACCTTCCTGCTCCAGTGCAGTCCAGATCACAAGCTGCAGCATGCCGTTGGATTGATTCGCCCAGATCGGGAAATTATCCGCATAGGCTGCAAAGTTCTGTTGAAGTTGTGCAATCACATTGTTGTCTTCGAAGAACAATACGGTACCGTATCCGCTGCGGAATCCGGCCATTTTCTCAGCTGTGGATTTGAAGGCTTCTGCATCCCCAACCACTTCACGCAAGATTTCTTCAGTGTGGTTCCACAGTTTATCATGTTGTTCACCGAGCAAAACCACTGCACGGGAAGTTTGTGAGTTAAAAGAAGTTGGCGTATACTTTACCGCTTCCTCAACGATTTCTTGAATTTTGGCATCCGAGATCGTGGATTCCTTGCTGATTCCGTAATAGGATCTTCTGTTTTTCAACGCGTCAAAGAAAGATTTAGACATAACGATTCGCCTCCACAATTGGTTTAATATCAAGATTTTTAAACTAACATTAGTAACTATAATATAGTAACATACATTAGTCAACAAACTATTTTATTTTCACTAAATATGCAAATTAGTCTTTATCGGTCTCCCGATAATCCGCACGGTACTTCTCTTCAGTCGACGAATTGCTCTTGGTCTGATCCTTATTTTTCTCTTCTTGCTGTTCCATATTCAGATCCTCCAAGGGAATAGGGTCCACTGTCTGCTCTTCTTCATACTGGTCAAGCAAACTTTCCTTCTCCGTCGGGTATTGTTCGGGATTATCGTGCGCATGTGCCTTATTCGGTTCTTTATTCTGACCCGGAATCTGATTATTCATTCTTAAACGCCTCCTCTGGTTTCATTACCCTTTCTTTACCTTTTCTGCCTGTCTTCTAAACACAGCAAAAAGACCACCCCGAGGATTTGGGCAGCCTTTAATCTCAATATTTAAGCAACAACCTCTTCAAAACTTAACTTTGCTTCAAAAATAATATTCTGCGCATTGGCTCCTGATCGTCCGCGAATCCATATAACGCCATCTATCGCTTCCGTCCGTTCCACGACCAGTTCTTCCTGCATTCGAATTTCCCGGTGATATGATATCTGCATGTGTGTCAGACGAGCCGCAAGTTCTTCAGCAGTAAGTGCGTCACAGCACACATCGGCATATCTGGCATTATTCATATGACCGTTGCTGTCCGTGCTGCTGTATCGAACAATCAGGCGATAGTCTTCCTGTGGCTCCAGTCCTGAAGGAAGCACCACTTTCTCCGGGGGTTCACCCAGCGATAATTCGGGATGTGACTTCACTTCAAAAGGCAGTGCTGCTGGTCTGAGGAGCTTTCGCTTCTCCAGATCGACAAGCGCCCAGGAAGTCCGTGCCTCCGCGATGTGATTCCCCTCTGTATCGGTAAGAACATAATCCCTCAGCCACATGACTCCTTTGTTGCCTTTATGCCAGGTCTGGAGACTGACTTCTTCCTCCAATCGAGCTTGGCGGAATATGGTCAAATCCGTCGTGATTAACATCCAGCCCAGCCCCTGATCCAGCATTTCCGATACGGTAATACCCATCCGTGCCAGATCGCGGTCTGCTGCAAGCTGCATATGTTCCAGCAATGCGGAAGGCCGATATAATGACTTATAGTCTGATTCGGATGACCCAATTCGGTACTGAAATGCATAAGGTAATTCCGTTGTCATTCGTTAAAACCTCCTTCGGTTCGCGCCAATTGTTCCTGTTGATAAGAGTAATATCTTGCCGTATCCATCACTGGGTCTTGTGTAAGCGAGTACGATATAGGTCAGGTGCACAGCCCACGTTTTGTTTGAATATGCGGCTGAAATGTGACAAACGCTTAAACCCTGACAACCTACTTGCCTCAGTAACCGAAATATCAGGTTGAAACTGAAATAATAGTTTGGCTTGATTGATACGGCGGTCATACAAATATTTAAATATGGTGCTGCCTGTCATTTCCTTGAACAACCCCGCCAGGTAAGGCTTGGATAAATGAAGCTCGCTCGCCAGATCATCCAGACCGATATCCTGCATATAATGCGTATCGACATAACCCATGATGTGCTGGACATGGCGCTCCTTATCGGATGAAGGACGATGATCCACCACGATGCCATGGCAAATGCCAGCCACAAAATATAACAGATCGCACAAACGTACTGTCATTCGTTCCTGTCTGAACTCGCCTGAATTGTTCGATAGCTGATCCAGATTCAGCAGCAGGGATTCAAATTCCGCACGGATGTCACCCGTCAGATTAATTCGGCAGTTTCGCAGCTCATCAAAAGGCATAAGTACCTCGCTGATTCGATCTGGATGCAGGCTGCTGCGAATTAGTGATGGATCAAAGTGCAATGTAGTGCGTTCATATAAACCGCCAGGTACCGGATGTGCCCGATGAAGCGTCATTCCATGCATTAGAATCAGATCTCCTGGTTCCAGGCTGTACACACGGTCGCCTATAATATAGGTGCACTCTCCGGCATGAAAATAATAGACCTCATAGTGCGGATGAGAATGAAATCCGTCTGACGCTCCGCTGTAAAAAGTGCGCGTTGAACGATAACTGTATTCCAGCGGTGCATTAAACTGATGCATACGTGTCATTTTGAGTGCCCCCTATAGGAGAGGTTTTCTTATCTAGCATAGAAGCCATGAACGTACCGCTGTTCACGGTTCAACTCATGGCCTCTTCAAATCTCTATAATTACAACAGCTGCTCAATACTAGCCTGAACTGCATCCATGGAATCCACAGGCTCGAAGCGTTTGACTACTTGCCCTTCGGCATTGATCAGAAACTTCGTGAAGTTCCACTTGATTGCATCTCCGTGCAGCCATTCAGGTGCCTTATCCGCGACCATTAACTTCAGCAGTTTGGCTTGCACATCGGACTCATCAAACCCGGCGAAAGGTCCCGATTTTTTCAGGAAGTCATACAGGGGATGTGCCGTATCGCCATTCACGTCCATTTTGGAGAACATGGGGAATTTCACACCATAATTAATCTGGCAGAACGAAGCCGCTTCTTCACTGCTTCCGGGCTCCTGTTCAGCAAATTGATTGCATGGAAAACCGATAACCTGAAGCCCTTGATCCTTATACTTATCGTACAGCTTCTGGATATCATCAAACTGATGCATATATTTGCATTTGCTTGCCGTATTCACAATCAGCACGGGCTTTCCTTCATATTGATAGAGCGGGAATCGTTCTCCGCTAGTTTTGGTAACTGTAAAATCGTAAATTGTTGCCATAGCTTGGTGCACCTCGTTATTATGTAGAATGATACGTGTCCTCTATTATATACGAAATGGTCTCTGATGTATTAAAAATGTATGGACATCATCATTACAGTGCAGCAAATCGGGGCAGACTACCTCAATGGATAGATCAGTTGAATCGGTTCTTTGAGTAGTGCCTCTTGGAACAGGTAATTATGATCCGCTCCTACAATACACAGAATGCGCTTATCGGGATTCGAATCACATGTATTTTTCACCCGCTGAATCATGATTTGATTACGCACGACCCAGCGAATGTTGTTTGCCGTCGGATTAGTCTGATTTAACCATTCATATTTCAGGCGGGTCATCTCATCAAAATCCACCGAATTGAAGGGTATGTTTCCAGCAGCATGTGTACTCATTTGTTTGAGAAACCATTCATCGTCTTTTTTCTCCAGCTCTTTACGTTCCACTTCAGAGTAACCGCCAAATGGATCGAAATTATTCCACACATCTAATTCAAACCAGTCAATGGGTACAAATTCAATCTGATTTTCCTCACATAGTGGAAATATGAGTTCCCAATATTCGGTTGCCGGCTCTCCCCAATATCCCTTATTATTGCGGTCCTTGATGTATTTCTGCCAGCTTAACAGGTGTACTTCTCCGCATATGATATCCGGCTCAAATTCAGTTATAAGAGATTCGTATAGGGCGAGTGAACAATTATATTTTTCTCTCAATTCCGGATTATGAATGGTTCCGAGTATACCTACAACAGTCATTTTCCTCACCTTCCTCTATCAAAATAAGCTGCCCGTTGAGGCAGCGTTATATCGTTTTGAAACATTTGACATATCAAAATAGCCCATACCTTTTTCATAGAAAAAAAGTTAAAACTGACCTGTAGCAAGCATACGCTCTCTGGTGATAGGAATGAGAGATAACACAACCTCTTGAGCTGCGTTATAATCATTGTTGGATAAGGCGTGCAGCGTGTCTCGATTAATCCCGATCGCACTGTAATGTTTGATATGTGGTGTTCGCTTGAAGCGGACGATGGAATACATGTAAAGTTTATCCCGAAAGGAATCAAATGTGTTCAGCATGACGCCATTGTTCAAGGATTCAACGATCTCCCGCATGAAAAGAAAATGATGTTCGGTGTATAAAGGATAATCATTCTTTTTCTCTGCGGTTCGCTGTACCTCCACATGAGCTGCAAGCGACTCCAGATTTAAATAGATCTCTCGGTTCGGGTTCTTCATCATTTCGAAACTGTAAAAAAGCATGGACTGAATCTGTTCGATGAGATCAAGAAATTCCTTTCCTCCTACATCCTTAACCAAGACACCGCGATTTTTGAGAGCAGTTACATAACCTTCTGATTCAAGACGAGCAATGGCATGACGAATCGGTGTACGGCTCATCTGGTACTCCTCAGCCAATTCGTTCTCGGATAGCAGGGTTTCGGGCATTAATTCTCCGCAGACCATTCGCTCACGCAGCATCATGTATGCTGTATCGACAAGCGATATTTTGTTCATATCATAATCCCTTTCTCCCATTGATGAGGACTTCATTTGAATTTTAGCGTGATCTACACATTTCACCCTATATTACCAGTCTTAGAAGAAGTTGCGCAACCAGACGTAGGCAAGAAGGAGTCCAGCACTGTATTCCAGTGTCTGGACTCCATTTTTACTAAACCAGGTATTTGTTTTGAAGAGCTGTCCTCTGCTCTGCAGAAATGCCTAGTCCATCTGTAAGATAATGCTCGAAAGTCCCGTAGTTCTCGTCGATTGCTTCGAGTGCAGCTTGTATGAAGGCCGCTTTCATCATCTCCGGAATCGCTCCCTGTAGTTCAGGCATTTGATCCATATATTTCTGATAGTCCTTGTTGTTTCCGGATAAGAAGCGCTGCATGAGTCCGTCCACCGCGAGATTCGTCAGCTCGTAGTCTTCAATAATTACTTCTCGCGGCACACCCAAGGTGAGAAGAATCAAGGCGCATACAACTCCGGTCCGGTCTTTACCCGCGGCACAGTGGAATAAGGAAGTATCCCGCTCTTCTTTTAATAGTTCATTGAGGATAAGTGCACATTTCTCCGTATTTAAAATCATGGCTTTATAACCTGCATGAAGATCATGTCCGATCTTCTGCATTTCCTCAGGACTTGCTTCCGCCATAAAGGGAATATTCGTGTTGATCGCATGACCAATGGCTGGGCTTGGACGGCTGGCTACTTCAAAATCGCTGCGCAGATCACAAATCCAGTCAATACCGAGCGCGGCTGCCGTTTGCAGGTCCTGCTCACTAAGCTCATGCAGATCAGCAGATCGCAGCAGCATCCCCCAACGGGTGGTACGACCATCTTCTGTAAGGTAGCCGCCCATATCCCGGAAATTAATTACGCCATCCGTGTGGATCATGCGATCGTTAATGGTTGACACCGACCCATTCGTGAACTTCACATGATAATAGTTGCGGCCAGGAGAAACCGTTCTCGTGAATACTGCTCCTGACGGGTCAATCTTTATATCAAGCAGCGTGCTGCTGGATTCAATAAATTCCGGTAGAACCGAATGGTAAACAGCCTCCGCCTCCATGGTCTCTGCCATATTCCAGGCTAATGCAATTCCGTTATTCTCGCTATACTTAGCCTGAACCTGAGGGCCTTGTTTTAAAAGTGAATTAGATGTTGACATTGTGCTTCCTCCTCAAAATGATACTCATTATTATGAATGTAAATGAATTAGTTCTGACGTGTTTTTAGCTTCATTTTGTATCGGTTTGCCACAAACTCCACGCTGAATACCATGGCGAAAACAACCAGTCCGACAAACAAAGCCGCCGCAAAGTTATAGGATTTCATGGCATGAGTCATCTCATATCCAATGCCTCCTGCGCCAACCGCACCAAGAATCGTAGATTCGGCAATACCGCCTTCCAGCTGCAGCACGCACCAGGCAATAAAGGCTGTCTTCACCGTAGGCAAAATACCCTGCATGACAATTTGCAGCCAGCTGGCACCCGTAGACTGCATCGCTTCGAGTACGCCCTTGTCGATTTCCTCCAGTGACTGGGCAAATACTTTGACAAGCATACCTGCCGCAGACACAGCAATCGCAAGCACTCCGGGGAGTGGTCCGAGACCAACAGACACGATAAAGATGAGAGCCCACACGATGGTAGGAATCGCACGAAGCAAGGAAGCAGCACTTCGAATGATCCAAGCAACGAACGGATGAGGCGTCAAATTGCTTGCAGCCAAAAAGGAAAGAAAGAACGCTACGACAATCCCCAGCACCGATCCAAGAATGGCCACTTGCAATGACTCCACAGCCGCGAGCAGGACGTGGCGCCAGGCCGAGAAATCAGGTGGAAACATGGTTCCCATGTAACCGCCGAGTTTCGTAAAGCCTTGGACAATCTTGGAATAGTCGAACTGCAGCTGAAGGAGACTGAACACAAAAAGCACAGCAATAAGCGGCAGACCGATCACTAACAGCTTGTTCCTTTTCGGCTTGGGTGGCTCTGGCATGGAAGTATACAGTGTAAAAGATGGCTTCGCTTCGTTCATTTGCATACTCATATGATTCGCTCCCTTACACGATTGGTGATCGTTTCCACAACAAGAACGATAACGAGCACAAGCAGCACGGCCATGCTGGCTTCCTGATACTGAAACAACTTCAGTTTGGATTGCAGGATAAAGCCGAGGCCACCGCCTCCAACCATGCCTACAATCGTGGATGCGCGTACATTGATTTCGAAGTTGTACAAGCTCCAGCCGATAAACCCGGGAAGGAATTGTGGAAATACGGCTTGGGATAACACTTGGAAATAACTTCCACCAGCAGCACGAACCGCTTCTACCTGCCCCATATCAATCTCTTCAAGCACCTCGGCAAAGGAACGCGTCAGCATACCGATCGAGATCAGGATCAGCGACATCGTACCAACTACAGCACCAAGTCCAAACGCTGCAACAAGCAGTATCGTCCAGATAATGACGGGAATGTTACGAAACAGCGATGTAGCTGCACGAACAAATACCTGAAGGTAAGGGTGCGGGCTTGTTGTGGCTGCGGCTAAAAAGGATAACATTCCTGCTACAACCGACCCGATGACCATCGCTACCACGCTCATATACAGAGTCTGCAGAGCAGGTTCAATGAGCTGGGAAAGTGAAGAAAGATCAGGTGGAAGAAAATCGAAAAAGATAAATCGGAAGCTCTCTCCTATCCCGGCAAATAAAGCACCTAATGAAAACTCTGCGCCGATGGAAGACCAGATGATGAGAGCCAACAGCACAATAACAAACAATATCGTCTGTGTGCGTTTCATTTTTCGGGCAGATTGCAACTGTGCCGCATTCATGTCAGGCTGTCTCCTTCACTTTGGGATTGGTCTGGTTGTAAATGAGCCGGATCATATCTTCCGTCAGTTCTTCAGGTGTTCCGTCAAAGACCTTGGACCCTTTATGAATGCCGATGATACGGGTTGCATATTTCTTCGCAATATCTACCTGATGCAGATTGCACAAACAGGCAATGCCTTCCTCTTTGCAGATCGTATACAAGTAATGCATGATCGTCTCCGAGGAAGCAGGGTCAAGACTCGCTATCGGTTCATCTGCCAGTATCAAATCCGGCTTCTGCGAAAGCGCACGTGCAATGCCGACTCTCTGCTGCTGACCACCACTGAGTTCATCTGCCCTCTTGTACATCTGTTCATGTAAACCAACACGGTGGAGCATAACCTTGGCTGCCTCTGTATCTGCTTTGGAGTAGAGACCCAGTGCCCCTTTGAACGGATTCATGTAGCCTAATCGTCCATGCAGCACGTTATTAAGAACGGATACGCGAGTGACCAGATTATATCCCTGAAAGATCATGCCCATATGACGGCGGAGTTCACGGAGCTTTTTCCCCTTGATGCCCATGGTTTCACTGCCTTTAAACTGAATCTTTCCGTTTGTCGGCTCGATCATTCGGTTCAGGCTTCGCAGCAAGGTGCTCTTCCCGGCGCCACTTGGTCCAATGACGACAACGAACTCTCCGGCATTAATCGTCAGGTTCAAGTTATCAAGCGCTTTGGTTCCGTCCGAATATACCTTGGACAACCCTTCCACCTGTAAAAGTGTCATATTATTTCCTCCTTATCTTTCAAGTTTGGATTCTATTTCTTCAACAGTTCCTCTGGGGACATATCCAGTGCTTTGGCGACTTCCCGGATTGGATCAAAATCACTGTCACTGCCTTCTACAAAACGGGCTGCGCCTACACTTTCGAGGAATTTAGGGTTTTTCGTATCATACTCCACCATAAGCTCACGCAGCTGCGTAACCAATTCTTCTGGCAAGTCTTGACGATATAGCAGTGGAGCACCGCCGACGATCGGATCCGATTCGGCAATCACGCGGAAATCTTCCTCTTTAATAAGTCCTGATTCTGCCATCATCGGCACCATGAGACTTGATGTACCAATTGCATCCGCATTGCCGTTTGCCAGTGCAAGCAGTGATTTGTCATGTCCACCGGAGAACGCTACACTGCCGAAAAAGGAATCCAGTTCCTTGTTAGAAAGACCAAGCTCTTTCATCAATGTGGCACGTGGATACAAATTGCCGGAGGTTGATGCCGGATCAGCAAACAAAAAATCTTTTCCTTTAAGGTCTTGTACACTTTGATATGGAGAGTCATTCCGAACGAGGATGACCGTATTCGATTGTTGATCACTTTCGGAGCGAACAAGCAGTTTGGCATTGGCTCGTTCCGTAGCGATGATGTAACCAAACGGCCCAATCAGTCCAATTTCAATTTTGCCTGCACGCAGGGCTTCGATAACCATGTTATAATCTTCAGCTACAAAAATTTCTGCAGGGATACCGGTTGCTTCCGTAATATCTGTTGCTAGCTGTTCCTGGGAACGGTTCATCTCGCCCTCTTCGCTTGGCATAATACCGATTCGGATGACTTCGGGCATTCCACCTTCACTGGAGCTTGAGCTGGCTGAAGCCCCGCATCCCGACAGGATGACAAGCATAAATACAAGCGAGAGGATCAGGCTTTGATAACTTTTGCGTTTACTATTTTTCACAATGTATACCCTCCTGAAATGTGGTTGATTCCATACCGAATTCTCTGGTACACAAGTAGGATACAAGTTGAATGTAAGAAGAATGATTTGGTAAATCACCGAATTTGTAAAACATTCAAGGGTATTAGTAGTCATAAAAATGCATAAAAAATGCTAAATTATGGGATAAACCACTATCTTCAGGGAGGATATTTGTAAGTTTCTGAATGGAAGGAGAAGTGTTGATTTACTCATATAGGGGGATAGATTTACGCTTTTCAAAAACCAAAAAAAGAAGCAGAAAATGAACGGATGCACCATGTACCGTCATTGTCTGCTCGTTCATTTTAATGATGTGGAAATAAAGCTGTGAAGGTTCTATATTCTGTTTACAACCCTGAGGATCAAAAGCTCCGTTTATTCCTATTCTCTTTTTACAATTCCATAATAGATCAGACTTTCGTATTGACCCTCTTTCTTCACATGATCCATGAGGACACCTTCCTGGGTCATACCTATCTTTTGAAGAACTATTCCAGATGCCGGATTAGAAGCAAAGTGTCGTCCATATACTTTATGAAACCTCTTCACATGAAAGGCAAAGTACAACATCGCTTGCGAAGCTTCTGTCGCATAACCCTTTCCCCAATACGCCTCAGCGATCCAATAAGCAATTTCGCCATGATCATACCGATGATCACAAGATAAGGCTATCGCGCCATATAGTGTTCCTGTTGCCCTATCGCAAATCGCAAATTCATAGTGTTTCTCTTTCTCGAAATTCTGTCGGTGATGCTGAATCCAGGATAACGCACAATCCAACGTGTAAGGGTAAGGTAACGTTAGCGTGCTTTTATAAATATTGTAGTTGTTACACAGCTCAGTAACGGCGGCAGCATCGGATTCCTCGAACAATCTCAGGCACAGCCGCTCCGTAGTCAACGTTTGCTCAATGTCATCATACTGCATGAGGGCCCCTCCTCTCCATTGATGCTTACCTTTTGATTCTCTTCACAACAATTATGAATGGATTAACTCCAGTTTTTTGTTATCCGTTAAGATGATCAGTTTATGATGGTATGGTTGCAATCTTTTTTCAAACTCCACTCGATTTCGCTCAAAATCCCTTGTCCATTTGTACATCATTTTTAACATCTGTACATCAGCTGTGTAATGACTTTTTTCAATTCCTAGATTTTGTTTGATAAATCGCAAAAAGATTCTCGTTTTTCTTTTCCACAAGGGTGTATCCAAAAAGATAATGGTATCTGCCATGTCCCATAAGCACCGGTAAGATTCCCGATCCGTCCCTTCGAATATCCATGCTCCGTAACGGTCAATGTCCTGAATCACCGCAATCTGCTCATCCGGAGTGCGTTTATTTCTTCCATGAGGTGTCTCATGATGCACGATCGTATCCAGCTCATACCAAGGTATATTTAGTTTTTGAGAGAGTTCCTTAGCCAATGTCGTTTTGCCACTTGCCACAATACCCAGGATTAGAATCTTTTTCATTGAAATCTCTCCTACGAATTACGCTCTTTGGACCGTGCCGAACGAAATTTTCATACTGGGTGCAAACGTTAGCCAGGACTCCTGATTGAATCTCTTGGAAAACGTTAATTCAGCTTCATACTGCTCGCGTGCTTCCTCTGGCTGTAATTCTCTATTCACTAAGTTGTCTATGCTCTCATCGGAATCACCAGGTTCCTCGCCAAATCCTTCTTCTCTCAATGAACCAAATAAAGCGCTTTTGCTCTCCATATCCATGTTCTGATCCAAAAAATTAACCTTATCACTCATCCTGCATTCCACGTTCTGTAATCCCAATTGACTCATTCGTATAGGCAGCCTTATTCCAATATTCCCATCCTTACCTGTACGTTTGTAGTCGTTCTCAAATAGCTTTTGCAGGACACCTAGCTTAACTACATGGCTTTGTTCAACACCATCCAGATGACAGTTCGCCATATTACCAATCCAATGAGGTTCGAAACCAATGACTTTTCCTTGATCCTTCACACTTTCAATCATCTTCTGTAGGATCACTTCTGAGTTATTCATATGTAATAAAAAAGCATGACTCACGGCAATGTCATACTTCTCTTCTACGTCTAACTGTTCAATGTCACATGCTATAAACTCAGTCTGAAACGAAACTTTTGAGAACGTCTCCCTTGCTTCTTTTATCAATTCCTCCCCCTTGTCCACTCCCGTATAGCTTGAGCCTTCAGGCAATAAAGGAAGTAGTTTAAGACCTAGGTAACCGAACCCGCAACCATAATCAATAATGCTTACAGGATTGGTAATTTTCCACACACTCTGTACAAGAAATTGCAGGTAATCGTCATTATAATACAGCCCCCGCGTCTTCCTCAGATATTCAATTTTGTTGTCCCAATAGTATTCAGACATAATTCCATGCTCCCTCATTTGGTACGTTATTTATAGAACTATTGGTACATCGTTATTTACCGTTCCCTCAAATCATCTGGAAGTCTTACCATGAATCGATCCTGGTTTCTATGGAATTGATACTGTTCGTATAGTTCATGTGCATCTAATGTTCCGAGTAGTCCCATTACATTTTTGAAGCGGTCCGACTGTGTGATTACTTCAATGAGTTTCTTCCCTAGGCCCTGTCCCCGATGATCCTCATGGATAAAAACATCACAAAGCCAAAACATGGTAGCCTCATCGGTGACCACCCTCGCAAATCCCACTTGGATCTCCGCTTTGTAGATTCCATAACATATGGAAGAATGGATGGATTGCTCAATGATTTCTTCTGAGCGCTTGTTCGCCCAGTAGCTTCTTGCAAGAAAGCCTTTTACCGCAGGAAGATCGATCTTCTCTTTGTGATCACTAATAAGATATTCTCCATATACGAAATTCATAGACCCATCTCCTTCGGATATGTTTCGTTCTTCTACGAAAATTTTCTCCCTAAAAATAATGCCACTCTGTGTTCTTTATAAATTGTTCCGCCTGATCTATCAATTGAATTTTTAATCTTATTTAATAAGATATCTTTTTGTTTATCAGGGAGCTGTCTATGTTTCGAATTCGTATCAAGTAATGCAACGTAGTCGCCGCTTGAATATGTAAGAATTTCACTATATTCTTCCACCATTACATTCATAAAGATTCCTGTCTCCTCCGTGATTGCTCTTCTTTCTTCGATGGTTTCTTCGGGGGGTTGGAACGTTGAATCGTCCAAATGTGGTGCAAGTTCTTTATAGTGAGATCGTATTTCGTTATGGAGCTGATCAAACATGGGCACATGTATGGTCCAAAAAAAGGCAATGGAACCCGAACTCTCAAGAAGTTCCCATACTTTACGATAACCAAACTTGGGTTCGATAAAATGAAATGCTGTGCCTGAAATGGCTAACTTAAAAGGACCCCACTTCACCGTTCCATTCTTCAAACGAGCTATTAATCACCTTGATCGTTTCATAGGAATTAAATTTCTCTGCAGTGAACTGGGCCAATCTGTCACCATATTCAATACAGGTAATTTGTTTGTAACCTCTTTCGATCATCCCTCTCGTGGCTTGTCCTGTCCCGCAACCAATCTCCAGAATTTTATCTTCTCTATCCGGATTTGAATAATCAAATATATCGTTATACATTTCATTTGGGTAGGTAGGTCTATATTTTTCATATTCATTTGCAATTGAATTAAACGTCTCTTTATTCTCCAATTCAATATCCTCCTAGTGTTCTAATTTAATATTCATCTAAATGAACTGAAGTGAATGGCAAGTATAAGATCAAAATTGGCTCATCCATTCCTCTCTTAATAATCCCATACGGATCGAATCATAGTATGTATTATTGTAGAAGCGGCACTTCCGAAGTCTTCCTTCCAGCTGCATGCCCAGTTTCTCTGCGACCTTCATCATCCTTTCATTTCCTGACCAGGTTGTTAACCCTACCCGGACTATAGGTAGCTTATTGAACAAATAGTCGATCCACATCTTCAAAACAGCCGTTCCATATCCACCATTCCAATACTTAGGTTTATATATGACGATCCCCACTTCCATCCAGTTGGACGGTTTGTGCTCCCAATAATAATTCACTGCACCTACGATCTCATCATTAATTTGAATGATCATTCTATGAGCGGGCTCACCGTCTTCTAGCATTTCCTTACTCGTATATTCTTGAAATACAGTATAACTGACATGCTCCAACGGAAAATAAGGTGCGTCCCACTTTTTCCACTCGGGTTGTTCATCTTCATATATCAGCTCGTAGAGCTCAGGGATATCTTCGTGCTCTATCTCCCTGATTAGAACTTTATGATTGAATACCATTGTTTCACTAATGATCATAGAGGGTTTAACTCCTATTCTTTTATATGTTAGCGCTATGCCTATCAGTAAATCAGTTCACAATCATGATGTTCCCAAACGTCAAACAAATTCCCATCCAGATCTTCAAACACAAAGAACTTACCATACTTGCCTTCATCACTTATGTTTCTGACGTTAACACCAGCTGTTTTCAGAACGTTATGTAAAGTCAAGATATCATTAGTGAAGAATGTAATTACCCATCTTTTTTGATTGTTTACTTCAAATACAGCTCTAGTATCATTATCACTTTGAATCAAATCCAAGATCGGTCTATTCTCCCTAAACAGACTCAGATAGCCTTCTCTTCGATTTCTGATATTGAACCCAAAATGTTTAACAAACCAGGCTGCCGATTGTTCCACGTCGTTAACCGGAATCACGTTGTAGGCAATCCCTATTATTTTCCCAACTTCCATACATACCTCCCGTTTCGTTTTTGAATGTCTGCATATTTCCCGTTGATATCTCTCTCATCTGAACCTCCTGAAGTGTCTGTCCTTATGCCCCCATACGTGTTTCCTACACATATGTGGTTTGCTCTAAGATTCCTAGCTTTTCCGATCCGTTTTTCGTTGGTACGCTTCTTCCAATACTTCTTTCAGCCCTTCACATTTTCTTGATATAAACGTTTCCCAAAATACTCTTCCCTTCTCGGCCATCTCTTCCTTGGTTAATTCACCCGGCACATAGTTTCCCCAACACCCGTCTTTAGTTAACTTGTCCCAGCCCATGAAATCAGCAAATGTTCTATTCCTATCTGTTATTTCAGACCCCATTGGTTGTAAAACCACTTTTTCCGGGCACAACCATAAAGCGGTACACACGGACATAAAGCCGCCATGTAATTCATCTATCTGGTAAATAAGGGCCGAACTGCTCTGTTGCACCAACGGGTATAACGACGGTATCCAGGTTATGTTCAGTTAATTGTGCAGTAGTGTTCGTATAATCTAACAATATTAATCACCCTTCTTTTTAATCCATTTCATTACTTCATTGAGAATCCAGTTTTAACATCTATAATTCCATTTCATATTTAAGCTGTTTTTTGGTATTTCCTCCGATTAGTTCAACCTTCTCTTCTGTTTCTTTAAATCCACACTTCTCATAGAACCCTCTTCCAATATCATTTTCTTTCGCTACCCAGGCAGATAGATGCTTTATCGGTGCTAACACTTGAATATATCTCTGAATGAAGCCTGTTCCAATTCCCAGCTTGTGATATTCTGGCCGTATATAGATTCGGGTTAATTCATACTCTTCTTCATGAACTTGAGTTGTTTGGGCAAACCCAACGATGACGTTATTATATTCCGCTATTAAAAACTTTCGTTTGGAACTTTGCAGGTCTCTCTCTACAGAACGATTTAAGTTCTCCGTCGAATAAGCAACACTTAGAAAGTTATGAATGTAATCTTTGGAGTAAATGTCTCCGTAAGTGAACATCCACGTATCATGAGCAATGGTTTGGATATGATGGATATCCCCATTCGTAACAAATCGATATGTAATCATGGTGGTCACCCTTCTTCCAATTCACATTTTGACGCCTATTTTTCTCTCCTCCGATAACTTCCCGGAAAGCCGGAAACGAGCAGCACAAATCCGATAAAAAACAGGAAGTAGACAAGCCAGCCTGATCCATTGTCATTCAGTGATACAATCTCTCTTGGATTGCCACCGGACGCATAACCTGCTTCCACAATCGCTGCAGATAGCCGTACGGAGATTCGCTCTATGGTTGCCAAGCCTACACTTCCCAGCATCAGCGCCGCACCTAGTATCTTATTCGTATTATTCATAAGTTAGCTCTCCTATTCAGCAAATTCGACTAAGAAGGGATGCATCTTGGCATCCAATGCGTAATGGATTCGTTCCCGGAAATTCCCCCAAGTTATCATTTCATCTGCCTGTTCCAATGTGAAGAAACCAACCGCCTCACTCTCATGACTGGTCGTGAGCGTGCCACCTACAGGCTTACCGGTGAAAATATGGTTACATACTCCGCGAGTGATATTTTGGTACACACCACAAAATTGGATCAGTTCGATATCCATCCCTGTCTCCTCTTTCACTTCCCGAACTGCGGCTTGCCTTATCGTTTCTCCTTGTTCCACACATCCTTGCGGCATTTCCCATCCCCTTCTCCCTTTCATAAGCAAAATCTCGTTATCTTCATTAAGGACGATTACACTTGCAGAAACGATAAATTTCATAACAATCCTCCCAGTTTGATTTACTATTGACTCTCAATACTAAAAAGCACCCTTCAAATCTATGTAGTCATATTTACTATTATTTTAGGCAACTCACCAACTCCATCCATGATAACCCATATAATCCCATTTGCGAAGTCGTCTAATGAAAAAAGGCAACCTGGCTACAGGCTGCCCTCTTAACATTGAAGATGACTCATGAACTATTAATTCACTTGAATAACGTTTACTTCGCGCCGCTGCTCCAGACAACTCTTTCGCTCATAGCTTTATGCTGTGCAATTAAGCAGAGCTCTGCCGCCTTGAATGCATGTTCCTGTGTCATGGCTGTCTCCGTCCGCTCCAGACAATCACGAATGAGATCTCCGAAGAACGGATAGCCCACCTGTCCTTTGACACTGTAACGGTATTCACCTTCATGGTTAACCAGATAGACCTGATCTCCCACCCGCTCTCTCGCGACATCGATATATTTCCGCAATTCAATATACCCGTCAGTTCCCAAGATTACAGTGCGCCCATCACCCCATGTTCCGAGACCGTCCGGTGTGAACCAGTCTACCCGGAAGTAACCAGATGCCCCATTGTTGCCAATAAGAGATGCCTCGCCGAAGTCCTCCAGTTCAGGGAATTGTGGATGGTGGAAATTATGCACCCGGCTGAACGCGACTTCCGCATCCGTGCATGAAGCGAACGTAAGAAACTGTTCAATCTGATGACTTCCAATGTCGCAGAGGATACCGCCATATTTATCGTGCTGGAAAAACCAATCTGGCCGGCCTGGAGCATTCAATCGATGCGGCCCTGTGCCCATCACCTGCACAACCTTACCGATGGCTCCTTGCTCAATCAGCTGCCCGGCATAGATCGCACTTTCCACGTGCAGGCGCTCACTATAATAAACCATGTATTTCTTCCCGGTCCGTTTCACTTCTTCCCTAGCCCTTGATAATTGATCCAATGTGGTGAATGGAGCTTTGTCCGTAAAATAATCCTTGCCTGAAGCCAAAACCCTCATGCCCAGGGATGCGCGTTCTGAAGTGATGGCTGCTCCGGCCACTAACTGCACCTGATCATCTGCCAGCACTTGTTCTTCCGAAGCTGCGGCCTGTGCTTGTGGGAAGTGTTTGCGAAATGCCTCCACTTTGGCTGGATCAGGATCATATACCCATTTGAGCGTTGCCCCTGCCTCAACCAAACCTCCAACCATGCCATAGATGTGCCCATGATCGAGTGCTACAGCAGCAATGGTAAACTCACCTGGACCGCATACAACCTCTTTTTTCACACTTTTGGGTGCATAAAACATTCCATCTTTAGCCACGTCATCTCCACCTTTTCAATAGATTCAAGTACAACGATTGTTATAACAGGCCTACTTAAATGTTTGCGTCAGGTCCGCAGGCTGGCTGCTGCTGTAACTTTTGTCTTTCTTGGTGTTCGAACTGGCAATACGCTCCTGCAAATGTTCATAAAATAACTCTTCATCAATGGGCAGCTCAACCCAATTGTCCGTCCAGGTCGAGAGAAGCATCGCATTGGACAAGGTTAATCCGTGTATGCCTTCTTCTCCTGGAGCAATGAGCGTGGCACCTGTTCGGATGGCATCAATCCAGTTACGAATGAGTCCTGGGTGGCCAGATTCGGTACCCGTAATCGGAACTTCACACTTCCAGCATTCGGGCTGGCCGAAACCTCCGGTAAACCGTTTATTGAATTCAGGCTCGGACTCCCGAAGGCGCCAGAATGTAAGCTGGCCATCTTCAATCACGATTTTACCGCGGTCGCCGTTGACCTCGAATCGGTTGGTACCTGGAGCTTCACCCGTAGTTGTTACAAATACGCCTGTTGCTCCGTTTGCGTACTCCACATAAGCTGTCACATCGTCTTCCACTTCAATATTCCGATACTTGCCGAACGAACAGAATGCACGCATTCGTACAGGCATCATGCCGATGGTCCACTGCCACAAGTCGAGCTGATGAGGATCCTGATTGATCAGCACGCCACCTCCTTCACCTGCCCAGGTTGCCCGCCAACCGCCGGAGTCATAGTAACTCTGGGATCGGTACCAATTCGTGATGATCCAGTTCGTGCGTCTTACTTCCCCGAGTTCTCCTGAAGCAATAAGATCTCTCAGTTTGATATACAGAGGATTCGTCCGCTGATTGTACATCATGGAAAACACTTTGCCGCTGGCTGCAGCAGCTTCGTTCATCTTGCGCACCTTTTTGGTGTAAACACCGGCCGGTTTCTCGATCATGACATGCAGACCGTGCTGAAAAGCCTGGATTGCCTGTTCCGGGTGGTCATAATGAGGTGTTGCAATAATGACCGCATCAATGGTGCCGGATGCCATCATCTGCTCGGCATCCTGCCAGTAACTGACCGAAGCCGGAAAATTACTGGCTACCCAGCTCTCCATTTCCTTTCGGACATCACATACGGCTACCAACTCTGCACCAGGCACATCTCCGGCAATAAGGGTTCTGGCATGTGCGGCACCCATGTTTCCAATGCCAATTACGGCTACTCGAATCAAACTCATACCTGTACCTCCTCTTCCAGACGACGCTCGATTTCGCCGAATACCTCAGCAAAATGCTGCAACATCGCTTGGGATTTAAATTCTCCACTGAAATCTTCAATACCGTAATATCCGTCATATCCCACTGATTTCAGATCACGGAACACTTGCATCCAATCCACGATACCTTCAGTCAGCGGTGACCAATGACATCTCCATTTCGCGGATACAGAACTCTCCGCACTCTCTCCGTTTTGTTCCTCCTTGTACCACGCTGCATTCTTCACATGAACGTGTGCAAGGTAAGGACCCAGCAGTTCCAGTCCCATTCGATAATTTTCATATCCTTCGTGTACCATGTTGCCTGGATCATACAACACGCCAACATGCTGAGCATCCAGCGACTGCACCAGTCGGTAGGCCAGTGAAGCGGTTGGAGCGATCGTCTGGTGATGCGTCTCTACCACGGCTTTGACGTGATACTGCTGAGCCATCTCCTGCACTTCGGATAAATACCTAATGGCTTGGCTGTACAGCTCGGGATAACTGGTTTTACGATCATATCCCGGCACACCTACACGCATCATGGACGCACCCAGATCAGCTGCTGCCTGAAACGCCTGCTCTGTCGCTTGAAGATCCCCACAGCTCAGATACGGTACTAGTGCAATGGAACGTCGACCATGTTTTGCAGTCGCTTCACGAAAATCAGGGACCTGTTCCTCCCACTTGGCCGGATCAATTGAACTCCGATTATGCCTCCAAAAAGATGGTTCCTCAGTACATGCGTCTTCCGGTATTCCGCGGAATCTCCACTCGATTCCGTCGATACCTGCTGATGCTGCCGCTGCAGCCAGTTCTTCTGCGTTCAGGTCAGGCGTCGCTACAGTAAATACAGACAGTTTCATCTTTGTCATCCCCTTATGTAAACGTATTCAAATTTATTGGATAAACGAATTGTATCATTCCTGCATATGTACAAATAGTGTTCTGCTCCAACACATGAATAAGAGATAAACGTGAGGCAACATTCCCCATTCAGGGATAACTGCAACTTGGCTGTGGTGAATGTCACCATACTTTTCCAGAGTATATTCCTACGCAAAAAAACATCCCTGTTCAGATGTTCATTCTGAATGGGGATGTCATGGTTATTTCATTCATTTAGTCGTTACTTATTTTCGATCAAAAAACACATGCTCAGCATGCAATTTTCCAAGACGAGTCGTCAGGATTCCAAACGAATACTTCGGCTGGCGGCGCCGATCCGTTGGAGAACCCGGATTGAATATCAGCACATCGTTGACGGTATGCATCAAGGGAATGTGCGAGTGGCCAAATATGATGGCATCCACCTGCTGACCGGCAAATGTATGAATGGCATTCTGCTCGGTCGTTTTCGATCCCTGGTGCCCATGCACCAGACCTAGACGCAAACCGTCCGCCTCCACAATGCGGGAAAAGCCCAGCTTCTTGCCAATTTCCGGCGGATCCGTATTGCCGGCTACGCCTGCAACGGGAGCATACTCGCTTAGCAGCTTGTATACACTCCAATCCGACCAGTCGCCTGCATGCAATATGAGGTCAGCCTCCGGCAGCACTTGAAGCAGTGGTTCTGGCAGCTGCTTAGCTCTTTTGGGCAAATGCGTATCCGAGATCACGATTATTTTCATATTCAAGCACACCTCCCTGGTTCAGACAATACCCTACTCTGCAGACGGAGGCACAGTCTCCATCTGGGAGCAGGAACGTTCCATATCTTCAAGCGTAATGGATGCGAAGAACTGTTCGACTTTTGCCTCTGCCACCTGATACAGATTCGTCAGCAGACTGTCTATGCGAAGACCAACATCACAATTAGGGTTGCAATTGCCATGAATCGGAAATAGCGGACCTTCGTCCTTGGCAGCATGATAGATCATGGCCAAGGTAATTTCACTAGCCGGTTTGGCGAGATAAAACCCTCTCGTTCCGGGAGAGGAATCGACCAGACCTGCCTTTTTCAGCCCGCCCAAAATACGCCTTACGACAACAGGATTGGTGTTGACGCTTCCTGCAATCATTGCGGAAGTGATTCGTTCAGGCGCGCTGAAGGACAACAACAACAAACAATGCACACTGACCGAAAAATGTGTACTCATGATTAACCACCTTTAACGTAATATAATCCTGGTGCTTCAATCTATTCAGGGAACAGACTCTGTTCCGGACGTGCCTTGATTTTCAACTGCCGCACGCTGTATTCCAGCTGCTTCACAATATCATCGAGCTGTTTGCGATCAATTTTTGTCGGATCATCTACGGGTCTGGCCGTCGACTTAAGATCCCGAATGGTGAGCTGCTGCTCCTGCCATTTATCCATCAGATCGGCAATATTGGCATAAAAGCGTTCGTAATCCTTGATGACCAGGTCAAGATATGCATCGACTTCATCCGGATCATAGCCACGGAGCTTATAATTGAATTGTTTTTCATGAATTGATAAGGCATCGAGCTGTACGCCCAGTTGTTTAAACAATTGTCTCTGTTTATCCAATCTTCGTTTCATATGTTCATCCATCTTGACAACCTCCATTATAAGAAAAACGTCTATCGACGTATGTTCAAAAGTAGCCGGGACCGTCTCTTTAAGGAGCACGGTGCGTTACGACTTCGCGGGGAAATCGCGGCAGTTTCTCTCTCTATTTTTTATAACACATTATCGGCCAGATATAAAATCAAACGCCTCTTCAAGGATGCAAAAATGATTGTAAACCGCCAAAATCGGGTAAGGACAGACTACACACCCCTAAAGCGGGAAAGGAGCATGTCGTTATGAGTACATTAGCCAATGATCAACTTCAGGAACTTAAGAGTGCCCTTCTGGAGCAGCGTGACAATCTGCAGCGTCATTTTGAATCCAACATGGAAGATGGAGCTCCGGCCGCGTCGCTTAAAGATTCTACAGGCGAGCTGTCATCATACGATAATCACCCGGCTGATGCGGGGACGGAGACGTTTGAACGCAGCCGTGATCTGGCCGTAGACGATACATTAACGGATGAATTTAACCAGGTGATCGATGCCCTGGAGCGTATGGAAAAAGGAACCTACGGAACATGTGTCACATGTGGACAGGATATTCCGTTTGAGAGGCTTCAGGCCATTCCATACACGGCCTACTGTATTGACGATACACCGAACCGGGAGCTCAGCAATGACCGCCCTGTGGAAGAGCAGGTGATGACCATGCCCCCAAGCGGTGCCGGAGAGGTCAGACAGCGGAATGCTGGCAAGTTCGATCATGCCGAAGCCTGGGAAGCTGTTGAGGATTACGGTACATCCAATTCGCCAGCTACCGCAGCCAAACGAGAAGTTCGGGATTACGATGAGAACATGTAGTTCTGACAATGATAATGATTGCCGACCTCTCTACATGTATACAAGGTATGGTTGAGCAGTCACCCTTGGTCCTCATCACACATCAAAAAGCCGCCTTCAGGCGGCCTTTTCTTTGTTGTCGCATCGGTCTCCCTAGATTATATTTCCTATGCATCGTCATTCGGATCAGAACCCTGATCTCCCGGCTGATGCGGTGGGACTTTACGTTTCTGAGATTCAGTCGGTTCATCCACATGTTGGGACAACGTGGTAAACAGCTGAAAAACCTCCTGATCTTCCTTCTGTTCATTCCGCTTCGTATAAGGCTCACACATTTTCGTGATATCCCTGTACAGCTTCTCTACTTCCTCACGGCTCGCATATAACGTCATGTCCGAGATTTGTCCAAACATGTTCTCACCATGCTCCGCCTGTTTCATAAACATCTGGCGGCTCTGTTCATACATTTCATTTAACAGTTTAAGCGTCTCTGAACGAAAAACCTGCTTCAGCGGCGAGTGGTCCTCATCTTCATGACGAAGATGAATTTCTCCCTGAAAGGGTTCGTAGTATTTGGCAATGATTCCATTAATCTCTCGTGTGGATACGATGGTGAGCAAACCGATCTTCTCCAGCTTTTTCACGTGATAATGTACTTTCGCGGGCACTTCTCCCAGCTTATCGGCTATTTCTTTTACGGTAGAGGGTCTTCCCTGTTTATTAAACATATTCAGGATCTGGATCCGATACGGGTCGGAGTAGATCTTGATCTCCTCGATCGTTGACAGTACTTTCTGCTGCATACCTGTATCCTCATTTCCGGGGTACCTGTTGTCCTTATATATGCATATTATACCGTTCAGTCCTGTCCCCGGTCAAAACAGGTCTTACAGAAAGATACAGGAATTAGGCTATAAACTACGCCGGAATGTTTTGCTGAGCAGGAGCGATATCGCTGACATGGCAAGCAAAATGCCAAAAGCAATAAATAACACAGGCGTGGACAGCACTTCTGCTGCAGCACCCGCAACCAGACTTCCAAGCGGTACAGCACTTACACAGAGCATACTTTGTAGTGCAGACACCCTGCCGAGCATACCGGCTGGCGTCACCTCCAATAGATATGAGGCAAGAGGTGTTGTAGCTAATGGTATGCCGAGCCCCATCATCAGGCAAAACATAGCTGCAAGCGGTAGTTGATAAGTTGACATATACGCAGGAAGCGCGGTCATGGCATAACTAAGACCCAGCATGATGATTCCACTAATAATCAATACACTCTTCCGATAGCTGCTGCCTCTGTGAGTCATCCACAATCCACTCAGTACCATTCCTCCCACCATTAACCCGCTAAGCAAACTTAACCCCCCTGCTCCAGCATGCAGAATATCGATAACATATGGAGTTCGGAGAACATTGAAGGGCATCAGGCAGAAGTTAACGAAGGCAAATAAAATGGAGGTAATCAGCAGCAGGGCGTGTTTGCGCATGAAATGAAAGGCTTCGACCATTTCCGAAAGCAAACTTCTGGGAGTATCTGTGGAAGATAACTTCTCCGCGGATACTTCTTCCGTGCTTGGATCGGATGGATAGACAACCCGGCTCATTAGCACAGCACTTAATGCAAATAGGCCAGCGTCCATCAAAATCGTCCACGTTATTCCGACAGTTGCAATAAGCGCACCTGCTAGGGCAAGCCCGCCAAGTTCAGCCAGTCGAGTAGCCGACGACGACATAGCATTGCCGGAAAGCAGCATCGATTGCGGCAGCAATCGCGGTACACTGGACATTTCGGCAGGTGATGAGAAGCATTCAAGCAACGAATTCAGAATCGTTACGACGAACAAATGCCATACTTGGAGTTCTCCCAAACCAAATAACAGAGCAGTTATACCAACAAGCAGTCCCCGGCCCGAATTCGTCAGAACGATGACCTTCTTGGGAGACATGCGATCCACGACCGCTCCTGCAAAAAGGCCGAGCAGAATATTCGGCAGAAAGTTGACTGCGAGCAGCGTACCCATCAATAGTTTGGAACCTGTCAACATGTACACCATCCAGCTATATGCAATGGAGTCAATGGAATCACCAAACCTCGCTACCATCTTCCCCAGCATAAACTGCATATAAGGTTTGACTTGTATTAGCTCACCAATCCCTTGCTTATTTACCGCTGTGCCTTCGCTCATTATCCATTCCGCCCTTCAACGTTAAAATAATTTTAATGTTAATATTATTTTAACGGAGAATTTCTGGAAATCAACCCCTTCGTGAAAATTTTTTTAACGTTTCGTCGATTGAGTTTACACTAAAAAACTCCATCCTGAAGGATGGAGTCTGGTTTGCTCATTTTATTATTTTTTTAAATCAATGAAACGCGCTGCCGTGTTCTTGCCGATTGCAAACAGGCATCAATCACCCTCATATTCGCTATCGTATTATCCGGAGTAAACGGCAGTGGTGTTCCATCCAGCACAGCGGCAGCAAAGGTTTCCGCCTGCAGAACATAAGAATTGGATACGGATACCCGTTCTTCCCGACTGACCGAATCCGTGTGAACGATAATTTGCGGTGGGATATCACTATTCTCCCAGCCGAAGACTTTTGGCAATTCAATTCGTCCGTCTGTCCCAAGGATTTCCATCTCGGCCCTCCCGGAAGCCCACATGCCGCAATCAAACGTTAACGCAACGGATCCCGGAAATTCTACAAGCCCCGAAGCCATCATATCCACTCCATCATGTTCATCGGAGAATAAAGCATGTACCGTAACCGCTTCGGGTTCCTGGCCCAGGTACATCCGTGCTGCCGAAATGGGATATACACCAAGGTCAAAGAGCGAGCCTCCGCCCATTTCCCGTTTGAACCTTACATTATCCTTATCATCCGCCGTATTACAGGTGAAGTTGCCATGGATGGCACGAACGGCACCAATCTCTCCACTCGCGATAATCTCCTGGACACGCCGATGCTTGGGATGATAACGATACATGATTGCCTCTGCGAAGAGAACGCCGTGCTCCTTGCATACCTGAATCATTTCGGCAGACTCGTCCGCATTCAGTGCAGCTGGCTTCTCGCATAATACATGCTTTCCCGCCTGAGCGGCTTTTATCGTCCATTCCTTGTGCATATGGTTAGGCAACGGAATATATACGGCTTCAATATCAGGATCTGCAATGAGCTCTTCGTAACTTCCATAGCATCTAGCAATGTCCAATTCTTCGGCGAGCGCTTCAGCCTTCTCCTTGCTTCGACTCGCGATAGCAAGCACTTCTCCCCGTTCGGATTGCTGGATTGCCGGAATTACCGCATTCTTGGCAATGGTGGAAGTACCGAGTACTCCCCACTGTAGCTGCTTATTCATGCTCATCTTCCTTTCGTCCCGTAATTGTCCTCTTCTGCCTTGTGCAGCATGCCTAGACAACGGTCTAGGTCAGCCTTGACCTGCTTTTTGTACAATTCGGCTTTTTCCGCTCCATCATCCGTAAAGTGATATAAAACGATTTCCTGAAAATCCACTTTGGGATCACTGCCCTTCAACTTCTTCGTCCGATAAAATACACCCTGCTGTACCAGTTCATGCAATGCCCGATATACCTCACTCTGAGGCGGTACATAGCCGTAATCTTTAAATTCCTGCTTCATGGCCTCCAGCATTTCGTAACCATATCCTCTGTGCTGTTCAACCATGGTAATGAGATACAGCTTGATAAATGCCCGCTGGGCGATCATAAAAGCCATGCTTGTTCCCCCTATCCTCTACCGCTCTACTTCATATTATAAAACTTGTGTTCGGTTTCTGCCATCATTCTCCGTTTTTCCCGGTTAAGCAGCAGGTGAGAACAAAGCAGGAGGGATACGCAGAATAGTGTGGCAAAACGGAGTTAGGGTTTTTTATTGTGAATTTTTCATATAATGAGTTTTTGATACAAGAACCAAAAAAAGCTTCAGTTCGACAAAAGCGAACGCTGACTTCCATCCACAACCGTGATCGCTACCATCATGAATGATTCACTTCTATTGTGAATTTTTCATCTGTTGCCTCTTTCACTTTCTGAAATTGGCCTTCGGCACAGTACCTACGATCCATTTTCCCCAGCCTACACGCGAAATGCACCAAGTGATCACACAGGATAGAGCTAAAGCAAGTACCCACGTCAGAATCATTCGTACAGTCGGATTTAGGCCCCATGCAACGTAAAAGTATTCGTCCGGAATGTAACTGTACCGCAGCATGAGCATATGCATGAGATAACCCCCATAAGAAACGCTGCCGATCCATCCAAGCCAGCCCACGGCCAGGTGATTATGAAGTTTGCCTGCGAGCTGATACATGACCATGATCGACGCGATTAGATAGAGAGCCATATCCGGCCTGATCAAGCTAACGGTGTAAAATGTGATCTGAATGCCTTCCGGCTTTTGAAATTCCAGCATTAATAGATATGTAAACCGAAGACCCATGATTATAAACACGATCCAATATACCCAGCGCAGCCGATGAATCCACATATTCCAGCTTTGAACAGATAATCCGGCAGACGCACCGAGCACAAAATAAAAAAAGAAATACAGGAAATTGCGGTCGGCATAGGTTGTGAATACATCGGTCAGTACAGGAATATTAAGTCGCTCCATGACTCGTGCAATATTCCCCAATTGATCGGCTAACACAAGGTATAAGGCTCCCGTAACCAGGACAGCAATCAGGCGTCCCCGTGAATCGTAGCGGTTATATACATATCGTACGGCCTTTAGAAACAAGGGGAAAAGCAAATAAAATTGAATTAGCATGATAATGTACCAAAAATGAGATGTCGTCTTGCCAGTGAGCAACTTCAATCCAAGTTCAGGGAGATCCTGCCGACCAATGCCGGCCCACCCCTGTGGTGTTAAGGTGAAATACACGAGAGACCACACGACATATGGTGCGATGACATCCGTTATTCGTTTCTGCATGAAACGGCCGTATTTCAGCTGCTCTCCTGTGTTATAAAACAAAACCATGCCCGTGATGAAAATAAATAAAGGGACGGCGAATTTGGAAGCCATCAGAAGGATTGCAAGCAGAACCCCATCTTCCAGGCCAGCTTCCGGGACCAGAGAGAAATGGGCAATGGAATGCTGGAGTACAACGGCTGCAAAGGCAATCCCCCTTAAACTTTCAATTTCAGCAATTCTTTCTTTTTGTGGCATAGCGTTCAGCCGCCTTTCTTGGTTTTACAGTGAAAAATAAGTACAATGATATTCGTATAGAAGATGAACGGAGGGATTCCTATCGCTGATTCCGAACTAGATACCCCCACAATTGACTCCAAATATGTACAGCAGCATATGGCCAATGAACGAACGTTTCTGGCCTGGGTTCGTACGGGAATAGCCATGGCCGGGATCGGATTCCTGGCTGCAGGATTGGGGTTCAATTCTTCCTCTTATGACCAGATTGCACACATTGCCGCCATCATAACCGGAGTGATCTCCCTCGTCAGCGGCATTGCCATCATTCTGTGTTCTGCTGCTTCGTATCACCGCAAACGCAGGCAAATTAACCAGCAAACATTTCAAGCCTCGACCCGATTGATTCGCTTCCTGACGCTTACACTGTTGGTCATTGGCCTGGCACTTGCTGTTCTGCTCTATGTATTGTTATTCCCTGCTTCTTAGACTTGCCTCTACACACCATCAACACTCATCATCATTCCAGGATGTAATTACAGGGACAAAAGCCGGCTTCCCCGAAGGAAACCGGCTTTTGAGCGCCTGACGGCTCATTTGGACCAAATGATGATTTATATGTGTTACTCCTGTTTAGCCTTGGATACAAATTCAGTGTTCTAGCCTGAATAATCCAAGCTTACAGGAACGTGTTGTTTCCAAATCGTGCGGCTTTATCCTGAGCTTCCAGTCTCCGCTCTTCCATGTCGAGATCGGTTTGCTCTGCTGGCACATCCGTACCACGAGCTGCGTATCGGTCACGATTCAGATAGCTGGTATTGCTGAATACATCATAGACATCCGAATCGCGATCAGTGGAGTCAACCAGAAGGAGGATTTTTCCGTTTTGTACATATTCCTCATACTGTCTGGCATCCTCTTCGGGAATACCCAATCCCACAAGTCCACCGACCAAACCGCCGGCACCAGCACCTACTGCCGCTCCCGTAAACGCTGCTGCAATCGGACCCGCTGCCAAGATCGGACCTATACCTGGAATGGCCAGAGCCCCGATACCAGCCAACAGCCCGGCTACGCCACCTAATACGCCACCTGTGGCTGCACCTGCTGCCACACCTTCCGGCGCCTTGGTTCCCGTCTCTTCCCGGATGGCCTTCAACTCGTCCCGATCCTGCGTCACTACCGAAATTTCGTCTGAACTGAATCCTTGCGCTTTCAAGCCCTCTATGGCTTGAGATGCCTCACGCTCTGTATCAAAAACACCTACAATTTTCTTCTGCATAGTGAATTCCTCCTAATCATTTAAGAGTTCGCTTCGCTATGTTATTACCCGTACATTTTTCTTTCAAACGGTTCCAGCCATTAAATCGTGCGCAAATACGAATAATTCAGCTTTATTCGCAGATATAACATAAGCTTTTTAAGTCATTCTCATCAATGGCTCTCACTGAAAAGCCAGATCGATATCCAAGCTTATATATATGCATGGTGAGCGAAAAAAACATCATGCTCTCTAGCTGCGCGGCTTCGCCCGATTGGTCGCTATTGCCTCCAACGGATTGTCTGGCCAGTAATGCTTTGGATATCGGCCTTTCAGGTCTTTTTTCACCTCGAAATACGTCTCTCGCCAAAAGTTCGCCAAATCCCGGGTCACCTGAACAGGCCGGTGCGCAGGAGACAGCAGATGCAGGGTTAACGGCACCCGACCTCCAGCAATACGCGGTGTATCCTGCTGTCCGAACATCTCCTGAAGCCGTACCGCCAGTGTAGGATCTTCAGGTCGGCTATAATCAACCGGAATGCGAGATCCGCTGGGAACCTGAACATGAGTTGGCGCTTCCCGGTCCAACTGCTGCCGTTGTTCCCAGCTCAATCCACTAAGCAACACGTCCTGCATGGACAGTTTCTTCAGATCCGAAGCTGAACGCATTCCTGCCAGAAAAGGACTGAGTTGATCTTCGAGTTCCGCGGATACATGATCCGCAGCGAGATCCGGCCAACCCGGCAGATGACGATGCAGAAATCGCAATCTGTCCGCCAGCTGCCTGGACGATTTGGTCCAGGGAAGACAATCCTGACCTTCTGTCCGGATTCCGGTTAGGAGTGCCTCCAGCACCTGATCTTCCGGAGGCTGGGCGATAGTGCTCTCCTTCATCAGGATTGCTCCAATTCGCAGCTTTCGATGAGCCCGCACACTTCGTGTACTGCGATCCCATGCAATCTGCACATCCTCTTCTATGAGCTCAGCACCATAGTCCAACAAAAGCTGCTCACCCAGCGGCGCAGCCAGCAGGATGCGTGCATCTGCGCCCTGGTCGTCCGCCTCGGCAGCGACCAGATAGGCTGAACGGCTCAGCGACTCCGCCTGGCTGAGCCGTACCCCGCGTCCGCTGCTCAGCAGGTAGCGGCCATCCTCCCGGCGCTGTCCGATCCGGTCCGGATAGGCGAAGGACAGCAGCAGCCCGCAGCTGTCCTCGTCCAGCCGTTCCGTATCCTCCGGCGCCGGGCCGAGAGCCGTGCGCAGCTGTCGGCTCTCCTGAAGGATGCGCCGTACGGCAGCGATGTCTGCGACCCCCGCTGCCGCTTGCGGCGTACCGCTGCTGTCCGCCATCAGCAGCGCTTCCACGCGCGGGCGCAGGTCCGTGCCCGCGCGTGCACTGCCACTGCTGCGGAGGCCGGCAGGCTCCTGCAGCAGTGCCGCCAGCATGCTGGCGTAGCTGGCCAGCCCAAGCTCCGCCGCGCGGAGCAGCATGCTGGCCAGTCGCGGATGCACGCCAAACGCGTTCATCCGCCGCCCGAAGGGCGTGATGCGGCCTGCGTCATCCAGGCCGCCCAGCTGGCGCAGCAGCGCCTGTGCCTGGCTGTAGGCCGCGGCAGGCGGGATGTCCAGCCACTGCAGTTCTGCAGGGGACTGGACACCCCAGGCGGCAAGCTCCAGCGCCAGCGGTGCGAGGTCCGCGGAGGCAATCTCCGGTCTGGCTGCCTCCGGCAGACCATCATGAACCTCTTCACTCCACAATCTATAGCACACCCCTGGTGCAATTCGCCCTGCACGACCCCGCCGCTGATCGGCTGAAGCCTTGGACACCGGCTGGGTAACAAGCCGACTCATGCCTGTGCGCGGAGAAAATACGGATGCACGACTCAGTCCGGCATCGACAACCACTCTGACACCCGGAAGCGTAAGGCTTGATTCCGCAATGGAGGTGGAGAGTACGACCTTACGATTTCCTTCCACTGCCGGGCGCACAGCCTCATCCTGACGTTCAATCGGCATGCTGCCATACAGGGAATGCACCTCGACATGAGAAGAAAGATTAAGCTTCGACAGTTCTCGTTCTGTCCGGTGAATCTCTCTGGCTCCTGGAAGAAAGACCAGTACGTCCCCTTCCTGCTCCGCTAGAGCTTGTACAACCACATGAGCTGTGAACTCCTCCAGCACAGCAGAAGCGGGTTTTGATACATAACGGGTTTCCACTGGAAACGTGCGTCCCGGACAATCAATCGCGCGGGTCTCTTCGCCAAGCAATGTACAGATTGGGTCAGGGTCCAGTGTTGCCGACATAATAAGCACCTTCAGATCCGGACGCAGCATCGCCCGTGACTCCTGAGCCAAGGCCAGGCCAAGATCACCGTGCAGATGACGCTCGTGAAACTCATCAAAGATAATCATCGCTGTATCTTCAAGCCCCTGATCCTGCTGAAGCATGCGTGTAAGTACCCCTTCTGTGACAACTTCGATCCGCGTTGCCTGACTGACCCGGGTGTCCATGCGGACACGGTACCCTACCGTCTGACCCACGTTTTCATTCAGCGCTGCGGCCATCCGCGCCGCGGCTGAGCGCGCCGCAAGTCTGCGGGGCTCCAGCATCATGATTTTACGCCCGTTTAGCCATGGTTCCTCTAATAAGGATAGAGGTACTACGGTTGTTTTACCTGCCCCTGGCTCTGCAATGAGCACACCCGTATCCTGCTCTCGAAATAGCTGTTTCAGCTCAGGTAAAACCTGTTGTATCGGTAATTCTATATTCATATTATCGCTCCTAATTCATAAGGCCCATGCAATATATAATCAATCCAAAGTGAATGTTAGCATTATAACAAAAAAAGCCGTTCCAGAGGAACGACTACTTTGGATCAAGCGTATTAACGCAGCAACGATTCGGCGCCATCAATGACAATCTCTGCACCCGTAATGTGTTTGGATTCAGACGATGCCAGGAAGGCGACAAGATTGGCCACATGCTCCGGCTGACCAGGGCCATCTGCGAGCGGCTGCTCCCCTTCCGGGAACTCCATTGGAATAACGATTTGGTGCAATTCATCCGTTTTTACCGTGCTCTGATCAATATTGGTTGCGATGGCTCCCGGACATATAACATTAACCCGGATTTTGAACCTGGCCAATTCCAGCGCAGCCATCTTCGAAAAGGCAACCTGTCCCGCTTTCGATGTACTGTATGCCGACATCCCAAAGCTGGTGAACCGTTGGTTACCATTAATGGAACTCGTAATAACAATGCTTCCCCCGCCGCGTTTCTTCAGATGTGGGAGAGCGTACTTGATTGTAAAGAAGGTGCCATCCAGATTGGTTGTAATGATCCGCTGCCAATCCTCCACCTGAATTTCCTCAATTGGAGCCGAGACACCGTTAATGCCTGCATTGGCAAACACAATGTCCAATCCGCCGAACAACTCCACCGTTTCCAGCACCGCTTTTTCCACTCGGGCCGGATCGGAGATATCCACATCGAATGCACGTGCAGCACCTGGATGTACGGCATTAATTTCGGCTTCCGTCTGAGAGATCCGATCATTCACCAGATCAAACAATGCAACGTGAGCACCTTCATTCGCCAATTTTAATGCAGTTGCCTTACCAATGCCGGAACCGGCTCCAGTAATGATAGCTATTTTGTTTGCAAACCGAGACTTGTCGTTATGTTGTGTCATGCTCCATTCCACTCCTTCTCAGCAATTATGTAAGAATGTACATCCAAGACTTGTGTATCAGCATGATGCAGCATGCTAACTAAGTAGATTCTTCACAAGATTACCCAAAAAGAGCGCCTTTTAAATCAATAACGACAAGTTTTTTCTCAGCTGATTTTTACCGCTAATTAAACATACTCAAGACGAATGACTTTTCGAAAGTAGTACTTCTACCATTCCAGCTCAATGAAAGCGGCATCATCTTCAAGCCCCCCGGTGTGTGCAGCATCCAGCAGTACCTGAATGTGTTCATCCGGGATATATGCCTGTATGGCATCCAGATCATTCAAACCATCTGTGTACAGCTGCAGACGAATCGGTTCATTAGATAGCTTCGCCTCATAAATATGAGGCTTGCCTCCAACTGGCCCTTCCAGGGTTGACCAGCGTTCATTCGTCCGACAGTGGTTCTGAAAAGCTCCGGATTGTTCCTGACCATTGCGCCATAGACGTATGCGTGAATCACCTTGCCAAGCCATCCAGATACGACTTTTCCCCATACCGCGAGACAGCTCAATTCGACCACACACATACATCGCCTGGCTGCCTCTGCTTCGCTTCTCCATTAACACTTCGCGTAAAAGCAGGGGCGAGTTGTCCAGTGGCTGAATTTTCTTCAGCTGCTCCGATGCGGGAACGGTCAGTTCCTGAAGCAGATGCTCCACCGCTTCTACCGTAGGATTAGAGGTTGTTTCCAACCACTCGAGGAGCGCATTGCCCAGAAAACGCGCGGCAAAATCACCAAGGTAACTCATGCCTACGCCATCACACATGACGAACGTACATACATTTCCGTCCATGCGAACGGCAGCAAAGTCTTGACCCGAATCCCCCTGATGAACCGTCTCTGCAGCTCTTCCATAGCCATAGCGACACTTAAAAGCACCCTGATAACGAGTAAGCGGCTGTTCTCCGGTCTGTGCGCTAACATAACGAAAGATTCCACGACGCTGCTTTCCTTGGCTTCCTTTCTCACCAGCAGGCAATGCTGCCAATCGCATCGTTTTCAAATAATCCCCTCCTATCTCACAGGCGTAGCAGCAGACATCTGAAACCCGATGGACACCAGTTCTGCACATGTGCCTGGCAGCATCATCAATGCACCGGGTGCGAGCAAATAGTCCGCCTCGACAAGCATTTCACGGTAACTTTCAGGCAGAACCGAAGACATATTGCGCAGCTTCTCTCCATGCTCATCCTTAAGAACGGTTTCCGGTGATATCCCCTTCCATCTTCTCGGTTCAGGAATAGGACCTTCCAATAGGTGATCGGATATGAAGATATTTTCAACGAGAACATTGCCATCAGGCACACTCATGCCCATAATCCGTTTGGCAATGGGTTCCGGATCTTCGCCCGTAGCCACGCCATCCGTCATATGACAGACCAGCGGCGCGGGACAATCCTGCATGTTCGGTATTTCAGCCTGCAGAATCTTCTCTGCCTGCAGAAAAGCTTTGGCCGAATCCGAGAAACGTTTAGGTGTCAGGTCCGGCAACGAACCAACCGCTGCAATTTCGTCGATTCCCTTGATTCCATTCAACAAGTCGTAGACGTCATCACTGTATGCAAGGATGGCAATCCGATAGCGAGGTGTCAATCGATTTCCTTTGGTTGAGCGAAACACCATCTGGCGTATGGCCAGGGCCAAGGCATCATAGACGACATCAATCCGTCTGCGGTTTTCCAGAACCATATTCATGGAGGCACTGATATCAATGAGATAAATAATAAGTGCGGGTGTGCGCTGGGATGCTTGTATTGTATAGTTCATCTGGGCCTGAGCCACCTCCGTCGTTCACATAATTTACAAGTTGGGAAGATTATAGTTGTTATTGCTCAAAAATTTATTAATTGCACTCATTCGCGCTGCGACTTTGCCTACCCCTTTGAAGTATGAGGCATCCGTGTTATACAAATTTTTAAAATCACGGGCATAAGACAATGCGTTTTCGGTCTTGTTACCTATTTGCGCATTATACGCCTTGTTATAGTGAGCAATCAGCGTAACTACGTTCTGTGCACGTTTTTTCTTGAGTGCAGCCTTGCGAGCAGCTTCCTCGGCTGCTTTTTGCGCTTCCAGTTTGCGCTGAGCTTCAGCCGCTGCCTTGCGCTCCGCTTCCTGCTTCGCTACTTGAGCATCATGCTCTTTCTTCCAGACCAGGTAAGCTTCATACTTCGCCTGCTTGTCATACTTCTCCTGCAGCGCCTTCTTGGCTGCTTCTTTCTTCTGCTGTTCCTGTTTTGCGAGATAAGCCTCATATTTTGCCTGTTTATCGTATTTTGCCTGAAGAGCTTTCCGTTCTTCTTCCTTTTTCTGTGCTTCAGCCAGTTTTTGCTTTTCCTCGGCTTCAAGCTTCGCCGCTTCGGCCTCCTGCTTCTTTTTCTCTTCTTCCTTTTGCTTCAGCGCAGCAGCTTTTGCAGCTTCTGCTTCTTCGGCAGCCTTGATCTCCGCCAGTCTTGCTGCTTCTTGTTCCTCCTGCTGCTTGACTTCGGCCTGATCAGCCAAAATTTTGACAGTCGGCACGGTACCGGCCAGCAATACAATAAGGACAGCGGAAGAGATCATGAACTTTTTGGATCTGTAAAAAGGAACGCGGACAGGCTGTGCGGCTTCTTCCTTGGGATTCAGTTTCGCATCCAGCCCGTTGATGGCAGCCTCAACTTCCATCTGCATCGCACTGTTTGCCGGAATGAAATGATACAGCGAACGGTATACTTCCAGGGCTGCTGCAGGCTTATCTTCATCCTCAAGAGCTCGGGCCTGCAGGAAGAGTCTGTTTACCACAGCTTCCTGTCCAGGAGCCACTTCAGGTATCGACGTGGACGAATGATGTCCATTAGCTGACTTCGAATCTGCTACGCCAGTATCCGGTGCACTTGCGACTTTCTGGCTCGCCGCTTCTACATTTGTCGCATCTTCTGCTTGGTCCTCAGGTTCCTTCACTCCGGCCGCTTCCGCCTGACTGGCATTAGCTGATGCCAAGGCAACAAACCATTCACCAAATGTTGGGCAGCTGCTCAAATCGTGACTCTCCCAGGCACGGATGAACAGATCGGATATTTTGGAACCCCATCGTTTCTGGAGTGAATCCCGCATAGCAAAATAGCGTTCACTCACCGTTTGCATTTCATGCTGGTCAAAATAACTTTCTCCCCATGCTTTCTCCACAATGGTCGAATCAGACCAGCTCAGCATCTCGGCGATAATAACTGCACCAGCAAAACGATCGGCATATGAGCTCCACAAACCACTGTGTACTGCCCGGTGAGCTGCATAACCAGGTGAACCGGCAAGCAGAGCATCTGGACGATCCATTTTGGAACCGTACATCTGCTCTACATCGACAAGTTCAACCGCGGATGGGGCTCCCAGGTTTTCCACTTCGGAAAAAAACGGAATCATCACATTGGGTGCGGACAAATCACAATGAGCAAGTCCTCGTTGCTCCATGGCCGAACCAGTCCCTGCTAGTGCTCTAGCCAACTTCAGACTTTCTTCTGCAGTCAGCTGTTTCTGATCACTGATCACGTCAAACCAGGTCAGACCCTGCACCCACGGCATCATAACCGCGTATAACAAATCGGGATGTTCACCAATGAGCGCTCCGTTTCTTTCCGGAGTGAGCACATCACGCTTGCATACCTGCAAACCTGGCAGTTCACTATAAGGCTCCATATGCTCAGACTGATAGACCATAGCCGGGATACGGAATTTAGGGAAAAATACTTTTAGTGCTTTGGCCCCACTTATTGAACCATTTCGGGGTATTAACTGGTAAACGATCCCTTGCCTTCCGGCTTGGGCATATGCCAGACCGGGCGCAACCGGGTGCTGCCCAATGGTATAGGCAATGTCATTGATCACCACTTCATCCCCGGGATTCGGTTGAAAAGACATGCTCATCCCTCTCTCTGTCATTCTGTCATAGTGCAGCAAAAACCGGGAGTCGTAAAACGCCCGGTTTTTGCTGTAGTTATACATCTTCAGCTTGCTGCCTGCGTACGATCCAGTGCCGGGTCAGACATGACATCGGCCTGATCTATGTAAAGCAGTTTAGCGAGCTTGGTCAGCTGTACGGAATTTGTTGGCAATAGCCGTCAGTTCCGCGCTGATGCTGTTCAGCGTTTGAACGAATGATTGCATTTGTTTGCTTGCTTCCTGGAACTCCTGGAAGAAGCGTTGTTTCGTCATACCTTCCCATTGGCCTTCCATGCTGGTGATGGATTGAGTCAATGTAGAAACGATTTGCTGACTTTGCTCACCGCTTTGTTTGAATTGGTTGGAAACCTGATCAAGTTGTTCTGGGGTAACTAAAATGCGTCCTGCCATGTGTAATTTCCTCCTTGGTTTGTGCAATTAAATTTTTTGCTTGTTCAAATTGTACTATACCAGGATCGATCGAACAAAAGCCGAAGGACCTAATCCTATTTACCCCATTTTTGGTGATTGAAACTTCCCCTAACAGACTATTTACATAAAATAATTCACTTTCTGCTGTCCTTATTTCGTACTTCTGTAAACTGCCTAATCAGGATACCACAGGTTCGGTTCCTCTTCTCCCCCGAAAGGTGGGATCTGTGAATCTCCACGCTACAGGTTCAGGCTGCATCGCCTGGATCAATGTAGCCGGAGAACCGTCGGGCGGCGCAGCATCCTGCACCCGGTATACTGCCGCCACCGCGGAAAGGGGATCGGATACTACAGCAGCAGCTGCGGCGTGTGTAGGCATGATTTCCCCTACACGATTGTTTTCTAGAACGTTAAGCATATTGACCGCATTGCCATAGGCTGTGTTCACATGACTCAGCACTGTACGATACTCCATGTCTGCCTGCTGGAATAACAAGGCCTTGCGTCCCAATTGCACGCTTAAGTCCATAAAACGACGCACCGCATCTTCGCCAAGTCGCTTGCTGTGACTCCATTCACTCATCACCGCAGCCCGGGCCTCAATATCCCACTCCAGCGAATGAATTGCCTGTTCCAACACTGTCATCTTTTGCTGTATTTGCTCCGCCGCATACTGAATCTGCCTGCTCAGTGCCCGAAGCACATCCGGTTCCACACGAATGCGCATTTACCATCACCTTTCCTCTTCCCCTGCAGGCTGTTTAAGCCAGTCCAGCAGCATCTCGTGAAACTGTTCTCTCGTCGTAAGCGCCGCTACAAGCCAATCATCCGAAGCGGCTGTACTCATGCGGAACAACCAGTTGGATACAGAGCTAGCAGCGAATGCTGCTGACTGTGACTTCCAACCTTCTCCGTTCCATACGAGCAATCGCAGTTCACCGTCTGATTCTTTGTTAACCAGACAACGTGCAAGAGCCAGCGAACCTTCCGGATCGTTCGTCTCCTGTGCCAGTTCATCAGCAACTGCAGATTCTTCTTTGTTGTTAAGCTCGTTCATAACATCATAGAATTTTTTCTTGGAGCACATCAATGCCGGCTTCTCCGCTGGTGAATGGCCACTCCACTTCATCCTTTGAATCAGGAAGTCAATCGCTTCACGAACGTTCCCGAGATCGGATAACCGGAAGGAGTCCGGTTCATCAGCAACACGGGAAACTTCAACGACCCGTTCGTCCGTGCAATGGATATAACTTTCATACGAAGTGCCACTGGATGTGTAGCGAATCCAGCAAGCCCTGTCTGACAATCCAGCAATGGCCACTCTGGAGAAAACGGTCGGTGTCATGATCAGCTCATTGCTGTCCTGATCCTGAATCAAATATCCCTTTTCGAGCAGAGAAGTTTTGACGTGCTCCCATTCCACAGCGATGTCTTCTGCCATGTAACCACGGAAGGGGTCTTCAACGCCAAGCAATCGGTCTGAACCGAGAATCCCGGCCAGGAAAAAAAGTTCTTTTATTTGCAAAGTGACTACCTTTTGCTTGGAATCATGAACCGTCAACATTATGAGCCACCTCCCCTCAAACTACAACATGCCATCGGTCACGAATTTCAGAAATCCAATCTGTCATTTTCCAGGTGTCATCGCAAGGAACTGCACCTTTAACCCTGGAATATTTGCGTTTAACATAATAACCTTGACCTGGTGGCAGTACCTTCAGCCCAGCTGAACTACCTCCAGATTCGGTATAAGGAATACGGAAGAACGAGAGATCGTTAGGGTCTAAAGTCCCGAACAACAATCCACTCTGGGAAGCCTTCACATCACTTACCCAGTCTGAACCAAACGTTGGGAAATCAGCTGGAACACCCGAAAGTATAACATGTATCCCGCGATCCCGTCCTTGACGAACAATCGCTCCCAATTGATCTTTCACATTAAAATCATTCAACTGTTTGGACAGAGTATCCGCATCATCGATGACAAGCACGATCTCCGGTCCAGCCTTTAACTCGCCTCTTTTTAGAACTTCATCGTACAACTGTTGGATCACAGGCGCAAGCTGTTCTTCACGAGACACATGTCCGCGGACATGGGGCAAACTGCTGATCTCTCCCAGTCCTCCGGTACCATATCTCATATCTACCGTATATATTTGCACATCTTCAGGAGAAGCATGATACGCCAGAGATAACATCCATGTCAACAAAAATGTTGTTTTACCGCCCTCCATGGGACTTGTGACCATAAAATGAGGACCTTCACGCAGGTTCAGCAAGAAAGGCTCGAGATCATCTGTCAACAAGCCTACAGGAACATTGACCGTCGAAAATTCTCCTGCTTGAGCAAATGCCCCCGTACTTACAAGTAAATCCTTGAGCTTCACTTCTTCAGGAAGCGGAGCAATCTGTGGAGCCTCTTCTCCTGTCCAGCTATCCCGAATCTCTGCGATCAACCCTCGGAGAGCAGACGAACGTTTCCCTTCATCCTCACCGGACGATGGCAAAGCCGCTTGGAACATTAATGGTGGTACCTGTCCTTTTACAAGACCTCTGCCTGGTGGAAGCTGGCTTGGTGCCTTGGAAGGCCGTCCAACTGCGTAATAATAGTCACTTGGATCGGATAGTTCAAAGGAGACCGCGTTTGGTATGTTGCTTCTGAACTTCTCGAAGACATCTGTCACCCGATTCGCAGTCAGAATGAACGTAATTCCAAGACTTCCACCTTCACGAAGAATCGTTTCCAGCAGTTCATTCTCTTCTGGATAAGCATTGCGGAATGATAGATAACCATCAATTACAACAACAATCTGTGGAACAGCTGCATGTGCTGTACGACGATAAGCCGAAATCGTTTTAACCCCTGCCTCCGAGATCATATCTTTGCGCTGTGCTGACAGCTTCAGAATATACCGGAATAGACGCTTGATCCGATCCTCCTCTTCGGCCATCAGAACGCCACCGATCTGCGGCAGTCCTGTAAAGTCCTTCATCATCCGTCCCATATCAATAATGTATCCATGCCATGGATCCGTACGACGAGAACGTGCGAGTGACATCAGCAAAGTCTGGACAAACGTCGTTTTACCCAAACCAGGCATGCCGTACACAATCAAATGTCCTTGATCTACGGGGAGTGCGAGAGGCATCTGACGCTGGTTAGGCAAATCATCAAGCAGACCAACCACCGGCTTCAAGCCACTTGCTCCGCCGTCAAGCAGCAGCTCTCTGTGCTCTTCATCCTGCCAATCCGCTAGACTGTCCCATTCCAGCGTCTCTGGAAGGGGAGGCAGCCATGGACCAGGCAATCTTTTGATTCCTGCATCTGCGGCAGACTGTGCCACATAATCGATGAAGACCTGTAGTTGCTTAGGAACATCTTCGCCTTTGAGGACTGCCCTGCGTTCGCCAGTTAAAAGCGGTTCTCTCTTACCGTTAAGCCGCACTTCCATGACAGGCAGTACAGTCGTTGTGTCCTCCTGCTGGTTGTAAGGCGCACCACTCCAGGCAAACTGCATCTCTTCAAATACCTCATCACTGCCGACCTGGAAATATCCGCGGCCCGGCTTGGTAATCCATGCTGCATTAGGGATCTTAATCATATCCCGGCTGTCTCCCTCGCTCTGTACACGAAGACAGATGCGGAAACGGGAGTTACTCCATATTTTGTCATCCACTACGCCTGCCGGCTTCTGAGTTGCCAGAATCAGATGGACACCCAGTGTTCGGCCAATAGCCGCAATACTAATCAACTCATCCATGAATTCGGGCTGGTCCCGCTTCAATTGGGCAAACTCATCAATAATAATGACCAAATGAGGCAGTGGCTGTTCATGTCTGGAACGTAAAATCTTGTAATATTCGTCAATGTGCTGAAGGTTACCGGCATCATTCAATATCTTCTGTCTTCTGACCAATTCGGCCCGAAGTGAGATATTGGCCCGTTCAATCAGGTTGCCATCCAGGTTGGTAATCGTACCCACCACGTGAGGCAAGCCTACGAACGTATTGGACATCCCGCCTCCTTTGTAGTCAATCAACATAAAGGCCAGGTCATGGGGATGGAACTCGGCAGCCAGGGAAGCCACGATGGACTGAATGACCTCACTTTTACCTGAACCCGTCGTACCTGCGATCAATCCGTGTGGGCCGTGACCCTGACGTTCAATTTTATCATGCAAGTTAATGGCAATTTTCTTGCCACCTGCGCGCACGCCCATGGGTACAGGCAGCGTATCCGGATATCGCGTCTGGCCCCAACGGGTGATTACATCCAGGTCTTCAACACGTGAGGTGCCAAGCATATCAAATAACGGAAGGATTTGCGGGATGTCCGAAGCGGAAGATCGCTTCAGCCGAATGGGAGACATGTAACGCGAGAGTGCCTCAGCGGTCTCTTTTGATATCACATCTGGTGTGTACGTCTGCTGTATAACGTCAGCATCTTCCGTTTTTTTGATGTACACGCCCTTGCCTTTGGATGCTTCCATGATCAATTGACAATGCATCGGAAGGGATTCCTTGCGGTTTGCCAAAATAATGGTACACACATCGATCTCCTGTGCAGATTCAAGCAATAATGGAAGAAGAGGCTCTTCTTCAATAAGCTGCGTATCCGAGAGAACCACCACATAACATGGAGTCTGCACACTTTTTTTGTATCGGTCCTCTTTGTTGTTTCGGCGGCGGTTTAACACGGAAAACAAGCTGTCCGCCAATTGATGCGCACCGCTGTGCCTGTCGGCCATAAAGCGCTGTCCCTGATCTTCATCCCAGATATGGGGTAACCAGCGCAGCCAGTCCCATTCTTTCGCTTCTTTCTCTTCATAAAAGGCAGCAATCTTCAATTCATCAGGCGAATGTCGCACCGTAAGTTGTGAAATGATGACGCGTAGGGAAGCAAGCACTTCCTCCCGATTCCCTACCAATCCCATCACTTTCGATTGGAACAGCGGGAGCGTAATGGAAGCATCGGGGACCGTCTCAAACTCTGCTGCAAGTTCATGAGCTGCCTCGATTAATTCATCTTTTTCATAACCATCCACTCGCGGAACCTGCAGTTTAATTCGAAACGGAATTTCTCCCGTACCAATCCGTACCTGCAAGAAATCGTCATCTTCCGGTGAACGCTCCCACAGGGAGCTGTTGCGATTCTTCACAACTTGGAGACAAACATTGGGATCTCCATGAATCTCGTACAGGCTCTTAACCTGCTCGGCCTGAGCTTCCTTAAGCTCTTCACGGTGCTTATCCAGTTGGGCTCGGTACATGGCCTTACGTTCTTCAATTTTTTTGCGATACGTCTTTTTGTTACTCAGATACACAAAGAACGGAATGGTATATGACGTAAGCATCATCATGACAGTCATCATCTGAAACATCATATAATTGGGGTTGCCCATTTTGCCCGTCATGTTGATATATACGTAGAATCCGATACTGACCATCGTCATCATGATCGGTATTATAATAGAAATCATTGAAAACGTAGGTTTGCTCGGTTCTGTTGGAGGTCTGAGAATCTCCAGCCTTTCTTCCTTAAGAACCGGTGTCATTCTTGGAGAACGTTGATATAACACATTCACGAAGAGAAGACCTCCTTATAATTGGTTCGATAATGATTGTATACGTCAAGCGGGCTCATTCGTTGCTGTCCTGCTGAAATAACGAACGTCTTCCGTATACAGGTGCTTCTTCCGTAGTGGTTGAGAATGCCCGCTGAACCCGTACACAGCTTCCTTGCCGCAGGCCCGTTTCCATCAGCTGCTGCGAGTTCTGCGGAGAGAACCACAGACCTTCGGGAAATTTGGCTTCAAGGATGTACTGGATACCATCACCAGGCGCCTGTCCAAAGATCCGCACCCCCAGCAATGTTTTTAAATGTTCAATCGTACACTCATCCGGGACTTCAATATCGAACCATTCACCTTCCTCCCGGCCGGAATACACGGTAAGAATCATCATAATCCCTCCCATGGTCTCATATGTATATTGTCCTAATGTCAAATTAAATCAAAAAAATGCAGATGAATCGGTATTCCAACCCTATTTTCTTACATTAACACCCTGTTTGCAATGTACAACCTCTATTTTTGTTACATATGACCCACATAAATATTAAAATATCGTCCAATGGACTCAGAACTTTTGAGGCATTATTCACGTTAATGGTTGCGAGGATGCGAAAACACTTCTTTTTCTTCCATATAAATGGGAGAGAACATTTCATATTCGGGACTTCCTATTCCTTCGTCCACAATCCAATTGTGAACACTTTTCAAACATTGCACACCTTTATGTTTTCATAAGCTGATTTTAAGGTAATTTTAAGCATTGGAATTTAATATAACCAGTATGAAATAACTCTCGTGAGGTGATTTCTAGTGAGAACACTAATAACTTTTCAAAACAAATCAATCCCTGTATATTTCAATCAAGAAAACAAACAACCTATGCAAAAGACATTAAGACTGCTTAGCAGTGCCCTTGAGCATAAAATCAGTAATGGTAAACGCGCTTTGCAAAAATGTCTGCACTCTTTGATTAGTATTGAGATTGTCGGTTGTGAGGCCATTCTGCACAGCCGCAGTGAAAATGACTCTCTAGCCTTGTCGCTGTATTAAAGCAGAGTCGGTAAAGAAATTGCATATGCAAGGAAAAAGGAAGCTGTCCATGAAGACAAGCTTCCTTTTTTTGATGAAGGCAAGATTCCTCTATCTATTTTAATGCACTTTGCTGACTGCATACGTAGTCTCATGCTCCTCTGCGATCTCGGCTCTGCGGATACGAATGACAAACAGCCGTACCAGATTGGCACGTGTATGCTCTTCCTGACAAGTGTTCAATTTTCTCAAAATAAAACGGTCAATGGACATGGAATTCAAGCCCCTTTACCTTTGGATTTACGGATCGGTACTCCCGTGTATCCATAAATAACCAGATTGGACGAGCCCCAAACAGCTTTTTCCTCGGATTTCTTCACGTCCAAATTCGTGATGTAAAAACGTGCAAAAGCCCGCCACCTCAAGCCAGGAGCGGACTTCCGCATTCCATGTCGATCTATCTCGAATGATCGGTTTAATTGATGCCAGGGAAATCCCGGTATTGGTGCTGCAGACTGATCCAACGGGTACGTGTGAATTTCTCGATGGCCCAATCGCCACCAAAGCGGCCAATCCCGGAAGATTTTTCACCGCCAAACATGACATGAGCCTCATCATTTACAGATTGGTCATTCACATGCACCATGCCGGATTCAATACTCTGAGCTACCCGATAACCTCTCTCCAGATTGCTCGTAAATACAGAACCACTTAATCCATATGGTGTATCATTCGCCAGACGGACAGCATCTTGCTCGTCCACTGCACGCATGAGGACGGCCACCGGACCAAACAGTTCCTGTTGGACAATATCCTGTTCAGGTTTGACATCCACAAGCACCGTCGGTTCCAACACACTGCCCTTACCGGTCCCGCCTAGAAGCAAACGCGCTCCATCTTGCTGAGCAGTTTGGATCCATTCCAGCAAGCGTTGTACCTCTTTCTCACGAATGAGGGGACCTACCATCGTTGCAGAATCTGAAGGGTCCCCTGTCCGGATGCGCTTCGTTTTGTCCACAAACGTCTTGACAAATTGGTCATATACATCGGCATGTATGATGATCCGGTTTAGCGCCATGCAAATCTGCCCCTGATGAAGAAATTTGCCAAAAACCGCAGCCTCGGCGGCTCGTTCAATGTCTGCGTCTTCGAGTACCACCATTGCATTATTGCCGCCAAGCTCAAGCGCTGTTTCTTTCAAATGTTCTCCTGCCAGTTTACCGATCCCCTGCCCGACTTTGGTCGATCCTGTAAAGGAAATTACCTTGGGAATGGGATGAGCAACAAAATAATCTCCTATTTCACCGCCACTTCCGGCAGCCACATTCAGAACACCTTCAGGTAATCCGGCTTGATGAAATAAATCCGCGATCAACCAGCCTGCTGTAATCGGCGTGTCCGATGCCGGCTTAATAACTACACCATTTCCAAGCGCAATGGCCGGGGCAACGGAGCGAAGACACAAATGGAGCGGGAAGTTCCATGGTCCAATAACTCCGACCACACCCTTGGGTTCGCGAATGACTCGGTTTTCTTTGCCTGGCGTGTTTGAAGGAAGCAGCTCACCTTTCATTCGGTAGGGAAACGAAGCCGCTTCATCCACTATACGTTTCGCTGCGGCAAACTCAGCTTCTGCCTTAATACGCGTACTCCCCGATTCTGTAATCAGCAGATTCAAAATTTCTTCTTTGCGATCGGTCATTAAGGATGACACTTTACGCAATATGCCTTCTTTTATACCTGGCAGGGACTTTCTCCATTCTAATGAGCTTTTTTGGGCAGCTTCGTATGCCCGATCTATGTCCGTCTTACTGGAAGAACGCCAGGTTGCAATCACTTCGCCCGTATAAGGGTTCATATTCTCCATCGTTTTCTCACCGGAGCCTTCTACCCATTCGCCATTAATATACTGTTTGGTCCAAGTTGCAGATGTTTTCTCCATTAAAGTCATCTGGATGCGCCTCCTAATCAAGATTAGATGTTCTTCTTCTATAAGAAGTGTAGTACTTCATTAACCTGATTAAAGATTTCGCAAACGCGTCACTCAGACTCTACTATCCCGATGGAGGCGCCTCCTGTCTGGCAAAATCATTCAGATTCTCCCAGCCGTAGGCTATCTCAATCAGATCTTGCCCTCCTATTCGTATGGGTTGTGTATGGACAGGACTTCCACCCATCTTTTCATAAAAACGACATGCCGAATTTCGCTCCAATGCCCAGATCAACAGACGCTTCATGTCCAGAGAATGAAGATACCGAACAACATGCACGGCCAGTTGCTGACCAATTCCCTTTTGTTGTACATCTTCCAGCAAATAAATGGCATATAACTCCGCATCATAAGGCAGCTTACCTTCGCGCTCCCTTCCTCCGCAGGCAAATCCGACAATATTCCCGTCCGGCTGTTCAGCCACCATCAGAATCTGATTTTTTTCGTCAGAGCGTATGGTTTGCTCCCATTGGGATATTCTTGTCTCCGTAGTCAAATGATCCAAAAAATCATCCGGTACAATATTGCGATATGTCGTCTTCCAACTCTCCGTATGTACATGGGCAATTCCTTCTGCATCCCCTTCACGGGCTTGTCTGATCTGTACCAACGAACACTCACCTACCTCTCAGATTGTAGTGATTGTACAATATTATAAGCATGATGATTCCATATACCAAATCCATCCACAAGTCCAATTTAGGAGAGAGTAACGATCTGCCACTAGGGCCGGATCGTTACTCTTGTGCCTACAGATACCTTTGAAGAGAGATCCAGCACGTCTGGATTGTACATACGGATACATCCATGGGATACAGACTTGCCGATGGACGAAGGTTCATTCGTCCCATGGATGCCATAATGAGGTTTAGATAACCCCATCCACATCACACCAAAGGGTCCACCCGGGTTGGGTTGTTTATTGACAATGGTAAATTCCCCGCTCGGAGTCTGAGTAAGCATCTTCCCTGTTGCTACAGGATACCCTTTAACTACCTGATCGCCATCTAGAAGATATAACATGTGATCGGACAGATCCACAATAATTCTGTATTCCGGCATCACGACATCCCTCCTGACCTATTCTATGCTTAAGCCTTGAGGATGCCCGCCTAATTTAAGCCTCTTCCCAATCGTTTACTCTCCGGGCATGTTTGGGTTTACGCGAATTCGCAGGTTTGCTTGTAGCAGTCCGCCGCTTGGAAGCAACTGCTTCTTTCCGCTGCTGATACTGCAATTCCTTCTGCATTTTCAGGTAATTGTTTAGCCTTTTTTCTTCCAGAGACCCATTTTGAATGGCTTCGATAACAGCACAGCCCGCTTCACGTGTATGACTGCAGTCCACGAATCTGCATGCTTCAGCAAGTTGTTCAATTTCACCAAACGCCTGGGAAAGTCCATCATTGCCTTCATCCCATAGGTTCAGTTCACGCATGCCAGGTGTATCAATGAGCACAGCCCCTTGGGGCAAAACGAACATCTCCCGGTGGGTAGTCGTATGTCTTCCCCGACTGTCGTCCTCTCGAACGGATTGGGTAAGCTGCACATTCCGTCCCATCATCCAGTTGACAAGAGTAGACTTGCCACTCCCAGAAGAGCCTGTCAAGGCTACTGTGGTCCCTGGTTGCAGATAAATTTCAAGTGAAGCTTTTCCATAATCCTCAGCAGCCGACAGCGCAAGCACTTCAATACCAGGGGCAATTCCCTCTACCATCGCCCTTTTTTCCTCTACATCAGTGCATAGATCACTCTTGCTCAAAACGATGACAGGTCTAACCCCTCCATTCCAAGCCATCATAATATACCGCTCCAACCGTCTAAGGTTAAAATCATGATTAAGCGCTGCGACGATCAGCAACGTATCTACGTTTGCAGCAATCAGCTGCTCTTTCGTTACGGACCCGGCAGCCTGCCTCGATACTCGGCTCTTCCTTGAGAGAATACCGTGAATGGTTGCCTCTTCTCCGGGCTCTCCCGTAATTGCTACCCAATCCCCTACTGCAGGAAGTGTCCCTGTCTCCAGGTTGTCATGACGCATACGTCCCGATACCCTTCCCCAGCATTCGCCACCTGCTGTAATAAGACGCTGCAATTGCCCGTGGTCAGCTATGACTCGCGCAGGTTTTCTCATTTGCTGTTCCATCCCGGATTGCTGCCAAAATTCCTGCCATTCAGCAGACCAGCCGTACTTCTCCAAGTCATTGTTCAAATTGAGTTTCCTCCTAAATTATGTTTTTATAACTACCCACCATTGATGCGAACGAGCCCTCCAGATCGGATTAAACGCAAATAAAATAAGCCACGAGTGATATAGACCACCCGCGGCAATTCGAAGTTAACAGAATCAAGATTCTCCTATATGCAAAATCCGCAGAACGTATAGTTTAACAACCTGCAGCATGCCATACAGGACACCCTTCTTTTCCGATAATCAAAAAAAGCCACGGGTGCGTCACCCGTGACTTCATCTGCACATGTAATCATACGCTACGCGAATATGGACATGTCTGTCCAATCCACATACACTTACATGCTTTGATCCGTTCTGGAGACGCTGTCCATATTCAAATTAACGTATACTGCCGTTAGGTTTGTCATATAACATCGCCTCCCTTGTAGATTTATCCAACATGTTACACACTATACTCTGCTTTTGTCAAGCCTAATTATATGCTGCCTGCCTGTTTTAATTTCATTGCTTTCATTTCTTTTATTATAATCGTTATTTGACCTGATCCCAGCGTGTCCACATTTCCTTCGGATTAAGCTCGTAGATCCCATCTTCCCGATACATAAATTGATGCATGATGAATTCACGGCGAATGGTGGCAAAATCCTCATGGTACTTACGTATAAATTCATTGATTTCTTTCTCCGTATACTTGCGTCCGAATTCAAGCTGTTCAACCAGATGACCAAGCACGATCAGCTTCTTCTTGTACTGGGCAGGAATTTGACGCAAGCGTCCATCTTTGGAAAAGAAATTTCGCATGACCGATGCTTTTAGCGTTTCGTTAACATCACTCATATCGGCTGCCTCCTCCCTTTTAAAAATAAAGTCAACGGAAGCCTGAGCATGCTCCCGTATAAAGGATGGGTTGAGGGAGAAGTACACCGTATTTTTCTCTCTCCGTTCCTTGATCAATGCCGCTTCTCTCAACTTGGATGCGTGATGAGTAACTGTGGGCTGTGACAGATTCAGCTTCTCGGCAAGTGCCTGTCCGTGCAGTTCACCCTCAGACAGCAATAACAGCATACGAAGCCGGGTAGGATCAGCCAAGGCTTTGTGGTAAGCCACAATTTTCTCCAGTTGCATGGGCGTCGCCTCTTTCGTTTAGATAAATATCTAATTTGATGTTAATCTTTTCTATCAGCAAAGTCAAACCTGTTATTCGGAATTTTCTTCCGTCAATTCCTGGCGTGAACTGGCATTACATGACTATTTACGGTAGGATAATATTGCTTGAATGAAGGAGGAGTAAGAACATGGAAGATGTAATTATCATTGGTGGAGGACCTTGTGGTCTATCTGCTGCCATCGAATGTGAACGGCTGGGTCTGTCAGCTGTCATTGTAGAGAAGTACAATATTGTACAATCCATCTATCTATATCCAACCCATATGCAATTTTTTAGCACAGCGGAACTGCTCGAGATCGGAAATGTCCCGTTCAGTTCGCCAAACGACAAACCTTTTCGCTACGAGGCACTCGCCTATTATCGCAAAGTAGCCGAACACTTCGGCCTGCGTGTTCATAATTATGAGGAAGCCCGCGAAATCAAACGTAGAGACGATGCAACCTTTGAAGTACATACGGTCAACCGCCGCGGGGAAAGCATTGTTCATCAGGGACGCAATGTCGTTGTCGCAACAGGTTACTTCGACCACCCGAATTACCTCGGTATTCCGGGAGAAGACAAAGATAAAGTTACTCACTATTTCCGGGAGGCACATCCCTACACCCGTACACGTGTTGCAATCATCGGAGGCAGTAATTCCGCCGTGGATGCAGCAATGGAACTCGTCCGTGTAGGCGCCCATATTGACATGGTATATCGGGGTACGGGTCTGTCCGAGCATATCAAGCCATGGGTACGCCCTCTATTTGAGAGCATGGTTCAGAAAGGCCGCATTACGCTCCATCTCGGTGCACGTGTTAATGAGATTTTGGATGATTCCATTCGCCTGCTTCATGCAGATGGATCAACAAGTGAACTTGATAACGACTTCGTTCTTGCTTTGACCGGTTTCCGTCCGGACCGCAAACTGCTTTCTTCCGTCGGCGTTGAAATGTCAGATGACCTGGACAAACCTGTGTACAATGTGGAAACGATGGAAAGCAGCGTACCAGGAGTTTACGTTGGCGGAGTTATCGCCTCAGGACGCAATGCCAATGAAGTATTCATCGAATCCGGTCGCTGGCATGGAAAATATATTGCGGAGCATATCGTAAGTCGGCAACGCGGGCAGGCTGAAGGGAATTGAAATCCATGGATATGACCTCTTTGCTGTTGCTCGTGTTTGCAGCACTTGGTATTATCAGCAGCAATACACCTGTGACCGTAGCCATGGTATTTTTGCTCCTGTTACGTGTATTGAATGTGAACCAAGCCTTTCCCTGGCTTGAAAAATACGGACTTACGCTTGGCATTATCATCTTGACAATTGGGGTCATGGCGCCCCTTGCCAGCGGCAAGATGAGTCTGCAGACGATCGGGGAGTCTTTCCTTCACTGGAAATCACTGCTCGCCATAGGTGTGGGCTTACTGGTGGCTTATCTGGGTGGACGGGGCGCTACGCTCATGAGCACGCAACCAACCGTTGTTGCTGGGTTACTTATTGGAACCGTACTTGGGGTTGCCCTATTCAAAGGAGTCCCTGTAGGACCACTGATTGCGGCAGGAATACTGTCCCTGCTGCTCGGCAAATCCTGATTGAAGTTGGGACTTGACATTCTACTGACTGGCTGTATTTCCCACCGTTGTATGATATACTACTATTCATGCAATTCATGCATCCATGTCCATAGCAGAGAAATCAATTTAATTTGTATTCGTTTGCATAACCAAATTGATTCACCTCGCAATTATTAATGGCCGCAGGAGGATTCAGGTACCATGTCACGTCAGTTTATTACAGAAGCCGTGATGGTGGCTATTTACGGTCAATTGCTCGCGCCGCCCGCGCCTGTTGAATATATTGTTCCTTATACCACCGTCTTGGAGTTATATGAATTTCAGGTCAGCCCGGATCCTTTGATGGATAACCCTGCTGATGATCAGCATGTAAAATCGAAAATTAACGAGATCATTTCTTATTTTGAAGAACCGCTGAATAAGAAGAAGATCGAACGTGCCCTATCCGTTCCTTGGGCAAAAAGCCCGTCCATCCTGTTTGGTGATCAGGTGTCCATCGCCATTATCAATGCTGTGGATACAGCGCAGTATGGTGAGTATTTCGATCCGATTGAGACCGAGCTGCTGCTCACTTCGCAGCGCCTGAGCATCCCAATCCTCACGGATCAGGTTGAACTGATCGCACGAATTATAGAGTCATCGGCCCCTGTGCAAGTATTTGATATTGATGACTTTGATTTTGCGATGGACGAAGAACCGCTCGATCAGGTCTAGCTGACCTGAAGCGTTCTGTATGCGCATGTGATATAGACAAAAGAAGCCTTCCCCCGTTGGAAAGGCTTCTTTTGTCTTGCCGTCTAATCCAATATTTTACCTTCAAGCAACATACGACTTAGACTATTCAGCACCGGAAGTGATCTCGGGTCAAAAAACTTCAACCCTGCCTCGCTGTTTACTCGCGACTCCACCAGACGATCCTGAATGATTCGGGCTCGGAACAGGGCGATCACATAATAATCTTCATCCCCGCTGGAATGCTGCTGTCTCAGGTCGGGACCCGAATGCAGTGTTTCAAGTGTCATGCTGTTTGCTGTCCATCCCGTCTCTTCCCACAATTCCCGATGAGCTGTATCTTCAATGGCTTCGCCAGGACGCATCTGTCCAACGGGAATACGCCAATGACCTTGCTCGGCGTGCTGGATCAGCAACAATTCACCTCGTTCGTTTTCAGCCCAAACTGCAGCCTTCACCACAATATGGGAGCGGTGTGCAATATATTGGGCCAAATCTCGGGCTGGCGGATTCAATTCCTATCCCTCCTGTTCGAAGCCGGCAGAAGCCAGCGGTACAATCCATGCTTAGACACATTTCAATCCAGTTCCTACACCTCGTTACACAAGTTGAACTGAAGGCATCCCCAAGAACAGCCCGGATTAGACCTCAGTATAACGATATTCGATATCTTGTCCTTCTCCCACTACATCGACATGCAGCTTGTGGCCTTTCAGGTACCAATAATCGTGATCTTCCATAAAAAAGCGAATCCCCGAAACTTCTGTTTGTTCAGCCGGGTGGCGCGGTTCCTCAACAGCGATTCCCAGTGAAAACCCAGGGTGGAGACCTCCGCCGGAGCTATAACGCGCGAAGAATCGGATGCTGTCTCCTTCGTTCAAGTTTAGTTCTTCCTTATACCAACGGGCAGCACGGTCAGATACATGTATGGTACTCATTTGGTGTCAGCTCCTTCTCTATATATATGTTACATCATATCGCTTGATGGGCTTGAGTTCAAACATTACACCACAGAAATAAACAAAAAGAGCTGCTCACGCAATTGTGAAAAAAGTTTGACAGATCCCAAAAGGCGGTGTTAAGATGCAAACATACGAGATCCACATTCAATTTATTTCCAAAACAGAAAGGGTGATTACGGTGTTTAACATTCATAAGGATGGTCTATTTAGCTCACAATTAAATACCGGAGCGCCCTCGAAATCGTTATTCCGTACTTAAGTCAGCACTGCAGTAATCCTGAATAAGGTTAACTGCTGCGCACACTTTCGATACTTATGTTCAGCGGTGGCTCTGCTCTCGGAGCCATGCGCCGTATGATTGATATCCAAGACATACCGCCTGCGTGCGGTATGTCTTTTTTTGTGGGTAGAAACCGGTACACATGAGTAGATAACGTATTTCACTGACACTTGAAAGGAAGGGATACCACTTGTTCTCTGTACTCAAAAACCTGGCCTGGTTCTTCCGGCTGGAACGCAAACGATACCTGATTGGTGTCATTTTGCTCATCCTCGTGGGTGTAGCCGAACTGCTCCCCCCTCGTCTGCTAGGCAATGCCATTGACGAGATTGTGCGCGGTTCCATTACTGGCGCCTCACTCACACGTTACATTTTACTTATTCTAGGAACAGTCGTTATTATCTATCTGACCACGTACATATGGATGCACAAACTGTTTGGTGGTGCGAATCTGGTTGAACGCTTGTTACGATCGCGTTTCATGGATCACCTGCTGCGGATGACCCCGCCTTTCTTTGAGAAGAACAGAACGGGAGATCTGATGGCTCGTGCGACCAACGACCTTCGTTCGATTGCCACAACAGCAGGCTTCGGCATGCTGACATTAACGGATTCAACTGCCTTTCTGGCAACCGTATTGTTCGCGATGGGTTTTCTGGTGAGCTGGAAACTGACCCTTGCTGCGATTTTGCCGCTGCCATTTATCGCAATTGCCATGATGATCTACGGAAAAGCCGTTCATCAACGTTATACCTTGGCACAAGATGCGTTCGGGGACATGAATGATCAGGTTCTTGAATCCATCGCAGGTATTCGTGTGGTTCGTGCTTATGTTCAGGAACGTCTGGACCAGAAGCGGTTTGCTGATGTCACCGAAGACGTTTATCGCAAAAACCTGGCTGTGGCCAAGATGGATGCACTGTTTGAACCTACGATCCGGCTATGTGTTGGTCTCAGTTATGTGATTGCGCTGGCCTACGGGATTTATCTCGTGTTTCACAATGAAATTACCCTTGGAGATCTCGTATCGTTCAACATGTATCTGGGGATGATGATCTGGCCTATGTTTGCCATTGGCGAACTGATTAACCTGATGCAGCGCGGCAGCGCCTCATTGGACCGGGTTAACGAAACTTTATCTGTAGAGCCTGCTGTCCAGGACGTTGATCAGCCAGCTCATATTTCGAATCCTGAAGAGATCTCGATGCAGGATGTGACATTCCGTTATCCAAGCTCCACTGTCGATAATCTTAGCCATGTCAGCTTCTCGCTTCGCCGTGGTCAGACACTCGGTGTTGTGGGACGTACGGGAAGCGGTAAGTCCACCCTGCTCAAACAGCTGCTTCATGAATACCCTGCCGGTTCCGGTACATTAAGCATATCGGGACATCCGATTCAGGAGATCGCCAAGGATGACTTACACAGCTGGATCGGTTACGTTCCGCAGGAACAAGTGCTGTTCTCCAAGTCGGTTCGTCAGAACATTCAATTCGGCAAGCCGGGTGCAAGTGATGAAGTCATTATGGAAGCCATCCGTACCGCAGCCTTTGACGGAGATTTGGGGACATTATCCGATGGACTGGATACCCTTGTTGGTGAAAAGGGAATTGCCCTGTCGGGCGGACAGAAACAGCGGGTATCTCTGGCACGTGCCTTTATTGCCGATCCGGATATTCTGATCCTGGATGATGCCTTATCTGCAGTAGATGCAAGAACGGAAGCCAAAATCATTGAAAATATACGCACCAAACGCTCGGGCAAAACCACGCTGATCTCAACGCACCGCCTGTCCGCCATTGAACACGCAGACCGGATCATCGTGCTGGAGCACGGGAAAATTACGGAAGAAGGAACCCACCAGGAACTGCTTGCCATGAACGGCTGGTACCGTGAACAATATGAACGGCAGCAGGTGGAATCCAATCTGTCCACGTAGGAGGTCAACGTTTTGAAGTCGAATACAGGCAAAAGGCTGCTTCAGTATGCCCTGAAAGCCAAAGGTACTTTTATTGCAGCATTAATCATGTTAACGATCGGTGTAGCGGCTGAGCTCGCCGGTCCGTTCATCGCCAAGTCGATGATTGACAATCATCTGCTTGCCATTGAGCAGCCGTTCTATGAGACGGAGGCTTCATCCGAAGCCGCTGTATACAACGGCAAGAATTACAAACGAGAAGGCAGATTCGAAGCTGGTGAAGTGAAAGGTGCCGAAGTCAGAGTACTGCAAGCCGGCAAAAGCTTTTATTTCGTCAATGAACCCGTAACTGCACCCGATGGAGATCGTTCATTTGAGAATGGAACCTTAACGGTTACGCGTGCGGGTGAAGTGACCGGCCAATATGCGGCAGAGCCGCTTTCCGCTGGTGAACTCTTTGCTTTTTACAAACCTGAAATGCCAAGCATCTATCAATTAATTGTATATTACATGATCTTTCTCGTGATCTCGGTCATTATGGAGTTTGGTAAAACCTACTGGCTGCAATCCTCTGCAAACAAGGTCATTCAAAGGCTTCGTAATGATGTCTATGCCCATATTCAAAGGCTGCCCGTACACTTCTTTGATAATCTTCCTGCGGGTAAAGTCGTTTCTAGGGTCACAAACGATACAGAAGCCGTTAAGGATCTGTTCGTTGCCGTGCTATCGAACTTTTTCTCAGGAATCATTACGATTACAGGTGTATATGTCGCCCTCTTCCTGCTGGATTTCCGCCTCGGACTGATCTCGTTGTTCGTTGTACCGATGCTGATTCTGTGGATTGTGCTCTATCGTAAATTCGCTACCCGTTACAATACCATTATTCGTTCACGGCTGAGTGAGATCAATGCGATCATTAATGAATCCATTCAAGGGATGTCCATTATTCGCGTATTCCGTCACCAGAAGCAGACCAAACAGGAATTCGAAGATCTGAACGACGATTATATGAAACATCAGAACAAAATGCTGAACTTAAACGCCTTCACTTCTCACAACCTGGTAAATGTATTGCGGAATATCGCTTTTGCCGTTGTTCTATGGTACTTCGGTTCCAGTGTGCTGGACGGCACCAGTATTATTTCACTGGGTGTTCTGTATGCATTCGTCGATGTTCTGGGTCGTTTGTTCCAGCCGATCACCGGCATGGTCAACCAACTGGCGAACCTGGATTCCTCCCTCGTATCCGCTGGACGTGTATTTGAGCTCATGGACGAACAGGGAGAACCGGTAACCGATGGCTCGATGCCAAGATACAAGGGAAATGTAGTATTTGACGATGTATCCTTCGCATATAAAAAGGACTTCGTGCTGAACAATATCTCGTTCAAAGCCTCACAGGGCCAAACCGTTGCTTTGGTTGGTCATACCGGTTCGGGTAAAAGCTCGATTATTAACCTGTTATTCAGGTTCTATGATCCGCAAAAAGGCAAGATTACCATCGACGGGCAGAACGTCAAGGAGTTGCCGAAACAGTGGATTCGGCAGCATATGGGAATCGTGCTTCAGGATCCATATCTGTTCACCGGCACCATTGCGTCTAATGTAAGTCTTGGAGATGAGCGCATTACTCGCGCACAGATCGAGCAGGCGCTTCGTGATGTGGGAGCAGAACGGATCCTGGCACATCTGCCTCAGGGATTCGATGAACCCGTTATCGAAAAAGGAAGTACGCTATCTGCCGGACAACGTCAATTGATTTCTTTCGCCCGAGCACTCGCCTTCGATCCGGCTATTCTTATTCTCGACGAGGCAACGGCCAATATCGATACCGAAACGGAAGCCTTGATTCAAAATGCACTGGAAGTCCTCAAAAAAGGACGGACCACATTCATCATCGCTCACCGCCTCTCCACCATTCGTTCTGCTGACCAGATTCTGGTCCTGCACCGCGGTCGCATTGTGGAACAGGGTGCTCACGATGAACTGATGGAACTTCAAGGACGATATTATCAGATGTATCAGCTTCAACAAGGCGCACAAGCGGTTAGCGGAGGAAATGAGAGCAGCAGCTCAGGTCAGGTTATCCCTACAACCCCTTCCTTGGCTGGAGGTAATCTATAACTCTTTATTCATAAGACATTCATTGAATACAATCTCTAAAGTTCTCTTATTACTGCCCTGTGCGCAGACTTTCCGGTCTGCGCACAGGGCGTTTTTCTATTGTAAACAAAGCGAGTGCAAAAAGAAAAGACAACCCACAATTCGCCTGAAGGCTACTGCAGATTGTCTATCCATCCTTTTACCGTATACCCCATGTATAACACAGTCTCTCGTGCCAAAAATGGAATTTGGCTGCGCCAGGTCTGATAGGCTGTCGTTTGTGTCGGAGACGGAACAGCATCCATGCCTAGCTCGCTTGCCAGCTTCATGGCCCGCTTCATATGCAGCGGGTCACTTACAATCGTATATTTATGGTATCCTGCCTGATCCCCAATCGCAATGGTATTAACCAGGTTCTCCTCTGTGATTCTCGATTGTGTTTCGATCAGAATATCTCCAGGATCTACGCCGTGTGCGACTGCATAATCCCTTCCCACTTCCGCTTCAGAGCGCTCGCCCTCACGTCCAGAACCGCCGGTAAAGATGAGTTTGGGTATTGTACCCTGACGATATAATGCAATAGCATGTTCGATTCGCTCTCGAAATACAGGTGAAGGACGATCCCCGTCCACAGCAGCACCAAGAATGACAGCCGCATCACTTTGTCTGGTCGATTGCTCAGATGTGTATCCCGTGATCAGCCAGGCCGTAACTAGGGCCCAGAGAATTCCTATCAGCACCAAGGATGTAATGGCAATGACCAGCCAGCTTCGCTTTCCTCTTCTTTTCCGTTTTCGTCCCCCTACCTTGCCTTCAATCAAGCTGATTCTCCTCGTCCATGCTTTGAGCATGTAAGCTCTCTGAATGCATTTGTTCAAGTCGCCGCAGCGCCGCAGCCGACTCAGCATTCAATCCAAGCTGTCTTATCCAAGCACCCGTGTACTGTTGAAGACTGATCTCAAGCTCCTGCGCACGGGATTTGAAATCCTCCAGTTCCTTGATCATGCGAGATCGTCCCTCAGGACTAAAGGTTTCGTGAATTCGTTCCTTAAAGTAATGGTGCACAATGCTGTTCCGCTGCTTCCACAATTCATTCAACTGACGGGTTTCTTCATCTGAAAACGTAAAGTGATGCTTAACCTCATGAATGAGTTGCCCAAGTGAACTGCTCATTTTCCGCTCATATAAGTCTTCCAGGTCTTCATCGGAAACAACTTTGCCTTGAGACATTTTCATCAACAGGATCAGATTGACGAGCTGCTGCTCAAGAGCCTGTCCATAGTAAACAGCTAATCCATAGTATGCAAACAATTCTCTGGAGTGTTCGCTATCCAGCATGTCCCCATGCTGCATGTCTGAGTTTTGCAAAAGCGAGCTCCCCTTTCATTCCCGTACCCATTTCCCGTTTTATGTTCCTCTATCGTAACCAAAGAAAGAGCAACATTCAAGTCGTAGAGATTAACGGCTTCTAACTCCGCAAATCTCTTCTTCCAGCCAGCCATATATGAATGGACAGCAGGATGAACGCGTACATTACAGCCCACAGGATGGGCAATAAGACATTTACCCACTTCGCTTCTTCAAATAACATCATTTCACGCACAAGATAGAAAGCTGGGGGCAAGACTTTACTTAACCATTGCAGCCAGTTTGGCAAATGACTTGCGAGTGAACCTTGCACAAATGAAAGAAGCAGCATAACAATCAATCCAGGTAGACTGCGACTAAGCCGAGGAATATACGATTTTTGAAAGAAAAGACTTACAGCTGAACCCAGTAGAGATAATGCCAAATGTCCCGACCACGCCATCATCCACTCTCCGCCAGTCGGCTGTCTCTCGAACATACCAAACATCACAGGATACAACACGGTGATCACCACAAGCGCACATTGCATCAACCAGGTGCACCATAATTGACCAAAAATAACTTTTCGTCTATTTCCTGCATGCAGAACAAGCAAATGAATTTGCCCTGCCGGCTCTGCGTTCATTACGGTCAATCCCATCCAGGCAGACCCAAAAAAGAGAAGCATGGCCGTAACACTATAACTGTCCACTACCGGGTTTGGCCTATATGAGTAGATCAGGAGCATGGCGATGATGTACATGACCACGGGTGCGAAATACTTCTGTGAACGGATGTACTGTCTGAGCAAATACCGGGTTAGATGAATCATGGAGATTCTCCTTCCATCGTGTCCAACCGAGAATGGGAGGAAGCAGATTCGGTGGCGCTTTTCTTCCGATGATCAGCCGGATGGTGACCTTCCAGCAAATGCTCCATATGTACTCGGCTTTCCTCTTGCAAAACAGACATAATCGAACCACCAGCCGCAATAATTTCATGGATCACATAATCCGTGGTATGGCGTTCAACTTTCCAGTCCCATACTACTTCGCTGCGATCATGCATCTCCCCATGACGATGGATCTGCAATACACCCTTCTGTTCAACAAGTTTCGAATATGTATTTAGCAGCTCCATATTCGATCCCTTCATTAAACTCTGGATTTGGACAATGGGCTCTCCCAATTCTTTTAGATCTGCGCGTTTCCAATGCCGTAATACACAACCGTTTTGAAGCACATAGACCTGATCGGCCATACGCTCAATAAATAGCGGTTCATGACAAGCTGTCACAATGGAGGTGCCTTTCTTTTTCCATTGCTGCAACAGGGTTACAACCGCCTCCTGGGCAGGAAGGTCCAGGCCGGATAACGGCTCATCCAGCAGCATGAGCCCATCTGGACCTGGCAGCATTGCTTGAATCAAGTTGACCTTTTGAAGCGTTCCTTTGGATAACAGGGATAATTTCTGATCGAGCGCAGTCCCAAGAAAAAGCAACTCACTCAGCTCGTTTATTCGTTGTCGCAGCAGCGCAGGGCGGATGCCACGAATCCGGCCCATTTCCCACAAATATTCGCCTGAAGTGAATGGCAAACGTGGCAATCCGTCGAGCGCGTACATCTTCTTTTCTTTTATCGTCTGACACACCACGCCATGATCAGGAACCAAGAATCCTGCCAAGGTGCGCAGCAGGGTGCTTTTACCTGAACCATTTCTTCCCACCAACACAGCGCATTCTCCAGCTTCCACATGTAAATTAACCCCATTCAATACGGATACGCCTCCGAGACGTTTACTCACATGCTGAAGCGAGATCCCTTCGGGCAGCTTGCCAGCTTCCTCATTTTTAGTTCCATCTGCTTCACAACCAGTTCTACGCTTCCCCCATCTCACAGTACATCACATCCGCTCAGGTGCCCGGACGCCGAGCAAATAGAGACTGCGGACAATACGTTCAGCTGTGCACTTGGTTAGATTCACCCGGAACGGCCGTACTTCAGCGGGGGCGTCAGCGATCCGTTCGGCGTGATAGAAACGGTTGAATGCCTGAGCCAAATCAATCGCATACTTGGCAATCACCGAAGGTTCATTGCGCCCAACGGCTTTTTCAAGATATTGCGGATAATCTGCCAATAACTTAAGCAGCGTCCAAGAGGCGTCTCCAACCTTTGCTGCACGACCTGCGACATCATTAAACTCTGTATCATTCGAGCTAGTCACTTGGCCATTTTCACTATCATTGTTCGCGTCCTTAACCTTGGCAAGTACACTGTTGATCCGAGCATAGGTGTACTGCACATAAGGTCCAGTCTCCCCTTCGAAACTGACCGCACTTTCCAAAGAGAAATCCACATCATTCAGCCGATTATTGCGCAAATCACCAAAAACAATCGCTCCTACACCTACGGCTTCCGCAACGTCCTGAGCGTTGTCCAGGTGCGGATTCTTCTCTTCGATGATCTGTAAAGCCCGAGCAACCGCTTCATCCAGCACTTCCTGCAAAAAGACGACTTTACCGCGCCGGGTGGACATCTTCCGCCCTTCAAAGCGCATCAACCCGAACGGAATATGCTCACAGTTCGCAGCCCACTCATATCCCATCCGGGACAATACGGCAAATACCTGTTTGAAATGCAGCTTTTGCTCTCCCCCAACCACATATAATAGCTTATCTGCCTTCATAACATCATGACGATAAACGGCTGTGGCCAAATCCCGTGTCGGATAGATGGTTGTTCCGTCCTTTTTGATTATCAGGCAAGGCGGCATATTCTCTTCCTCCAGACGCACGACTAGCGCTCCGTCGCTCTCTTCCAGCAAACCCTTGGTTTTGAGATCTTCCACAACGGCTCCCATCTTGTCATTGTAGAAGCTCTCACCGAGAGTATGGTCAAACTGTACATTCAGACGTTCATACATCCGGTCGAATTCCTTCATGCTCACTTCAACAAAGAACATCCATAATCGTCTGGCCTCTTCATCTCCCTGTTCCAGTTTGCGGAACCACTCACGGGCTTCGGTCTCCAGGGTTGGATCATTCTCCGCTTCGTCGTGGAAGCGTACATAGAGTTCAAGGGAAGTGCGGATAGGTTCTGCCTGAAGCGCTTCATCGTTACCCCAACGTTTGTAGGCAGCAATTTGTTTCCCAAACTGGGTTCCCCAGTCTCCAAGATGATTTACACTCACCGGGACATATCCCGCTTCACTGTATAACCGATATAACGCTGCACCAATTACCGTTGAACGAAGATGTCCAATTCCGAACGGTTTCGCGATGTTGGGGGACGACATATCAATTAGTACGCGTGCATCATTGCCAATATTGAGCTTACCGAACGAAGGTTGGCCCACCCATTCCAGTAATTCCGAGGACCACTTATCCCGGTTAAACTGGATATTCACATATGGCCCTGCTGCTATAGCTGTAAAGTCTGCTGTCTTCAGTTCGCCGGCAATCTCCGCAGCAATCGCTGCAGGTGCTTTCTTGCGTGATTTGGCAAGTACAAAACAAGGGAATGCTGCATCCCCAAGCTCCGGTTGTGGCGGGATTTCCAAAAGCTTGAGAACCTCTTCTTCCTCCAGCCCCGTAAGAGGAGCAAGATGTGCTGCCGCTTGTTTCATTAACATAATAAACACTCCTTTGCCTGATATGGATTAACAAAATATAAAAATAAAAAGCTCTCGTCTCTATAAAAGAGACGAGAGCTGATCTGACAGTTCCCGCGGTACCACTCTAGGTGAACAACCTCGTACGGCCACATGTTATATGGCGCCCGAAGCTGCTCCGCTTGGTGCGAATAACGGCCGCATGCCGGATTACCCTCATGAAGATGCTTCGTCTTTCACTCCAAAAAGCATCACTTCGGATAACCATCTCACGGGTGCGGTTCACACAGGTCATGTCATACCGGCTTCCACCTGCTCCGGCTCGCTGTTAAGCATGATTCTGGTTACTCTCCCGATCACGGATATTCATCGTTTCAATTCATTTCCATCATTATACATATTGCTTCTGACTTTGGCAACCTGTAGGAACTATTCTCCGATGAAGGCAGCTCCGCTTCTATCATCCTGTTCTGTAGGCATCCCATATGCGGTGCATGCTTTCACGTGCTCGTCATCGCAAAAATCCCCTCCTGATTGCAACGTATCCGTACATCTGATTTGATGTACTCTGCGTCGATTTCAAGAGGGGATTGTGCCAATCCTATTCAAATCCATTTGGCCGCTCGTTCAGGCATCTATAATTAAGCTACTGCTGCCATCAAACGGCAAGCTTCTGCACATTTACGGCAAGCTTCGGCGCATGCCTGACAGTGATCGTGTTCATGTTTGCTGCATTCCGCCGCACATGCTTCGCAAGCTTTAACACAAAGTTCGCAAATTTCAGCGATGAAATCACTTCCACGCGTCATGGCTTGAGCAGCGAAGCCACAGATTTCGGCACATTCGCGGTCCAGTCGGATACAGTCACGAAGCATCGCCAGATCGTATTCTTTCAAGCTGGATATGTAACATACATTGCAAGCATTCATGCACTCCAGGCAAGCATCAATACATTGTTGATATTGTTGTTGTGTCATTTAAAGTTACCTCCCAGGCAAAGTTTGCTATGCTTCTTAATACCCAGTTCGGAGGAACCTTGAATCATCAAGCCTGATTTATGGATTCCATTTCCAGCAATTGATGGCGAATGACAGCCTGGTCAAAATGCTCACCTATGAACACAGCCACATTCGGCACGTCGCCCTGAGGCGTGATTTTCATATAGTCCGATTCCCGATACGCATACTGAAACCAGAAGCGGCTAGCTGTATCACTAAAGGAGAGAATACCCTTGGCTCGGTAAACATCCCGCGGCAATCCAGCTATAAACCGCTCAAAAGCTTCGCTGTTCACCGGTTGGTTGAAATAATGCGTATATACCATAACATGCTCATGTGATGCGTGCGGGGTGTGATGTTCATGATGATGTTCATGACTATGGCCACAACCATGCTCTGAACATGCCTCAGTATGGACGTGCTCTGTCACAGCCTTTTGATGATCCGATTCAGCTGCAGCCTGATAGGCATGCACTCCATCCCCACTTTGAAGCAGCAGATCCATGTCGACTTCACATCTCACGGCTTGAATAACCGGGGCAAAACCGTTCCACTTCGTGAGCAGCTGCTGCAGATCACTTATTTCCTGTTCACCGACCCGGTCTGTTTTGTTCAGAATCAGTACCGAGGCACAGCGAATCTGCTCCTGCATCAGCTTGAACGTCTGCCCCTTCTGTTCTTGGTACAAGCCAGACAGATGTGCTGCATCCACAACGGTAATGAGACTTTTCAACTCAAGACGCATGTACAAGGACGTCTCTGTCACGGCATCCAGAATTTCCATCGGGTTGGCTGCTCCCGTCGCTTCAATGACAATGACATCCGGCGACTCCTCCTGCACAAGATCAGCAAGCTGAAGACCCAGATCGCCTCGAACCGTACAACAGATGCAGCCCCCGAGCATTTCGGTCATGGGTACTTCAGCATCTACCACCTGACCATCGAGGTTTACCTCACCGAGCTCGTTCATGACTACTGCAGGACGCAAGCCTGCTTGCTGCCAATGTTCAATCAACTGTACAAGAAGCGTCGTTTTCCCGCTCCCCAAAAAACCTGACAATATATATACGGGTATGGACTTTTCTTTTTCACTCGTTACGCTCATTGCTATACACCTCTCTGGCTGAGCATTGTTTGAATCATTCTAGTTCTATATCTAGCGAGTGTACACCATCCTGCATTCAATGTGCAATACGGAGCAATTCTCTCCGGCGCATTGCCTGAAACTGCAGATTGGTCTATGCTATGAGAAAATGTGGATTAGGAGGATGTCTCATGACCAACTCAGTGGAACAACATCGTCAAGAAGCACCGGACAAGGTCTCTTGCATGATTGTCACCGTATCCGATACCCGCACCAAGGACACGGATACCAGCGGACAACTCATGCATCAACTTCTGACGGAGGCAGGATATGAAATTGCCGAATATATCATTACGCCAGACGAAACCGAGCGCATTCGCACCATTCTGCAGGATGCAGCCGTACGGGATGATATTGAAGCCGTACTGCTCAGTGGGGGTACCGGGATCGCTCCCAGAGATACAACATATGAAGCCGTTTCCTCCCTGCTCGACAAGGAACTACCCGGCTTTGGTGAAATCTTTCGTTTCCTCAGTTATACAGAGGATATCGGTTCAGCTGCGATTCTGAGCAGAGCCGTAGCCGGAACGATTGGACGGACGGCTGTTTTCTCCATGCCGGGCTCCAAAGGTGCAGTCAAGCTGGCAATGGAAAAAATCATTATTCCAGAGCTGCGGCATGTGATGCGCGAAATATACAAACCCGTCTGAATCATCAGACGGGTTTGTCGTTTTCTATTTAATTTTTTTAATTCATCCCATGAATGAACAAATAGTTTTAACGATGCTGCTGCTTTTCCTGTCTCTGGGATCAGTTCAACTGATTCAGCACATGCTGGAACACTTGAGCTACCTTTTCTCCATAAATATCCTTCTCCCCACCTGAAGCGGTGTATACAAGTGACACATAACCTTTGCTCTGAATCGATGTTTGGCCAAGTGCATTTTCAATAACAGCCTGCTCGTCAGAAATCCCGTACATCTCTTTCATTCGAGCGGTTCGTGTGTCCGGATCACCAAAAATGTGAACCTTCACAATATGTCGGCCGCTGCCATTCAGCAGGTACATATAGGAGATTCCACCTTCGCCATCATCTGCAGACATGTTGTTCATTAACTTGATGTCTTTGGCGGCAAAAGCTTTATCCAGCTCCTGTATCAGTGGGCCGTTTAAGCCGTGTCCCTGACTCTTGGCCCTCATATTGCCCTCTTCCGTTGCTTGCCCACTGTACACCTTTCGCTCCTGCTGAGCAGATTCATTTGAACAGGCAACAAGTGACCCCAGGCATAGTACGATCATAACTCCAGCAAACAAAGAGCTCAATCCTCTTTCTACTGCCCACCGCGTTCCTTTTCTTCCAACACGCATACGTTTCCTTCCTTTCGCACCACTTCTTGCTTCGTGGCAATCTTAGGTAGGATTAGCATGTCTAGGTGAAAAGAATCTTATTCGGTTGGTATGTCTGCCATCGTATTTACCACGGTACGACCGACCGCGCCACCCTGCAAAATGTTCTCCAGCGTCTGTGGCAGCTGTGCCCAGGTGATCTCCTGAATGCCCAGCTCTAGCGCGCGATCCGGCTTCCAATCCCCGCCAAGGAGGTTCCACAAGCGTTCCCGTCTCTCCATTGGACAATACACTGAATCAATCCCGATTAACTGAATGCCCCGTATGATAAACGGAAATACGGTAGATTCAAACCGGGATCCAGCAGTCAGTCCGGATACGGCAACTGCACCTCCATATTGAACCTGTTTCAGGCGTTCGGCCAGTGCTGGGCCAGCGGCAGGATCAACAACCCCTGCCCACAGCTGTTTGCCCATCGCTCCTTTGGCCGGGGCGTCAGCTTCTTCGCGTGTAATAACGTGAGAGGCGCCCAGATCTATAAGCAACTTCTCCTGCTCTTTCTTTTTGCCCGTACTGGCCGTTACTTCAAAGCCAAGCTTCGCCAGAATGGCCACGGCCATACTCCCAACGCCCCCGGTTGCCCCCGTAACCAAAATCTTGCCCATCTCTGGTGTAACCCCTGCCTGAAGTAAAGCATCTACCGACAAAGCCGCCGTAAAACCAGCTGTACCGATTGCCATCGCTTCCTTCTCACTGAGACCTGGTGGCAGCGGAACCAGCCACTCACTCCGTAAACGAGCGTATCTGCTGTAGCCTCCAAAATGAGACACCCCTGGCTCAAAGCCTGTGCTGATCACTCGGTCCCCTGGGGCAAATCGTCCACTTACGGACTCTTCTACCGTACCTGCCAGGTCGATCCCGGGTACCATGGGATATTCACGAACAACTCCGCCCTTTTCGATTGCAGCGAGTCCATCCTTATAATTGACACTGGAGTACTGTACTTGCACAGTCACATCTCCATTCGGCAGATCTTCTTTTTTCAACTGTTCTACAGCTGCCTTAACTCCGCCATTTTCTTGACTTCGGATGACATAAGCCGGGAATGTATTCTCCATGTAAATCCTCTCCTTATGTTTGGTATTTTTCTGATCTTAAGCTGCACTTCTTCTATCCACTACCAAATACACGAGCGGTCCAATCAGGGGTACTAACCCTGTTAATGCCCATATACGCGATCTGCGGCTGAACACGGCATCCCTATAGATTGCAATAACGGAGAGCAGTGTCAGCACAACAAAATCAATCGTCATAATATGTACAAAGGAAGATTGCCTGAATGCTTCCATATATACAGCCGGATGGCCTTGAATGAATCCGTAGCATGCCGTACCCAACGTCAACAATAAAAGTATACCATGAGTCAGTTTGTGTCCTGCAATCCGCCCAATGATAGAGCTGCGGCGATAGCCAAAATGAAGATGTTCCGTTCCCCGTCTACTCCGCTTTGGTGACGACCATGCGAAATAAGGAAGCAGCGCAAAGGCTCCCAAGCCAAAAGACAAGAGCACGAACGGCCAAACAGCCACACGGCTTCCGCGCTCGTTTGCAGGTGTTTTTAACAGGAGACATGCGAAGATCGCTGGAAAAATACCCAGCCATGAGAACACGGTCATCAACCATGCTTCCTTGTTCTGCAGCGTAATCAGCTCTTTGAACACAGGATCGCTCCCCATAGGCTTTCCAGGAGCCCAAACCCATGCATATGCCAAGAAGGCCAGCCAGATCATTCCCAAGATCCATTTCATGATGTACACCTCCCTCCCTGTTTCATCCCCCGAGGCTGCACGCTTGAAACAGAAAACGTAAGATTTTAGAATTGCTCGCGAATTGGATTCTGTCCGTGATGTCCATGTGCCACTCCTTAAGACTATGCAGATCCATAATTTCTGAACGATGTAGAATTTTGACGTATTTTACCATTTCCCGAGAAATAATGAAGCCATGTCCAACTACATTCTATCTTCAATCCTTAGTATACTGCTGCTCCTAGACCATCTGTCATGACGTTGGACACAGCCGCATGAATTCGTAAAACCAAGCCTGCAGTCGATGAACGGCTGCAGCACAAATCTGAAACCAAAAAGGCATAACCCGGTAAATATACCGATTATGCCTTCTTCCGTTCTCATTCCTCTGTAAATTGTACGTGTTCAGCAATCAGCTTCTGCTTCATGTTCCATGCGGCCGGGCTGATGTTCACACGGTAAATCTCCGGATTGAGTTTACGCAAATACTCTGGCCAGAACAGATCCATCTGTTCACGATGGTATCTGCGGATTTCATCCAGGGTAGGCAGCTCATATACTTTCAACCCATTCACAAAGATTGGTTCAAGCATATTTACCGCTTCATAGCGCGTTACGGTCTTTTTGAGATACGGGTGTAGCGGGTTGAACAGCTTGAGCGGCCCGCCCTGAAGCGGCTGTTCTTCTCCTGGATAGCAGATATAGTCTGCAATCGCTTTGCCATGCTTCGGATCAATGATCCGGAATACTTCTTTTTTGCCTGGGGTGGATACCTTCTCGGGATTGGCCGATATTTTGATCGTCGGCAGCATTGCACCATCCACTTCACGTTCGACCAGCTTGTAAACCCCACCGAGGGATGGCTGGTCGGATGCCGTAATCAGCTGTGTACCTACGCCCCATGTATCGATGCGAGCGCCCTGAGCTTTCAGGTTGAAGATCGTGTTCTCATCCAGGTCATTGGACGCCACAATTTTAACGTAATCCAGTCCTGCCTCATCCAGCATTTGACGTGCCTGAATGGACAGGTAGGCAAGGTCACCGCTATCCAGACGGATGGCATTCATTTTCTTGCCCTGGCTTTCGAGCATTTTGGCCGTTTTGATCGCATGAGGTACTCCACTGTTCAGCGTATCAAAGGTATCTACGAGCAGGGTCACCTGATCAGGCAGCACTTTGGCATAGACGTCAAACGCCTCCTGCTCACTCATGAAACTCTGTACCCAAGAGTGAGCATGTGTTCCTGCTGTCGGAATACCAAAACGTTCCCCTGCCAGCATGTTGGACGTTGCATGGAATCCGGCGACATATGATGCCCGGGCACCCCATATGGCTGCATCGGCTTCCTGAGCCCGTCTGGTTCCGAATTCAAGCAGCGTGTCCTGACTTGCCACCTGCTTAATCCGCGACGCCTTCGTTGCAATCAAGGTCTGATAGTTCATGAAGTTAAGTATTGCCGTCTCCACCAGTTGGGTCTCCATAATGGAGCCTTCTACCCGAATGAGCGGTTCATCAGGGAAAACGAGCGCTCCTTCCTTCATGGAGTGAATTGTCCCCTGAAATGAAAACTGGAGCAACTCTTCCAGAAAGACCGGATCGTAATTTTCCTCTTGTTTGGATAAATACTTGATGTCTTCCATGGTGAAGCGAAGCTGGCTGATATAGTTCACAATCCGTTCCAATCCGGCAAATACGGCATAACCGTTACCAAAAGGAAGCTTGCGGAAATAGGCTTCAAACACCGCTTTTCGTTTGTGAGTTCCATTCACCCAGTGTGCATACATCATATTAATCTGATATTTATCCGTATGTAAAGCCAGGCTAGTCGTCTGCATTTGTCTCATCCTCTCTGACTTCCGCTCGTTACACAAGTGTATCCTGTGCACTCGGGTCAACATGTGGAGACTCCTTACGTTTGTTTCTGAACATGTGTAAGGATACGAGTCTCCAGATTATTCCCTGCTCATTATTTTATTAACACCATCACTGAACGCCAGGCTAAGTCCTTGCAAGTACGGTCTCACTGGCCTTGATGACCTGAGCCCCAAGGCTTGACTGAAAATGTCCGAGTGCCCATTCATGTCCCGCCGGGTTGAAGCTGGCAACGGCATCTTCATACACCGTTATGTGAAAACCTTTGTTGTACGCATCCACTGCCGTATGCAGGACGCAAATATCCGTACATACCCCGATTAGTGAGATGTCTGTAATCCCGCGTTCACGCAGCCTGAGTTCCAGGTCTGTACCACAGAATGCGCTGTATCTTGTTTTGTCCATCCACCGAATATCTTCATGACGTTCCTGCATCACCTGTGCCAGACGGCCATATAGCTGCCTTCCTTCAGTCCCTCTAACATTATGCGGCGGGAAAAGAGCCGTTTCCGGATGGTACGGATCACTCTCTTCATGCAGATCAACTGCCATGATGACTTCATGCTTATTATTACAATATGCTTCCGTTATCGCGGCAACTGTCTCCTCAATCTCTACCGCGGGCTGGCCTACAGGCAAGGATCCGTCTACGAAATCACGGGTAAAATCAATCACAATCAGTGCTTTCATCGTCCACACTCCCTTTTGAGAATAGGTTGGGTTGATCCAGATACACTCCTTAATGATAAACTTCCGAAATTAAGTATATATCGACAGACGGGGTACAAGTTCCGTGAAACGATAAAGCTGTGCCGGACGCTGTGAGTACTGGTTGGAACTTAGCAGGTTCCCTTCTTCGTCTCGTACCTCTTCCACAATCCCTTTTCGACTGCGAGTGGAAGTGATTTTCCGAATGAAGTTTGGTTCTTCAAAATCAGGTACCACACTCTGAATCACCTGGTACAATTCGCTTAACGTAAAATCACGAGGCAGAAACTGTCTTGCAATCGTTGTTTCCAGCATCTGCTGCTGTATGCGGCGATATGCATCCTCAATGATTGTCCGGTGATCAAAGGCAAGCTCCAGCTCCTGCAATGCTTCCTGTATGGTAAACAGGCCCACATCTTCAGCATCATCAGCCGCCTGGCGATGTTCCAGCATCCATTCTTCTACAAGCGCGAAAAACGCATGGGAGATAATCCATCCCCTCGGATCACGCCCGGGTTGACTATATACATTTAAATATTCCAGATGTCCGCCGTCGACACCGGTCTCCTCCATTAGCTCCCGCTTAGCAGCATCATAGATGGACTCATTTTCCTGACAGAATCCACCGGGCAAAGCCCAGCGACCTGCAAAAGGCCAGCCTTTGCGCTTGATCAGCATCACTTTTAGTTCACGAATGGGAAGTGTCTTGGTTACCGTCTTGCGTTCTCTCTTGGTTAAGGTGAACATCACGATATCCGCAGGAACGCCATCGGGGGTACGATATTTCTTGGAACTATAGGCAAGTGCTGCCTGTTCATCGTTCTCTTCATTGACGTGTTCGTAGTTTTCGCTCATGGGCACCACCGACTACTTTCATTTTGATAATCTCATTATGACATAATAATATCGTTTGTCAACCTTTGGATTCTGTACTTGGCGTTTTTGATCGTGCCACACGGAACGTGGCTGTTGCCATACATCCTAATGTACCTGATACATCACGAATTTCCGCTTGGGCGGTGAGGCTCCGTCCGGCTTGGTGCAGCACCGTTGCTGTCACCATTAACTCCCCCTGTTTCATCGGTGCCAGAAAATGTACATTTAGATTGGTCGTCACGCAGCTGTCCACGGCCATCGCTGCTGTCGCTACCATCCCCATCGCTTGATCCATCAGGGAAGTAAGCACTCCGCCGTGAATAATCCCCATCGAATTCGTATGATGTTCGCCAGCCGTTAATGCGATCTGTACTTCCTTTTCATCCCCTTTGATATAACGACAACCCAGGAACCCCCAGAATCGTTCATTGCCCTCTTCGACCATTTTATCCAAAATATCCATTTTCCATTTCCCCTTTGTTGCACATTAATGTTATCGACTAAGTTGTCTATATTTTTCATTGTACTTGTAATCTTGCTGCTGACTCTCGGATGCTATCTCATTCATATTCATACCGTTGATCATTACTAATAAGCCTGCTCTTGCCAGCCTGGTCTTATTCCTGTATGGCGTTCGTCAGCATACACGCACAAAAGAACCCCACTGCGTGGAGCTCCTTCGAAATGTATTTCAAGATCGATTGTGTTAGCTCCCTGTTCCTATAAGTCAAAAAAGGCACGGACCGCGTCCGCACCCTTCTTGTCCATTAACCGCAGCTGGTCGGAGGTGAATCCGTGCCTGCCTCCACATTCACTTTTTCGGAAACGGTATCCCGAATGACAGAGATGACAAGTTGAAGCAGGTAGTTGATATCGCTTTGGCTCTGCTGGAACTCGGTTACCAATGGGATGCTGTCCAGCTCATCCTGCAATTCTTCAATTTCCTGTTCAATTTTGCTGACCATCTCTGCATTTTTGAAGCTTTCGAAGGCAACGATCTCCTTCTGTTTCTTCTTGATTGTTGCAATCAATTGCTGGATACGCTCATGATCGCGAATTTTGGACTCAGCCTGTTGGAAATGTCTTACTTCCTCGCTTGTGCCGAGCATATCAGCCAATTCTTTGGCTTTTCCCATAATGTCGTCGCGTATGACCAGATTGCGCGTATCGTAGGTAGGCATTCCATAATGGTTGTACTGCACTTCTTCTTCCTGCGCCACTGAAATCGCTCCATTTCTATGAGATATTATAAGATGAATTCCTAGCAATATTAGCTCCAAACGTCGGCTAATTACCGCTACGGTTACGGATCGTTCTTCCGATCGCTGTTGTCCCCAAGTTTCCCTGATTAAATTTATCAAATGTTAGAACTACGGGACAAAGGCGAACGCTACCGCTTCTACAGAATCGATTCCGTCCCCTGCGCTACTTTCGCTGTAACGTCCAAAACCCAATATCAAACCACACTAATTCATCTTATTCGGTTGTGTTGTGTATTACTGATTAGCGGCTACCGGCTCGGTGAGCAGGTTGCCACGGATATAAAAAGTCATCGGATCGGTAATTTCCACGTTCACAAATGTACCAATCAATTCTTTGGGTCCTTCGAAATGTACCAGCTTATTACTGCGTGTACGTCCTGCAAGAACGTTGGAATTCCGCTTGCTCTCGCCCTCGACGAGCACTTCAACGATCTTGCCACGCTGCTGTTCATTGCTTCTGTGGCTGTATTCGTTGATGGTTTCATTCAGGCGTTTCAAACGTTCCTTCTTTACTTCCATCGGCACGTTATCCTCCATCACCGCAGCAGGCGTACCTTCGCGAGGAGAATAGATAAAGGTATAAGCAAAGTCATACCCTACTTCGCGCACCAGTGACAACGTGTCTTCGAACTGCTCATCTGTCTCACCTGGGAAACCAACGATAATGTCCGTGGTCAGAACGACATTAGGGATGGCTCTCTTAATCTTATCCGCCAGCTGGAGATAGTGTTCACGGCTGTACTTACGGCTCATGCGCTTCAGCACTTCTGTGCTGCCAGACTGTACTGGGAGGTGGATATGTTCCACCAGGTTTCCGCCCTTGGCAAGCACTTCAATCAGTCGATCATCGAAATCCCGTGGATGACTGGTTGTAAACCGTACACGCGGAATGTTGATTTTGCGAATATCGTCCATCAGGTCACCGAAGCTGTATTTCAGATCCGTAAAATCCTTGCCATAAGCATTCACATTCTGTCCAAGCAATGTAATTTCCTTGAATCCCTGTCTTGCCAGCTCACGAACCTCGGCGATTACATCTTCCGGTCTGCGACTGCGCTCTTTGCCCCGTGTAAACGGAACGATGCAATATGTACAGAATTTGTCACAGCCATACATGATATTCACCCAGCCGCGCATGCCTTCACGTTTCTTCGGCAGGTTCTCGATAATGTCGCCTTCCTTGGACCAAACCTCAACAACCATTTCCTTGCTGAAGAGTGCTTCCTGAATCAGATGCGGCAATCGGTGAACGTTATGCGTGCCAAAGATCATATCCACAAAGCCATGCTTTTGCATGATCCGGTTCACGACACCTTCTTCCTGAGACATGCACCCGCATACGCCAAGCAGCAGTCCTGGACGCTCCGTCTTCAGCGTTTTGAGGTGACCCAGCTCACCAAACACCTTATCTTCCGCATTTTCACGGATGGCACATGTGTTCAGCAATATAATGTCCGCCTCTTTGCGGTCCTCGGTTGCCTGATAACCCATGGATTCCAGGAGTCCCTTAATGGTCTCGGAATCATGCTCGTTCATCTGACAGCCGTACGTGTATACGATATAGTGTTTGCCTTTACCAATCGTTTTCAGTTCGTCCGGTACTGCATTCTCATAGAGCACCTGAACGTCTTCCTTACCCCGTTGTTTCTCCTGACGATGATTAGGCTCCGACTTGATGTTGATCTCACGGCCCCGAATTCGAATCTTTTTGCTGAATTCATCTTGCGAAATTACTTTGGCATCGGAGAAATCAAAATACTGGGAGTAATCCTTTTTTGAGTCTTTAGCCATTTCCTTCGGTCACTCCTTACAGCCTCTATTAATAAAAGTTTCAAGTTCTTAAGACAACACGCTGCATCAGGCAGTTGTATATACGTTCGATATGAGCAGCAACCTCTGCAAAAAGTCACCATCTCATATTTCTGACTTCGTTATCTCTCTTGGATCCTTATCGATTTCATGCAATCTGCACCAAAAGAGCATTACATCAAATTATAACATGAACTGGGCTGTAATTCCACATTCCAAGCCGCTATTGATTTAACAATCCTACCATACAAACTCTGCGTTATACGTGACGCAAAATACACAAAAACCCGAGCACAAATCCCTTCGCTGTGTAAAACAGCTTACCAGGATGTACTCAGGTTTTTTAAGTTGCTCCAACCGAAGAAAACTCAGTTGAATGTCGGTTCATTTGATTAGTCGATGATTTCAGCAGTGTCGCCGTTACGAGCTCCAGCAGCATTAGCTTCATCTGTGTCAATATGCATGTCCAATGCGAAAGAGTCGGATACACGAGCCAGTACATTTTCAAGTACCAGACCACGATCTCCGCCGAGGCGAACTTTCAGCATTTGTTTGTCTTCGATACCCCATTTGGCAGCATCAGAAGTATGGAAGTGGATATGACGGGCAGCAACGATAACACCTTTATCGATCGTAACTTCACCAGCCGGCCCTTTGATCGTAATGCCAGGTGTACCTTCAATGCTTCCGGACTCACGAACAGGTGCCTTAACGCCAATGGCGAAAGAGTCTGTCATCGAGATTTCCAGTTGTGTCTCAGGACGCACAGGTCCAAGGATACGCACTTTATCAAACTGTCCTTTGGAACCGATGACTGCTACTGTTTCGTTCGCAGCATATTGACCAGGTTGGGACAGAGGTTTAAACTCAGTCAATTCGTAGCCTTTACCAAACAAAATTTCAACGTGCTCTTGGGATACATGAATGTGACGGGCAGATACGCCCACAGGTACTGTTTTACTCATCGTGAATTTCACTCCTTGTTTATCTGTGGCCTACGATTAGGCTCTTAACAATCCAATGGTATTATACCCCTTTTTGACGTGAAATGAAAACGAACTGGTGAAAATTCATGAAATACACTTATTTCAGAATCAATAATATCCTTATTCTGTAAAACAATCTGTATTCATTGCTGTGCTTTCGCTGCTGTAATTGGTATTTATTACAAATTCCCTTCAGGCAGATGTTTCCCAAGATAACTCATAGCATTATCCCAAAGCCAGCAGCGTACCAGCTTCTCATCGTAATGTTGGAGAAGGGTTTCGATCAGCCTCGGATATTGGCCTGTGTGTTCAAGATCTTGAATGTATGTGGGAATTCCATCAAAATCCGAGCCCATCATCAGGTGCTGCTCCCCGCCAAGCGAACAGATCTGTTCAATATGAGGCAGCAAATGTTCGATTCTAACTTCTCCCTCCTGCTTCACAAACCAGGGAACAAACGTTAGCCCAATTCGCCCTTCCCGTGCAATGATAGCCCGGATCTGGTCATCCTTCAGATTACGCACATTCGGACAAACCGTATAGCTGTTGGAATGCGAAGCAATAAACGGACGCTCACTCAGCTCAGCCAGCTCCCAGAATCCTTTCTCCGTGAGATGTGACACATCCAGCAGCATGCCAATCCGGTTACAAAGGCGGACCAGTTCCCTGCCCCTCTCGGTCAATCCGGCTCCGCGCTTCTCCAACACACCATCAGCTGCCCAGTTGGCATAATTCCAGGTGAGCCCTACTATCCTTACTCCCATTTGGTAACATAGCTCTAGATAAAACAGGTTCCCCTCGAGTCCGTCTACCCCTTCCAGCGTCAACAGCCCCCAAGGATTATCCGTTTGACCGACATCGCCAACCTGTTCCCGCCATAATAATTTGTTTACGCCCCCAAGCCGTTCAGGGCTTTTCTCCACACGTGTGCGATATACTTCCAGCTGACCAACCACATGTTCAAACTTACCCCTGCCGAGTACTTCAGGCAAGTAAATGGCAAATGCCTGCAACCCCACATTCCCTTGCTTCATCCGCTCCAGATTGACATCGAGTGCTGCGCCATCTTCGAAGGACAACTCAGATTGCATCAACATTTTGCTAAGCGCATCACAGTGAAAATCAGCTACTTGCCACTTGGTCATGATTAACCCTCCCTATGTAATCCCTATTCTTATTTAGCCTATAGGCAGAATGCAAAAAAACCTGTCTACTCTGTAAACAGGTTCAATGCATAATCACATGTATTATCTGGGCTCCACAATCAGCTTAATGGCCGTTCGATCCTCACCGTCTATCACAATGTCTGTAAAAGCTGGAATACAAATCAAGTCAACTCCGCTTGGTGCTACAAATCCCCGGGCTATCGCTACCGCTTTAATGGCTTGGTTCAGTGCTCCCGCTCCAATGGCCTGCAGTTCAGCATTTCCACGTTCACGAAGAACTCCTGCAAGTGCGCCGGCTACGGAATTGGGATTGGACTTTGCTGAAACTTTTAATACTTCCATGGTAAGTACCTCCCTGGGAATGTTGAATGTTTGTTTCCACTTACTAGATGTTATTCGCGGGAGGTAAAAAAATTCCTTCTTTTTAGACGGGTTTCCTTGCAAAATGGGGCAATACCCCTATTCCATGCGCCACTCGTCTTCCATCAGTCGTATTTTTTCAATTTTGGTTGCTGCACCTGTAGACTCGTTAATTTCAACAAATACACCATGGAAATGCCACTTGCCGTCATCAACTACAAAACGTACTGGCAGCTGGGTGTAAAATTTTCGCAGTACCGCTTCGCGCTCCATTCCGAGGATTCCATCACGCGGCCCGACCATGCCCGCATCCGTCAAGTATGCTGTGCCACCAGGTAGAATACGGTCATCATTGCTTTGTACATGTGTATGTGTACCTACGACCAGTGACGCACGCCCATCCAGATGCCAGCCCATGGCAATTTTCTCGGAAGTCGCCTCGGCATGCATATCGACCAGTATGCATTTATGATCCCGGCGCAGTTCATCCACAATCTCATCCGCAACGCGGAATGGGCAATCAAGTGCGGGCAAAAACGTACGACCCTGCAAATTCACGATCGCCAGCTCCTTGCCTTCACCTTTGACCACCGTGTATCCTCTGCCTGGTGTTCCTGGTGGAAAGTTGGCAGGTCGGATCATGCGTGGTTCGTCATCTATAAAATCAAAAATGTCCTTATTGTCCCAAGTATGGTTGCCAAGCGTAATCCCGTGCACACCCCAGTTGAAAAATTCGTTGGCAATAGCCCCCGTGATTCCACGGCCAGCTGCTGCATTTTCCCCATTTACAATAACCACATGTGGTTTATATTTCGTCTTCAGATATGGCAAGTTCTCCTTCAAAGCCTTACGTCCTACATTACCCACAATATCCCCGATAAACAGCACTTTCATTGCATTGCCTCCTTCATTCCCCGCAAGCTTAGCTTGGTGTAACCAGCATCAAGTCTTTGCGGCATCCCTAACCCATTAGTTCGTCCTATTAAGCCCATTGGCGGGCTTTCAACAGGAAAAGTGGCCCACTACAGCGGCCACTTTTCCGTAAAGCTCTATTTAGCGTATTCAACCGCCCGGGTTTCCCGGATGACGGTGACTTTGATATGACCCGGATAATCGAGTTCATTCTCGATCATCTTCGTGATGTCACGTGCGAGACGGAATGCTTCCGCATCGTCGATTTTCTCAGGCTGCACCATAACGCGAACTTCGCGTCCAGCTTGAATGGCATACGATTTCTCGACACCTTCGAACGATTCCGAAATCTCTTCCAGTTTCTCCAGTCGTTTGATATACGTCTCCAGTGTTTCGCGGCGTGCACCCGGTCTTGCTGCAGACAGTGCATCTGCTGCACCAACCAGCATGGCAATGACCGAAGTTGCTTCGCAATCCCCGTGATGGGACGCGATACTGTTGATTACTACCGGATGTTCTTTGTATTTCTTCGCCAGCTCCACGCCGATTTCAACGTGTGATCCTTCCACTTCGTGATCCAGCGCTTTACCGATGTCATGCAGTAGACCTGCACGTCTTGCAAGTGTAACGTCTTCTCCGAGTTCGCCAGCCATCAGTCCAGCCAAATAAGCAACCTCCATCGAATGCTTCAAGACGTTCTGACCGTAACTTGTACGGAACTTCAACCGGCCCAGTATTTTGATCAGATCCGGATGCAGACCATGTACACCCACTTCAAAGGTAGCTTGCTCACCATATTCACGGATGCGCTCGTCCACTTCTTTGCGGGATTTCTCCACCATCTCTTCAATGCGTGCCGGGTGAATGCGTCCGTCAGCCACCAATTTCTCGAGGGCAGTACGGGCAATCTCACGACGGATCGGGTCAAAGCCCGACAGAATAACTGCTTCTGGCGTATCATCGATAATAAGGTCAATCCCCGTAAGGGTTTCAAGTGCACGGATGTTACGTCCTTCACGACCGATAATCCGGCCTTTCATTTCTTCGTTAGGCAAAGTGACAACAGATACGGTTGTCTCTGCCACATGGTCAGCCGCACAACGCTGAATGGCAAGGGTAATAATTTCGCGGGATTTCTTGTCCGCTTCTTCCTTCGCCTGCTGTTCAATGTCCTTGATCATTTGAGCCGTCTCATGACGAACTTCCTGTTCTACGTTGGACAGTATGATACTGCGTGCATCTTCCATGGTGAGGTTGGATATACGCTCCAGCTCCGTCACCTGATTTTTGTAGATCATTTCGATCTGCTGCTGTGTCTCATCAATACGTTTCTCTTTGTTGGCCACTTGCTCTTCTTTACGTTCGAGTGATTCCATCTTTTTATCCAGCGACTCTTCTTTTTGCAACAATCGTCTTTCTTGTCGTTGAATTTCATTCCGACGTTCACGAGTGTCTTTTTCAGCTTCGGCCCGAATGCGATGAATCTCATCCTTCGCTTCCAGCACCGTCTCTTTCTTCTGTGCTTCTGCCTCTTTCTTCGCGTTCTCAACAATCTGTACGGCAGCTTGTTCCGCACTGGAGATTTTAGCCTCTGCAAGAGATTTGCGAATAAAATATCCGACTCCGAACCCAATAACGAGCGCGGCCACAACGAGAACGATCGTGATTGCAATGTCCATACTGTTCACCTCCTCGTTGGTTCCTCCAAGGCACTCCTTGGGTCAATTTGCTGTTTTCAAACTTACATATGTTTGGGAATAACGATACCTACGGCGATCCCCCGCCGATTTTCATTTCAAGTGTACATGTTACCACGTACTATTCGCTGCCTTCAGCGAATCCATAAGCATGAAGGGTAAATCCTAAGAAACCGAAACCGCTTTTTTGGAAGGAAAAAGGGTTGTCCATTTCTTACAGACTCATGTCCATTTTAGTATTTGACGAAAGAAATTGTCAAGAGAATGCAGTACACTGTGTAGTCTCTGTTAATCCCATGGTAACAACTCGTCATCTTCAGAATCTTCGGCTTCATCTTCTTCAATTAAACAATTCACAACTTTACGTACCATATCCATAGGAAAACCGCGTCTCATCAAGAAGGGAAGCGTTTTGCGTTTCTTCTCTGCAACGTCCCCCTTGACCTGGTTCCACTTCTTTCGCCCTGCGGTCAAAGCTGTCTCAAACTCCACATCCGCATCCACGCCTTCAAGCGCTTCAACGATGAGCTCATTGGCAATGCCCTTTTGACGCAGCTCTTGCCTTATCCACAGTTTTCCCTTCCTCTGGCCTGTCATACGCTGCCTTGTCCATTCCTTCGCAAACCCTTCATCGTCCACAAGCTTCTCCTGCTCGAGCCGATCCAGCACTTCTTCAATTAATGGTGCGGCGAACTCTTTCTGACGAAGTCGCTGGCTTAATTCATGCCTTGTACGCTGTTTATGCTCTAAGTAGCGCAATGCCTGAACATAGGTTTGCTGCCGCTCATCCGCTACTATGATCTCTTCGAGATCTTTCTTCACAAATGTGTTGCCCCGAGTCATTCGATATTTGATCATTACATCTTCCAGAACCGTAATCGAGTACATACCGAACGTGATCCGGTACCGAGCCTGCCTGCTTTTTGTTCGTTCTACCCGTGTAATGGTAAGTTCTTCGTTATCCGGGAATTGGGAGATCCCCTCCAGTTCTGCTGTTTCGTACAAATCATCATCATGTTGATCCATTCAGGTCTCTCCCTCCTTTTGGTTTTTGTTCAACTCTTTATCTTTCTGATTATGAAGTACCTATCTACTTAAAGAAAACTGCAGACCAAAATGCAAAAAGCCGGGATTGCAACCCGGCACCAGCTCACTCAATAAATGTGCTAACAGCTCCTGTCCAATGGACAGGAGCTGTTAGACAGCGCTAGAACACGCGCCGTCTCCCCTAGCAGGATCGGTACAATTCACCCCAATCCGGGAAGTCCAGTAAGTGAACGCCTTCTGGGCCTCCCGGTCAGGAAGAATTACTCGTTAATCTCAAACAATTCTTGTTCTTCTGCTTCTTCTTTTTGTTGATCTTCGCTCGTTGGAGCTGGAACTACCGTCGTCAGATTACTCGCTTCACGAATTTTTTGCTCGATCACTTGAGCGATCTCTTTATGTTCTTTCATGAACTGCTTCGCATTTTCACGACCTTGGCCCAGACGTTCGCCTTCGTAAGAATACCAAGCACCACTTTTATTAACGATATCGAGTTCTGTACCAATATCAATGATACTGCCCTCTCTTGAGATACCTTCACCATACATGATATCTACTTCTGCTTGTTTGAACGGTGGTGCAACTTTATTTTTGACAACCTTCACACGGGTACGGTTCCCGATGATGTCATTACCTGATTTAATACTCTCAATACGGCGAACATCCAAACGAACTGTAGAGTAAAATTTCAGGGCACGTCCACCAGGTGTTGTCTCAGGGTTACCAAACATTACGCCAACTTTTTCACGAAGCTGGTTGATAAAGATGGCAATAGTTTTGGATTTGCTGATTGCACCAGACAATTTACGCAACGCCTGAGACATCAGACGTGCTTGCAAACCAACGTGGGAATCCCCCATTTCGCCTTCGATCTCAGCTTTTGGTACCAAGGCAGCAACAGAGTCAACAACGATAATGTCAACAGCACCACTGCGCACAAGTGCTTCAGCAATTTCCAATGCTTGTTCGCCCGTATCCGGCTGGGACAAAAGCAATTCATCAATGTTAACACCCAGTTTACTAGCATACGTTGGATCAAGAGCATGCTCGGCATCGATAAATGCAGCTTGTCCACCGACTTTTTGCACTTCAGCAATCGCATGCAATGCTACAGTTGTTTTACCTGAAGATTCAGGTCCATATATTTCAACAATCCGGCCTTTAGGCAAGCCGCCTGTTCCAAGTGCTATATCCAGAGCCAAGGATCCGCTGGGTATGATTTCCACTTGCATGTGAGTTGACTCACCCAGTTTCATGATAGATCCTTTACCAAATTGCTTCTCTATTTGACGGAGCGCCATATCAAGCGCGGCACGACGGTCTGACAATATGCTCACACCCTTTACTGTTTATAAGATAATGATACCTTGTTTTAACACGTTTGCCAAGCTTTTTTTCGAACATACATTCGTTTTTTTTTGTAAGGCCGAGGCGCCTCTTCCTGGGCAAAACTTGCAATGAAACAGAAAAAAGAACCGCAAACAAGGCTAAATGCCTAATTCTACGGTTCTTCCGTCTTCTTTGATTATACTTGATTATCCCTGTAAAAGCAATTCAAGGTATACCTAGTCCATCGCAACAAGTTTGCGCCATAAGCGATATAAAATAGCCTTGGTCGAACGGATGCGGACCGTCTCCCGATTACCGTTGATACGCAATTCATGAATCTCCGTCTCTTTTCCCCGCTCAGCAAGAGCGATAAAAACCAGACCTGGTGGCTTACGCTCAGAGTAACCCGGACCCGCTACTCCTGTAACGGCCAGACCAAAATCGGAATCGCCTATCATGCGTACCTGCTCAGCCAATACTTTAGCAACTTCAGGGCTCACAGCCCCGGGAGCATCTTCACCCTCCAGATAGTCATGAGGAACATTCAGCAGCTTTTCCTTTATCTCGTTGGAATAACATACAATTCCGCCTTTGAGCATGGAAGCACTGCCAGGGACCGAAGTCAGACTCTGCATGACAAGCCCTCCTGTACAGCTCTCAGCGGCGCTCAGGGTCAGACCCATATCAGCCATCATTGTTACAATAGTGTACTCTATAGGAACATCCTCGTTCGCGTAGAGGTGTTCAGGCAACCGTTCCCGAATGAGCACCTCCATGGCATCCAGCTTCTGCTTGGCCTCATTCTCACTCGGCGCCTTGGTGGACACCCGTATCGTTACTTCTCCCTCACTTGCGTAAGGTGCAATCGTAGGGTCAGTTTGGCTATCAATCAGATCAAGCAGACGGTCTTCCAATGCCGACTCACCGATCCCGGCAAATTTCAGCATCTTCGAATAAATTGGCATTTCTTTCGTAAGAACATGTTGGAACAACCAGGGTTTGACCTCCTGCTCAAACATGGGAATCAGTTCTTTCGGCGGCCCGGGCATAATAATATAATGCTTCCCGTTATCCGAGATGGCATTACCCGCGGCAAGGCCTGTTTCATTAGCCAGCGGGGTCCCTCCTTCAATCACGATGGCTTGTCGCCGGTTATTTTCGGTCATCTCCACATTGCGATCCCTGAAGAAGCTATCGATTTTATCCATTGCCATCCGATCAATATGTAGGCTCCGTCCCAACACTGCTGCTATGGCATCCTTGGTTAGATCATCCTGCGTAGGTCCGATACCGCCTGAGAACAAAATGACATCAGCTCGCCCTTGGGCAATTCGAATGGCTTCACTGAGACGATTCAGATTGTCCCCTACCACAGTTTGAAAATAAACGTCAATCCCGATAGCAGCCAATTCACGGGATAAATATCTGGCATTCGTATTTACGATCTGTCCGAGCAGCAACTCTGTTCCGACTGCGATAATTTCTGCCTTCATTCAGCATCCTCCTGTACACAATGTGAGTGATCAAAGGGCAATAGGATGTTTTCCTATTGCCCTTTGCGCAAGCTGTACTTCATAAATTACCCGTTTTACCTTAAACTTTTACGCTTTTGATAAATTAAGCAGATTTTTGTTTTTGATGAAATAATCAATACCAGACCAGATCGTAATAATCGCTGCAGCCCAAACGGCTATAACATCAACGTGTACCCCCGTATAAGAGAACGGGAAGTTGTTAAGCAGAAGCAAAACGATGGCTACGATCTGTATTACGGTTTTCAGCTTGCCCCAGCTGCTGGCCGCAACAACCGATCCATCCAGCAGAGCAATTTGGCGAAGGCCGGTCACCGCAAACTCCCGACTGATAATGACAACAGCGATCCATGAGTCCAGCTTACCCATCTCAACAAGTGAAATGAGCACTGCAGTCACTAACAGCTTGTCAGCCAGCGGGTCGAGCAGCTTGCCCAAATTGGTGACCATATTGTTTTTCCGTGCCAGGTATCCATCAATTCCATCCGTACTGGCTGCAATGATGAAGATAATGGCAGCGATCAGCTGATTATACGGAAGCGATAAGCTTCCGATCTGCATAGGCTCCGGATAAAATGGAAAGTCCACGAGCAGAAACACCATTAAAAAAGGGATTAAGCAAATTCGTGCAAGCGTAATCCGGTTGGGTAAATTCACAAGACGCCCTCCCTCTTATCCTCCAATACTTCAAACAATCATCTTAATCCCGTATCCATCATCCGGAAGGTGAACATGTAAAATGCACTGAGTACACCACTGATCTCATATGTAAAAACGCAAAAAATAAAGTCAACCGTTCAAACGCAAAATCGTTTAAAACGTTCCGGCGACCTCCAAAAGATGTACTGCTTTTCACAAAGTCAGCAAAACGATGATGACTGGGCTTTATGCTTGATTGCTAGCAATGCACACTTAGTATAATATACGCCAATTGCAGTGTCAAAACACGTTTTTCACAACAAAAATGGACGTAACAAACTTATTTGAAATTGGTATATTGCAAATCAAGAGGCAGATTGGCACCATTCAAAAGCTGCATAACCGCTTGCAAATCATTTTTACTCTTACCAGTTACCCGGAGCTGGTCCCCTTGAATCTGGCTCTTCACTTTCATTTTGGAATCACGAATTAGAATATTGATCTTTTTCGCGATATCCTGGTCAATCCCCTGCTTAAAACTCAGACGCTGGCGCACTGTCCCGGATGAAGCTGGCTCCACTTTGCCATAATCAATGTTCTTGAGCGGCAAATTCCGCTTGGCCATTTTGGATTGAAGTACATCAATGACAGCCTTAAGTTTGGTCTCATCATCGGATACAATTGTCAATGCATCCTTGTCCAGCTTCAAGCTGCTTTTGCTGCCTTTAAAATCGTAACGTGTGCTGATTTCCTTTTCCGTCTGTGTAACAGCATTCGTTAATTCCTGCAAGTCCATTTTGGACACGATGTCGAACGAATTTTCTGAACTCAATCTGGTCACCCTTTCAATTAATCATTTGTTCTGTGTAACATTATAGAGGATTCGCCCCGGAAAAGTCTAATTTTGAGGGGGAAACAAACGAAAAAGCATTTTCAGCCACTGCTTTTGCAGTAACCAAAAATGCTTTAACGTACAGCAATCTAATATCGGCTGCGGTTGGGCTGTCTGAACATGTCGAGCACACCCAGAATGACGTGCGCAAGTCCGAAGCCCAAAATTCCGTAACCCCAAGCGCTTGGAGTCAGATAGTAACCCAGGAGGCTGACAATGATTCCTAAACCTGTGACGATCCAGCTGACTGTCATAGCCATCCACCTCGCTTTACCGAAAGTTAACTGCTAGTGAAGACAAACTTATTGTCCCCCGCAGTTAATGCCCTTATTCGCCGCCTGTGGCAGAGCCTTCGGTTCCTGCATCGGAGCCTTCGACAGAGTTCGCATTTGTTCCGGTAGACGCACCTGTGCTCTCATCTCCCAATTGGAGACGAATCCGGTTGGTGGCCTTGCCATCCGTTACTACTTGACCACCAACTTCAATGGTCGTAGCCGCAGCATATCCAGATTTAATGTACAAGCCGGTACCATCCAGATCAAACGACATACTGTCTCCATCAGCTGTCATACCAAATTGCAGTTTTTCTCCGCTTGAATTTTCACCTTTATACACTTCCAGCCAGCTCTGACCTGAAGCATTAATGGTGACCTTAACCGGTTGACCTGCACTTCCGTTTACTTTGAAATTTGTAATATTACCAGATTTCCCATCTTCAGCAACCGTTACAGTCCCAGCATTATCTGCAGGCTCTTGATCTTCGGTGTCATCCGGGGTTTGTTCGTCCGTCTGACCTTCGGTACCCTCACCAGTCACGTCGGTACCCCCACCATTGCCGCCTGCTTCTCCTTCTGGCTGACCGGTTTCTTGTCCTCCAGATTCGTTATCCGGTGGAGTGGAAGCTTGACCGTTGTCCGTCGTCTCATCCGGTTGATCATTCGGCGTTTGCTGACTATCTGTAATTTTGGTTTGATCGACGCCTTGTGTATCCGCATCATCTCTGTTCATGACCACATACACGTACAGCAAGGCAACAATCAGAATCGGAAATGTCCACATTAACGCTACTGACATCCATCGATTGCTGCGCTCTACAGGTCGACTCGAACGTTTTTGAATCACGGGCTCCATGGTTGCTTCCGTTTCCTCTGCCGGTACATCTTTCTTATGTCCCTCCAGCAGCTCATCAGGGTTTAGTCCCACCGTCTCCGCATAGGTTTTAATGAAAGCTCGCACATAGAAGCTGCCAGGAAGCACCTTATAGTCCCCAGCCTCTATTGCTTCCAAGTACCTCTTGCGAATTTTAGTCATTTCCTGTACATCGTCGAGACTCATCCCTTTTTGCAGCCGGGCCTCTCTTAACTGCTGACCCAGTTCAGACATGCTATCTCCTCCTTATGTTTATCTTTTTCTCTTTGGTTGTTGCTATCTATTCCATGATTCCGTACGGAGCATTACAGTTCGTCGGTGTAACTGGCCGTAAACGTATCATAAATAATTTCCTCATTCGGATTGTTGCGAAGTTCAATAATGATATCAAAATCGTTATAGTCATATTCTGATTCCTGCACAAAAATATCAGGATGCTCAATGACCTTGGTACTCGGCATCGTCATAATGTCCTGCAACAGATTATAATGCCGTTCACTGGAACGAATCGTACTTACAATACCATCAATGATGAAGACATTGTTTGGGTTCATCTCGTCCTCGGAGAGCTGGCTCCTTATCGTTTGACGAAGCAAAGTAGACGAAACAAACGTCCATCGTTTCATCGCGCAGACGCTACCGGCGATAATGGATTCCGTTTTTCCGACACGAGGCATGCCTCGAAGGCCAATCACCTGATTGCCTTCCCTTTTAAATACTTCACCCAAAAAGTCCACAAGTAACCCAAGTTCGTCCCGTGTGAAACGAAAAGTTTTGCGATCGTCCGAGTCGCGGTCAATGTACCGGCCATGACGCACAGCCAAGATGTCGACCAATTTGGGTTGGCGCAGAGCGGAAACCGTAATGCTGTTCACTTTTGCAAGCATTTCACCCAGCAAACGAATCTTCTCATCGTCGTCGGATTCGAGCAGCATCCCTCTTGTTTTGCCTTCAACACCATTAATGGTCAATATATTTACTTCAAGCATCCCCAGCATGGAGGCAATGTCCCCAAGCAAACCGGGTCTGTTCTTATGTATTTTATATTCCATATACCATTGTTTAGATTCCATTTAAACACCCCGTAATGCAATATTCCACATTGTTCGACAGCAGCAGATCGTGCCCGAAGGACACCGAACTGAGACATCTTCTAAAAATGGGTCACGTTAATGATATATAAAAAGAAAATGAATTACAAGAACAGGTCTGTAATCATTAGAGAAAAGCCCCCTTGCGGGAGCTCTCCATCGGTGGATCTTATGCGTTTTGTTTGGCCAATTTGACCATCAGGCGCGCAATCGTACGACGCTCTTCAGCATCGCCGACATCCCATATTTCCTTCAATGCCCGGTTGGAATGGTTCGCTGGATCCACTTTCTCATCCAGAAAGTCACCAATCTCATACGCAAGTTTGTTGATGGTATCTTCACTCATCCCCATCTTCTCTGCTTGCTGTACGCGATCACCCAAGAACTTTTTCCATGTGTCAAAACTGCTGAGCACCGTTTTTTCTGTTGACATGATAAATCCTCCTTAGCAGTCGCATGAGATTTAAAATCAACAGTTGTAATATGTGCCTATCGAGCAATTAATATTCAGGATAAATCATCCAGCGAGCCGTGAACCACCAAACTGCCATTCTTCAGGTAAGCCAGCCGCCATTCGGGCTAATGATCTGGCCGTTAATATATCCGGATTCCGGCAGTGCGAGAAAATAAACAAGGGAGGAAATTTCATCAGGCTGAGCAAGTCTCCCGGCTGGAATCTCCTCCTCCAGCATTTTCAGTTCATCTTGATCCAGATGATTCAGCATGGAGGTCTGAACCGCTCCGGGGGCAACTGCATTTACAGTAACACCGGAAGGTGCAAGCTCTTTCGCAAGAGCTTTTGTAAAGGCATTCACTCCCCCTTTCGTGGTGGAGTACAGTACCTCACAAGATGCACCTGATAATCCCCAGATGGAGGATACGTTAATGATTCGTCCGTAACGCTGTGAAATCATGTGAGGCATCATGATCTGAGTACACAGAAATGTGCCTTTCAAATTAATGGCCATTACTTCATCCCATATTTCTTCCGTCACGTCGGACAACAACCCATAATGCGATATGCCTGCGTTATTTACCAGAATGTCAGGCATTAATCCATGAGACTCCAATTTTTCACGCATACGCTCAATCTGTTCCCGGCTGCGGAGATCCGCAGACACCGTCATGACTTTGCCGCTGCCCTTTTCCATGCACCTTCTCGCTGCTTCATTGGCTGCCTCATGGGATTTCATATAGTGAATAACCACGTTCATACCGACCATTGCAAATCGTTCTGCAATAGCTGCTCCTATACCTCCGCTTGCTCCAGTAACCAGTACTGTCATGTCTCCAATCGGCTTCATTTGTCCTGTTCCCCTCTCCATATTACGGACTCACGACAAGCGATACAGCCAGCTGTTCCCAGCGAATATGCTCTTCCAGTCTGCGATTTACTTCTTCCAGTGTGATGGATTCATAGATCGGAACCATGTTGAAAAAATCACCGCCACGGAACTGCTCACGTGTAAATTCATGAGCAATATTCTCCGGTGAATTAAGCATGCGCAAATATCCCCCGATTTTCTTTTTGCGTGCTCTCTCAAAGTCCGAAGCTTCGAATCCCTTTTTAACAATGACATCAACCTCTTCCCGTATGCGGGCCAGCAATAGATCCGGGTCTTTCGTATCACCACCAACAACAGAGAATGCATACTGCGGCGAACTAATGTATTCATGTCCGAAGCTATCCGAGATGAGATCCTCGTCATACAGTTTTTGAAATAGGGCCGTGCTAGCGCCAAACAGAAGATCCAGCATTAACTTGGTCGTCATATCACGCCGGAGCAGGTCTTCCCCCGAAAATCCAACATCCGTTTCCTTAAAGCCAAACAGACACTTAGGCAATGAAACCGCGAGCCGTGCTTCTCTCCTAGCCTCCACGACCCCAGCGGGCTCCTGTTCAAATATGCGTTTGATTTCACCTTGAGGTTCGTAGTTTTTCTCCGCCTGGTTCGAACGAACCATATCCATGACTTCTTGAGGTTCTACTCCACCTACAACAAATAAAAGCATATTGCTTGGATGATAAAACGTATTGTAACACGTATACAGCGTCTCTTTGGTTATCGTGCCGATCGATTCCACCGTTCCCGCAATATCGATATGGACTGGGTGTTTTTGGTACATTGCTTCAATCAATCCAAAATACACACGCCAGTCCGGATTATCGGCATACATATTAATTTCTTGTGCAATAATGCCTTTTTCCTTGTCCACATTCTGGTCAGTAAAATAAGGATTTTGCACAAAATTGACTAATGTTTGTATATTTTCATTCACATGTTCTGTCGCAGAAAACAAATAAACGGTCTGGTCGAAACTCGTAAATGCATTGGCAGATGCTCCATTGGAGGCAAAAGTTGCAAAAATATCACCTGTTGGCTCCTCAAACATTTTATGTTCCAGAAAATGAGCGATACCGTCGGGAACCTGAACTTCTTCATGACCTTTCACCTGAAAATGATTGTCTACAGAGCCGTATTTGGTTGCAAACGTGGCAAACGTTTTTTGGAATCCGGGTTTAGGCAATACATAGACATGAAGCCCATTATCCATGACTTCGTAATACAGTGTTTCCTGCAAATGTTCGTAATGTATGCTCTCCACCAATTATTCCCCCTTCTCATCCCGCAAGAAGTAGATCGTGTCCAGACGGAATTGCTCTGCCGCCTCACGAACGTTTTCTTTGCTGATTTGCTCAACCTGAGCGAGCAGCTCGTCAGCGGTTCGCTCCTTGCCCGATAACTGACGATTAAAGTCATACGCAATCATCTCAAAAGCCGAATCCTGCATTTCTTTGAGCAAATTGCGGATCATCGCTTTGGTCTGGGACATTTCCAGATCACTAATATTTCCATTTTTCATTTCATCTAACTGCTGCTTGATGATCGTTACGGCTTTTTCATAATTAGGAATTTCAATTCCGGATTGAATCGTTGCGATTCCTTTATGTCCGTCATACCGGGAGGAAGCATAGTACGCCAGACTCTCCTTTTCACGAACATTAACGAACAATTTGGAATGCGGATATCCTCCAAGAATGCCGTTGTACATTAATGCTGCTGCATACTGCGGCTCACCATACGTAATGGACGTGCGAAGTCCCATATTTAGTTTACCTTGATTAACATTTAGTCGTTCAACAACCGTCTCCACTTCTTTGTCACCGCGGACGGCCTGGTTTGTCACATAGTTTGAGGAATGGGTACGATTCAGATCAAAATGTTTTTGAACTAGACTCTCCACTTCTTCAAGCGTCGTGTCGCCTACGACATACAGATCCATGCTGGCCTGCTGCAGCCACGTCTGATAAGTGGTCGTTAACACATCGGGTTCGATTCCCGGCAGATCCTGACGTTTCCCTAACGGATGCAAGCGGTACGGCTCATTTTTACACATTTCCTCGATACAGCGCTCTGCCGCATAACGCATTTTATCATTAACAACAGACTCCAGCTGTTTGCGGACGGTCTCACGTTCTGAATGCACATAGGCCTTCCTGAAATGCCCATCTTCCATAGCCGGACGAGTAAGTACCTCTCCCAAAAATGCAAAGGAGCGGTCCAAAAGCTGCTCATCCCCACCTACAAAGGAATCATTAATCGTGTCCATCCGGAACTGTACAATCTGATAGTCTCCACGCTTGTATACGTCAAAACCAAATCCAGCTCCATACAAATGCTCCAACTGTTCACGAAACTCCGTTGTTTCAGGATAAGACTGGGTTCCACGACGAAGCACAAATGGCGTAAGCGCTACTTTGGTGACCGTTTCTTCTTGCAGCGGGACTCCTGCATACAACGAGATGGCAAAAGTCTTGAAACGTTTAGTGGGCAATACATGGATACGAAACTCCTTTTGACTGCCCCGTTCAAATCCTGATGTATTCAAATGTCAAAACCCCTTTACGGCGTCATTTGTTAGGCAATATTTCAGTAACTCTCAAGTGCAACAACCATTTTAACCCATGCAAAAGGCAAGAAGCAACCGAAGACGCGTCTTCTGGTTGCTTCCAACATCATCACATACAAAAGATATGCTGACCGATTGTTTTCACCTGAGGACGGGTCCAGATCCACTTGGAAGTAGCCGTCTTGGGATTGAAGTAATACAGACAGCCGCCAGATGGGTCCCAGCCATTCATAGCCTGCTCAACCGCTTTACGGGCTTGAGCATTGGGTTCCAGATAGATCTGCCCGTCAGCTACAGCGGTAAATGCACCAGGCTGGAAAATGACGCCGGATGGTGTATTTGGAAAACTCGGTGATTTAACGCGGTTCAATATGACTGCTGCTACAGCAACCTGACCTTCAAAGGGTTCTCCCCGGGATTCGCCATATACCGCATTGGCCATAATCTTAATTTCATTCTCCGATAAGCCCATGGAATTGGCGGAACCCATGTTGTCCTGCTCTTTGTTTGCATTATCGGTTTTGTCCGTACCCTGGCCTGACGATTCCTTGTGCAGTGGAGGCTCGGTCGGGGACCATTGTTTAGTTGCATTGTACAATCTCAGTTTAGTTTTAGCGCCAACCACGCCATCCGCTTTCATACCGAATTCAGATTGAAACCACTTTACGGATTTTAGCGTGCTGCTGCCAAAGTTACTATCGATTTTACCATTGTAAAAACCTAAGTACTTCAGTCTGCCTTGTAGCTCGTATACATCCTGCCCATAACTTCCATATTGCACGGTGTTGCTGCTGAAGGTGGGCAGCGATTTCTCTTCCACCTGGGAAGTATTTGGTTTGGATTCTTGGGTTGCCGAATGGTCAGGGAGCAAATAACGAATTCCCAATGCAGACATCAGCAAGATCGCAGTGAAAAGCCATATGTTCATTTTTCGCATCGACTGTGCTCTACCTTTCTCTTGTGGGATTAACAGAATCGCTAACGTTATTATGACAAGCCTGCTTGCTTCCTATGCACCAAATCATCCGATCATTGGACAACATGGCAAAACCTCAACGACCATGAACAACAAAAAAGCCCCCAACTTATTGTCAGGGGCTTGCATAGATACAATTCTTAGTGGTACTTAAGAACTTATTTTGTTTTGTTGATATTGTTCCAGCGAAATTAGAACCTCCCTAGGCTTACTGCCCTCATACGGGCCAATAACGCCACGAGCCTCCATTGAGTCGATCAGACGTGCAGCACGAGTATAACCCACACGCATGCGCCGCTGAAGCAAGGATACGGAAGCTTGCTTCGCTTCCAATATAATTTGCACAGCCTGCTCGTACAGTTCATCCTGTACTTCATCTGCCGCTTGAACGGAGTCATCGACTTCAGGAACAATCGATTCATCGTACTGGGCTTCGCCTTGTCCACGCACATAATTAACAATATTCTCAACTTCTTCATCACTCATGAAAGCTCCCTGCACCCGTACAGGCTTGGAGGCCCCCATAGGCATGAACAGCATATCGCCGCGACCTAGCAGTTTCTCTGCTCCACCCATATCTAAGATCGTCCTGGAGTCCACCTGTGAAGACACACCGAATGCGATCCGGGAAGGGATATTGGCTTTGATTACACCTGTAATGACATCTACGGAAGGCCGCTGCGTGGCGATGATGAGATGGATTCCGGCTGCACGCGCCATTTGCGCAAGACGGGCAATGGCATCTTCCACATCCCCGGCTGCAACCATCATCAGATCCGCAAGCTCGTCCACAATAACAACGATGTATGGCAACACGGCTGCCGGGTTATCCTTCATCAGATTGTTATAACCTTCGACGTTCCGTGTACCCGATTTGGAGAACAGCTCATACCTTTTCTCCATCTCGACCACTATCTTTTTGAGGGCCAGCGAGGCTCTCTTGGGATCCGTAACTACCGGAGCCATCAGATGAGGAATGCCATTGTATACATTAAGCTCAACCATTTTCGGATCGACCATCAGAAATTTAACTTCATCCGGTTTCGCTTTGTACAAAATACTTGTGATAATCCCGTTAATACATACCGATTTACCAGAACCCGTAGCACCTGCAACAAGCAAATGGGGCATACGAGCAAGGTTGCCGATGATGGTCTGACCAGAAATATCCCGTCCAAATGCAATAGTCACTTTGGATTCTGCATCCTGAAACGTGGATGTTTCCATAACCTCACGCATCGTTACAACGGAAACTTCACCGTTAGGCACTTCAATACCGATCGCTGATTTACCCGGAATCGGTGCTTCCATCCGAATATCCTTGGCCGCTAAGGCCAGTGCAATATCATCAGTCAAACTTACAATTCGGCTAACTTTTACACCTATATCCGGCTGAATCTCATAACGTGTAACTGCTGGTCCTCTAACAACTTCAAGCACTTTCGCCCGCACACCGAAGCTTTCCAGTGTGGCTTCAAGCTTCCGGGCAGTTTGCATATAATCTTTTTGATCCCCACCCTTACCGCCGTTATTAGGCTTAGCAAGCAGGCGGAACGAAGGGAGTTTATATGGCTTCGGAGGTGGTGGAGGCGGTTTAACAGGCTCCATCTCCTGCCCCTCAACACCTTCACTGTCCATCACCGAAGATGAATCATTTAACCCACCAGATTGTCCTTCCGGGCTGTTCTCCATCTCACTCAGGTCATCAGCACCCGCCTCGTTTACAGGCCAATCCGCTCCATCTACCAGTTCATCACTAATTTTGATCGGAATGTCGTCATCCTGACTGGAGTCTGAAATGTCCTCAGGAAACGGGTACGCATCGTCCAAATCGTCATCCTTCACATGATCCTCGGATCTGACGTGTTCGAAGAAATCACGAATAATCGGAGCTGAACTGGTTTTCGGTGCAGCAGTCCTTCCAGCAGAGGCTGGAACATCTGAGACAAATGATGGCTCTTCATTCCATGATTCTGCGAAATGGTCCGGCTCAGCGCGATATAACACTTGCTCTGCTGCCGGTGGCTGCTCTTGCTCCATCTCTCGGTCTGATTTGGTTGTCTCCCGATCCGCACCCCACTTACCAAACAATTGAAAGAAAATGGGTGCTTTACGTTTGGGAAGATGCATCTCTTCCAAATCATCCTCTTCATCTTCTTCGATATCTGCCGGAATAGGAACCACTTTACGTGCTGCTCCACCTTTTTTTCCCGAGGATGTTGCAGCAGATCGTGCTGATGGTCTGGACTCCAGCTTTTTGTAGATCGAACTGCCGGCATCCCATACTTTGGTTCTGAATATACGCACCAGATCAACGTAGGACAGATTCGTAATCAGCATAAAACTGATAATAAACATTACGATCATGATTAAACGCGCGCCAAGACTGCCGAACAACCACAGGAACAGAGCAAACTGAGCAGCCCCAATGTAGCCGCCACTTATATCCTTATTTAACATGGAATCATGTTCATCTGGGGCCGGTTGAAGCAGTTCGGTCTGCATATCATTATGTACTTGTGTAATAACCGCTCCAGGCTCGAGCGCACCCACAGGGATAAGCTTCTGATGCATTGCAGATACGGTACTCATCAACGTTAACGCAAACACCAGAAGAACAAGTCCGGTCTTGCGAGTAGTCCAACCGCTTGGCCACCTTCGATGAATCATAACCATCAATCCGTAGTAGATCCCAACCAGCGGAATGGCAAAATAGAACTTCCCTAGCATTAATCCGAACATTTTGGATAGTGAACGTCCTACCGTTGCTTCTCCAGATAGAGCGATAACCGCCAGAGTAATGAGCACAATACCATAGATTTCATATTTTAAAACGCCGCTGAACGCAGCGCCTTTTTTCTTCTTCTTTTTTCTTCTGGCCAAAATCAGGTCACCCCCAGAAGAATATTATACCATACAAATATAATCCGTACATATGTTCTTTTCTTGCCCTATTTGTCTTTTTTCGTCGTGTTATGTTGGTCCCGGGTTACCGGAAAGAGGAACTTTGGAGCCAGGCATATTGGCGGGATCAAGGTACGCTTCTAGCGGGCAGTCAAGCAAACGTACGATAACAGCTTCGCTCTCACTAACCGGTCTGATCTGCATCAATAAACCGTTAATCTTGACTTCACGCGTATCCTCCCCTTCATTCCACATCCCCGACCAGAGATGTTCCGGCGGCATTACAGTATACATGGTCATTGTGGAAGTCCTCCTGCCTGCAGGGTCTGTCTCTTGTCTCCCATAAGTTTGTTCAGCTGCGCAATGGCTTGTCCAATACCGCCAACCGCATCCATTAATCCGTATTTGACTGCATCAGCACTCCCTACAGCGGTACCGATATCCCGGTTCAATTCCCCTGTCTTAAACATGAGTTCTTTGAACATGTCCTCCGAAATATTTGAATGCGTGGTGACAAAGCGAACAACCCGTTCCTGCATTTTCTCCATATACTCGAATGTTTGAGGGACCCCGATGACCAGTCCGTTCATCCGGATGGGATGAATCGTCATTGTTGCACTTCCGGCAATCAATGAATAGGTGGAAGCTACTGCGATTGGAACCCCAATGCTGTGTCCTCCCCCAATAACAACGGTAACGGTAGGCTTGCTCAGAGAAGCAATCATCTCGGCAATGGCCAACCCTGCCTCTACGTCTCCTCCCACGGTGTTCAGAATGATCAGGATGCCTTCAATCCGGGGATTCTGTTCAGCAGCAACCAGTTGCGGGATAATATGCTCATACTTCGTGGTTTTGTTTTGCGGAGGCAGAATCAAGTGACCTTCAACCTGTCCAATAATCGTCATACAGAAAATATTGGACTCTCCTGCAGGTGACTGAGTCTGTCCGAACTGCTGGATGGCCTCTGTAACCGGAGCCAATCCTTTGTCATCTTGGGCAGGCATGCCTGGTGTCTCAATCTCGGGTTGATTGGACTTGGATGTCTGTTTGCCATTTATATACTCACTCATTATATTAATCCCCTTCCCCATAACCATTTTAATGTATTCCTTAGTATGGGGAATTTTCCAGTCTACTTATACCCAATGACCTGCCAAAAATCTCTCGCATCCTCCATGAATCCATTCCGTAAAAAACAAAAAAAGCCCCTGATCTACGAGGAACCGTCCAATATTACTCGTAGATCAGGGGCGACTGTGTGCCTGAATATATAATTTTAATGTATTTTAAACTTCCATGATAATTGGCAATATCATCGGTCTGCGACGAGTTTGCTCATACAGGAAGCGTCCCAGTGCGTCTTTTACATTCGTTTTGAGTGAAGCCCATTCGTTTACGTTCTCACTCATCAACTTTTGCAGAGTGCTGCTGACAATACGGTTGGCTTCATCAAGCAATCCTTCGGATTCCCGTACGTATACAAATCCACGGGAGATGATATCCGGACCGGATACAATTTTACCATCCTGTTTGCTCAGGGTAACTACAACGACAAGAATACCATCTTGGGATAACAGTTTGCGATCACGCAATACGATGTTACCTACATCGCCTACACCCAATCCGTCGATCAGTACGTTGCCTGCAGTAACTTTACCAGCCTTGCGTGCTGCTCCGCCTTGAATCTCAACTACTTCACCGATATCCGTGATGAAGATGTTATCAGGGTCAATACCTACAGATTCAGCAAGAACGGCGTGGCGGCGCTGCATACGGAACTCCCCGTGAATTGGTAGGAAGAATTTAGGTTTCATCAGGTTAAGCATCAGCTTGAGCTCTTCCTGGCTACCGTGTCCGGATACGTGTACACCGCTGTTCGCACCACTGTAATGCACATTAGCTCCGAGACGGAACAATTCATCAATGGTACGGCCCACATACTTCTCATTACCTGGTACCGGTGTTGCTGCGATAATAACGGTGTCTCCAGGAAGAATGTCTACTTTACGATGAGTAGAACGAGCCATCCGAGTCAATGCAGACATTGGCTCGCCTTGACTTCCTGTGCAGAGGATAACAACACGGTCAGCAGCCATTTTACCTACTTCTTCAGGTTCAATGATCATGCCGTCCGGAATATCCAGATAGCCCAGATCCGAAGCAATACCTACAACATTCACCATGCTGCGTCCAATGACAGCCACTTTGCGGCCAGTCACTTCTGCTGCATTAATGACCTGTTGAATCCGGTGTACGTTGGAAGCAAAGGTAGCCACAACAACGCGCTGGCTCGCTTTACGGAAGATATCTTCCAGAACGATACCAACATTTTTCTCAGAAGGCGTAAAGCCTGGTTTCTCCGCATTGGTACTGTCAGACAAAAGCGCAAGTACGCCATTTGTACCGATCTGTGCCATACGTTGAAGATCCGCATATTGACCATTTACTGGTGTGTGGTCGAATTTGAAGTCACCTGTGTGAACTACAGCACCTTCTGGTGTTTCAACACATACACCAACGGAATCCGGAATACTATGGTTAGTAGCAAAGAATGTTGCTTTCAATACCGATCCAAGTTGAATCTCGGAATCAGCATCAATCAGAATGCGTTTTGTTTCACCCAGCAAATTGGCTTCTTTCAGCTTGTTTTCCACCAGTCCGAGTGTAAGCTTGGTTCCGTATACAGGAACATTAAGGTGTTTCAGAACATACGGCAATCCACCGATATGATCTTCGTGACCGTGAGTCAAAATGATACCTCTTACTTTGTCACGGTTCTCAGTCAAGTACGAAATGTCAGGAATGACAATGTCAATTCCAAGCATATCTTCTTCAGGGAATTTAAGGCCAGCATCTACGACTACAATGTCGTTAGCGTATTGGATGACATACATATTTTTACCAATCTCGCCTACGCCGCCCAGTGCAAAAATCATCAGTTTATCGTTATTATTTTTCTTAGACAAATGAATCTGAACCTCCTATGGTAGTTGGACGTCGTACCTTATTATTTTATTTATTGTAAGTTAAAAAAGTAATCTCCACATGACAAACCCAATAGATAGGCATGTATGCAAAAGAACACCTTTATTCACGATATTTGGAAGAAGTTCTTCGAAGTAATTCCCCTTCACCAACAAGTTGGATTTGAAATCATTCCTTCTTAGCCGTTCCTTCCCTTTTCACCGCAAAGCCACATCTCGAAACGATGTCGCTTTCAATTTCAAAAAAATACCGCACCCAGTCACTTGACATCATTATACATGATTAAAAACAAAAAAAACAAGTCACTCTGTCGTTGAGCCCTAGGTTTCCCTTTATCAGCAAGGTTGTAACAACCCAAAAAAGCGAAAAAAGAACCGCTTCTTCTTTCGCAGAAGAGCGGTTCCTGTCTGTTTAAAATAGGTTGCCAAGATTAATAATTTTAAGACATGTGACTGCTATTCATTAAACAAGGCACGGATAAAGTCCTGCTCGTTTTCGGTTGGAGCAATGAGTGGTAGACGTACAGAACCTACATTCATCCCACGTAACGTCAGTGCATATTTCACTGCAACCGGGTTCGGCAAAGGCTGAGGACACTCAAACAAACCTTTGAACACAGGGAAAAGCCGCTGATGCAATTTCGTTGCCTTTTGAGTGTCTCCGCCGACAAAGGAATCAATCATCTGCTTCATCTCTGAACCAACCACATGGCTCGCGACGCTAACAATGCCGTATGCCCCCACCGTGATCGCTGGTAAACCTGACGCATCGTCTCCCGTATATACTTTAAAGTGATCGGGTGCACCAGCAGCGACGAGTGTCACATGCTCCAAAGAAGCACATTCTTTCGTAGCCACGATATTCGGTATCTGAGCCAGACGAAGCGTTGTGGCCGCAGACAAGCAGGCTGAGGTACGCCCTGGTACGTTATATAGCATCACAGGCAGTTTGGTTGAGCTCGCGATGGCTTCAAAATGTTGGAACATGCCTTCCTGGCTTGGTTTGTTGTAATAAGGAACGACCAAAAGGACCCCATCCACGCCGACACGTTCAGCTTCTTGAGTCAGTTGGATCGAATGGGCAGTATTGTTAGACCCTGTTCCGGCAATGATTTTGCATCTTCCTGCAGCATGCTTTACTGCAAACTCAAAAAGCTGCACCTTCTCACTGTCGCTAAGTGTAGGAGATTCACCGGTCGTACCGGACACCACAAGTGCTTCAGATTTTTGATCTGCAATTAAATAGTCTATAAGCCTTGCAGTTTCCTCCCAATGAATCTCCCCCTGTTCGTTGAACGGAGTGACCATTGCTGTAATCAATCTTCCAAAGTCCAATTCGATTTCCTCCTTCAAAACAGGTCTGGCTCCGATCGCTTCTAATTACAGATGAAGTTCGAATGAGGTATGAAGCGCCCTCAGGGCCTGAACCATATCTTCTTTTTTTACAAGTACCCAGATGGTTGTGTTCGAATCTGCCGATTGCAAAATCTGAATGTCAGCCATTGTTAACGATTCAACGATTCTTGCCATGATGCCAGGCACACCGTTGATTCCACCGCCGATCACCGAAACTTTGGCACAGCCGGACAGACTTTGAGGTTTAAGACCAATCTCTTGCAATACTTGAATTGCTTTTTCAGAGTCACTGTCAAATACCGTATAGACGACTCCTGAAGGGGTAACATTAATAAAATCAACACTAATCGAATTTTCAGCCATTGTTTTGAAGACTTTCAGCTGCAGTCGATCTGCGCCTCCAGGTACATCTACTGTGATTTGGGTAACATTGCTAACGTAAGCAATACCCGTCACATAACGATCTACTATGCCTGTCTGCACATCCTGGAAGCCTTCCGGATGGGTAACGAGGGTTCCTTCGCTGTCTGCAAAAGTGGAACGCACGCGTACAGGAATCTGGGATTGCATTGCAATTTCAACTGCTCGGGGGTGAATAACCTTGGCCCCATGATGCGCCATATTACAGATCTCCGCATAGCTCACCACAGTTAACGGACGTGCATCCTCTACAATTCGCGGATCGGCAGTCAAAATGCCGTTTACATCAGTATAGATATCCACCATCTCCGCATGAAGCGCTGCCCCCAGTGCCGTCGCTGATGTATCACTACCCCCACGACCTAAAGTGGTAAAGTCCCCGCTCTCTGTCTGCCCTTGGAAACCAGTAACAATAACAACACGATTCTTTTGAAGCTCCTCCAGCACACGAACAGGACGGACATCCAAAATCCGGGCATTCCCGAAATTGTCGTCCGTCACAAAGCCTGCCTGCGCACCAGTCAGTACAGTGGTGGGGATGTTTTCATGTTCCAGAAGACTGCTGAGCGTTGTAGCTGATATGATTTCACCGCAGCACAATAATAAATCCTTTTCACGTGCAGACAGCGAATTACCATTTTGTGCTGCCCAGTCGAGCAGTGTATCTGTAGCATAGGGTTCACCCCGGCGGCCCATAGCGGACACAACAATGACAAGACTAAGTCCTGCCTCAAGTTCACGTTTAATATGACGGAGCACGTGCTCTCTCGCCTGAACTGTAGAGAGCGACGTGCCTCCAAATTTCTGTACCATGATACGCATCTTAATTCCTCCATTTGTGTACGCAAGAAGACTGGACACGGTCAAATCAACAAATGGATCAACCCAGGGAGCGTTCCGATGCAATAAATTCAGCAATGATTACGACATTATATGCCGTTTTTCCTCTGTAGATTGCTCATAGCAATTCACAAACTGAAGCTCGGTTGTACACCGATCACGACATGCATATCTTCATGAACGCATCCCGCTTGCGATCATTTCACTTGCAAGCAGGAATGCCCTTCAACGACAGGAACGCGTACACAGAAAGCTGTTAAACTTCCGACATATCGTCCCCCATGATTTTCTTTGTCTACCTAACCAAGTTCAATTCTTCATGCGTATAACCGTTATCCTGGAACTTCTCCACTGCGAAATCAAACCCGTAAGCATTGGTTAAACTTGGTTAATAAACAATTAAGCCTGTGCAGAACGTTCCACAATCATTGGCTGTAACTGTTTACCTTCCAGTGCACTCCAGCATGCCTCCGGAATAAGCTCCATTTTTGCTACTAACGAGTTTGGTTTCTTCACCGGATCATCCTGCCCGAACGGTACAAAGTACATATATTTTGCCACAAGCAGTTTGGCGATGTTCGCGGCATTCAGTCCCAGACCATCATTTGTGGAGATGGCAAGCACTACCGGACGCTGATTCCGCATCTGGGCTTTGGCTGCCATCAGCACAGGGCTATCGGTCATCGCATTAGCCAGCTTACTGGTGGTGTTCCCTGTGCAGGGAGCAATCACGAGCACATCAAGCAATTTGGCTGGCCCGAGCGGTTCCGCCTCAACAATTGTAGAAATAATATCATTACCGGTTATATCTTTCAACTGTTTATGCCAGTTCTGAGCCGTACCAAAGCGTGTATCCGTTGTTAATACCGAATTGGAAATAATCGGAATGACATTTGCGCCCTCAGCCACAAACCGGCTAATTACCGGCATAACCTCTTCAAACGTACAATGAGAACCTGTAATCGCATAACCTACCGTTTTACCCTTCCAGTTCATAGTTCAACCTCCCGTGCGTTTTGTTCTTCCAAAAGCAAACGGATCAACACGTCGGCAATAATGCCGCCAGCCGTTTTGGGAGCAACAATGCCGGGGAGGCCTGGCGCTAGAAGCGCTTTAATGCCGCGTTTTTCAGCATATCTGAAATCGCAGCCGCCAGGAGCGGATGCAAGGTCGATAATGACTGCTTTTTGCGGCATTCTGGACAGGATTTGTGCTGTGATTATCATAGTCGGTATCGTATTAAAAAGCAAGTCAACTGCCCCGGTTTGAGCGGCCAAATCCGTTGTCATGAAAGGCTTCCAGCCCATGATGATAGCCCGAGCTGCATCTTCTTCCCGCCTGATTCCCACCCGTACATTTGCCCCAAGACCCTGGAGCGTTTTCGCCATTGTGAATCCTGTTCGGCCGAGCCCAAGCACAATACATTCCGACCCGTGGATCGTGAAGTCCGTCTCCCGAATCGCCATAGCGACCGCTCCCTCAGCTGTCGGTATCGAGTTGTAGAGCGCAATATCGTCACGATCCAATACCTCAATAAGCCGCAAGCCGTTATCCACGCACAACTCACGCAAAAATGGCTTTGCCATTCCTGTGAAAACAATACAATGCTCTGGCAATGCCGCTATCTGTTCTTTTTTGAGGAAAATCGGCAAGTCACTGAATGAGGTGCTCACTTTCCCCTGATCATCACATCCAACCACGGGCAGCACCAGCACATCCGCAGATGCCAACACCTCATCCTCCAGCTCATGATGTTCGATCCCCGGAATAGAACGCTCCAGCTTGTCGAAACCGACCACACTCACTGTGGCATCCAGCTCTGCGCATTTTTGAATGACTTCAAGCTGCCGCGCATCTCCGCCCAGGACTACTATCCGGACTCCGGTCAGCATCGGGACGTCACTCCTTTCACCACATGTATGCCTTATCGTATGCAGGGGCCCACAGGGGGGTGAAAACATTTCCTATCTCTTCTCCAAGCAAAAAAGGCCTTCCCGCATGGGAAGGCCCTTCATCATTCGTAGCCATTTATTATTTTCCGGTATGACCGAATCCACCTTCGCCGCGAACCGTTTCCGAAAGTTCGCTCACTTCGGTTAGTTCAACAGCAGGCACAGTCTGAAACACGATCTGGGCAATGCGTTCACCCCGTACAATCGTGAAAGGCTCCTGACCCAGATTAATCAAAAGCACTTTAACCTCACCCCGGTAATCTGCATCGATGGTACCCGGTGTGTTTAAACAGGTAATGCCGTGTTTGAACGCCAGGCCACTGCGTGGACGAATCTGTGCTTCAAGGCCCGCAGGCATAGCCATAGCCAGACCAGTCGGAATCAGCGTGCGCTGTCCCGGCTGCAATACAACGTCCTCCTGAAGCGCAGCAACTACATCAAAGCCTGATGCAAGCTCCGACATTTTTTGTGGCAGTTTAATATCTTCATTGCCCGGTAACTTTTGAATTTGAACGTAATGCAACAAAATCATCCCTTCTTAATCCAGCAATGGTGCGATCAGAGGCACCGACCATAGCAAGCGCAAATGGCTCCGCGAACATCAGGTCAAGTACAGCATCGATATCTTCCATCGTTACTTGTTCAATTTTGGCGATCATTTCATCCAGCGTATGGTGTCTGCCCAGCATCAGTTCGTTTTTACCCAAACGATTCATCCGGCTTCCCGTGCTTTCCAAACTGAGAATCAGACTTCCCTTCAGCTGTTCTTTTCCTTTGCGTAGTTCATCTTCCGTCAGACCGTTAACTGCAAGATCCTGCAGAACCTCTTTGGTCAGGTCCAACACTTCTTTTGTTTGTTTTGGTGCAGTACCTGCATATATCGTGAATAGACCGCTGTCCGCATGTGAACTGTGATAGGAATATACGGAGTATGCCAGTCCGCGTTTTTCACGAATTTCCTGGAACAGTCTGGAACTCATGCCGCCACCAATAGCATTGTTCAATACTACCATGGCAAACTGCAGTGGGTCTCCAATTTTGCAGCCCGGGAACGAAATACAGATGTGGTTCTGCTCCGTTTTCTTTTTGTGAAAGAGCTGCCCGCTCTGGAATTTGGGGACAGTAATCTGTTCTGCCGCACCATGAACGTCAAATGATCCAAAGTGTTTTTCCATCAACTCAATTACACTGTCATCAATATTACCTGCAATACTAATCACTGTGTTCTCAATGGTGTAGTGCTCTTTCATATAAGCACGCAGATCGTTAGAATCCATCGCCTTGAGCCGTTCCTCCGTACCCAAAATCGGGTAAGCCAGTGGATGCTCTCCATAAGCCGCCGTAGCCATCAGATCATGTACCATATCATCCGGTGTATCCTCATACATTGAAATCTCTTCCAGGATGACGTTTTTCTCTTTGATGAGCTCGCCATCATCCATTTTGGAACGGAAAAACATGTCCGACAATACATCTACAGCGATAGGCAGATGCTCATCCAATACTTTAGCATAATAACATGTGTATTCTTTTGAAGTGAACGCGTTCACGTTACCACCGATAGCATCAAACTGTTCCGCAATTGCCTTGGCATCGTAACGATCCGTTCCCTTGAACAACATGTGCTCAATAAAATGTGATACTCCATTGTTAACAGGCTGCTCGTTGCGCGATCCTGTCTTGACCCATATACCAAAAGACACGGAACGACAGGTCGGAATCTGTTCCATGACTACCCTGAGGCCATTGCCCAGCTGAATTTTTTTCACGGTTGGCCCTCCTACATCTCTATAATTGCCCTGATCTCAAAAAAATGAAATCGACATTTGGTTCCAACTGTTTGATATTAACAAAAAAACGCCGCTCACTCAACCGCTGGAGCTTTTATGCGTTCCGAAGATAACGTCTCACTCACAGTACCAAGAACGAGGCCTTTCGCACGAATTGAATCAATCATGCCTTTCAGTGCTCCTGACGAGGATGCAGTGGGATGCATCAAAATTAACGTACCCGCTTCCACTTTAGCCCCAATTTTATTTACAATTGAAGCTGAACTTGGCTTTCTCCAATCGACGGTGTCCAGTGTCCAGAGGACCGTTTGCAACCCCATGCTTGAGGCAATGTCTACGGTTTTCTGATTAAAGTCACCTGACGGGGGAGCAAACCAGCGGTTTTCCACCCCTAGCGTCTCCTTGAGCAGATCCTCTGTCTTGCTTATCTCAAGTCTGGCCCGTTCTGCGCTCAATCGACTCATGTTCGGATGAGAATACGCATGGTTGGACAGTTCATGACCTCGTTTCTGAATCTCTTTGGCGAGTTCGGCATTTTTCTTTAACCAGCTTCCATCCAGAAAAAAGGTCGCCTTCACCTTCTCGGCATCGAGCGTGTCAAGCATCGAGATGATATACTCATTCCCCCAAGCCACATTAATCATAAACGAAACCATCGGCTTTGCCGGATTCCCCCGGTATACCGGGTGAGCCCCAAGATCCTTGAGCTGGATTTCTGGTTCAACCTGACGATAAACATATGCAATTTTGGTATTGAGGTTACCACCCAGTGCTTTGCGATACGTGGCCTCCACATCAATCTCCAAGCCGTTATATCCCGGTATCGCCTTCCATACCCTGTCCACTTTGGCGTCGACCGGAGCTACTTTTGTTTCGGCCGCTTTATCCCGGATCGCCGACAACAGGGCATCCTCTCCAGTCGCCTCTTGAAACATATCAAATGCATTTTGTGTCCCCGGGCCATCCCGAATCTCCGTAATGTATGTACGTACACTGCCTACTTGTCCGACCAGTATGACAGCCGCCACACCCGCCAGAACTGCAACCAGCTTTTTAGATTGGTTTTTCACAGTTCCATCCTCCCGCCGTCTTTGTCCCCATCATATGAGGACAAGGGCAAGAATATGAACAAATTCAGGCAGTCTTTTGAAACGTATTAACGTTTCCGATTTTAGGCGTTAAAAAAAGAGCCAGAAATCACATTCTGTCTCTTCATTCAATGGATCTGTAAAAAGTAAGGCAGAGCTTAGGACTGCGCCGGAGCTTCAGCCGTCAATACTGCTTTGCGGGACAAGTTGATGCGACCTTGTTGGTCAATTTCCGTTACTTTAACGGTAATGGAATCACCTATGGCTACAACATCTTCTACTTTGGCAACACGCTCTGTTGACAGTTGTGAGATGTGAACCAGACCCTCTTTGTTTGGCAGAACTTCGACAAATGCACCGAATTTCTCAACACGTTTTACTTTGCCGACATAAATCTCGCCGACCAGCACTTCACGTACGATTCCTTCGATAATCGATTTTGCCTTATCGTTCATGTCCTGATTGGAAGAAGCGATAAATACCCGTCCGTCCTGTTCAATATCAATTTTAACACCAGTTTCCTCGATGATTTTATTGATAATTTTACCACCAGCACCGATAACATCACGGATTTTATCCGGATTAATATGCATAGTCGTAATCTTAGGCGCATATTGAGACAGCTGCTCACGCGGTGTTTTCATGACTTCAGTCATTTTGCCCAGGATATGCATACGGCCTTCTTTAGCTTGAGCCAAAGCTTCGGATAAAATTTGACGATCAATACCATCAATTTTAATATCCATCTGGATCGCTGTCACACCTTCAGGTGTTCCTGCTACTTTGAAGTCCATGTCACCCAGGTGATCTTCCATACCTTGAATATCACTAAGAATGGATACATGCTCTCCATCTTTGATCAGACCCATAGCTACCCCTGCAACCGGAGCTTTAATTGGTACACCAGCATCCATCATGGCAAGCGTACTTGCGCAGATACTTGCTTGTGAAGTTGATCCGTTTGATTCCAATACTTCTGATACCAGACGAATGGTGTACGGGAAGTCCGTCTCCGAAGGAATAACTTTAGCAAGAGCACGTTCACCCAATGCACCATGTCCAATCTCACGACGGCCTGGAGCACGCAAAGGACGAGCTTCACCCACGCTGAATGGCGGGAAGTTGTAATGATGCATGAAGCGTTTGGTTTCTTCCAAGCTGATTCCGTCCAGAATCTGAACATCACCCAATGCACCCAACGTACAAATGCTAAGTGCTTGTGTTTGACCACGTGTGAACAAACCGGAACCATGTGTGCGCGGCAGCAAAGATGTATCACACTCAATTGGACGAATCTCAGCAAGTCCGCGTCCGTCCGGACGAACCTTATCATGTGTGATCAAGCGGCGCACTTCTTCTTTGACGATGTCGTGCAGCACTTCCTTCACGTCTTTGAGCAGTTCAGGAGTCTCGATGTATTGCTCTTCAAAATGAGCAACGGTTTCGTCATTCACTGCATCAATCGCATCTTGACGAGCATGCTTCTCAGCGATTTTAACTGCTTCTACCAAGCGAGCACTCGCATATTCACGTACAGCACTGTTCACTTCAGCATTTACAGCGTGCAGTTTTACAGCCATTTTTTCTTTGCCGGCCACTTGAACCAGTTCTTCAATGACAGCAACAATGTTTTTGATTTCATCATGTCCGAACATGATGGCTTCAAGCATGACTTCTTCCGGAACTTCGTTTGCTTCTGCCTCTACCATCATGATGGCATCTTTGGTTCCTGCAACAACGAGTTCAATTTCACTGACTTCAAGCTGTGCAATGGTTGGGTTGATGATGAATTCGCCATCAATACGTCCAACTTTTACGCCACCGATTGGCCCGTTGAATGGTACGTCCGAAATGCTTAGTGCAGCCGATGTACCGATCATGGCAGCAATCTGTGGTTCACAGTCCTGATCAACACTCATAACGATGTTAAGAACTTGTACATCATTACGGAAACCTTCAGGGAACAATGGACGAATTGGACGGTCTGTCAGACGACTGGCAAGAATGGCTTTCTCGCTTGGTCTTCCCTCCCGTTTAATGAATCCGCCTGGAATTTTACCTACAGCATACAATCTTTCCTCATAGTTCACCGTGAGTGGGAAAAAGTCCAGATCTTTCGGTTCGCTTGAGGCTGTAACAGTACACAAAACAACCGTATCTCCGTATGTTACTTTAACAGCAGCATTTGCCTGTTTAGCCAAACGTCCTGTTTCAAGCACAAGCGTTCTTCCACCAAGCTGCATTTCAACACGCTTTTCCATGAAATCCCTCCTTCTAATCGTTCCTAACACAATGGATTCTGCATTTTCTCAGTATTTCCTGCTTGTCCTGCATTCATTAACTTGCAAAACAAAAGCTCCTTGCGGAGCTGTCATCTACAAATATATGGCAACATGTTCATCTACAAAACAACCCGGCTGTAAACTCCGCTTGTCCTCAATACAGAGGAACGACGGAAAACAGCCAGGTTGGTTTTGAAAACATGTACGATAATTAACGACGCAATCCGAGTTTCTCGATCAATGCGCTGTAACGTTTAACATCTTTGTTTTTCACGTAAGCCAAAAGCTTACGACGTTGACCTACCATTTTCAAAAGTCCACGACGTGAGTGGTGGTCTTTCTTATGCGTACGCAAGTGGTCTGTCAAACTTCTGATGTTTTCCGTAAGGATAGCAACTTGCACCTCAGGTGATCCAGTATCGGACTCATGAGTTTTGTGCTCGTCGATCAGTTGTTGTTTACGTTCTTGAGTCAATGCCATCCTATTCACCTCCTTCATTATAATCGCCATTAGCCTCGTTACCGCCGGTGAGAGCGTGCAACCAAGCCAAGGTTGTCTGTTGTCCAAAACGACAACGTAGTACATTATATCATAGTTGCCTAACCAAAGTAAATGTAAACATACATTTTACTCAAAATTTCAACCTAAGAGTCTTGCCGCAGTCAAGGCATCTTCCCGAATCTGGCTGATCAGAGCGTCGATGGAGTCAAACTTGCGTTCTTCCCGAATATAGTGAACCAGTTCAACCTTCAGTTCCTCGTCATAGAGATGCCCTTCAAAATCAAGCACATGTACTTCAAATGTAGGCTTCATACCGCTATCGTGGAATGTAGGCTTCACACCGAGGTTCATTACCCCTCGCAACGACTGCTCCCCATGATATACGCGTACAGCATACACACCTTTCGCAGGTGCCACATAATGGTCTGTCAATTCGAGATTGGCAGTTGGGAAACCAATGGTCCGGCCGCGTTTCTCTCCGTGGATAACCGTGCCTCTAATACTGTATGGACGTCCAAGCCACTGACTCGCTTCATCCATTTCTCCACGTTTAAGCAAACCACGAATTAAAGAACTGCTGACCTTCTCACCATTAAGCAGGAATGGAGGTACAGTTTCCACAGTCATCTCATTGCTGCCCAGCGAACGAAGCATCTGCTCATCACCCGCCCCCTTGTGACCAAAACGGAAGTCAAAACCAACGACCGCCGTTCGTGTCTGAAGCGGAATCAGCAGATCATGTACAAACTGCTCCGGCGTCAACTGTGAAAATTCTTCATTAAATTCCACAACATATAACACATCAACGCCCATCTCTGCCAAGATATCTTCCTTATCTCTCAGGGGCGTCAAGTAACCTTCGTAATCACCTTTGCGCATGACTTCCTTCGGGTGCGGATGGAAGGTCATCACCGCTGACTGCATGCCCTTTTCACGAGCAATGCGGACAGCTGACAGAATGACGCTTGCATGTCCGAGATGCAATCCGTCAAATTGGCCAATGGCCAGCACCTGGGGTTGTCTACGCAATTCATCGGAAGTTAATGTTTGCGGATACGTTAGCATTACGGTTTTCATACAATCATTCACCTGCATTTCACTTGATAGACCGAGCTTAACATCACATGAACCTAAACTCAAGGCCTCTTTATTCCGGTAAAAATACCTTAACCGCTCGAACTGTTGGTTTATGTTCATCCCGTTCGAAAATACCGAGAAATGTGCCATCCTGAGCATATAACCGCAAAAGTCCAGGCTGTTCCACGGGCGGCTCCAATAAACGTGCAGACAATTTCTGACCTTGGAGAGCGCCTTTGGTGTTGTCCTCTAGAACTTTATGGGCAGGCATGTAGTCAACGGCATCATCTACCGAAATCAGCACTTCAGCCAGCGTACCTGCAGCCATGTGCTGTTCCACATCCTCAAATCGCAAGCACCGATCCGCTGTGATTCCTGCAGAGATGGTACGCTCAAGCTGTACCATGGTAGATGGGTATCCCAGTTCTCGGCCGATATCCACGCACAATGTTCGAATATATGTCCCTTTGGAACACAATGCCCGGAAGGAAATATCTGTCGTGTCGCCATTCGTTTCGATTCCGGTCAGTTCAATCTCGTAAATCGTAACCTCACGGCTTTTCCGCTCCACTGTTTTGCCTTCACGTGCAAGCTCATACAAACGTTTACCGTCGACTTTTACCGCAGAATACATGGGTGGAACCTGAGAAATCGTACCCTTAAACTGATTCAGGACCTCAAGCACCTGTTCCTCGGTAACTTGGACTGGTTCTTCCGTACGTTCAATAACCGCACCTGTCAGATCCTCCGTGTCCGTAGACAGGCCCAATCGTAGTGTTGCCAAGTACTCTTTCGGAAGTTCCTGCATGTATTCGACTACCCGTGTGGCCCGTCCGAGGCACAGCGGAAGTACACCTGTAACTTGTGGGTCCAACGTTCCGGTGTGTCCAATACGCTTCATTTTCAGAATCCGTCGCATTTTGGCTACAACATCATGCGAGGTGAATCCTGCCGGCTTGTATACAGGCAAAATTCCTTCAAGCGGTTTCACCATTGCGCATTCACCTGCTTCAGCACTTTGGCTACAATCTCTTCCAACTCACCTTCCACACGACACCCGGCAGCCAGTACGTGGCCTCCTCCGCCAAATGTCTGTGCAAGCGCAGCAACATCGACTTTACCTGCCGACCGAAGAGACACTTTTACCGCGTTATTGTTGATGACTTTGAAAAAAATCCCAACTTCTACACCTTGAATATTACGGGGATAGTTTACAACGCCTTCGAGATCCTCATTGGCCGCTCCACAAGCAATCATATCTTCGGGCGTAATAACCACCCAGGCAATTTTTCCATCCTCTGTCATCTGCAGACTTGAAAGCGCCTGATTCAATATCCGAACTTGGGGAAGCGTAACCTGTTCAAGCAAAATTTGCGCAAGATACGGTCCATTTACACCATGCTCAAGCAATTTGGATGCTGTTGACATTACATTTGGACTGGTATTCGCGTACCGGAATCCGCCTGTATCTGTAAGCAACCCTGTATAGAGAGCCGTTGCAGCATCTTGATTCAACGTCACCGGGAACAAGTTTACAAAATCAAACAGGATCTCTGCAGTAGCTGCTGCATCCGGCTTAATGATATTAACCGTTCCATAAGCATCATTGGTGGGATGGTGATCAATATTTAGAATAACAGCATCTTCTTCGAAATAATGGCGAGTTAGGCCCACTCTTGCAAAGTCTGCACAGTCTACACAAATCACTGCTTTATATTTACGCTGCGGTGGTTGTTCGGTCATGTTCACGATTTCGTCTGCGCCCCACAAAAAACGCATCCGCTGCGGGATCTCACCTTCATTGATCATCGTGAATGTCTTCCCCAGACATGACAGCAGCCAGCCCACTGTTACCGTCGAGCTGACTGCGTCACCGTCCGGCTGTACATGCGACACGACCAGGTAATCATCATGCTCCAGCAGGAATTGCATTCCTGCCTGAAGCGCCTGTTCATAAGTGTGCATTGCCGTCTCCTTTATGCTGTTACTGGGATTCGTTCTTGTCGGTACCGATGTCGCCAAGCAGCTTCTCAATACGGCTGCCATAAGCGATCGATTCGTCGATCTTGAATATCAATTCAGGTACATGGCGAAGTCTAATTCGCTTGCCCAGCTCGGAACGCAAAAATCCATTTGCTTTCTCGAGTGCTTTAAGCGAGTTATCCTTTTGCTCCTGTTCACCGAAGACACTCAGATAAACTTTGGCTTGCGACAAGTCGTTAGTCACGTCGACACCTGTTACGGTAATGAAGCCGATACGTGGATCTTTCAGTTCGGACTGGATGAGCACACTCAATTCTTTCTTGATCTGCTCGCCCACTCTACCTGTACGAATCTTGGCCATAGTTGTTCACCTCATGCTTCCTTGCTTATCGTTGTACCGTCTCCATAACAAAGGCTTCGATAACGTCGCCTTCTTTGAGATCGTTATAGTTATCAAGAGTAATACCACATTCGTAGCCTTGAGCTACTTCTTTGGCATCATCTTTGTAACGTTTCAGTGAATCAAGCTTACCTTCGTAAAGAACAATGCCATCACGAATCAAGCGCGCTTCCGCTGAACGTGTAATTTTGCCGGAGGTAACCATACATCCTGCAATGGTACCCACTTTACTGATTTTGAACGTGCTGCGAACTTCAGCATGACCGATTACATTTTCTTTGTAGATCGGATCAAGCATTCCTTTCATCGCCTGTTCAATCTCTTCGATTACGCTATAGATGACACGGTGAAGACGAATGTCTACTTGCTCTTGATCTGCAGTTACTTTCGCCTGATTATCAGGACGAACGTTGAAACCGATCACGATGGCATTGGAAGCTGCTGCCAAGATAATGTCAGATTCAGTAATTGCACCAGCACCGCTATGAATGATCTTCACGCGCACGCCTTCAACCTCGATTTTTGCAAGTGAACCCTTCAATGCTTCAACCGAACCTTGAACGTCACCTTTGATAATGACATTCAGATCTTTGATTTCACCATCTTTGATGTGTTGGAACAGATCGTCCAGTGTTACACGTGTGTTGGTACCCAGATCGGACTCACGTTGCGTAATCGCACGTTTGTCAGCGATTGAACGAGCTTTACGCTCATCCTCAAATACCATGAACGGATCTCCCGCACCTGGAACTTCAGTCAAACCTGTAATTTCTACAGGAGTAGAAGGTCCAGCTTCTTTCAGACGGCGACCTTTGTCGTTCACCATTGCACGAACGCGACCGAAGCAGTTACCTGCTACAAAGGCATCTCCAACTTTCAACGTACCGTGCTGTACCAAAATACGGGCAACTGGGCCGCGTCCTTTGTCCAGCTCGGCTTCAATCACTGTACCACGGGCACGTTTGTCCGGGTTCGCTTTGTACTCGTTCACTTCAGCAACGAGCAGGATCATTTCCAACAGACCTTCAAGACCCATTCTTTGTTTCGCCGAAACGTTAACAAAGATGGTATCTCCGCCCCATTCTTCCGGAACGAGTTCATAGTTGGTCAGTTCTTGTTTTACTTTGTCCGGATCTGCACCTGGCTTATCGATTTTGTTCACCGCAACGATAATTGGAAGACCCGCTGCTTTTGCGTGGTTAATGGCCTCGACAGTCTGTGGCATAACGCCGTCATCCGCAGCAACAACGATGATGGTAATATCCGTTACTTGTGCACCACGAGCACGCATCGCTGTAAACGCTTCGTGACCCGGAGTATCCAGGAATGTGATTTTTTTGTTGTTGATTTCTACCTGATAGGCACCGATATGCTGCGTGATTCCGCCAGCTTCGCCGCCCGTTACATTCGTGGAACGAATGGCATCAAGCAGTGTTGTTTTACCATGGTCAACGTGACCCATAATCGTTACAACTGGAGGACGGGATTCCAGATCTGCAGGATCATCATTCTCTTCCACAGTTTCGAAACGATCGTCTTCAAGCACAATTTTCACTTCAACCTCAACACCGAATTCACCTGCGAGCAGAAGAATTGTATCGATATCGAGCTCTTGATTAATTGTAGCCATAACACCCATACCAATGAGTTTTTTGATAACTTCGGAAGCATCTTTGTGGAGCAGCTTCGCTGTTTCACCGACAGTCATATCACCACGTACGATGATTTTCTTAGGTGTGTTATCAATTTTCTCGCGTTGCTGGTACTGCTGCTGGTTTCTGTTACGGTTGTTCTTGCCACCACGGTTACCGCGGAAGTTACCGCCACGGTTGTCATCGTAACGACGTCCGCCGCCGCCACTGTTTGAACGGTTACCGTTGTTGTTATTACCGGAATTTCCTTGTCCACCTCTGCGCTGACCTTGACCTTGATTCTGCCCTTGGCCTCCGCTACGGTTGCCACCATTGCCAGTGTTGCTTGGTCCAGCGCTTCTCACTTGACCGCCACCACTGTTGTTAGGCCGTTGTCCTGAACCTTGTGGACGTGAAGCTGTGCTGCTTTGCCCGCCTTGTGGACGTGAAGCTGTACTACTTTGTCCGCCTTGCGAAGGTCTGGAACGATTACCTGATTGTCCGCCCTGGCTGGAGCCTTGGGAAGAGTTTGTTCTGTTGCGGCTATCTTGGCCGCTGGGTCTTTGGGAGCCGTTGTTATTGTTTGAATTTGGTCTATTGTTCATACCTACCTGCTTTTCCTGTTGTATTTTTGTTTGTACGGGACTACCGGATGAATTACTGTTGTTCGGCGTGTTCGCTCCGCCGGCCGGCTTGTTGCTGTCCACTGTTTTTTCACTGCGCACGGACGAAGTAGCGACTGGTTTAGCCTCGCTGCTCTGTTTGGATGCGGCAGTGGATTTTATATCTTTAAAAAATTGTTCCACCTTACCCACTGAACCATTCTCCATGACGCTCATATGATTGTTTACGGGAATATCCAGTTTTTTAAGAATGGTTATAATTTCTTTGCTACTCATATTAAGGGACTTCGCATATTCATAAACTCGCAATTTATCCTTGTTTTCCTGTTTACTCAATATACTCCACCTCCGACATTATACCGACTTGCTTGGAGATCATTTTTGCAAACCCACGGTCCGTTACCGCAAGAACAACCCGCGTTTCTTTACCGATACTTGAACCCAGACTATCCCGGTCAAATCCGATCACTAGCGGAACTTTGTAGGTTCCGCATTTGTCGCGAAATTTCTTCTGTGTATTGGCCGAGGCGTCACCCGCAACAATAACCATCTTAGCTTCGGAAGAACGGATCGCCTTGAGCACGATTTCTTCACCTGTCACCAGTTTGCCTGCACGCATGGAGAGTCCCAGATAAGACAATGCTTTGTTATTCATCATGATCACGCTCCTGCGCTGCGATGAAATCATCTTCAACCGAAGCGAAATCAGCAGCCAATTGCTCGTAAATTTCAGGTGAAACCTTGCCCTTCAACGCCCGATCCAAAGACCGGTTTTTGAGTGCAAGTTTAAAACAGGATTCCTTGCCGCATAAATAAGCGCCACGTCCGGACTTTTTGCCAGTCAAATCGATCAGCACTTCATCCTCTGGCGTTTTAACGATACGGATCAGTTGCTTTTTGGGCATCATTTCTTGGCACGCCACACATTTGCGCAGCGGTACTTTTTTCTGTTTCATACGTTAGCGCCCCCCCGTGCTTTACTTTAATCGACGGAGACGGAATCTTGGTGCATTTCTGAAGAAGAATCTTTTTCTCTGCCGAATTCCTGTTCCGCCTGGCTCTCGCTCTTGATATCGATTTTCCAGCCGGTCAGCTTCGCTGCCAGGCGGGCATTTTGGCCCTTGATGCCGATAGCGAGGGACAGTTGATAGTCCGGTACGATGACACGGGCCATCTTCTCTTCTTCAAACACTTGAACTTCCAACACTTTGGAAGGACTCAATGCATTAGCCACATATTCGTCTACCTGTTCGGAGTAACGAACGATGTCAATCTTTTCACCGCGCAGCTCACCCACAATGGTCTGCACGCGCATGCCTTTAGGGCCTACACATGATCCAACCGGGTCAACTTCCTCATTGCGGGAATGGACGGCAATTTTGGAGCGGAAGCCCGCTTCACGTGCAACGGAGCGAATCTCAACGACTCCGTCAAAGATTTCAGGAACTTCCAGTTCAAAGAGACGTTTCAATAGACCCGGATGAGTGCGGGACAAAATGATTTGCGGCCCTTTGGTCGTATTCTCGACCTTGGTGATGTATGCCTTAATACGGTCACCATGAACAAATTTTTCATTCGGCATCAATTCGGTTAACGGCAGTGCCGCTTCGATTTTGCCCAGATCGATGTAGATATTGCGCAAATCCTGACGCTGCACCACTCCCGTAACGATATCCTCTTCCTTGTCTACGAAAGCGTTGTAGATCAGGCCGCGTTCGGCTTCACGAATCCGCTGGGTCACTACCTGCTTGGCAGTCTGTGCGGCGATACGTCCGAAATCGCGCGGCGTAACCTCAATCTCCGCAATATCTTCCAGCTGGAAGTGTGGGTTAATTTCACGTGCAGCAGGCAAAGAAATTTCAGTGCGTGAATCGAGGACTTCCTCCACGATTAATTTGCGTGCATATACACGAATAACTCCAGTGTTGCGGTTCATATCAACACGCACGTTTTGAGCGGTGTTGAAATTACGTTTGTAGCTGGAGATTAATGCCGCCTCAATCGCTTCAAACAGCACATCCTTGCTGATCCCTTTTTCCCGCTCCAATTCATTCATTGCTTCAATAAAATCCATACTCATGAATGTTGATCCCCCTTTCAAACATGGCATCTCATACGTAAAACGGCGAAAGGCTCAAAACTCATGAGCACCTTGCCGTTATCGTGAGATGTGTCTTTTTCATTAATAAAGTGAACAAGGCACTTAAAACAGAATGGCCAAGCGCGCACTGGCAACCTTATCATAAGGAACCGTGTACTGCTTCTTGCCTGCTTCGATCACAAGTTCCCCGTTATCAAAGGAAAGCAATTTACCTTCAAACTCCTTCATTCCGTTCACTGCTTCGTAGGTAGTAACAAATACATTTTTCCCTACGGATTTTGCAACATCCTCCGCTTTTTTCAGTGGACGTTCAGCTCCCGGAGAAGACACTTCAAGGAAATAGACGGTTGGAATCGGATCGTTCTCATCCAGCTTGGCGCTTAGCTGTTCGCTGATCAAGACACAATCATCAATGTCGATGCCACCCTCTTTGTCGACATACACCCGTAAAAACCAGTTGCTGCCTTCTTTGACGTAATCGATGTCAACCAGCTCGAAGCCTTGTTCATTCAAGTAGGGTTGGATCATTTCTTCCACGGTAGATTTAATCTTCGTTGTGCTCAAAACCGATAACCTCCAACTTAGGTTACGCCGACATGTTAAGCCGACAATTTCGTAATACCCAAGATTCTTGTATACCAAAGACTAAAGAGTGGGTTTCCCCACTCTTCAGAAATTCGTACTATCTCGTTCACTTCAGAAATTATAACATAGTCTGGTAATAGTGACAAGTAAGCGATCTTTCAGGTCAATTGCGTACTAATGAAGAAAAAATTACGCAACCCTCTGACAGGCGTTTTTTTGGCGGGTTAAGCTTCCATTAAAACAGGGATAATTGATTGCTTTCCGGCAGCCCCCGGAAACAACCCATGCCAGACAATAGTTCGACAATCGTTTTACTTGCCTTCGATTTTTGCTGAAAATCTTCAATCGACAGAAACTCACCATGATCTCTTGCCGCCGCAATATTACGTGCAGCATTATCGCCGATTCCCGCCAGTGCAGAAAATGGAGGAACCAGTGCATTTCCGTCTACGATAAACTTCGTAGCTTCAGAACGATACAAATCAATCGGCTTGAGTGAGAATCCACGAGCTGCCATTTCCAGAGCCATCTCAAGCACAGGAAGCATGTTTTTTTCTTTTGGCGGTGCCTGGAAACCCAATTGTTCAATTTCAACAATTTTCCGATAGATCGCATCGTACCCCTGACACACCAGCTCGATGTCAAACTCATCTGCACGAACTGTAAAATAGGTTGCGTAGAATTCAATAGGATGATACAGCTTGAAGAATGCAGTACGAACTGCCGAAATGACATAAGCGGCCGCGTGTGCCTTCGGGAACATGTACTGGATTTTGAGACAAGAGTCAATGTACCATTGTGGCACTTTGCAGTTTTTCATCTCATCAATCCACTCCTGAGGCAACCCCCGCCCTTTACGAACACTCTCTGTAATCTTAAAGGCCAGACTTGCATCCATCCCCGCTTTATAGATGAGGAATAGCATGATATCATCCCGGCAACCAATTACCGTTTTAATGTTACATGTACCGTTCTTGATCAATTCTTGTGCATTTCCAAGCCATACCCCTGTTCCGTGGGACAACCCCGAAATCTGCAATAAATCGGCAAAAGACGACGGCTGGGATTCGACAAGCATTTGACGCACAAACTTCGTCCCCATCTCCGGCACACCAAAGGTTGCAACAGGTGAACGGATCTGTTCAGGAGTTACTCCCAGTGCTTCCGTAGAGTTGAACATGCTCATGACTTTCGGATCATTCATCGGAATAGTGGTTGGATCGACCCCGGTCAGATCCTGCAGCATCCGCATCATAGTCGGATCATCATGTCCTAGGATATCCAGTTTCAACAAGTTCTCTTCAAAGGCGTGATAATCAAAGTGCGTTGTTTTCCACTCTGCAGTAACGTCATCCGCAGGATATTGAACAGGAGTGACATCTTCCACTTCAATATAATCCGGCACCACGACAATTCCCCCGGGATGCTGCCCCGTGCTTCGCTTGACCCCAGTACAACCTGAAGCCAGTCGATTCAATTCTGCTCCGCGCCATTTCTTATGATGCTCTTCCTCATATTTCTTGGCGAAACCAAAGGCTGTCTTCTCGGCAACTGTACCGATGGTCCCAGCCCGAAACACACTTTTTTCACTAAAGAGTACTTTCGTGTAGTTGTGAGCATGTGGCTGGTAATCACCCGAAAAGTTCAAGTCGATATCGGGAACCTTGTCCCCCTTGAAGCCAAGGAACGTCTCAAAAGGTATATCTTGCCCTTCTCCCTTCAGCCTGCCTCCGCAATCAGGACATTCCTTCTCTGGAAGGTCGAATCCACTTGGTACACTTCCGTCCAGGAACCATTCGCTGTGCTTGCACTCCGAATTTACGCAGATATAGTGCGCAGGCAGCGGATTAACTTCCGATATACCGAGGAATGTAGCGACAACCGATGAACCTACCGATCCCCGGGAGCCTACCAGATATCCATCCTGATTCGATTTTTTCACCAGACGCTCCGAAATCAGATAGTTCGCGGAGAAACCGTATTTGATGATCGGCTGGAGCTCTTTCTCTAGACGTGCCACTATGACTTCAGGCAGGTCTTCACCATATATTGACTTTGCCGTATTGTAGCAGGTGTTCCGAATTTCTTCGTCCGCACCTTCCAGTATTGGCGTAAACAGTTTGTCCGGGAACAGCTTGATTTCCTCAAAGCGATCAGCAAGTTCTATCGTATTCGTGACGACAACCTCGTAGGCTTTGTCCTGACCCAGGAACTGGAATTCCTCCAGCATTTCTGCTGTGGTTCTAAAATGGGCATCCGGTTTTCGCTGGTCTTTCAGCGGACTGAAACCGGTAATTCCGTGGATGGTAATATCCCGATAGATTTTGTCCCTCGGCTCCAAATAGTGCACATTGCCTGTAGCAATAACCGGCTTGTTCAATTTGGCTCCGATATCAACTACTTTACGAACCGCAAGTTTCAGTTCCTCCGGTGTGGCCACAAGTCCCTTGTCCACTAGATGCATATACATCGTAAGGGGTTGAATCTCCAAAATGTCGTAAAACTCGGCGATTTCTTCGGCCTCTTCCAGTGATTTATTCAGAACTGCCTCGAAAAACTCTCCTTTTTCACAACCGGATATAATGACCAGTCCTTCGCGCAAGCCGACCAGTTTGGACTTCGGAATACATGGGACACGCTTGAAGTATTCTGTATGAGACAAGGACACCAGCTTGTACAAATTCTTCTTGCCAACATCATTCAATGCGTAAATCCCGCAGTGGAATGGACGTGTATTCGACAGATCAACCCCAACGTAATCGTTCAACCGGTCCAGCATGGTTAAGCCTTTTAACTGGGCGGCATCATTCACAAGTCCATTCAGGATTCCAGCAAGTGCAATCGTATCATCAATGGCCCGGTGATGGCTTTCCAGTGCGACTTTGTATTTGTCAGCCAGTGTGTTGAGTCGGTGGTTTTTCATTTTTGGATACAAAAGCCGTGCCAATTCCAACGTATCCAGCACAGGGTTTGGAAGCTCAGGCATGCCCAAATTTTTAAGGGACGCCTGGATAAAGCCCATATCGAATCGTGCATTGTGCGCGACCAGCACGCCATCACCTGCAAACGCAACAAAGTCACGAATGACCGGTTCAAGCTCCGGTGCATCTTTGACCATCTCATCCGTAATGTTGGTCAATTGCTGAATGTTGTACGGAATTCGTTCATGTGGGTTTACAAATGTGGCAAACCGGTCGATCTCTTTGCCCTCTTGCACTTTGACCGCAGCAATCTCAATAATCTTGTTCTGTGTAACGGATAGACCCGTCGTCTCGATATCGAATACGATGTAGGTCGCTGTTTTCAGATCAATTGGCTGTGGTGCCAAGACAACGGCAACGGAATCATTCACTACATTGGCCTCTAGGCCGTATATCATTTTGATGCCGTTTTTCTTCGCTGCTTTGGCTGCCTCCGGATAGACTTGTACTCCACCGTGATCGGTGACGGCAATTGCCTGGTGTCCCCACTCCGCAGCAGTTTTCACGTATTTATCAATGGAGGTTACAGCATCCATGGTACTCATGGTCGAATGCAGATGGAATTCCACCCGTTTCTCCTGTGCGGTATCTTTTCGTGATGGAGGTGCTTTGATTTCGGTCAGATCCGAAGGAATCATGGCCAGTTCAGGAATTTGCATAAACCGGTCGTACTCTACGCGTCCGCGAACCTTGACCCATTTCCCATTGGCCAGAAGGCTCAGAATTTTAACATCCTCTTTAGTCTTCGCAAACATCTTCATCTGCATTGAATCTGTAAAGTCAGTCAGATAGAAGGTGAACAGTGTATTTCCATTCCGCAGCTCCTTGCGGTCCAGACCAAAGATCGAGCCCTGAAGCGTAATTTTCTTCTCTTCATCCTGGACTTCCTGCATCGGTACAGCTGGCTCTTTGATCTCATAGCCCATCTGCAAGCGTACATCGCCCTGATCTTCGTCTTCCGGAGCTTCCATTTCGGTTACTTCGCTCATCATCTGTTCAATGACTTGTCGCTCCTCAACCTTCTTCTGAGCCTGGAACTGCTCCATCGCTTCCTTATTGCTTCCCACTTCGCCAACCTGTAGTTTAATGCGGAGCGGGAGATGAAAATACTTTTCATAGAATGTTGCAATCGCCTGGTCAATCTGTTTCTTGCGCGCCAGTTCCATCGATGTAGAATCACTCATGGTCAATTGCAGCAAATCTGCTTCACATTCAAAAGTAGTCCGGTTCATCCATCCATTTACGGATGGAATCTCGCGAGTGACCCATTCCAGAAACAGATTCCAATATTCACTGACGATATCACCTGGCTGCACTTGCTCTGTATACTTAAAACCAAATGTAATTTTGGCGATATGATTCATTTTCTCCTGAATATGCAGGCTAAACGTACGATAGATCGGTGCAGGAACCAACGTATCCTTACTGATCAGGATGTGCCATTCCCGGTTGCTGCGATTCGTCTCTACCTGTTCAATCCATCCGTCCAGAAAATAGGGATCGGTCAGACCTGCAGGTAGCTCTGCCTGTTTCATCAACAATTCAAACCGTTTTCGTTTCTCCTCAAATCCACTCATCGTGTTCCTCCTTGTACCCCCTTAAAACATGAAAAGCTTCTGCAATCAAAAATGTCCCCGATCCGAACCCGCACCGACTCATTTTATCCGACAGAAGCCTTCCATTACTTACTCATACGGTGAATAGTCCTGATGTTAATGAGACCTAGTAGGCTCTTGCAAACACTACTGTGTTCTTCGCCTTTTCACCACAAGCCAGGCACGTATGCTTTTCTTCCGCAGGCTGGAACGGAATGTTCCGGCTTGTTGCACCTGTTACTTCTCTTACTTTATCTTCGCAAGCTTCAGAGCCGCACCAGCCGGCCAGCGTAAAGCCACGTTTGTTTTCCATCAATTCCTTCATCTCATCGAGTGTATCTACAGAGTAGAAGTTGTCCGACATAAATGTGCGTGCACGTTCTAGCATATCAGATTGAACCTGGGTTAGCATATTCTGAATTTCTTCCACCAGATTCGCCTGCTCTACTACTTTTTTCTCACCTGTGATCCGAGACACAAGCACACATACACCATTTTCCATGTCGCGAGGACCAATCTCGAGACGAACTGGAACTCCGCGCATCTCATATTCATTGAATTTCCAGCC